>JAEUUE010000063.1 GCA_016787605.1 Cyclobacteriaceae bacterium
GGCGTCTACCCCGGCGGCCAGAGCGGCAACCCTGGAAGCCCCTTCTACGCCAACATGGTTGAGCCGTGGGCGAAAGCGAAGTACTATACGCTGCACTTCGTGACGAGTCCCGACCAGCTGTCCGGCAAAAAAGTTTCTTCCACTCAATTATCTCCCGCCCAATGAACTTCCTCAAGCAACTCATCGCCACGGCCGTGTTGTGCCTGGCGCTCCAATATTTCCTTCCCTGGTGGACGCTGGTGATCGGCGCATTCGCCGCCGGCTACTGGGCGGGCAACAACGGCTTTGTGTCCTTCGGAGCCGGCTTCCTCGGCGTAGCGCTGCTCTGGCTGGCGACGGCTATAATCATCGACGCACAGACGAACTCAATCCTCACCGAGAAGGTCGCCCAGATTTTTCCCACGAAGACGCCGGCGTTGCTGTATGTGTTGACGGCGGTGGTGGGGGGATTGCCGGCGGGGTTTGCGGCGTTGGCGGGGGCGTTATTCACCTCACCCCGGTCTCGCTGACGCTCGACCACCCCTCTCCGAAACGGAGAGGGGAATTCACTCCGAACTTATATTTCCCTCCCCTCTCCGCCTCGGAGAGGGGCCGGGGGTGAGGTGCAAATCGCAGCGGCTATCCCTAAGTTGTTTATCAGGGAGTTAGCACAATAATACCTCCATCCCCTATATTTGCACCTCGCTTTCTCAGGAGAAGTGGGTGAGAGGCTTAAACCAACAGTTTGCTAAACTGTCGTACGGGTTAAACCGTACCGGGGGTTCGAATCCCCCCTTCTCCGCGGTGGTCAACAGGACCGATACACCCGTCCAGGCTTCGAAAATTCCGGACTTGGCCGGGTGTAGTATTTAGGTGGATCAAGGATCCCGAAATCTTGACCACTTGGAACATAGGGAATGGAGTTTATTGGGTCCGGTAGCTCAACTGGATAGAGCATCAGCCTTCTAAGCTGACGGTTCGGGGTTCGAGTCCCTGCCGGATCACCACAGTAATTTCGGGGTGTAGCGTAGCCCGGTATCGCGCCTGCTTTGGGAGCAGGAGATCGTCAGTTCGAATCTGGCCACCCCGACGAGCCCGTGATACTTCGATAGAAGTGCAGGGTGATATATCGTATGAGCCTCGAGGGAATGCAGAGGCTCGTCGGGGCAGGCCCCGGCTTTGCGGTCCTTCGCGGCTTAGCGACTTTGCGGTGGTAACTTAACCTCTTCAATAACCCATCTGGTCGCCCAAACATTCCGACCCTCACTATTTACACCAACCGCCCTTGTTTCTAGCCCTCCACTTATAAATTTGCAGCATGGGTTGGTTCCGTTCGTTCAGTGTGGTGGAGTTGGTGCTGGTGGCGGCCTTCATCGTCTTTTACGGCCTCTACGTCGTGCGCATGGTCCGCATCAGCCGCGCCCTGAAGTCGCCGGCCTATGCCGTGGCCTACAAACTGGTGCTCCGTACCGCCCTCTTCGCCCTGCTCCTCATCGCCTACCTGGGGCCGTCCTTCGGCGAAGCCAAGCGCGAGGTGCAGTCGGTGGGCAAAGACATCATGATCTGCGTCGACCTGTCCAAGTCCATGGACGCCTTCGACATCCAGCCCAGCCGCCTGGAGAAAATCAAGTTCGAGATGAAGCGGGTGGTCGAAGCCTTCAACAGCGACCGCCTGGGCATCATCATCTTCTCTTCGGAGGCCTTCATGCAGTGCCCCCTCACCTACGACCAGAACGCGCTCAACCTGTTTATCGAGACCATGAACACGTCACTGGTACCGTCCAGCGGCACCGACTTCGGCCCTCCCCTCCGCATGGCCATGCAGAAGCTGGAGGACCCTGACGGCAAGTCCTCAGACTCCAAATCGAAGGTCATCATATTGATCAGCGACGGGGAAGACTTCGGTGACGAGACCGAAGACATCGCCAAAGAGATCGCCGACAAGGACATCAAGCTCTTTACCCTTGGAATCGGTACCGAACGCGGCAGCCAGATCTACGCCGGACGCAGCCTCAAGACCGACAAAAGCGGCAACCCGGTCATATCCAAACTCAACCCCGCTTCGTTAAAGCAGGTGGCCAGCCTCACCGGCGGCCAGTATTTCGAAATTAACGACAATGGAAACGACGTGTCTCGACTGATCAATACCATCAGCAAGATCGAAGGCCAAATCCGTGAGTCGCGGCTCGTGGATGTGTCGGCCAATCGCTATTTTTACTTCCTGTTGGCCGCCCTGGTGTTGCTGGTCGTGGATATTCTGCTGAGCGTGCGAACCGTGACGATATGAACTTCCTGTTTCTCATCCTGCTGACCCTGCTCATCGATCCCGGAAAGATCGGCGAGGTGAACAAAGCCAAAGAGAAGGCGAAGGAATCCTACGCCCGGGGTGAATACAAGGAGGCCGCCGCCCAATACCGCATCCTGGACTCCCTGGGTGTGAAGGAGGAAGAGGTGACCATGAACCTCGCCCACTCCTACTACCACCTCAACGATACCGTCAACGCCCGTAACGCCTACCTGGGACTAACCAACAGCGCGAACCCCGACTACCGGTCGGTGAGCTACCAGCAGCTGGGCATGCTATCGCACCGCGAAAACAAGCTGGAAGAAGCCCTCACCTATTTCAAGAGCTCGCTGAAAGCCAATCCCGCCAACGAAGAGGCACGGTACAACTATGAGATGGTGAAGAAGAAGCTCGAAGAACAGAAGAAACAGCAGCAACAGCAACGCGACGACCAGGACAAGAAAGACCAGGAGCAGAAAGACAACAAGGACAAGCAGGACCAGAAAAACCAGAAGGAGAACGAGCAACAGCAGAAAGACAAGGAGAAGAAGGAGCAGGAAGAGAAGAAGAAGCAGGAACAGCAGAAGAAAGACCAGGAGAAGAAAGATCAGGAGAAGAAAGAGCAGCAGCAGAAGGATCAGCAGGACGAGAAGAAAGACGAAAAGAAGGAACCCTCACCCTCCTCCGAGAAGATGAAGCAGATGAAGATTAGCGAGGAGAAGGCAAAGATGGTGCTTGAGGCGATGAAGAACCAGGAGGTGCAGTATCTCCAGCAGAACAAGAGAAAGGCGACGAAGCCGAAGGACAGGGGGAAGCCGGACTGGTAATGAAAAGTGAAGAGTGAAAAGTGAAGCAACGAGCAACAAGACTTCCCCCGCCTCTGCCCCTAAAGGGGGAGTAAGTGGGGGTAGAATTGAAGAAAAGGCCGATTAAAACAAATAGTGATTCCCCTTTAGGGGTAAGGGGCCTGGGGAACAAGTAGAAGAAACGAGTAACGAGTAACGAGCAACAACACACCATGAAAGAAGTATACATCGTCTCCGCCGTGCGCACCCCGATTGGGAGCTTTGGCGGTTCTTTGGCCAATGTGCCTGCGACCAAACTGGGGTCCATCGCCGTGAA
>JAEUUE010000077.1 GCA_016787605.1 Cyclobacteriaceae bacterium
GTCTCTCCCGCTCCATGCCCTGCTGCACCACTAGCGTCAAATGTGACCAGAACACGGTTACCTGAAATAACAGCTGAATTGACCGTTATCCCTGCCGAGCTTCCATTCAAGCGTACCACCCATTGGCCTACGCTGGTGGACCCGGTCAGGTTGTTGTCAAAAAGTACAGAAACCACCCGTTGATTCAGCGTCTCGTGCCGCGGATCGGTGGCATTATTCACCACCGTCGCCGTCTGCGCCAGCGCGGAGGACGACAAGAACAATGCGGATAGCCAAAAACCAATAGCCAGAAGCCCGGGTCTGCCAATAACCTTCATGAAAGCGGTAAAATCATCCGTGTATGAATACACGGAACGGGGCTGATTGTAACCTGGGGGCATCAAGGGTGTTTAGGACCCTCCAAAATCCTCAAAAAGGAAATAATTTCAAAGGACTGACCCCTCCCTAGACCAAATAATCTACCTTTGCGACCGAAATTTCGACCCCAAATGTCCACCTCCGCTAAGTATATCTTCGTCACCGGCGGCGTAACCTCCTCCCTGGGCAAAGGAATCATCTCCGCCTCCCTCGGCATGCTCCTCCAGGCCCGCGGATTCTCCGTGACCATCCAGAAATTCGACCCCTACATCAATATAGACCCCGGTACCCTCAACCCCTACGAACACGGCGAATGCTTCGTCACCGACGACGGGGCCGAAACGGACCTCGACCTGGGCCACTATGAGCGTTTCCTCAATACCCGCACCTCCCAGGCCAATAACATCACCACGGGCCGCATATATAATAATGTCATCACCCGCGAACGAAAAGGGGAATTCCTGGGCAAAACGGTCCAGGTCATCCCCCATATCACCGACGAAATCAAGCGGAACATCTACCTCCTCGGAGAATCGGGCCAATATGACTTCATCATCACCGAAATCGGGGGCTCCGTGGGCGATATCGAGTCCCTGCCTTTCATCGAAGCGGTCCGCCAGGTGCGCTGGGACCTGGGCGCCAACCACTCGCTGGTCATTCACCTCACGCTCATCCCCTACCTCAAGGCGGCCAAAGAACTCAAAACCAAACCCACCCAGCACTCCGTAAAGAAACTCCTCGAAGAAGGGGTACAACCAGACATCCTCGTCTGCCGCACCGAAATGCCGCTCCCCATGGAGATCCGCAAGAAGGTGGGCCTCTTCTGCAACGTCCAGCTTAACTCGGTGATCGAAGCCATCGACGCCGAAACGATATACGACGTGCCGCTGCTCATGCGGAAAGAGAAACTCGACGAACGGGTCATGGCCAAACTCAAGGTCACCTCCCGCCACGAGCCTGAACTCGAAGAATGGAAGGCCTTCCTCGGCAAACTCAAAAACCCTACCGACGAAATCCGCATCGGCCTCGTCGGCAAATACGTCTCGCTCCCCGACGCCTATAAGTCTATCGCTGAGGCGTTTATCCACGGCGGGGCGGCCAACGACTGCAAAGTCCACGTCCAATGGATCTCCTCTGAAGACATCACGCCCGACAACGTGTCGGAGATCCTCGGAGGCCTCCACGGCGTCCTCGTCGCTCCCGGCTTCGGTGAACGTGGCCTGGAAGGCAAAATCGAGGCCATCCGCTACGTGCGCGAAAACAAGATCCCCTTCTTCGGCATCTGCCTGGGCATGCAATGCGCCGTGGTGGAGTTCAGCCGCAACGTGCTCGGCCTCGCCGCCAGCACCACCGAACTCGACCCCAAGACCAAGCACCCGGTGATCGACATGATGGAAGAACAGAAGAAGATCACTGACAAGGGTGGCACCATGCGCCTGGGGTCGTACGACTGCAAACTGAAAAAGGGCTCTAAGGCCGCCACAGCATACGACGAACTCCTTATTAAAGAGCGCCACCGCCACCGCTACGAATTCAACAACAAGTACCTCGAGCAAATCGAAGAGGCCGGCCTCAAAGCCGTCGGTATTAACCCTGAAAGCGGGCTGGTCGAGGTGGTCGAACTGAAAGACCACCCCTGGTTTGTCGGTGTCCAGTTCCACCCCGAACTGAAAAGCACCGTGCTCAACCCGCACCCGCTGTTCGTCAAGTTCGTGGAAGCGGCTATGGCCTATAAAAAACTGAATCCCTGATATTTAGACCTCATTTATGGATCGTAATTCCGCCATCGGGCTAACCCTTATCGCCGTCCTCCTGTGGGTGTACTTCACCTGGTTCGCCCCCCAGCCGATGCCTGAGCCGGTTACCTCCGAGGTTCCGGCCGCTGCTGATACCCTGAAGACCGCTACCCCTGCGTCGACCAGCCCCGCCGACACAGCTCAGTGGACGGCCCCCGCCGTCGTGGCTGAGGAACTCACTCGCATAGAAACGGAGGACATGGTGCTCACCTTTACGAATAAGGGCGGAATCCTGAAGGAGGTCGAGCTGAAGAAATACAAGACCTACTACCAGAAACCCCTCCTCCTCGTTTCCTCCGGCACCAACTCGTTCCGGCTCACCGGGACCCTGGATGGCAAGGATGTGGACTTGTACTCACTGCTCTACTCGGCAGAAAACACCAAGTCCGGCGACACTACCCTCCTCACCTACACGACTCCTCTCGGTGATGGGAAGTTCTTCCGCAACACATACAAGATTCCTGCTTCCGGCTACACGCTGCGCTACGGCATGGAAACCAGCCAGTTAGCCAATTCCCTGAACAGTGACCAACTCACCTTGACGTGGACGGATTTCATTCCTCCGCAGGAGAAGGACCTGAACGACAGCCGCACGAAGACGACCGTCAACTATTTTACCAAAGCAGGCGACTTTGACGGGCTGAGCGACACGTCGCCCGATCCCGAGGCAGAATCCATCGCCGAGCCCTTGAAGTGGGTGAGCATCCGCCAGAAGTTTTTCGTAAACGCCATCATCGCCGACCAGTCCTTTGCCAGCGGGGAAATAAGCACGCGCATCAACGTCGCGGACACGTCGGTGGTCAAAACCGCCAACCTCATTCTCCGCATCCCCAAAGCCGACATCACGGGCAACAAGGCAGGCTTCACATTCTTTTTCGGACCCAACGACCACAAGGTGATCACGGAGGTCACGGAAGGTTTTGAAGAGAATCTCTACATCGGCTGGCCCCCGGTATCGTGGGTGAACAAATACCTGATCATCCCCATTTTTCATTTCCTGGAGAAGTATTTCAGCAGTTACGGGATCATCATCGTCATCCTCGTCATCATCATCAAGCTCCTGCTCACTCCGCTCTCCTACAGCTCTTACCTCGGCATGGCCAAGATGCGCCTGCTGAAACCCGAGCTGGACCTGATCAAGGAAAAGAATGGCGACAACATGACGCAGACGCAGCAGGACCAGATGAAACTCTACCAGCAGGCGGGCGTGAATCCCTTCAGCGGCTGCATACCGCTCCTGCTGCAGATGCCCATCCTTTTCGCGATGTTCTACTTCTTCCCGGTCTCCGTAGAACTTCGTCAACAACCTTTCCTCTGGGCGGAAGACTTGAGCACGTATGACTCCATCGCCCAACTGCCCTTTGCCATTCCCTTCTACGGAAGCCACGTGAGCCTCTTTGTATTGCTGATGACCGCCTCCACCCTGGTCTACCAGTGGCAGAACAACCAGCTCTCCTCGGTGACAGGCCCCATGAAGTCGCTGTCCTACATCATGCCCGTGGTGTTTATGTTCGTATTGAACTCATTCTCAGCGGGTTTGAGCTTCTATTATTTCGTTTCCAACCTGGTAACGTTCGCCCAACAGGCCATCATCAAGCGGTTTGTGGATGAAGACAAGATCATGGCCGTGATGGAAGACCATAAGAAGAAGATGGCCTCCGGCACGGGGTCGAAGTCCAAATTCATGGCGAAACTCGAAGAGGCGATGAAAGCCAGCGAGGAAGCCAGGAAGGCGAGCGCAGACAAGCGAAAGAAGAAGTAGCCCTTCAATTTGAAAATTTGAAGATTTGGAAATTTGAAAATGCTGGGGCGCGCTGAATTGATATATTTGGTGTCCAAACTTGATGAACTAGAACTGATTGGGAAAGATTATAGCGATAGCGAACCAAAAAGGTGGCGTAGGAAAGACCACGACGGCCATCAACCTGGCCGCCAGCCTGGCTGTGCTGGAACAGAAGACCTTGCTCCTGGATGCCGACCCTCAGGCTAACTCCACCTCGGGGCTGGGCATCGACCCGAAAGGGGTGAAAGTGAGCATCTACGAGTGCATGGTGGACAACGTCAACATCCACGACGCCATCGTGCCCAACGAACTCAAGTACCTCAGCGTGCTCCCCTCCCATATCGACCTGGTCGGCGCGGAAGTGGAAATGGTCAACATCGACCACCGCGAAGAGCGGATGCGCAACGCCCTGATGGCCATCAAGGACGAGTACGACTTCATCATCATCGACTGCTCCCCGTCGCTGGGACTGATCACCATCAACTCCCTCACCGCGGCCGATTCGCTGATTATCCCCGTTCAGTGCGAGTATTTCGCCCTGGAGGGATTGGGCAAACTCCTCAACACGATCAAGATCATCCAGACGCGGCTGAACCCGCAGCTGGAGATCGAAGGCATCCTGCTCACGCTCTATGATTCCCGCACGTCGCTGGGCAACCAGGTGGTGGAGGAAGTGCGGATGCATTTCAAAAACATCTCGTTCAAGACGATCATCCCGCGCAACGTCAAGCTGAGCGAATCGCCCAGCTTCGGTCTGCCGGTCATCGTGCACGACGCCGAAAGCAAGGGCGCGATCGCCTACCTCAACCTGGCTCACGAAATCCTGGACAAAAACGGCTTTGGCAAATGACGATCAAGAAAAAAGGATTAGGCCGCGGTCTCAGCGCCCTCCTGAGCGACACGCCGGAGACCAGCAAATTTGAGGAAGCACCCGCCAAATCGGGCGGCGGCATGAGCGAGATCCCGGTGAGCGAGATCGAGGTGAACCCTTACCAGCCCCGGAAAGATTTTGCCCCTGAGGCGCTGCAAGAACTCGTCGACTCCATCAAGGTGCACGGCATCATCCAGCCGGTCACCGTGCGCCGTTTGGCCCGCAACCAGTATCAGCTGATTTCCGGCGAGCGCCGCTACCAGGCCGCCCGCCGCGCCGGCCTGAAGACCATCCCCGCCTACATCCGGTCGGCCGACGACCAGCAGATGCTGGAAATGGCCCTCGTGGAAAACATCCAGCGGGAGAACCTCAACCCCATCGAAATCGCGCTGAGCTACCAGCGCCTGCTCACCGAATGCAACCTGAAGCAGGAACAGCTGGGCGACCGCGTAGGCAAGAACCGAAGCACGGTGACCAACTACCTGCGCCTGCTCAAGCTGCCCCCGGCCATCCAGATTGCGCTGCGCGACAACAAGTTGTCCATGGGCCATGCCCGTGCGATCATCAACATTGAGAATCCCGACATCCAGCTGGTTATTTTCAAGCGGATTCTCTCCGACGACCTGTCGGTGCGACAGGTGGAAGAGCTCGCCCGCAACCTGACCACGACCCGTCCGAAGGGTGGCGCCGCCAGCAAACCCGGTTCCAGCCGGGAAATTACCCAGTTACAGGGCAGACTATCCTCGCATTTTGGCACGAAAGTTACTGTGAAGAGCGACGGCAAGAAGGGCGAAATCAAGATTCCCTTCCTGTCGATCCAGGACCTTAACCGGATCCTCGACTTGCTCAAGCTGTAACCATGATGCGGATCACGCTTTTCCTTCTTCTCGTTCTCACCCAGGCAGGCTACGCTCAAAAGGTGCAGGTGCTGACCGATACTTCGCGAAACGCGGAAGACACGGTTGTCATCATGCGCCGGGGAAAAGTGATCACTGCAGAGCAATATGCGGCCCGCTATGTACCTCGCAAAGCCCTGTTGTATTCCGCTGTGATGCCCGGCATGGGCCAGGTCTACAACAAGAAGTACTGGAAACTTCCGATCGTTTACGGGGGATTTTACCTCCTCACCTCCGTGGCCTTCCGCTACAATGAACTGTACAATGAATACAAGGTCGAACTGTTTGCCCTTGTTCGCGATCCCAATAACTACGTACCCCCCAGCGGATATACCGAGCAGCAGCTCCGTTCGGTCACGGAGTTTTACCGAAGGCAGCGCGACTTCTTTCTCATTCTTGACGGCATGTGGTACCTGCTGCAACTGGTCGACGCGCACGTGGACGCCCACCTCCGCGACTTCGACCTCAACCCGCAGTTAAAAGTCAGCCTCGGGCCCAGCCTGCAGCAACATCCGCTCTTTGGCCAGGCCTCGGGAATTGCACTAACCATCAAATTCTGACACCATGAATATCCTGCTGATCGGGTATGGTAAGATGGGCAAGGCTATTGAGGCCATCGCGATCCAAGGCGGTCATCGCATCGCGGGCATCCACGATCCTTCCGCCGGCAAGTCCTTTGACTTTACCACGCCCGTGGACGTGGCTATCGAGTTCACCCAGCCGGAGGCAGCCCCGGCCAACATTAGACTTTGCCTGGATCACGGCATCCCGGTGCTCAGTGGCACCACGGGCTGGCTGGAGCACAAGGCGGATGTGGAGGCGTATTGCCGTCAGAAAAGCGGAACCTTTTTTTATGCGTCCAATTACAGCCTCGGCGTGAACCTCTTCTTCCGGCTGAACGAGCAGCTCGCCCGCATGATGTCGAAAGTGAGCGGGTACGACCCCAGCATCGACGAAGTGCATCACACCCAGAAGAAAGACGCACCCAGCGGCACGGCGATAACGCTGGCGGAAGGAATTCTCCGGCACTTACCGTTCAAAAAACAGTGGGTTAACCACGAAACCCGGGAGGCCGCCGATCTCGTAATACGCTCCTACCGGGTTGATCCGACGCCGGGTACGCATACCGTAACGTACCGGTCGCCGGTCGATGACCTGGAGATTCGCCATACCGCCCACTCACGGGAAGGCTTCGCACAAGGTGCCGTGGCCGTCGCCGAGTGGCTGCCCAACCGGCGCGGGGTGCTCGGCATGGACGACTTTCTCCAGTTCTAACCCCTCGGAAAGCTCAGGGCGGGCCATTCGACCCTTCGACAAGGCTCAGGGCTCAGGGTGAACTTCGGAATATTTTACTTTTATTTGCGGGACTTTTTTAAGCCTTACTGCATGAATTGGAAGTTTTGGAAGTCGGATAAACCCGCCGCTGATCAGTCGACCGCCCCTCCCGTACGCAAGTCCTTCTGGCGCGAATGGTTCGATGCCATCGCCTTTGCCGTGATTGCTGCCACGCTCATCCGCTGGCTCATCATGGAGGCCTACACCATCCCCACCCCGTCAATGGAGAACTCCATGCTGGTGGGCGACTTCCTGTTTGTAAGCAAGTTTCACTACGGAACTCGTACGCCGAAGACGCCGCTGCAGATCCCGTTGACGCATCAGAAGATCTGGTTCACCGAAATACCCTCCTACATAGACTGGATTCAACTGCCGCAGTACCGCCTTCCCGGGTTCTCCTCCGTGCAGCGCGGCGATGTGGTCGTGTTCAACGTGCCTCCCAAAGAACTGAATGAAAACAAGGTCTACCCGGTCGACCTGAAGACCAATTACATCAAGCGATGCATCGCCATCCCCGGCGACGTGATCACCATCAAAAGCCGGCAGGTATTCATCAACGGACAGCCTTCAGAAAATCCGCCGAAAATGCAGTTCAGCTATCTGATCTATGCCAAGGATGAAATCAATCCCCGCAACCTGGAGAGCCTGGAACTGGATCCCGACGATTACAACCTCCTCGGCCGTCTCGAGGACAACCAGGTCGTCTACCAAATGTTCCTCACGCCCGATAAGGCAGAAGAATTGAAGAAGATCCCCTACATCACGGCCGTAGCCGACGACCACCGGACGCACGAAGGACCGGATTTCCGGATCTTCCCCAAGTCGAAAGGCGGCAGCTGGAACGGAGATGACTTCGGGCCGCTGACGGTGCCCAAAGAAGGGATGACCATCGAGGTGAATGACTCCACGATGTCGCTCTACGGGGAAACGATCATGTACTACGACCTGAACGACAATGCCGTCGTACGCGAGGGGAAACTGACCATCGACGGCCAGGAGGTGAACCAATACACCTTCAAGCAAGATTACTACTTCATGATGGGTGACAACCGTCACAACTCCCTTGATTCCCGCTATTGGGGCTTTGTGCCGGCAGATCACATCGTCGGCAAAGGGTTTTTCATCTGGCTGTCGATCGACAAGTACGAGAGCTTCTTTGGCAAGATTCGCTGGAGCCGGTTCTTCAACTTGATCCGGTAGATTTCCACAAATCAGCCGATCAATTCCCACCCTCAATAAATAGCCCCGGGATTGACCCCGGGGCTATTTAATGAAATGGGTTTGCCCCTTGACGGCAACGCTCTCACCAATCGATTTCCTTCAGGCCCTTGCTGCGCAGATAGTCGTTGGTCTTGCTAAAGTGCTTGTTTCCAAAGAAGCCGCGGTCGGCGGAAAAGGGTGAAGGGTGTGCCGACATCAGCACCAGATGTTTCGAACGATCGATGATCTCCCCTTTCTTCTGCGCGTAGGCACCCCACAGCAGGAACACCACACCCGACTTCTTTTCGGAGATGAGACGGATAACGCTGTCGGTAAAGGCCTCCCACCCTTTGCCCTGGTGCGAACCCGGCGACGACTCGCGTACCGTGAGGGTGGCGTTGAGGAGCAGAACCCCCTGGCTGGCCCATCGTTGGAGATTGCCGGAGGATGGCAACGGTTTGCCGAGGTCCCGCTGGATTTCCTTGAAGATATTGACCAGCGACGGCGGCATCCGGACACCATCGTGAACGGAGAAGCAGAGGCCGTTCGCCTGGCCACGGCCATGGTACGGGTCCTGGCCGATAATTACCACCTTAACCTCGTCGAAGGGACAGGCATCGAAAGCGGCGAAGATCTCTTTGCCGGGCGGATAGACCGTTTGGGTTGCGTATTCCGAACGCACAAAGGCAATGAGGTCGTGAAAGTAAGGTTTATCAAATTCCGCCTCCAGGAGCGATTTCCAGGAGGGATGGATTTTTACATCAACCGGCATACGTGATTCGGCCCGAAGTACGGTTTTTAAATGCAAAAAATTGATACTTTTGAACGAATGGTCACAGAAATCACCAAGGGCGTCAAGGTAACGGTGGAGACGGAGTATCAGCCCTCCTACTCCAGCCCGAGCCAGTATCATTACGTCTTCACCTACCGGATTACGATTGAAAACGGGAGTGATTTCACCATCCAGTTGAAACGGCGGCGTTGGGACATCTTTGACGCCGGTTTTCTTCCCCGCGAGGTGGAGGGCGAGGGTGTGGTAGGCCAGCAGCCCGTGCTGGAACCCGGGGAATCGCACACCTACGTGTCCGGCTGCAACCTGAAATCCGGCATCGGAAAGATGGTGGGCACCTACCTGATGGAGCGCGTGGTGGACGGAGTAGCGTTCACGGTCAACATACCTGAGTTCACCATGATCGCACCCATGCGGTTGAATTAGTTTCACGGAAACGCACTTCGTGTGTCCACCCTTCACCAGGCAAAATCCTTTATCCGCCATTGGCTTTACGAAGTGGATGATCATTCCATTCACTCCCCCTATTTCTACGATCTCTACACCAAGCTGGTCACGCGCAAGCACCCCGACGGGCTGCCTGTCCTGGAAGATCTCCGCCGCGACCTGGAGTCGAATAAGACGGTCCTGGACGTAGAGGATTTTGGAAGTGGCGGCCAGGGAACCATCCGGAAACGAACGATCGGGGAAATCGCACGCACCAGCCTGACCCCGTACAAGTGGGCCATGTTCTTCCTGGATTTGCTGTACCATTCCAACTCCAAACGCGTCGTCGAGTTGGGCACGTCGCTGGGGCTTACCACGCTCTACCTGGCACAGAAAACCGATGCCACCATTTACACCTTTGAAGGCAGCCATGCTATTGCCAATGTGGCGATGACCAACTTCGAGTGGGCCGGAAAAAAGAACATCAAGGTCATTGAAGGCAACCTCGACCAAACCCTTCACCGGTTCCTGGAGCCTACCGACAAGATTGACTTTGTGCTGATGGACGCCAACCACCGGTATGTCCCCACCCTGGAGTATTACAGGTTGCTGACCCGCAGGTTGAAATCGAGCAGCCTGGTCGTTATCGATGACATCCACCGGTCGGAGGAAATGGAGAAAGCCTGGGAAGAGATCCGGACCGACACGCTGGTCTACGGCAGCGTGGATTTATACCGTTGCGGTTTGCTTTGCTTTGACCCCGCCCTGAACAAGCAACATTACGTGTGGTCCTTGAAATGAGCCCGCGCAAGGCTACCTTTGCCGGATATTATCCGGATTATGGAGCCGACCAACACGCCACCGCCCCAGAAAAGCAACAAAACCACCGTCATCATCTCCCTGCTGGTGATCATTGTGCTTATCCAGAGCGCCAAGATCTACTTTGACTACACCGACAAGAAGGAAATCGTCGCCCAAAAGGCCGACGTGGAGGAAGACCTGGCCAGCACCATGCAGCGGCTGAAGGAGATACAGGCAGAACTCGACGTGAAAATCAAGGAAGTGGAGAAACTGGGCGGCGACGTCAAGGACCTTCAAAAGGCCAAGGCTGAAGTGGATGCCCAGTTGAAGCGTTCGGTGTCCAGGAGTACGAAGGCCATCAAGGAGCTCAAGGACCGGGTGGAAGGTTATGAAGAATTGCTTAAGCTTAAGGACGATGAGATTGAGCGATTGAAGACCACCAACCAATCGCTGTTCACGGAGAACCGTCAGCTGAAAACCCAGAAGAACGTACTTAACGATTCCATCAACCGGCTGGCCACCACGAAGGAGGAACTGGCCAGCAAAGTGGCGCTGGCCAGCCAGCTGAAGGCAGAAAACGTGACCGTCATGTCAGTCAATTCCAAAGGCAAAGAGCGTGAATCACCGTTCCGGGCCCGGCAGCTTGAAAAATTGAAAGTGGAATTCAACCTGGCCGAAAACAAGGTCGCCCCCATCGAGGGAAAGAAGATCATGATCCGGGTGATCGACGAGAACGGGCAGGTCATTTTCGATGTGGCCCGCGGTTCGGGCACCTTCCTGGTCAACAATAAGGAAGAGTTCTACACTGCCAGCCAGGAGATTCTCTTCGACAACACCCGGCAGAAACTGACCTTCCTTTATGAGAAGGGGTCGGAATTTGCATCGGGGAATTATACCGTGGAGATTTACGCCCAGGATTACCTGATTGGCTCAGCCCAGTTTGTGGTGAAATAATCCGTAGTCGGTAATCCGTGATCGGTAATCCGTAATCGGTAATCCGTAATCGGTGATCCGTAATCGGTGATCGGTAATCGGCAAGCAAAACTGGTATCCAATACCTAGTGCCGAGTGCCTAGTACCCAGGACCCAGCACCTAGTGCCCGGCAACCCGGAATGGGCGTACAGGGGTCAAAATCGGCCTAGATCGCTGTTTTTTAAAGGTTCAGTATCTTGTTTTATCAGAAAAACCGCTATTTTTGCAGCCTTATTTCTAAAACCAATTTATTCATGAACAACTACGAGACGGTATTCATTTTAAATCCCGTTTTGTCTGAGGACCAGGCAAAGGATACTGTCGATAAGTTCGTGAAGGTGTTGACCGGCCACAAAGCCAACATTGTCAATGTTGAGCAGTGGGGACTGAAAAAGCTGGCGTATCCGATCCAGAAGAAGTCTACCGGTTTCTACAACCTGATCGAGTTTTCGGCACCCTCCGAGACCATTGCGGTCCTTGAGACAGAATACAGAAGGGACGAGTCAGTCATGCGCTTTCTGACCACCAGCCTTGACAAGTTTGCGGTTGAATACAACAACCGCCGGCGCAAGGGTGAGTTCAACAGGAACAAAGGACCCAAAGCACAACAACCTAAACGTGAGAGAGAGGAGGTACGCGAATGACACTCGTAAACGAACCCATCAAGCGGGCTGAAATGAAGCCCAAGTACTGCCGCTTCAAGAAGAACGGCATCCGGTACATCGACTACAAAGACCCTGACTTCCTGATGAAGTTCATCAACGAACAGGGTAAGATCCTCCCCAGCCGCCTCACCGGCAACAGCTGGAAGTACCAGAAGAAAGTAGCCCAGGCCATCAAGCGTGCGCGCCACATCGCGTTGCTGCCTTACCTGGGAGACGCATTGAAATAACCAGAACCCGAATACACCATGGAAGTAATATTGAAACAGGATGTCAGCGGTCTTGGATACAAGAACGACATCGTGAAGGTGAAAGCCGGGTACGGCAGGAATTACCTCATCCCGAACGGCGTGGCCCTGGTGGCTACGGAAGCCAACAAGCGCATGGTCGCCGAGAACATCCGGCAAATGGCGCACAAGGCCGAAAAGATCAAGTCGGAAGCCGAATCCATCGCCCAGCGCATCGGCGATACGGTGATTGAACTGAAGACCAAGGCCGGCGAAACCGGACGCATCTTCGGAGCCATCACCAGCCTGCAGGTATCGGAAGCCCTCAAGGCCAAAGGCTTTGACGTCGACCGTCGCAAGATCTCGTTCAAGGAGCAGCCGAAGGAATTGGGCACCTACACCGCCTTCCTCGATCTTCACAAGGAAGTGAAGCACGAAGTAAAGGTGAACGTGGTTGCCGAATAACCAGGTTGACCTCTAAACGAAAAAGCCGCTCATGTTGAGCGGCTTTTTTTATGGGGTTCCGGCGACTCAATCTGGCCAACCAGTTCTGCATACCACGCCTCACTGTACTTCCTGATCAGCGGGTCTTTCAGGAACTTGTACAGGGGCACCTGGAGCGACCTGCCCAGCGTACATGCATCAGAGCAGATACTCCATTTGTGATAATTGACCGCTTCAAAGTCCTTCTTCTTGGTGATCCGGATCGGGTAAAGATGGCAGGATATCGGTTTGCGGAAACTAATCTTGCCATCCAGGTAGGCCTGCTCGATACCGCACTTCAATATGCCCTTCTCATCATAGAGGGCATAGGCACATTCCCGTCCCCCGATCGTCGGCGTTGAATAGTCTCCGTCCTCATCCAGGATATAGGGTCCCTGTGCCGCAATCGCCTTCTTGCCCTCTTCGGTGAGGTAAGGAGCCACCGCCACCTGAATCTCCTTCATGACCGGCAGTTCGTCTTCTTCCAGAGGAGCCCCCAACTCTCCTTCCACACAACAGGCCCCCTTGCACTTCTCGAGGTGACAAACAAACTCTACCGATTTTACGTCATCAGACACCAGCACCTCACCTACTTTCATCATGGCTTTCTTCTTTCGCTTTTGACCTGGTCTTTTGCTTTTTGCCTTTGCGCTTTTCATAAAATGAATGGCCGGCAATATAGCACTCCCGAGGTAGCCAGCCACGAATTCCACGAATTTACACGAATTGACACCGGGTAAACGGCTTGGTTCCAGAGAAGTACATTTCCTGGTCCCTTGCACAGAGTCAGGAAGAAAATTATCACGAAAACCGTCAGCATCATTGATGGAGCGGGGTTAACTTGCAGGCGATTTTTTGAATGGAGTATTTAGAGCACCTTAACCCTCCTCAGCAGGAAGGCGTAATTCACACGGAGGGTCCTTGCATGATCATCGCGGGAGCAGGTTCGGGCAAGACCCGCGTGCTCACCTATCGCATTGCCCACCTCATCCAGTCCAAGGGCATCGACCCCTTCAATATCATGGCCCTCACCTTCACCAACAAGGCGGCGAAGGAAATGCGCGACCGGATCGAGCGGGTCGTGGGCCAGGATGCACGAAACCTCTGGATGGGGACCTTCCACTCCGTGTTCGCCCGCATCCTCCGCGCCGAAGCCCACCTGCTGGGCTACCCCAACAGTTTCACCATCTACGATACCGACGACTCCAAGACCCTTATCAAACAGGTAGTCAAGGAAATGGGGCTCGATGAGACGCAGTACAAGGCCAATGTCGTGTACAACCGGATCTCAGGCGCCAAGAACCGTCTGGTCTCCTGGCAGGAATACCTGTCAAACCCCATGCTCATGGGCGACGATGCCTCCAACATGCGGCCGGAGATCGGCAACATCTACAAGAACTACGCCCTCCGTTGCTTCAAGTCGGGGGCCATGGACTTCGATGACCTGCTCTTCAATACCGACAAGCTGTTCAAGGAGCACCTCGAGGTATTGAACAAGTACCAGCACCGTATCCGGTACATTCTTGTCGACGAGTTCCAGGATACCAACCTGTGCCAGTATTTCATCATCCGCAAGCTGTCGTCGGTGAGCCAGAACATTGCCGTTGTAGGCGATGATGCCCAGAGTATCTACGCCTTCCGGGGCGCCGATATCACCAATATTCTAAACTTCGAGAAAGACTATCCTGACCTCCGCATCATCAAGCTGGAGCAAAACTACCGGTCTACCAAAAACATTGTCCACGCGGCCAACTCCGTCATCGCCAAGAACAAGGCGCAGCTCCCGAAAGCCGTATGGACGGAAAACGAGGAGGGCAATCTCATCGAGCTCATCAAGGCGGTATCCGACAACGAAGAAGGCAAACTCATCGCGACTTCCATCTTCGAAGAAAAGATGCAGCACCAGCTGAAGTTCAGCGACTTCACCATCCTCTACCGGACCAACAGCCAGAGCCGCGCCATTGAAGAAGCGCTGCGACGGATGAACATCAAGTACAAGGTCGTGGGGGGACTCTCCTTCTACCAGCGGAAAGAAATCAAGGATCTCCTCGCCTACCTGAGGTTCTCCCTGAACCAGCAGGACGAAGCGTCGTTCCGCCGGATCATCAACCTTCCCAAGAGGGGCATCGGCGATTCAACCGTCGACAAAATTATCGTCGCGGCCAACGACCACGCCATTTCCATCTGGGATGTCCTTCAAAATGCGACGTCATTCCTGGGCAGCCAGGCCGCCGGCCGCATCGACGACTTTGTCGCCATGATCAAGCGCTTCCAGATCGACATCGGGCGAATGGATGCCTATGACGCCGCGTCCGAGATTGCCAAAGGCTCAGGCCTGCTTCGCGAACTCTATGCCGACAAGACCGTGGAGGGTCTCAGCCGGTTTGAAAACATCCAGGAATTACTCAACGCCATCAAGGAGTTTACCGATGACCCGGAACGAACGGATAAAGGCCTGGGCGCCTTCCTGCAGGAAGTCTCGCTGATTACCGGCCAGGACGAGGACAAGGACAAAGACCCGGAGAAAGTCACCCTGATGACCATTCACATGGCCAAGGGACTGGAATTCCGGTATGTGTATATCGCCGGCCTGGAAGAGGATCTCTTCCCTTCCCAGATGATGCTCAGCAGCCGGTCGGAGCTGGAGGAAGAGCGGCGGCTCTTTTATGTCGCCATCACCCGTGCCCAGAAGCGGTTGTTTCTGTCGTATGCGTTGACCCGCTACCGGTTCGGGCGGCTGAAGAACTGCGAGCCCAGCCGCTTCCTGGACGACATCGACGCCAATTTCGTCAAGGTGAGCACCAAGTACGGCGGGATCCATGCCGAGCCGCCCAGCCACTCACAGTTCGCCCGCAGTTTCGTGTCGGGGATGAAGAAAACCATCAGTTCACAGCCGGTGGTGCGACCTACGAGCTACAAGGCTCCTTCCGACTTCACGCCCAGCGACACGAGCGGATTGCAGGCCGGCATGCGCGTCGAGCATCCGAAATTCGGCTACGGTTCGGTCGTCAGAATCGATACCTCAGGAGCCGACCGCAAGGCGGTGATCGCTTTCGAGGATTTTGGCGAGAAGACCTTATTGCTTAGTTTTGCCAAGTTAAAGATACATCCTCCTACTCCCCTTAATACGTCATCATGATCGGAGAATACAACTCTCAGCGTCCGCATATTATCCTCAAAGAATACGGCCGAAACATCCAGAACCTGGTGGAGTACATCCGCAGCGTTCCGGACAAGGAAAAGCGCACCGAACTGGCCTACACCCTCATTGAGCTCATCAAATTGCTCAACCCTACCGTGAGGGAATCGGCCGAAAACCCGCAGCGGCTTTGGGACGACCTGATGATCATCGCTGACTTCAACCTGGACGTCAACAACCCCTTCAACCTTCCTGACCGTGACATCCTGAGCAAACGCCCCAAGAAGGTCCCTTACCCGCAGACCGACGTTCGCTACAAGCACTACGGCAAGAACATCGAGCGGCTGGTGCAGGAGGCCATGAAAAAGGAGGATCCCAAAGAGCGCGAGGAACTCATCATCTACCTGGGACGGCTCATGAAGACCTTCTATGGCAACTGGAACAAAGAGACCCTCGACGACTCGGTGATCCTGAAGGACATCGCGCAAATGTCAAAGGGACAACTGACTATGAGCCTGGAAAAAGTTAGGGAAGAAAACCTTTTTGACCCGCTCTACCGCGAGCGTTCTGGCGGCCAGCAACAACGTCCCCAGGGCGGCGGCGGCAGGCACCAGGGCCAGCGTCAAGGTGGCGGACGGCCGTTCAAGAAACGCTTCAACCCTCACCGCAGAAGAGACCAATGAGTTCTTTTCGAATCCAGGGCGGCAAACGACTCCGCGGCGAGATCATTCCCCAAGGCGCCAAGAACGAAGCCCTGCAGGTTCTCTGCGCCGCGCTTCTCACCGCTGATCCCGTTACCTTTCACAACATCCCTGACATCCTTGATGTCAACAAGCTTATTGAATTGCTGGGTGACCTCGGCTGCCAGGTCGAGAAACTCGGCAACGGCTCGTTCCGGATTACGGCGCGAGAAGTAAACATCAAGCACCTCGAATCCGAATCGTACCGGAAAAAGGCAGCCGCCTTAAGGGGATCTGTCATGCTCCTGGGACCTATCCTCGCCCGCTACGGCAAGGCGAGCATTCCCAAGCCTGGAGGCGACAAAATCGGACGCCGCCGGCTGGACACTCACTTCCTCGGCTTTCAGAATCTCGGTGCCAAATTCAGTTTTGACAGCGCAGGCAATCTCTTCAACATCGATGCTTCGGCCCTGAAAGGCTGCTACATGTTGCTCGATGAAGCCTCCGTTACGGGAACAGCCAACATTCTCATGGCAGCCGTGCTGGCCAAAGGCACCACGACGATCTACAACGCCGCCTGCGAACCCTATTTACAGCAGCTCTGTAATATGCTTAATCGCATGGGAGCCAAAATCAGCGGCATTGGTTCCAACCTCCTCGTCATCGAAGGGGTGTCTTCGTTGAAAGGAACCGAGCATACCCTCCTCCCGGACATGATCGAGATCGGCAGCTTCATCGGCCTTGCCGCCATGACGCAGTCGGAAATTACCATCAAGAATTGCCGCATCGACATGCTCGGACTCATTCCGGAAACCTTCCGGCGGCTAGGCATCAAGATGGAGTTCAGGGGCGACGACATTCACATCCCTGCGCAGGATCACATTGAAATTGAGAGCTTCATCGACGGGTCTATTCTCACCATCGCCGACGCCCCGTGGCCGGGCTTTACACCCGACCTGATCAGCGTGGCCCTGGTGGTGGCCACCCAGGCCAAGGGAAGCGTACTCATCCATCAAAAGATGTTTGAAAGCCGCCTCTTCTTTGTAGATAAGCTCATCGACATGGGCGCGCAGATCATCCTTTGTGATCCGCACCGCGCCAACATCATTGGTCTCGACCGCAAGTACCCGCTCCGCGGCATCAAGATGTCATCGCCGGATATACGGGCCGGAGTGGCGCTGTTGATCGCCGCACTTTCTGCCAACGGAGAGAGCGAGATCAGCAACGTCGAGCAGATTGACCGCGGCTACCAGGACATCGAGGGCCGCCTGATCAAACTGGGCGCCCAGATTCAGCGAATCCCGTAACCTCTACTTCAACAGCAGCGTCGTTTCTCTGCCCCGCTGCCTGAACCCAATCTTTCGCATGGACTCCCGCGGCGGGTTGAACATCTCTTTCATGTATTGGAAGATTGCCTGGATTTGCTCGTCGTGTTTGCCCAGCCTGTTCTCCAGCTGATCCAGCTTCCGCAAAATGTCCTTGTTGTTGAGAAGAAACTGACGCAGGCGGGTAAACACACGAACGATATGGATATTGACCTGTATGGCTCGTTCACTCCGAAGCACACTCGACAACATGGCGATTCCTTGCTCGGTAAATGCATATGGCAACTTGCGGGTTCCACCCCAACTTGATGTTCCAATTTGGAACATCAAGTTTTTGGTCTCCGAGGACTTTAACCGGAACATAAAGTCGGGCGGGAACCTGCGGTAGTTCCGCTTCACCGCCTTGTTCAAGTCACGGGTTTGCACGTTGTACAATTGCGCCAGGTCGCGGTCGAGCATTACCTTTTGACCCCGGATAAAGTGAATCCGCACCACCAGCGCTTCATCAGTCAGTTTTGGGATTCTTGCCATGACCCAAAACTAGCGGGGTGATTGACGCGAGGTAAACCTGGTTTTCCTGACAATTTTCGTTGGCAAAACCTCTTCCCGGCTCAGGAATCGAGCTTGAGGCCTACGGGGCAATGATCCGATCCGTGGTAGTCGTTATAGATGAACGCCTCCTTGACGGCCGGCATCATCCGGTTGTCCACCAGGAAATGATCGATCCGCCAGCCGACATTCTTGTCGCGGCCAAACGTGTAGTAATTCCAATAGGTGTACTTGACCTCGCCGGGGTGAAAGTGACGGAAGGTGTCCACCATCCCTCCGGCCAGCAAACGGGCAAAGCCATCAATCTCTTTCTGCGTATAGCCCGCCGATTTGTTGTAGTTCTCCTTGGGGTGCGCCAGGTCAATGGGCTGATGGGCGACGTTCAGGTCTCCGCACACAATAACCGGCTTGCGCTTCCGTAGCCAGGCGACATACGCGCCAAATTCCTGGTCCCAACGTTCGCGATAATCGAGGCGGGCAAGTCCCTCCCCGGCATTGGGGGTATACACCGTCACCAAGAAATGGGTATCAAACTCCGCGGCGATCACCCGGCCTTCCTGATCGAACTCCTCGTAACCAATATCATAGGTCACGTTGACCGGCTCGTCACGGGTGATCAACGCGGTCCCGGAATACCCCTTCCTGGCTTTGGAGGAGTTGACAAAGACATAATACCCCTTAAGAGCATTCAGCGTCTCCATCGTCTCCTCCTCCGATGCCTTGGTCTCCTGCAGGCACAATACCGCGGGATTCAGATCCCGGATGGTTTCCAGGAAGCCCTTCTTGATAATGGCCCTGATCCCATTGACGTTCCAGGAAACTAACAACTTGCTCATGCTCAGAAATGATAACGGACGAATGCTTCGATAGCCTCGTACTCCGCCAGCCCCAACTGGTTGTAGGCCGAGGCCGTGGCATGGTTCCGGTCTTCGGCGCGCACCCAGAATTCACGTGCATCATTGCCCGGGAATAGCGCACTGTCTTTCTGCGACTGGTGCTTGAAAACAGCCCTGCGCTTGCGCATCAATTCATCGGGACTGAGCGGCACGGCCATTTCAATCTGGTCGATATCCCACTCCTGCCATGCTCCGCGGTACAGCCAAACATAACAGTCCTTCATCCACGGACGCTTTTTCAGTCGGTCAATGGCCTTGAAGATGGCCGCCAGGCAAACGCGATGCGTTCCGTGCGGATCTGATAGGTCGCCGGCCGCGTAGATCTGGTGCGGTTTCACTTTCTCCAACAGGTCTACAATGATTCGTATATCCGCCTCGCTGAGCGGCTTCTTCTTTACTTTACCCGTCTCATAAAACGGCATGTCAAGAAAGTGCGCCTGCGAATCGGGAATGCCGGTATACCGGCAGCCTGCCTTGGCTTCACCCCTCCGGATCAACCCCTTGATGGTTAATACTTCGGGACTGTCAACTTCCCCGGGCTTCTTATGCTTGATCGAGGAAACAATCTTCTTATAGAACTTCTCGCCGTCCGCCTTGCTGAGGCCGAACGCCGCATTGAAGTCGCGGACAAAGTCGGCAAAGCGTACCGCATCGTCATCAAAGACGGCAATATTGCCAGAGGTCTGGTAAGCCACATGAACTGTATGTCCCTGGTCCACTAGCCGGATGAAGGTTCCTCCCATGGAAATCACATCGTCGTCGGGATGAGGGCTGAAGATCACCACCCGCTTAGGAAAGGGCTTGGCGCGCTCAGGGCGATTGCTGTCATCCGCCTTCGGCTTACCCCCCGGCCACCCGGTAATCGTATGCTGCAGTTCATTAAAGACTTTGATGTTGGCCTTATAAGCTGAACCGTATTCTGTAATGATATCAGCCATCCCATGCTCCATGTAGTCATGATTGGTGAGCTTGAGGATCGGTTTCTTCAGGGTCTGACAAAGCCATACCACCGCCTTCCGAATGAGCTGATCGTCCCACTGGCAATGGTCGAGAAGCCAGGGGGTCTTGACGCGGGTCAACTGGGAGGAGGCCGCATCGTCAAGCACCACGAGCGCATTGGGATGTTTCTGTAGATAGGTTGACGGCACCTGGTCGGTCACCGGACCTTCAACGGCACGCTGGACTATCTGCGCCTTGCCCTCGCCCCACGCCATCATGATGGCCCGCTTGGCCTTAAGGATGGTTCCCACGCCCATGGTGATCGCCTTCTGAGGCACGTTCTCTTCACCAAAGAAATCGCTGGCCGCATCGATGCGTGTCACCTGGTCAAGGGTGATCATCCGTGTGCCGGTGCGGTCCGAAGAACCCGGTTCGTTGAAGCCGATGTGCCCCGTACGCCCGATACCCAGGATCTGGATGTCGATTCCCCCGCAGGCTTCAATCTTCTTGTCATACGACTTGCAGAATGCCGCGACCTTGTCTCTTGGCAGGGTACCGTCGGGGATGTTGATGTTCTTCTCGGGGATATCGATGTGATCAAACAAATGTTCGCGCATGAACCGGACGTAGCTTTGCAGGCTGTCAGGCTGCATGGGATAGTACTCGTCGAGGTTGAACGTAATGACATTGCGGAAACTCAGGCCCTTCTTGTGCAGGGCTACCAGTTCGGAATAAAGCCGGGTGGGCGTAGAGCCCGTGGCCAATCCCAGCACCACCTGTTTCTTTTCCTTCTGAAGCCGCCGAATCAGCGCCGCGATTTCCTGGGCTACAAAAACAGAAGCCTCCTCCGACGTCTCAAAGATTCTGGTTGGAAGTTTCTCTACAGAAGCATCAAGTACCATAATTGAATTTTGGGTATCGTAAAATTAGATTTTCCGGCCATTGTTCTATACAAAATCAACATAACTTTAACCCATGGACTTCCGAACCACACTGACCCTCCCCAAGTCATCCTGGTCGTTCGGCCTTACCGATCCCGTACTCACGCTGGGCTCGTGTTTCTCGGCGTCCATGGGTGATCGGCTCACTACCCGGAAGTTCGATTGCTGTGCCAACCCGTTTGGCACTACCTACCATCCCCTCGCGATTCACCGGCTGCTGCGGATGGCGGCCAGCGGAGAGGCCCCTTCTCGGGATGGGTACGTGAAGCGACAAGACCTCTGGTATCATTACGATTTTCATTCATCGTTCAGCGCCCCTTCCCGTGATGAACTGAGCCTTTTGCTTGGCGAACAAGTCAATACTGTTCGCCACTTCCTAAGCCGGGCCCGGGTCATGCTGCTGACGTACGGCACAGCCTGGAGCTATGCCCTGAAACAAAATCAACGGCCGGTGGCGAACTGCCACAAGGTGCCTTCGGGTGAATTCGTCAAATGGTTATCGGCGCCGGAGGAGATTGCAGCTGACTTCCGGCATACTTATAAGTCCCTGACCGTCCTGAATCCTGACTTGCGATTCGTACTTACCGTCAGCCCCGTCCGCCATGTGAAAGACACCCTTCCGCTCAACCAGGTGAGCAAGTCTGCCCTGCGGCTGGCGTGCCACCTGCTCCAGGAAGCCGAATCACGGGTAGATTACTTTCCCGCCTACGAATTGATGGTAGACGACCTTCGCGACTACCGGTTCTATGCCGATGACCTCATCCATCCTACACCATTCGCCGAAGAATATATCTGGCAGAAATTCAGCGAGACGTATTTCAACGAAATAGCACAGCGATTCCTCAGGCAATGGGAGCCGCTACGACAGGCGCTGTCGCATCGACCCTTGCAGCCGCAAAGCGATGCCTACCGCGAATTCCTCAGCTCCACCTTGAAGCAACTTCAACAACTCCGCAGCATCGCCGATGTTGAGAAGGAGATCGCTTCCGTCGAAGAACAACTGCTGCTCGCCCAACCCCGATGACAGGATCCCATTACACCGGCCGGAAAGCCAACCGACTGATTCATTCCACCAGCCCCTACTTGCTGCAACATGCCTACAATCCCGTCGACTGGTACGAGTGGGGCGCTGAGGCACTGACCCGGGCGGAACGGGAAAACAAGCCCATCCTGGTGAGCATCGGCTATTCCTCCTGCCACTGGTGCCACGTCATGGAACGCGAAAGTTTTGAGAACGAGGATATCGCTGCGCTGATGAACGAACACCTGGTGTGCATCAAAGTTGACCGCGAAGAGCGCCCCGATATCGACCAGGTCTACATGGACGCCGTGCAGGCGATGGGTCTCAGCGGCGGCTGGCCCTTGAACGTCTTCCTTACCCCGGGTCAAAAGCCTTTTTTTGGAGGCACCTATTTTCCCCCGAAGCACTGGGTCCAACTGATTGTACAACTTTCCCGCGCCTTCAGAGAGCGGCGCAGTGAAATTGATCAAAACGCCGAAGCGCTAGCCGAGCACTTGCATTCCAGCGAACTCTCCCGGTTTGCCCCGGAGCCAGGCCCCGTGGAGGAGAGCACCTTTCACCAGGCTTACTCCACCCTGCTCGATCGTTTTGATTCGCGCTATGGCGGACTGGACCGCGCACCCAAGTTTGTGATGCCTTCCATCTGGCAGTGGCTTCTTCGCTATCATTGGCTGACCCGCAATCCGAAAGCCCTCGAGATGGTGCTGCTAACGCTGAAACAACTGGCCAGCGGAGGCATCTTTGACCAACTCGGAGGAGGTTTCGCACGATACTCCGTCGACCACAAATGGTTTGCACCTCACTTTGAGAAGATGCTGTATGACAATGCGCAACTGCTCAGCCTTTATTCACAGGCCCAAACCCTGAGTCCTCATCCCCGCTTCCAGGAGGTGATTGAAGAAACCTTCTCGTGGCTGCAGCGGGAAATGAGACATCCTGAGGGTGGCTATTTCTCCGCGCTTGACGCCGACACCGAGGGCGAAGAGGGTTTGTTTTATACCTGGACTGCGGAAGAGCTCAAAGAGGTTCTGGGAATTGACAGTGCCTTCTTCATGCAATATTTCCAGGCCACCGAGGCCGGGAATTGGGAGCATAATCGCAACATCCTCTATCCACTCGAAGGCCCCATCACTTCCCTTACCCCAGAGCAGCAAGAGAAACTCAGTGCCTGCAAGCGCGCGCTGCTGCAGCGAAGGGAATCGCGTACGCGGCCAGGACTCGATGACAAGATTCTGACAGGCTGGAACGCCATGCTGATCACTGGCTTTTGCGATGCCTACAAAGCCTACGGGAAGGATGGTTACCTGGACGAAGCGCTGGGGATCGCCCGATTTATCGACGACCACCTTTTGGACGGCATCCTGTGCTTTCGCTCGTTCAAGAACAAACGCAGCCTGACCACAGGCTTCCTGGAAGACTACGCCCACCTCATCCAGGCCTGGCTCAATCTTTATGAATGTACGTTCGACGAGCGGTGGGTTCGAAGAGCGGAATCCGCCTGCGAGCATGTGATCCGGGAATTCAGGGATGCCGAAGACGGGTACTTCTTCTTCACCCCCGCTTCCGGCGAACGGCTAATCAGTCGCAAGAAGGACCTGTTTGACAATGTCATCCCCTCGCCCAATTCGGTGATGGCCAGAAACCTCTTCCGGCTGGGTGTGCTGCTTGACCGCGAAGAGTGGAAGCAGGATGCCATTGAAATGGTGTCAGGGATCAAGTCACTGCTGGGAAAAGAGCCGGCTTACCTTTCTCACTGGGCCGTCGTGGCCATGGAAGTGACACTCCCCTTCTTTGAAATCGTGGTGAGCGGCCCCCGTCTTGAAGTGTACCGCAAGCAGCTGGCAGCAACTCCCTTACCCAACGGAATACTTATGGGCGCTTTTCCCGGCTGCACACTTCCCCTGACCATTGATAAGGCCGGCAGCTCCGATACGCTGATCCACGTTTGCGTGAACAAAACCTGCCGGTTGCCGGTGAAGACGATCAACGAAGCCCTGCAATTGCTATCTTCGGCGTCGACGTGAACCCGCCAACGACAACCCCGGAATCCTCCTATTCCCGCGACCAAACCCTGTTCGCCGAGCTGATCGTCCCGGTACCTGTACGGAAGTACTTTACCTACCGTGTTCCTGCTGCCTGGAACGACCGTATTCGCGTCGGACAGCGGGTGATCGTTCCCTTCGGAGCCCGAAAGATTCTTACCGGCGTGGTGACCCGGCTCCACAACACTCCTCCCACGGAGTACGAAGCGCGGTATCTCCTGGAACTTCTCGACGAAACGGAGAGCATTACCCCCCTCCAATTCAGGCTGTTCGAGTGGATGGCCGATTACTACATGTGCTCCCCGGGAGAAGTGCTCAACGCCGCGTTGCCGGCCGGATTGAAGCTCTCGAGCGAATCGATGGTGCAGTTGCACCCGGCTTTTAACCAGGAAGAATCACCCTTTGATTTTTCCGCCAAGGAGTTGATGCTGATCAACCACCTCAAGTCGGAACCCATGTCATACAGCGAGGTGGCCAAACTCCTCGACGCAAAGTCCATTTACAGCATTCTCAAATCGCTGACCTCGAAGGAAGCCATCATCCTGTTTGAAACGGTAAAAGAGAAGTACCGGCCCAAGACCGAAAAACGGGTAAGGTTGCAGGAGAAATACACTGAGAAAAAGGAACTGGAACACCTCTTTGAACAACTCGCCGGAAAACCCAAACAGGAGGCCGTTCTTCTGAAATACCTTCAACAGGTACCGGTCTTCCAGGATGCGTCGGTCAACCGGCAGGGAATGTCGCGGGCCGACCTGCTGGATGCCGAGATCTCTGAGTCCTCGCTGCAGACACTGGTCAAGAACAATATTCTGGAAATCTTTGACAAGGTAGTTCCCCGGTTTGGTACCCCTGCTGGGGCCACCGAACACCCGGTGCTCCTGAGCGAGGCCCAGGAGAAAGCGCGAAACGAAATACTCAAGGGGCTGGAAGAGCACGGTACCAGTCTTCTTTTCGGTGTGACGGGCAGCGGAAAGACCGAGATCTATGTCGACCTGATCCGCCGCGCGCTGGACGGCGGCTCGCAAGTACTTTACCTTCTTCCGGAAATCGCCCTCACCACGCAGATTGTCACACGGCTCCAGCGCATCATCGGTTCCGCGCTGGGCGTATATCATTCCAAGTTCTCCGACAATGAGCGCGTGGAGGTATGGAACGGCGTACTGAGTGGCCGTTTCCGGTTCGTCATCGGCGTGCGATCGGCCGTATTTCTTCCCTTCGACAACCTCGGGTTGATCATCGTCGACGAAGAACATGATCCTTCGTACAAGCAGCAGGATCCCGCGCCGAGGTATCATGCCCGTGATGTGGCCCGGATGATGGCTCATTTTCACCACGCCAAAGTTCTGCTCGGCACCGCGACTCCCAGCTGCGAAACGTACTTCCAGGCCAGGGCCGGGAAGATTGGATTTGTACAACTCCACGAGCGCTTTGGCGATGCCCAGCTCCCCGCTATTGCATTTGCCAACATCGCCCGGGAGCGAAAATCCAAGACGCTTAAAGGCGAATTTACCTCCGCCTTGCTGCGCGAGATTAAATCGACTCTGGAGCAGAAGGGCCAGGTGATCCTCTTCCAGAACCGGCGCGGCCATTCCCCGCTGGTGGAATGCGAAGATTGCGGGTGGATTCCCAAATGCATCAACTGTGCCGTCAGCCTCACCTATCACCAGTTTCGTCATGCGCTCATTTGCCATTACTGCGGTTACCGGGAAGAACTTCCCAAGCAATGCCCCTCCTGCGGCAGCAAGCGGATTCTGACGCTGGGCTACGGCACTCAAAAGCTGGAAGAGGAACTGACCCTTCACTTTCCTGATGCGCGCATACAACGCATGGACCTCGACACCACCCGAACCCGCTCAGGCTACGAGTCCATACTGGACGAATTTGAACGAGGAGAAACGAACATCCTCGTAGGCACACAAATGGTCACCAAGGGACTGGACTTTGACAAGGTACGACTCGTGGGTGTTTTCGATGCCGACCGGATGATGCACTTCCCGGACTTTCGATCCTATGAGCGGGCCTTTCAACTGATCGTGCAGGTCAGCGGGCGGGCCGGGCGTCGCGAGACAGCCGGCAAGGTGCTCATCCAGACGTCCAACCCGGAGCAACCGCTTTTCAGCTATGTCACCCGTCATGCCGTGACGTCATTCCTCGACGAACAACTGGAAGACCGCGAGCATCACCATTACCCTCCCTTCGCCCGATTGATCGAGATTACCATCAAGCACATGGACAGGAACATCAGTGCCCGCGCGGCACAGCATCTCGCCATGAGCATCCGTGAAAAGGCGGGCGGCTTCCGGCTCCTCGGCCCTGGCGAGCCGATCATCTCGAAGATTCGCAACGAGTACCTCAACACCATCCTGCTGAAAATTCCCCGAGACCAGGGAAGACTTGGGGCTATCAAGCAGACGCTGCTTACCCTGAGCGACGCGATGCAGGAGGACAAGAATTACCGCGGCGTCAAGGTCGTGTTCGATGTCGATCCCGTGTAGAGGGGACTAGCTGCCCAGGATTTCCCAGTTGTTGAGCACCGGGATGGCGTGATGGGCGGTCAGGTCAAACTGGCTGGGTACAACGGAAATGTAGTTGTTGGCAATCGCCCACTCGTCATTGTCCTCTCCCTTGTCGAAATTGACAAAATTACCTGTCATCCAGAAGTACTTGCGGCCGTTGGGATCCCGACGCTCGTCGAAGTCTTCCACCCACTTGGCATTGGCTTGGCGGCAGATACGGATTCCCTTGATCGGCTCATGCCGCTTCGGAGGGAAATTGACATTGAGCGCGACGCCCCTGGGAATTTCTTTCTTAAGCACCTGCTCGGTGATCTTCTTCACGTAGTCGAGGGCGTGGGAGAAATCCGCATCTGCACTATAGTCGCAAAGCGAAAAGCCGATGGCCGGAGTCCCCTCGATGGCTGCTTCAATGGCCGCCGACATCGTCCCCGAATAAAGCACGCTGATGCTGGTGTTGCTCCCGTGGTTGATGCCGCTGACCACGATATCCGGCTGGCGTTGATCCTTGAGCACGTAGTGTCGGGCCATCTTCACACAGTCGGCAGGGGTGCCCGAACATTCATAGGCCAGGATGTCGTTGAAGATCCGGCTGTCCTTGATCCGGAGCGTATCGCCCACGGTGATCGCGTGTCCCATCCCCGACTGCGGGCGATTGGGTGCGACAACGATCACTTCGCCGAGGTCCTTCATCACGGCAACCAGGTGCCCGATGCCCGGCGCGGTGATTCCGTCATCATTCGTTACTAAAATCAGAGGCTTTGCCATCTATTTAAAAAGGGAGTTATAGTACGTAACAATTTGAACAAATTCGTTGCGATCAGCGAGATCAAGTTTGTTGGCCTTCATGTATTTGGCGACCTGATCGGCTTGGGGCCCCATCAGTCGGAGCAAGTCGTTACGCTTGCCTTCAAATATCTCGATATTGCCGTCTTCCTTCAGCAAGAAATACTGGTAGACCAACACCAGCCTCGTAGAGGTGCCGTACGTGTAGAAGGCGTTGGTGTAGCTGCGGTACTCGACACTCTCCCGGCAAAGGAGGGTCATCTTGCCTTCGGCGAGCAGCTCGAAGATGACCGGTGCTTTGTAGGCCCCGGAGGTCTGGTAGGGTATGCTGTAAAATTGGCGGTAGCGGCGGGATGTCTGATCGAAGATCTCGAAATAGGTCATCTTCCGGGCCGTGAAAGACTCCAGCTTACCTCCCCTGGAAAACTGCACGAGGTCACTCTGGAGATCGTACTTGATACTTCCCGTGAGCGTATCCCCAGATTCCAGTACGAGCTTGCCGTCGTGCCAGAATTCAAAGGGGAACTGCTGGCCAAAGGCAGCCCCTGTGCCGAGAAACGCCAACCACAGGAAGATTACCTTCATAGATTCTTCAGGATCGTATGGCCCAACTTATCGCGCTTGGTGGTCAGGTAGCGCTCGTTGTGCTTGTTGGGCACAGTCTCGATAGGAACATTCTCCACAATTTCCAGGCCATAACCCATCAGTCCCACCCGCTTCTTGGGGTTGTTGGTAATGAGCCTCAGCTTGGAGATGCCCAGGTCGCTGAGGATCTGAGCGCCAATGCCATAATCGCGATTATCCATGTCAAAGCCCAGCTGCAGGTTGGCTTCCACCGTATCGAGTCCCTCCTCCTGGAGTTTGTAGGCCTTGAGTTTATTGAGCAACCCGATGCCCCTTCCTTCCTGCTTCATGTACAGCACCACGCCTGTCCCGGCTTTGTCCACCATCCTCATGGCATCATGCAATTGGGTGCCGCAGTCGCAGCGACAGGAGCCAAAAATATCGCCGGTCACGCAGGAAGAGTGGACGCGCACCAACACAGGTTCATCCTTTTTCCAGGTACCCTTGATCAGCGCCAGGTGCAACTCGCCGGTGTCAATTTGCTCGTAGGCGGCGAGCTTGAAATCACCGTACGTAGTCGGGAGATTCACGTCTACCCTTCGTCGGACTTGCGACTCCTTCCGGAGACGGTAGGCGATAAGGTCTTTGATGGAGACCAGTTTCAGGCCGAATTTCTTCGCCACGATCCTGAGTTGAGGCAGACGGGCCATGCTGCCATCTTCATTCATGATTTCCACCAGCACACCGGCCGGGCGAAATCCGGCCAGGCGGGCAAAATCAATGGCCGCCTCCGTGTGCCCCGAACGACGGAGCACCCCTTCACGCTTGGCTTTCAGGGGAAAGATATGCCCGGGCTTGCCCAGCTCTTCCGGCTTGGTTTCCGGGTCAGCCAGCGCCTTGATGGTGCGAAAGCGGTCGTGGGCAGAGATCCCCGTGGTACAGCCATGACCAATCAGGTCTACAGATACGGTGAAAGGAGTCTCGTAGGCCGCGGTATTCTTGCCCACCATCAGGTCCAGGCCGAGCTCTTCGCAGCGATCCTCGATCAGGGGTACGCAGATCAATCCCCTGCCCTCCCTGGCCATGAAGTTCACAATCTCGGGAGTCACGGTTTCCGCCGCGCAGATGAAATCGCCTTCGTTTTCCCTGTCTTCGTCGTCGACGACAATGATCATCTTTCCATTACGAATCTCCTCGATGGCCTCTTCAATGGTATCCAGCCTTTCTTCACTCATGTTCATTCGAATTCACCTCTGTTAACAATAATGCTTTTCTTAATGTTCCTAGCGGGCCACCACGATACCCAGCATGCTGGCCAGGTCGCGTTCCGCCGTTTTCAGCCCCTCCTGCTGCTCCAGGCACTTTTCTACCCCGGGCCAGTCGCCTTTTTGTTCTGCGACGCGAAGCTTCGAGAGGTTCTCCTCTATCATTTTCTGGACCACCCTGAACTTGAAGCGCAATACGTTGGTCAGCGCCATATCCTTCAGGATCTCTTCCTCGTCCGGGAAGAAGATCTGGTACTTCTCTTTCCAATGCGGTGACGTTTCATACCGGTCAGTCATCAGGTCGGTGATCGCTTTCTTCACTTCGGGTGATCCTTGATCCAGCAAATAACGGCTATCCGGCACCTGGCCTTTTTTGAGCTGTTCCGCAAACTGATCATGAATTTCCCGGAACACCGGGTTGCTGAACTCCACGTCCTCCAGTTCATGCAGCAGGAACCCCACCAGCCGGTGATCCTCATCCACGACATGGTTCGCATAATTCATCAGGAGGCGGATCGTCTCGCGCTCCTGGTAGTACACCATGTCGCGAGGGTCTACCGTCTGCGGTGTGGTATCCTGAACTTGCTCCAGGGCAGAATCAAATTCCGGCGGAACCTGGGTCGGCGCTTCACGCTCTCGCTTGCGACGCTCCTGTACCAGCAGCTTGTTAAGTTCGGCGAGCAGCACCGGTTCGCCGATCTTGAGCTGATGGCTGGTCTCCTGCAAATACACCGAACGCTTTACCGGGTCGGGGATCAGCGCGATGCTGTTGACGATTTCCTTGATGGACTCCGCCTTCCGGATCGGGTCATTGCCTGCTTCGGCGGCATACAGTCCCGCCTTGAAGGAAATAAAATCCTGGGTCTTGGTAGCCAGGTACTTGTGAAATTCGGTGGTGCCCACCTTGCGGGAGTAGCTGTCCGGATCCTCCCCATCGGGAAGCAGCACGACCCTGACATTCAGCCCGCCCTTAAGAATCAGATCGATGCCGCGAAGGGCCGCTTTAATACCTGCCGCATCGCCATCGAAGAGCACGGTCACATTCTCGGTGAAACGCCGGATCAACTTGATCTGGTCCTCTGTGAGCGCTGTGCCTGATGAGGCCACTACGTTTTCCACATCCGACTGGTGCATCGAGAGCACGTCGGTATATCCTTCCACGAGGTAGCACGTGTCGCGTTGCCGGATGGCGTTCTTGCCCTGGAACAACCCGTACAATACGTGGCTCTTGTGATAAATGTCGGTCTCCGGGGAGTTGATGTATTTGGGCTGGTTCTTTTCCTTGCCCATCATGCGTGCCCCGAACGCGATGACCTTGCCCGAAAGATTGTGCACAGGAAAAATCACCCGGCCGCGGAACCGGTCGTACATCCTTCCCTCTTCGTTCTTGACCACCAGGCCGGTCTTTTCCAGCAACTCCTTGTTATAGTTTTTCTTGATGGCCTCATCCATGAGGTTCGACCAACCGTCGAGCGCGTAGCCCAGTTCAAACTTCTGGATCGTCCGGTCGTTGAAACCCCGCTCCCGGAAATAACTCAGGCCAATCCCTTTTCCCTCTTCCGTTTCGAAAAGGTTGTGGCGGTAGTAGTCCTTCGCAAAGTTCATCAGGATGTATAGCCCATCCCGCTCGCTTTGTTGCTCCCGGGCTTCCTCGGATCCGGCTTCTTCCTTGATCTCTACCCCGTACTTTTTGGCCAGGAAACGGATAGCTTCGAGGTAGCTCATCCCCTCGTGTTCCATGATGAAGGTGATGGCATCACCCCCTTTTCCACTGCTGAAATCCTTGAAAATGCCCTTGGCGGGAACTACGAAAAACGAGGGTGTTTTCTCATTATTAAAGGGGCTCAGGGCCTTGTAGTTCTGCCCCGACCGTTTGAGCGACACGAAGTCGCTGATCACGTCGACAATGTCGACCCGGTTCTTGACTTCATCAATGGTCTCCCGGCTGATCAAGGAAAAAGGGGGAAAGTCTAAACTTTAAGGGTTCAAAGATAGTTATTCAGCAGGCAATGGAGGCCGAAAAATACCTCCTAAAAAGCCCCGGGTGAACGCCATTGCCACTAAATTCGCACCTTAATCCCTGCTGAATGACCGCCGAAGATGTCCTCCAAGCGCTGAGAACGGTGAATGACCCCGACCTGAAGAAGGACCTGGTAACCCTGAATATGATCCGGGATGTTTCGGTCCAGGGGGATGAAGTGTCGTTTTCCGTCGTGCTCACCACCCCGGCCTGCCCGCTCAAGGAGATGATCCGGCAGGACTGCGAAAAAGCCATCCACCGAGTATCCCCGAACGCCAAACTGACGATTCAGATGACCAGTTCGGTGACTTCGGTACGCGACAATGCCGTCATGCTGCAGGGCGTCAAGAACATCATCGCCATTGCATCGGGCAAAGGGGGCGTAGGCAAAAGCACGGTGACTACCAACCTCGCGGTGGCCCTTGCCCGTTCCGGTGCCAAAGTAGGACTTATCGACGCCGATATCTTCGGACCTTCCATCCCCACCATGTTCAACTGCGAGATGGAACAACCGGAAGTAAGCGTAGTCAACGGCAAGAACGTGATCATGCCGCTGGAGCATTATGGCGTCAAGCTGATGTCGATCGGCTTCCTGGCTCCCCCCGACAGTGCCGTGGTCTGGCGCGGTCCGATGGCCAGCTCTGCCCTGAAGCAATTCATCACCGATGCCGTGTGGGGCGACCTCGACTACCTGTTCATTGATCTTCCCCCGGGCACCAGCGATATCCACCTCACCCTGGTTCAGACGGTGCCCGTCACGGGCGTGGTGATCGTTACTACACCTCAAAAAGTCGCCCTGGCCGACGCCACCAAAGGACTGGTGATGTTCCAGCAACCCCAGATCAACGTGCCCATTCTCGGTGTAGTCGAAAACATGGCCTATTTCACCCCGGCTGAACTCCCGGCCAACAAATACTACATCTTCGGCAAAGACGGCGGCAAGAACCTGGCAGAAAAGTACAAGGTTCCCTTCCTGGGCCAGATTCCCCTCGTTCAGAGCATTCGCGAAAGCGGAGACAGCGGTCTTCCCGCCGTCCTGAAAGAGGGTCCCACGGCCGAAGCCTTCAGCCAACTGGCCGAATCCCTCGCCCGGCAGGTTGCCATCCGAAATGCTACCTTTGCCAATACCCAAAAAGTGGAAGTGATCTCATGACGACCGTTACGGACATCGACGATATTCTAAGGCGCGTGGACGAAGCGCTCAACGGCATTCGTCCTTACCTGGAGGCCGATGGAGGGAATATCCGTGTTCTTGAACTTTCCAAAGACCTAAAAGTCAGGCTGGAGTTCGTAGGCAACTGCGGCACTTGCCCCATGTCCTCCATGACGTTTAAAGCGGGGGTGGAAGAAGCCATTCGGAAATCAGTACCCGAAATCCAGGGTATTGAAGTGGTCAACCTCATGGTGGTTTGACCAAACCCTCTTCCGGTTACTCGGTCGCCCTTCCTTGAATTTATACTAAATTTGCAGGTCTACCCGTTTAAACAACGGTGTCGGCAGGAAGTCAAAACTGGAGAAATTTCACATGACGGGGCGTGGGTTATTGATTCTTGCTGTCATACTGGCGCTTCCCCTGCGCTCAGCTACCGCACAAGGCCCCGAGCGCTGTTCAACCACGCGATACGAAGAGCAGCGACGCAGCCAGCGACCCGGTCGCGAAACCCCCGCCGAATTTGAACAATGGATCCAGTCCCGGCTGGCCGCGAAGAAGAGCCAGTTACCCCAGCTCGCATCGGCTACCTATACCATCCCAGTCGTCGTCCATGTCCTGCATAATGGTGTCACTGATATCACCAATATCAGTGAGGCCCAGATTGCCTCGCAGATCCAGGTGCTGAATGCCGACTTCCGGAGGCTGAACCTGGATGCCAGCAACACCCCCGCCGAGTTTCTTCCCGTCGCAGGAAGCCTGGACATCGAGTTTGTGCTCGCCAAAAGGGACCCGGAAGGAAGGGAAACCAACGGCATTACTCGCACCCAAGGCACGAAGCCACAATGGTCGCTGGCGGATCAAAGCGAATTCAAGAGCCTGAGCTACTGGCCGGCTGAGGATTACCTGAACATCTGGGTGGTGAATTTCGGAACGAACGACATCGGCTATGCGCAATTCCCGGTCAGCAACAACCTGGCAGGCCTGGAAATGGCCTCGGAAGACCGGCTCACCGACGGAATCGTGGTTGACTACCGGGCCTTTGGCACCATCGATGCCGGGCCATTCCCCCTCATGGCCGGGTACAACAAGGGAAGAACGACCACCCATGAGATCGGGCATTTTTTTGGCCTCCGTCACATCTGGGGAGACGTTTCCAGTTGCGGGGACAATGACTTCGTAGCCGACACTCCGCCCCAGTTGGGCGCATCTTCATTTTGCCCGACCCATCCGCAGGCTTCCTGTTCGACGAATAAGATGTTCATGAACTACATGGACTATACCTATGACGCCTGCATGAACCTTTTTACCGCCGGGCAATTTGCGCGCATGCTGGTGGTGTTGGCCGAAAGCCCGAGGAGAGCCAGCCTTCTGGTGTCGCCTGGTTCTATCCCGCCGCCAGCCCCGGTCGCCAATGACCTTGGGATAAAGTCCATTCTCTCACCCGGGGCCACGGCCTGTGGTTCTTCGGCCAATGTCCAGATTGAAGTCCGTAACTACGGAACCAACACGATTACCTCAACCACCATCGAAGTCGCAGTCACCGGTCCCGGCGGAAGCACCACTCAGTTGCCCTTTACCCTGAACCTGGCTCCTCAAGCCATTACCACACTGACCTTTCCTCCCCTTGCGTTGAATGCAGGATCATCCTATGGATTCACGTTCCAGGTGATCAGCACCAATGGCGGTGTGGACGGCAACAACCAGAATAACACGAAATCCTCCAACACCACGGCCCTGGCCACCACTGGCTTGCCGCTGGTAGAGCAGTTCACCTCCCTCCCGTCGAACTGGTCGGTTTCCAACCCCGACAATCAGGTGGGCTGGACCAATGTTCTCGCCCCGGATAATTCTCCCTCCAACAGAGCCATGAGGCTGGAGTTTTACAGTTATCAAAACGAAGGTGTTCTGGATATTCTCTACTCACCTGCCTTCTCGCTTGCGGTACCTTCCAGTTCACAACTCAAATTTGACGTAGCCTACGCACAATTCCCGGGACAGAACAACGATGCACTGAAAGTCTACGCACTACCGGCCTGCAACCAAAACCTGGAAGCAGGCATTTTGCTGTATGACAAGAGCGGCCCCACCCTGGCCACGACATCATCTACCAGTCAACCCTTCCTTCCTTTGAACGCCTTGCAGTGGAGAAAATCGGAAATCCTCAGTCTCGCCGGCCTTTCCTCCTCTACTCCCTGGCAGCTGGCCTTCGTCGGCCGCAATGGGTATGGAAATAACCTTTATGTTGACAATGTAGTGGTCACCGAGAATGAAATCGTTGACATTGCCTTCGCTGGTGTGATCAGTCCCGGTATTGTACACTGCGATCCCAATCCTGTTATCCAGTTCAAAGTCACCAACCTCGGCACTTCGCCCATTTATAGCTTTCGAACGGACGTACAGGTGAACGGCATTCCCACACCGCCGCAGTTTGCCGGGAATTTCCAGCTCGACGTGGGAGAAACCGAAACCGTTAGCCTCAACCCGGTAAACTTAAACCAAGGACAGAACGAGGTGCGAATAACGATTTCCCTTCCCAATGATATCCCCGATATAGTCACCAACAATTCCTATACGCTATACTCCGTTCTTGATCTCACCACCGACAAAGCGCCGCTTCGCGTGACGTTTGATAGTCCGAAGGAAACACTTTGGCGGGTAGCCAGCCCCAACGGCGCCGCGGATTGGGAACAGGTGTCGACCAATAAGGAATTATCCCTTACTTACCGGTCCTTTACCAATCCCTCCATTGGTCAGGAGTCGTGGCTGGTCAGCCCAATGCTTGACCTTCGGGCCGGCACCTTCAGCTTGTTTTTTGACGTTAGTTATGCCCAAAATGTACCCGCTGACGACCGGCTGCTCATCCTGGCATCGACCGACTGCGGGGTCCACTATAGCGAAGTGCTCATGGATCGCGCGGCAAGCACGTTCAGTTCGGCCACTTCTTCCAATGAATGGATCCCCGGCACCAACGACGATTGGCGGAGGGAGTACGTCGACCTGGGGTCTTTAGGTTTCCAAAGCAACGTACGCCTGGCATTTGTGGCCCGCAATGACAACGGGAACAATCTGTACCTGGATAACCTTGAGATTTTTGCCGGTGATGACCCCAACCCGCCAAAGACCTCGGCGAAATACCAGTTTTACTACTCCTCCCAAAACAGCCAGGCTGACGTCGCGCTGACGCTCAACCTTGCTGAACGGCAAGACGTTCCACTCCAGATACTGGATCTGCAGGGCCGCCTGGTTGCCGAACACTTGCTCGCTGACGCCCTCAACCAGACCTACTACTTCAACCTCGGGCAGGTCACGCCCGGTCTCTACCTGTTTCGTATGATCGTGGACAATATCCCGACAGCCACAAAGGTTTTCATCGGTCATTAGCGGGAATTCCTATCTTTGGAAGTACAAAAACCGGATGAAGAAAACGAAGGTCGCACTCCTCTATGGCGGACGCTCAGTTGAGCATGGCGTATCCGTCAACTCTGCACGCAACATCGCTGAGTTCATTGATAAAAGCAGGTTTGTCATCATCCCGATCGGCATTACGCAGCAAGGCGTATGGTACCTGACCGAGACGGTGACCCGCAACATCCGGGGAGGCAAGCGACTCCAGGCCAATCTTGATCCGCAGCATCCCTGGCTTACCGATGGAAGCCGTCGGATCAAATTCGACATCGCCTTTCCCGTACTTCATGGCACCGACGGGGAAGACGGCAGCATCCAGGGGTTTTTCAAGAGCCTTTCAGTCCCGCTGGTAGGCACCGGGGTTCTCGGCTCGGCACTTTCCATGAACAAAATCGTCGCCAAGCGCCTGCTCAGGGAATCCGGGCTACCGGTTGCCGACTTTGTGCCTCTTCACTTTCATGATGCCCGGCCCTCCTACGACGAGGTTAAGGCCAAGCTGGGCTCGCCGTTCATGGTCAAGTCCGCCAGCCTTGGCTCTTCCGTGGGGGTAACGAAAGTGAATTCCAAAGGCGACTTCAGCAAAGCCGTCAAGGAAGCCTTCCGGTACGACCACGAATTGCTTTTTGAGCGATATGTCAAAGGGCGGGAAATTGAATGCGCCATCCTGGGCAACGATCCGCCCAAAGCTTCCCTCCCCGGGGAAATCATCATCAGCAAGAAATACGACTTCTACACCTTCGATGCGAAGTATGTCGATAGCAAAGCCGTATCCATCGAAGTGCCCGCCAAACTGAGTGCAGCCCACATGGAGCGCATCCGCGAGTTGTCGGTACGCGCGTTTACCACGCTGAAGTGCGAGGACTATGCTCGAGTAGATCTCTTTCTGTCGGATGAAGACGAATTGTACGTAAATGAAATCAATACCATTCCCGGCTTCACCAATTCCAGCATGTACCCCATGATGTGGAAAGAACGGGGGATTTCCTTCACCGAACTGATTACCCGGCTGATCGAACTCTCCGCGAAGCGCCACGAGGCTTCTGCGCGGATTGAGCGTGAATTCAACTCATCCCTGAACTATTGATGGATTTTAAGAAAATCATATCCTTCCTGCGGTCGCATACGCTTGCGGCACTCCTGGCCAACCTGGGTATTGCCGTCGGAATACTGCTCGTGGTATCCGTCTTCTTCTTTTACATTTATCTCCCGGGTACCACCAACCACGGAAAAGAAGTGCAGGTACCCGACCTTACCGGGAAGGATATCTACGAGATTGACAAGCTGCTGACTCCGCTGCGGCTCCGCTACGAAGTGGGCGATTCCTCCTATAGCGCCGACCTGCCTCCGCTCACCGTGCTGGCGCAGGTTCCCAAGGCTGGACATTTCGTAAAAGAACACCGCAAGATCTACCTCACGGTAAACCGAAAATCACCACCCACCCTGCCGCTGCCCAACCTCTTCGGGGAAGGCGGAGCGGGTTCACTGGAGAATGCCGAGGCGGTCTTGAAAAGCGCGGAGCTGGTCCGGGGAAGAATCATCTACCGGAGAAGCCCCAATTATCACCTGGTCATGGAGATTCGCTACAACGGCCGCGTGATCCTCCCGGGAACCCGCGTTCCCAAGGGCTCAACCATCGACCTCGTGGTGGGTGATGGCGCCGGACCCCGTGACTTTGTACTCTCCAACTTTGTCGGCCTGGCGTATAAGAATGTGTTGCTCCGGCTGGCCAACCTGAGTCTCCACCTTGGCACCGTTCAAATTCCTGACGATGTGGATACCACCGGCATCGAAGCCTTCGTTATCAAGCAATATCCCGAGCCTGGCGATTCGGTCAGCATCGGGGACCCCGTAGAACTATGGATTGGCCCGAAAGGTTACCAAATCAAGGACCAGCAGGATAACTGACCGCCGAACCTGTGCTGCGTGAATAAAACAGCCGCCCTTTTCCTGTTCTTGCTATCTGCTTTCGCTGTCGAGGCGCAGTTGGTCGAGTACCCGCTCCCCAGCGCTACCCGGACAAAGACCAAACGACTTGCGGCCCGAACACAGGCGCTGGATCCCACCTTCCTTCCCTTCTTCGACGACTTCTCCACCAATGATACGCTACTTCGCGACAGCCTATGGCTCTATGGGCAATCGGTGCTTCTGAATAATGGTATGGGCATTCGGCCGCCGTCCAAAAATGTGGTGAGTTTTGACGGCGCCGACTCGCTCGGCAAACCTTACAACATCAACGACGTGCTGGCCAAGGGCTTCGCCGACCGGCTGACGTCCCAACCCATCCGCATGGACCTGGTGAACCCGGCCGACCGGGCTATGGTATACTTCAGCTTCTTTTACCAGCTCCAGGGTCGCGGCGAACCACCTGACCCGGGCGACCAGCTGATTCTTTCATTCAAAGCTCAGGATGGAACCTGGGAAAATGTATACGTGCTGGAAACCAATGCCAACATGGCGACAGATGTCTTCCAGCAAGTAATCATTCCGGTATCTGAAGATCGCTTCTTTCATGATGCTTTTCAGTTCCGCTTCTACAACTATGCCCGCCTCTCAGGTCCCTACGATACGTGGAACATTGACTACATCTACCTTAACAAAGGAAGAAACATCAACGATACTCAATTCCCCGACCGCACAGTTTCATCTTCTTTCACCTCCCTATTTTCAGACTACTTTGCCATGCCGGTCAGGCATTTTCTTGACAGCATCGAAGTCAATCTGGTGAAACCGCAAGTTGAATTGTACAACCTCAAGGAGTTCAACATCCCTAGCGGGGAAACCCACGTTCAGCCCATCAACTACACCACCACCGCCAAAATCACCAGCCGGGTTAACGGTTCCGTTTCCTCCCTCCTGGTTAAACTTGATTCTGCGCAATTCCCTGGCGCCGATTTGCCCGGATTAAGTTTCCTTAACGTTACGCTCAACAAGATCCCGGGCCCCAGTGACTTCGATATCAATGCTGACTCCATCCATATTCGACTGAAGTATGGAATGTCAACCAAAGACAACGTGCTCCTTGCAGACAGTGGAGATTACAACCCCGCCTTATATAGTCCGATCGACTTCCGTCAGAACGACAGCCTTACTGCCGATTACGTACTGTCTTCCTACTACGCTTACGATGACGGGGCCGCTGAGTACGGTGCTGGCCTAAACCAGGCCGGAACGTATTTCGCCTACCAGTTTAATTCACGAATCAACAGTGTGGACACGCTCACCTACGTAGACATTTACTTCCCGGAATTCGGTGACAATACCAACCAGTCTCTGCTTTTGCAGATTCGCTCCATCCTGGGCGATATTGCCGCCGCTCCCCTGTTTGAACAACTCATTGTGGTCCAGCGATCGACCATGAATAAGTTTGTACGATATCCGCTCTACCGTCCGGTACCCGTCGGAAGTACCTTCTATGTCGGATGGAAACAGATCACCAATGCTTCCATCCCGGTCGGACTCGATAAGAACACCAACAATGCCGCCAAAATGTATTTCAACACCACCGGAAACTGGGTTCAGAATGTGGATGTGCAAGGGAGTCTCATGGTGCGCCCGGGGTTTGGAAAAGGCGACGGCAACGTGGTTACCGGATTGGAAACTCCGGCCAAACCTCCGGTATTCTTTCCCAATCCCTCAAGGGGAACATGCACGCTGCGGGCCCGGGCCGATGCCGTCGAGGTATATGACCTCACGGGAAGACGGGCAAGCTTCCACTGGGAAACCTTTGGAGAAGAAACTACCCTCACCTTCGATGAAGCAAGCACCGGGCTCTTCCTCGTTCGCACGCTAATCAACGGTCGCGCTTACACGCAGAAGATCATGGTGCTGCCGGCGGGTAGATAATCACCTCGATGGGTGCGGGAGCAAAACTCAGCACAAAGACAAGCAACGCAAACCACCCGAGCCAATGGCGCCATGGGGTGAGCGGCGCCTCCACCAGGCACGGCGGGTGATCCACGCCCACAAACCGGCCGATGATAAACACGAAAGGCAACCACCCCGGGTACCCCTTGATACCCGGAACCATCCAGGCCACGAGAAACTGCGCCGAGAAAATGATCATCGCATACATCAGCGTGTCCTGCCAGGACAGACGAAGACCGGTAAGCGTCAGGTAGAGGAAGGCCACATAAAGGGGAATGTACCACCACGGATCCTGCAGGGGTCCGAAGTAGGTTACCGAACCCAGGCCGGCGTAGAACACGAATACCATGAAGACGACCGCGGCCACTTTCTTGTGGCGGTCATAGCCCAGCAAGCCATACAAGACATGCCCGCCGTCGAGCTGACCGATGGGAAGCAGGTTGATGCTGGTGAACACCAGGGAAAGAAAGCCGGCGAAGAGGTAGGGATAATGAATGATCTCGTGAACATTCGGAATACGCGCCGGGTCCGCGACAAGGTTTTCCAGCAAGATAAACAGCAGGTTCTTGCCGATGACGATATCGGCCGCGCCGGCCGACAGGAAGGAACTGGAATACACAACACTCGCATAATCCGGCCCATACTGCTGGTAGTCGGGATGAAACTGAAAAATATACTCGGGCGGCGGAAGCGTGGCAAAACCATAAACCAGTACGGCGATGGTTGCGACAAAGCCGGCGAGTGGTCCGGCGATGCCCACATCGAAGGTTTGCTGCTTGGTGGGTACCCGGCTCTTGAGACGAATCAGTGCCCCCAGCGTGCCAATCATGAAGGGAAACGGGGGCAACGGGATATAGTAAGGAAGCGTGGTCCGGATGCGGTAATGAATGGCGGTGAAATAGTGGCCAAATTCATGGACGGACAGGATCAGGAGAAACGGAACCGAGTACGGCATGCCGCTCAGAAAATCCTCCCAGGTGTAGCCCGGGATGAGGATGGACTTGCCGTAGATCCACTCGGATCCGGCCAACGTGGTGGTTACGAAGGTGAGAAGGAAGAGCCCCAGGTGGAGGGCGATCTTGCGAGGTGTGAGTTCCATGAGATAGCCAATGCCGGCTGTTTCCGCCGTACGCCAATGGGCGTATCAACGACTTCCGGCTACCGGTTTTCCAGGAAGTGGGCCCTGTTGGGATCGAACCAACGACCCGCAGATTATGAGTCTGCTGCTCTAACCGACTGAGCTAAGGGCCCAAAAACGGACGCAAGTTTACGGATTTCCGCTCAATAGCAGGGATGAGCGGTAGCATTTCCTGTCTTGGCCGCCGGAGGCCCGCCACAAACTCGAAATTTATACGGGGGCTATTCGGGAGATAGGAAAAATGTGCTAAAATTGAAGGCTTTTTAGGGCTGGACACCGGTGTTCCAGACCTTGAATGCACGAAACCCTAAGCCAACTAACAACATTGCTATGAAATTTAAGTTCAATGCCCTGTACGCAATCCTTTGCACCCTATTCATCCTCTCCTCGTGCGGAGGTTCTAAGGACGGCGGCGACAAGACAGAGGCTTTTGATGAAGCCCAGACGCTTGAAGAAAGAATCACGCACCTGGTCTCTGAAGACTTCCCCAGGCCGTCGGAAATCCCCTACCTGGTCATGCAAACCGGTGCGGAGTACAACCAACTCCTCCTCAACAACCAGGGTAATGCTGACGCCTATATTACACGCCCCGATGACGCCGCCCTTAACCTGGGCGTGTATGCCGCCGACATGGGCTACCTCGCCTCTTACGACAAAACACAGGAGTCGATGGAGTACTTCCAGACCTGCAAACGAATTGCCGACGAACTGGGAATCATGAGCGGTTTTGACCCGGCCATGGTTGACAGCGTGGATAAGAATATCGGAAACCGCGTGGCCCTGACCCGTTTGCTTGATAAGGCCGTTGACCAGGCTTCCCAGTATATGGGCACCGGGGCCAACAGCAAGATCGGCGCCCTGATCATCACCGGCAGCTTTGTGGAGAGCATGCACCTCGCCACCGGGATTGTCAACACGTATCCTAAGGAGGCTTTCACCGACCCGAAGCAGCGCATGCAGATCCTGACTCCGATCATTACGCTCGTACTCAAGCAAAAGAGTTCGGTGAAGGAAGTTCGCGACATGCTTACCAAGGTGGACCAGACCAGCCGGGTGACAAAGATCCTTAAGGACTGGGAGGAACTTGATGCCGCGTACACGGCACTGGAGCCTCTGCAGGAGCAGATTCACAAGAATCCAGGCAACCTCCAGTTCAATGACCAAACACTCGCCGGCATTTCAACAACGATCGAAAAGATTCGGGCAGATATCACCAAGTAAACCACTTGCCCTGCCGGGAAAGGGATTGGCATTCACCAATCCCTTTTCTATTTTCGGACCAAACCATAATAATCAGCTCACACCCCTGAACCATGAGTGAACCGGTACTCAAAGCGATTCTACGCCTGTTTGCCATCGTGGCCAAAGACGGCGAAGTCACCCAGCTGGAACGAGACCACATCCTCGCCTTCCTGCATGATCACCTGGGACGGAAGTCGGTCATAGAAAGCATGGCCTATTTCGACGCCTTCGCCAAGGAACTTGGTGCGGACGGAGGAAAGAACATCCAGTTGCTCTGCCAGCAGATCAACCGGGAAGTGACCCAAAAGCAGAAGGCGGTCGTCCTCCTTGAACTCATGAGCGTGGTGCTGGCCGACGGCGTCATCACGGAAAAGGAACGCCAGTATGTGCAGACCATCGGTTCCGGGCTGAACGTGGCGATCGAAGAAATCAACCTCATGACCGAGTATATTCTCGGGCATCAGCGACAGGATTTCAACTCCCCGGCGATCCTCATCATAGACCGGGTCAAGGAACCCCCGGGCCGATGCAAGCACATTTCACGGGAAAATCTCGGCGGCATGATCGCCATCCTGCATTTGGTGCAAGCCGACATGTTCTTCTTCAAATACATCGGCACCGAAGACGTTTACCTCAATGGTGTTCCCCAGAAATCCACGAACATCAGCCCCCTGGCCCGCGGCAGCAGCATCCGCTGGGAAGGTACCAACATGAAGTGGGAAGGAATGGAACCGGTTTACTTCGGTGAAATCCTGGGCCAGTTCAAGAAGCCCGGCTCCTCCAGCCGAACCACCTTCGAGGCGAAGAACCTTTCCTACCAATTCAAGAACGGAAAACTCGGCCTCCGCAACGTCTCCCTGAACGAAGAGTCCGGCAACCTGATCGCCTTGATGGGCGCATCGGGCGCGGGCAAGTCTACCCTGCTTCATGTGCTGAACGGTTCCGAAAAACCCAGCTCCGGGCAGGTGCTGCTCAATTCCATCGACATCCACGCCAACCCCGAAAAGATCGAGGGCGTCTTCGGCTTCGTGCCCCAGGACGACCTCCTCATGGAAGACCTTACCGTCTATCAGAATCTCTATTTCGCGGGAAAACTCTGCTTTGACAACCTGAAGGACAGTGAGCTCAATGAGCTTGTCCTTAAGACGATTTCAGACCTGGGCCTTACCGAAATCAAGGACCTGAAAGTAGGTTCTCCCCTGCGCAAGACGATCAGCGGGGGCCAGCGGAAACGACTCAACATCGGGCTCGAACTGCTTCGCGAACCCTCCGTCCTCTTCCTCGACGAACCCACCTCGGGGCTGTCGTCGCGGGATTCCGAAAACATCATCGAGCTCCTGAAAGAACTCGCGCTGAAAGGCAAGCTGGTATTTGCCGTTATTCACCAGCCCAGTTCCGACATTTTCAAGATGTTCGACCGCCTGGTGATCCTGGATACGGGCGGCTACCAGATCTACTATGGTAACCCGGTGGATGCCATTACTTTCTTCAAGCAAAACATCAACCTGATCAACAGCGACCAGGGCGAGTGCCCGGAGTGCGGCAATGTCAATCCTGAACAAATCTTCAATATCATTGAGACCAAAGTCCTCGACGACTACGGAAATTTTACCAATGAACGGAAGATCTCCCCGGAGCAATGGAACGGATTCTATACGGCGCGGGTCAAACCCTTTAGCTTTACGCCTTCGTCTGACCCGCCCGTGTCCAGCCTGCACCGGCCCAACCGGCTGAAGCAGTGGCAGCTGTTCGGGCTGCGTGACCTGCTTTCCAAACTCAGCAATAAGCAATACCTCGCCATCAACCTGCTGGAAGCGCCCCTCCTCGCCCTCATTCTCGCCTTCATCACGTACTACTACAACACCGGCGATCCGACGTATCCGGACTATGTCTTTCTGCGCAACATCAACCTTCCCGCGTACCTCTTCATGAGCGTCATCGTTGCCCTCTTTATGGGCCTCACGGTGAGCGCCGAGGAAATCATCCGCGATCAGAAGATCCTCAAGCGGGAGGCTTTCCTGCATTTGAGCCGGGGAAGCTACCTGGCTTCCAAGATGGCCATCCTCTTCAGCCTGTCTGCCATCCAGACTTTTCTCTTCGTCTGGGTAGGCAATACCGTCCTGCAGATTGAAGGGATGCTGCTTATCCACTGGGGAATCCTGTTTACAGTATCCTGTTTTGCCAACATGCTGGGGTTGAACATTTCTTCTGCCTTCAATTCAGCTGTAACGATCTACATCCTGATCCCCATCCTCCTCATCCCCCAGCTGATCCTGAGCGGTGTGGTGGTGAAGTTCGACAAACTCAACCCCATGATCGGCAACCAGGAAACCGTGCCCCTCGTCGGCGACCTGATGGCTTCCCGCTGGGCCTTCGAAGCTGCCATGGTGGCCCAATTCAAGGATAACCGCTACGAGAAGGAGTTCTATGAACTGGAGAGGACGATTGCCGAGTCAGACTACAAGCGCATCTATTTCATCCCCACCCTCGAATCGAAACTCGACTTTGTCCACCTGAATATCCGGAACCCGGAGGCTGACAAGTCGCAGGTGGCGGAAAGCCTTAAGTTGCTCCAGCAGGAACTCGATGGCGAATTGGAAATCGTTGGGCGCAAGCATTTCCTGGAAATAGCCCTGCTTCAGCCGGAAACCTTTGACTCTGCCGTATACAGGAAAACGCATACGTTCCTCCAGCAACTCAAGCAGTTCTATGTCAATGAAACCAACAAAGCCAGCCAGGCGAAGCAGAAGAAAATCCAGGCCATGAAGGATCTCTATGGGGGCGACGAGGCCTATGAGTCGCACCGGAGGTCCTACCAGAATGAGGCGATCACGGTGTTGGTCAAAAACCTGGAAGAACCGGTGAGGATAATTGAATCCAACGGCCGCCTGGTGCAAAAGATCTACCCGATCTACAAAGACCCTGAACCCCATCACCTCATCGACTTCGACGCCCAGTTTTACCTGCCCGCCAAACACTTCCTCAAAGCCAAAATTGACACGCTGTATTTCAACCTGGCGGTCATCTGGGCGATGTCGATTGTGATGTACGTTACCTTGTACTTTGATCTGTTGCGTAAATTGCTTAACCGACTGGAGAATCTCTCCTTCCGGAGAAAATAGGCCATGTTCTTCTTCTTGTCCAAAACGCTGGGTTACCTCGTTCGTCCGCTCGTCATCGTATGCGGGCTGCTGCTGGCCGCCTGGCTGACCAAGAAATCCGGCCGGCGGAAATTCCTCCTGGTCTCCTCTTTCATCCTCCTGTTTTTCTTCTCCAACGAATTCATCGCCAACGAGGTCATGAATGCCTGGGAAATCAAGGCCACCCCGTTCGCTCAACTGGAACGATCCTATACCTACGGGATACTCCTTTGCGGCGCTGCCAAATCGGAAGTGGGCCCCGATGATCGGGTCTACATCGGCACGGCCGCCGACCGGGTCAACCATACCCTGCAGCTTTATAAAATGGGAAAGATCCAGAAGGTGATCGTCTCCGGAGGCAGCGGGCGGCTTATCGACATTGGCGAACGGGAAGCTGACGAGCTGGCCTCACTGCTCCAGCTTATGGGCGTTCCGGCGGAAGATATCCTGGTTGAAAACGTATCCCGAAATACCCATGAGTCAGCCGTCGAGGTCGCCAAACTTCTCGATTCACGCACTCGTCCTTCCGATTGCCTTTTGATTACCTCCGCATCCCACATGCGCCGGTCGCTGGCCACCTTCAGCCGCGCCGGATGGCCCTGCACTCCGTTTGCCGTTGACTTCCACGGTCACTTCCGCAAATACACTTTCGATGTCCTGTTCATTCCAAAAGTGGAAGCCATGGTGTGGTGGCAAACGCTGCTCAAAGAATGGACCGGCTATTTCGCCTACTGGGTGGCCGGTTACATCTAGGCCATCCCCTACTCCCGGCGCAACACCTGCAGCGGCGGGGTGGCGATCACCTCTCGTGAATTGTACCATCCGATAGCCACCGTAAGCACGGTTACCATAAAACCGACAAGACCAAGATCGGTCCAGGAAACGCCCAACTGAACTTCAAAGAAGAACCGGCAAAGGGCCCAACCGCCTGCCAATGACAACACCATGCCAGTGACCGCGGAGAAAATACCCAGGTAAGCGTACTCGATCAAGGTGATGCGGGTAATCTGGCGGGTGCGGGCCCCTAGCGTCCGGAGGAGCACGTTCTCGCGGATCCGGACAAACTTGCTGTTGACCACGGCACCAGCCAATACGATCAAGCCGGTCACGATGCTGAACAAGGCCAGGAATCGGACCACCAACCCCACCTTGGCAAACAGCGATTCGACCGTACTCAGGATCAGCCGCAAGTCGAGCAAGGAAACATTGGGGAACCCCATTACGAGCCGTTGCTGAAAGCGGCTTGCCACAGACGTGTCTCCGACACGAGTAGCGGCCACCCAGATTTGCGGAGCTTCGTTGACTACCCCGTTCGGGAAAACAAAAATGAAATTGGGAGGATCCTTCGGCCACTCCACCTTGCGTATACCGGAGATCCGCGCCTTCAGCGGTACGCCCTGGATGTCAAATACCAGCGAGTCGCCGAGGTCGAGTTTGAGTGTTTCCTGCATCCCTTCCGAGATGGTCACCCACACCGAATCCTTCTGCCCAGGCTTGAACTCATGCAGGGTTCCCTTGATCAGTTCCTCCGAGCGGTGCAAACTGTCGCGATAGGTCACCCGGTATTCGCGGCTCAGCGCCCACTCGGGGATATGAACCGACGTGTCCTTTAGAAGCACCTCCACCGGCCTGCCCTTGAGTTCCGCAAGGCGGCAGGTAATGATCGGAACCACCTGGTTGACCGGCAATTTATACTCCTTGATCAGGTCGATAACCCCATCCCGCTGGGAAGGCTGGATGTCAAACAGGATGGTATTCGAATCGTTCTGGTTCCCGGTAAACTCCACCTGGCCCAAAAGGCTATGTTGTACAATGTTGAGTGTGGCGATGATGAAACCACCCAGCCCGATCGTCACCATCAGTACCTGCGTCTGGTTGTTTGGACGAAAGAGATTCGAAAGAGCATGGCGGAAGACAAAGGAGCCTGACCGCGGAAGGAACCGTTTGACCAATCTCAGCAACGCCCAGGCTACCAGGGCCAGGCTTCCCAGCGCGACGGCGAGCCCGGCAGCAAATCCTACCCCCACAAGCCAGCTGCCCGACTGGTAGGTCGCCGCGGCCAGCGGGAAAACCGCGATCAACAGGATGGCTGTCCACCGCATGCGCGAGAAGGTGCGCACCGGCGCCGAATCAGCCCGCAGGACCGACAGCGGGGGCACGAAGCGAACCGCCACCAGCGGAAGAATGGTAAACAATACGGAGACGACGGCGCCCAGGATCAGACCCTGGCCGATAGCCGCCCATGAAATTGAGAACGGGACGTCCAACGGGATGAAATTCTTGAAGACGACAGGGATCACCCGCTGAATCCCGGCACCCAGGGCTGCCCCGATGACACTCCCCAGCAACCCAAGCATGAACACCTGGATAAAATAAATGTTGAATGCCTGCCAGCCGGACGATCCCAGGCAACGCAAAACAGCTACTTCATCGCGCTTTTCGCGGGCATAGATGTGTACCGAACTGGCCACGCCGATACAACCCAGGATCAGGGCCACAAATGCCAGCAACGAGAAGAACTGATAGACCGACTGCAGCCCCCTGCCGAGCCCGCGCTTTCTTCCCTCAACCGTCTCAATGGAATAGCCCAATCTCTTGACCTGGGGTTGAATCTCCTTGATCTTCGCTTCCGTCTCCTTCTCCCCCGCGGTCTTTACAAAAAGGCTGTAATTCACACGACTGCCGAACTGAACCAGCCCGGTGGAATCCAGGGCCTCCATGGAAATATAGACCGACGGAGCAAGCGTGGACGTGAGTACTCCGCCGCCCGGAATCTTGTTAACCACGCCCGCCACTTTGAACATGCGGTTGCCGATCTTGAGAGAGTCTTCCGAGCTGATCTCAAACTGGCGGGCCAGCGATTCGTCGAGCATGGCAAAGCGACCGGTCTTCATCAGTTCCGGCGCGTTGGCCGGCTGCGTCTCCAGCTTTCCGTAAAAAGGAAAATCACCGAACAACGCGGTCAACTTCACGAGGCGCGACTGGCCACTGTTCATGAACATCACCATCGACGCCATTTCTGCGTCACCGGCTATCCCCAGTTTTGCCGAGTCGAGTCCACTGACAAAATCCGGGTCAAATTTCTTGTTGCTGTTCAGCACCATGTCGGCGCCAAGCAGTTCCTTGGCATTCTGATCCAGGGTCTCCTGGAGGGAATAATTGAGCGACCCGATGGAAACGACGGCCGCGATACCGGTAATGAGGGAAGCGACCAGGAGAAACAAGCGGCCGTAGTTGTGCCGCGCATCCCTCCAGGCCATTGTCCACAGCCAGCGGTCGCGCCAGAATGGAATCGCCTTTCGCTTCAATGAAATGATGTACTCGATCATGCCCGCACGAGTTTGTCGCTGACTACGCGGCCGCCTTTCATTTCCAGGATCCGATCCGTTTGCTTCGCCAGTTCCGGGTTATGCGTAATGAGGATCAGGGTTGTCTTGGATTCGCCGTGAATGCCAAAAAGGACATCGACTACCTGTTTCGCATTCTCTTCGTCCAGGTTCCCGGTCGGCTCATCGGCAAAGAGTATCTTCGGCTGGGTAATGAAGGCCCGGGCGATAGCCACCCGTTGCTGCTCCCCCCCGGACAGTTGACTGGGATAATGATGAAGCCGGGCGCCGAGTCCAACCCGGCCCAGCAAATCCTTGGCTTTGGACTCCACGTTGCGTTCGCCGCGGAGTTCGAGGGGAACCATCACGTTCTCCAGCGCCGTCAGGGTCGATAGCAGCTGGAAGTTCTGAAACACAAATCCTGTATACTGGTTTCGCAGGTAGGCGCGGTCGTCCTCGTTCATTGCGTTCAGCTTGAATCCCATCAGCGAGACGGTGCCCGAGGTAGGGATGTCGAGGCCGGCGCAAAGGCCCAGCAAGGTAGTTTTCCCGCTTCCGGAGGGCCCCATGATAGCCAGGCGCGATCCTTGCTCTGCCTGGAAGGAGACGTTGTCGAGGACTACGAGGTCGCTGTCGCCCGAGCGGTAGGATTTGGTAAGATTTTCGGTGGCTAGGAGGATTTCTGGCATGGGTGGGGAACTGTCGGAAGGAATAATCGTTATTTGGGTAAAATTGTTTTTACGTAAACCGGATAGTCTATGGTCGGCAAGTTAGGGGTCTTTATTCTAGTGGCCATGCTCTTTTCGCCTCCCAAGCAGAAAGTTATCCTGTTCTTTGGCGATAGCCTCACGGCAGGATATGGGCTCAATCCAGAGGACGCTTTTCCGGCCTTGATTGAAAAGCGCTTGCGGGAAGACGGCCTGGAAGCCCAAGTCATCAATGCCGGGCTTAGTGGGGAAACCTCGGCAGGAGGACTCACACGCATCGACTGGATCCTGCGTCAACCCATTGATGTGTTCATTCTCGAGCTTGGAGCAAACGATGGCCTGCGGGGCTTGCCCCTCACTGAAACAAAGAAGAACCTGCAGACCATACTGGATAAGGTCAAGGCAAAGAACCCGGATTGCAAACTTATCGTCGCCGGAATGATGGTGCCCCCGAACATGGGTAAGGAGTATTCAGACGACTTCAAGAAACTTTATCCAGAACTGGCCAGCAAGAACAAGGCGGCATTGATCCCTTTTCTCCTCAACAGTGTGGCTGGAAACGAAGGACTAAACCAGGCTGATGGCATCCACCCTAACGCGCTAGGACACTCGATCGTTGCCAACAACGTCTACGCGGTCCTGAAACCAATAGTCTTCAAATAATCAGCGGCGTGGCACAAGGGCCGGAAGAATCCGGTCTACCCAAAGCGTGTACATCTTTCCGGACGGATGCAGCTTGTCTTCGGCGACGTATTCCGGTTTGGCCAAGCCTTCCCGGGTGAGGTCGGTAATGTTGATATAGCGGATCCCTTTCTTTTCGGTGATCGCCTTGTTCACGGCATTGAATTCATCAATGGCTTTCGATATTTCCGCCTGCTTTGGCTGCCCGAAAGGTGTGTAGCCATAATCGGGAATGGAAACGACGAACACATTCTCGCGCTTGCCGCCGGCCAGTTTCAGTGCCATGTCCAGGAGCTCCTCAAACTCAGGTGCATAACTCTCGGCCGTCCGTTTCTGATATTGGTTGTTCACGCCGATGAGCAGCGAGACCATCCCCCAGTCGTTGGAGAGGTTGGCCTCGATGATCGCCTTTTTGAGCTGGTCTGTTCTCCAACCGGTGGTTGCGATGATCCGGGGTGCTTCGACGGGCTGCCCGCGTTCGCTCATGGCTTTAGCCAATTGTACCGGCCAGCGTTCGTTTTCGGGGACGCTTTCGCCGATCGTGTAGGAATCGCCGAGGGCGAGGAATTTCATTGGTTCAATCATGGGATTTTGGCTATAGACCGAGAACGGGAGTACCAGCAGCAGGACGGAAATCAAGCGACTCATGGGCTTTAGCTATTATAATGCAACATACTGCCTAAGGGGCTTTTCTCGAAATCCATTCCTAATCCCGATTGACCTCCTACTCCAATTAGCAGGAATTTACTTTCTTTGCGGCCCCGGAGAGGTGCCAGAGTGGCCGAATGGGGCGGTCTCGAAAACCGCTATACTCGCAAGGGTATCGAGGGTTCGAATCCCTCCCTCTCCGCTAAATAGCCATTTTTAGCCTATTTGCCTGCTTTTGTAACTAGTAACGTAACTAGTAGGGCTATTTAAACCCTTCATTTTAGGGCCTTTTTACGGGTCAAAAAAAGGGCTTAAAAACGATCAGGAAAACCGTCAAGAAAGTAGCGTTTTTTGGAACCGCCGGAGCCTAGTTTTCCGGCATGGAATTAACACGATGGCAACGGCTATATCTGGCCGTTATGGACGTAGTTCAAAGCCCGTACTGGCGGCTATATGCCTGGTGGTACTGGAGGAGGAGGGCGACCCCCTCGCGGGAGAAGTCAAGAGGTAAAATCTACGGTAGGGCGGTTCGATAATGGAATGATGCCAACACGTTGACCCGCCTCCCCAATAAGGCACCAAAAGAAAAGGGCCAGCCGTTAGACTGACCCCTGAAAAGACCCCCAGCCCTGGGCCGGAGGCGCGGGGTGGTGTTGTGCCCCGCAAGAATGACCCCAGCACCTAGTGCCAGGGTGGAGGCCGCCACCGAAAATGTGCCTCCAAGAAGTTACCGCCGCTTACTAATCGACTAGGTGAATTTCTTAAAAGCCTAGCCCCGTTCAGTCGGCGGAATGTTTCGGCGGGTGGCCCCTACCCCAAGGATGGAACCCAAGCCATTGAATGAAAACCGCGTGAGTTGACCCGCGAAAAACCCAATGACGCCCGCCAATGTTATCCCAGCATTTCACGAACCTTAGCCGCGCACTGCAAAAAGTTCCCAACTGGGCCAGCTTGCAAAGTTTCAAACGCAACTAGGGGCAAGACCTTTCCGTCTGAAGCTCTCTTTCTGCAAGCGAATCCGTACGGGTTCCCGCTAACGTCTTTTTTGACAAGTATGGCCACCTGGGGCGACTGAATGAAAGGAACCCAGCCGGATGACTGTATTTCCTCCCTTTCAATGGGCTTCGGAGGCTCCAGCTTGGCCGCCTCGGCGTTAAGTGCTGCAAGCCGGGCCTGGCGCTCCTCAAATTTCTTTTGCCGCGCGGCCTCTGCGACCTGTCGCCTAAGCTCAAGCTGCTCCTGAAAAATCAATTTGTCCGCCTCTGTTAAGGAGTTTGATTTACTAACAACCTTAAGGTGCAGCCTTGAAAATTCGTTTTCTGAAAGCAGTCTTTTCTCTGTCGTTTCCATTTTTCTCTACTTGGTTAGTCTTTAAATTCAATAATCGGTGATTTGTCGCCTGCCTCGGTTCGCAGCCGTTGAAGCTCAGGGTCAACGATAATAAAATAATGCACGGTAGGCGTAAGGGTTTCTAGTTTCTTGAATTGTTCCGGGGATAATACTGCCCCGGTTGCTTCAATCTTAAAGAATCCGTTTTCAAGTTCTGTTACAAGGCTCATTTTTGATTGGCTTTTTCTATTGCTTCTTTCATTTCGTCGTCGGTCATCCACCGAACAATTACCGGCTGAAGTGCTTTCAATTTCTGATACTCCTCTTCTGTAAGCCTCTGGCCGTCTAAAAGTATATACTCCGTTTCCTTAGTCTCCATCGGTCGTGAATGATGTGTGCGCCAAAACTTCCTTCAATGCTTGCTCCGACAATTTGGAATAATCCACCGTCACCCGTTCGCGATCACTTTCTTTGCTAATCTCTTTCAGCGCGGGCACAAAGAACTTTGACACCTCAATCAGGAATTTAAACTTTTCACGGGGACTCAATTCCAAATAGATTTTATCCAGGTCATCAGGGGTTACCCGGTTTTCAAGAAATTCGCCCCAGGACTGACGAATTATTGACGCGATCTTTCCAACGGCACGCGGAGGCCTGCCACTATTGCCAGCGGTAAAGCGGCCAAGTGCATCACGCCCTCCGTTATTCACCGTATTATCGGCCTGCCCTGGCGCACAATCTTCCATAATTCAAAGGGCTATTTGCTTTGTTCTGTTCTCGTATCGCCCATTAACGCGATTGAAGTAGGGCTTTGCCTCCTCCTCGGTCTGTGGCAAAACTTCAAAAAAAGATTTCCGTAACTTTGACCCGGTTGATGGTGATTGATAGCCAAAAAGAAGGGCGACACTCATCCCAGCAAACGTTGCCCGGTCGTTGTTAGTACCCTTGATTTGAAGCGCTCGCCTGATTTGTGCCCCCTTCCTAACTGCCATCCGTTTCCGGATTTCTTTCTCAATCTCTCGCAAGTATGTCGGTCGATCATCGCTAAATCCGTCAAGGGGGATTTTCCAGTACCGATATTTCAAAACTCCCTTTACTCTAAATCTTTGGATGCCCATTAGGCGCCATACCGCCGGGTACGCTCTGAGTTTCACCTCTCCGCGTCCGCGATCAAATAGCCATCCTTTAGAAATCATTTCCTTTATGGCCTTTTGGTAGCTCCTTTTGCTGTGGTAAATCTTGAAGGTTCCGGCGTCCGGGTTTTGGACCTTTAAGTCCAGGTATTTCACGTAAAGGCGAAACACCCGCCAGGGGATGCCCTCAAGGTTGACAGGCACCCGGAAAAAATCTGCCTTCTTCATTTAGCGATTGAAGCGGGATCAACAAAAACCTTTTTGCCAATCCGGTGTAATTTCCACCGACCTTGCTTTTCTCCGCGCCATACTGTTACCCTACTTAACCCAAAATCCTCACAAAACTTTGCCACCGGTTGTAGACTTGGCTTGCTGGCGTGTTTCTCAAGTTCCTGCTTGACGATTTCCCGGATGCTTTCTTCAAAATTTACCATCGCAGTCAAGGGCTGTTATTGTAACCCGACGATGCAAACGTATAACCTCAAATTCCGGGAACAGGACGCCGGAATTTCATTGGGTTACTTTTTTTTTAAAATATTTTTTGAGGTGGTCGTAAAATGTTGACTTGGTAGCCTTTTCGTACTCTTGCGTGAACAGTCTAAAGAGTTCAGCCTTTCCTCCGCGCTCGTTGTATAGCTTGATAACCTTATCCTCTCGTTCCATTACCCAATATTTGAAGTCTTTGTACTGCGTGGTGTTTTTGTTGTTACTCCTGGCCTCAACGAATGGCCTCGCCTTTTCCCTTGCTTCCTCTGCCTGTCCAAAGATTATATCAAAATGCCTAATCATGGCCTTATCCGATCCCTTTAGGAATCTGATTACGTCCGTAAGAGGAATCTTTTCGGATTGAAAATATTTCATGGCCCTTGATTGATCTAACCCGGCCAGCCATTCGCAGTATTTCCACTTCTCAAGGTCTTCGGGGCTGTTCCAATTAGGTTTCTTCTTCATAATTCTGAATGCGAACACTTTTGGAAGGTATTAATACTAGTACCCTATCAATACCTTCCAATTCCGTTCGCGTTTTATTTTTGGTCATTTACGCTACTTTCATAAGGGCTGAAAGCTCCTTCATTTTCTTTTCTAGTCCTTCCATTGCAGTCCTGACGCGTGAAATGCGGAGGCTATGCTCCGGGCTTCCGGCGTATAGTTCCGTGACGCTCTTGAACCTGTGGCCTAGTTCATCTCTTGCGACCTCCTGGCCTAGACCTAGATCATTGAGTAAACGGGCATAAAACCTCCGCCCCGAATGGAAGCTAATTTCCTTGAACTTTGGGCTAGTGCGCTTCTCGTGATTGGCTCCCATCGCGGAGACAATGGTAACGGGCTTAGTCATTCCCGAACGCTTTAGGACGGCCTTTAATGCATCGGAAAGCCTTTGCCTGGTGTAATCTACTGGCTCCTTCATGAACTGGCGAAACAATACCTGATTGTATTTGTGGACCGTCACAAAAACCTGGTCTTTGGTCTTGCTCTGCAATCGCTCGTAATAGGACGGGTTAAGTTCGCCTTGATTAAGGGTCAAAATATCGCTTATGCGGAGGCCGGAGAAACAGGCCAATAGAAACACGTCCTTAGCCGTTTGCTCAATCCCTGGAGCCGCTTTCGTTTCCATGACGGCCTTTACCTCGCTCCAGGTAAGGCGCGGTTTAAGCGCGTTTGTAGTCGTGTAGGGGAGCCGATAATCTTTGAGGTGAGTTAGTTCTACGTTGGCGTGTTCGGCTACGTTAATGAGAGCGCGGAGCCTTTTGTACTGGCTATTGTTTGCCACTCCCTCGGCGGTCAAATAGTCGAAAAAGGCCTTTAGTTTTGGCTTGGTGAGGTTATCGAAGGTTAGACCCTTATGGAAGCCCTCCAGGTTCGTTTTAAGCGTTGCCACGGCCTTGCGCTGGCCTTCCGAATAGAAATATACTTGCTTGCCATCCTTGACGTTTACGCGCTTGCAATAGTCCTCGCACCATGAGGCTATTTCCTTGGTCATTGGCCGCTTGGGGTCGTCCTTCTTTATGACTAGCATTGGTAGGGTAGGCTTGTGGCCTTGGTCCAATAGATCGCGGTAGGTGGCCTGGAGCTTGCCCTCCAGCTCCAAGAGTTTAGCCGTCTTGGTTTTGGGCCTCCCTCCAGGACCGGGGCGGCCTTTCTTGGGCCTGCCTTTCTTGGCCCTGCCCCGCTTGTTCTCTATCCAATCCTCTAGGAGCAAACGCTCTCCGGTGAAATAGTAGTGCTGCTTGGTGTCATTCTGCGCGGAGCGAAGGTAAAGAGGGTATTTCCCGTCTTTTGGCTCTGGCTTTCTGCGCAAGAAATAGGTTATCTTGAACTCGGTTTTTGGGAGGCGCTTATCCATATGTAACTAGTTTTGTAACTACTTACTGTAAAGATAAGCAACAATAAGCAAAGGAATACCTAGAAAATGGCTTGTTTTGAGCGCTTTAGAATACCCTGTTTTTCAAGGTTCGGACACCTCCCTCTCCGCCAATCATTCAGACGCTATCTGGCCACCCGGCAGCCCAGCAACCCGGCCGTCTACTCAAATCGCAGCGACTCTATCGGATCCAGCTTCGCCGCCTTGTTGGCAGGGTAGTAACCCGACAGCAAGCCGACCATCACGCAGACCATCAGGCCCACCAACATCCATAGCCAGGGAATAACCGGCGACATGTTCATGAACTTCGCGGCGAGGTTACCGATGCCTACGCCCAACAATATCCCCGCAAAACCTCCCAGCATGCACACCACGATCGCCTCGATGATGAACTGCTGACGAATTTTCATCGGCGTCGCACCCAACGCCTTGCGAATGCCCACCTCCCGGGTACGCTCGGTGACGGACACCAGCATGATGTTCATGAGGGCAATGGAAGATCCGAGCAATGTGATGAATCCAATGCCCAGGCCGACCCATGTGATGATCCCCATCAGGCTGGCCAGTTCTTCCAGGGTGTCGCTCTTGTCCAACTCAAAGGAATTGGGCTGACCGAGCTGGTCGCGGCGGATGGAGCGCATCAGGCCCGTGGCCTCCCCCATCGCCATCTCCATCTTGGTGGGATCGGTGACCGCGACGGTAATGTTATAGTCCAGCCCACGGCCCGAAGCCATCTGGTTGGCGACAATCACCGGGATCAGCGCCATGTTGTCGAAATTGTCTTCGGCCAGGTTTCCTTTCTCCTTCATCACCCCAATGATCCTGAACTGGTTCCCCTTGATGCTCACTTCCTCACCGATGGGATTCTGATTGTTCTCAAACACTGCGTCATAGACCTTCCTTCCGATCACGGCCACCTTGGTGCCATACTGGATCTCAATGGGTGAAAAGTTTCTTCCAAAATCCAGCTCCAGCCCCTTCACCGGAAGGTACTGCTCGTTCACGCCCTGCACGCGGATATTCGGATTGGTCTTCAGCGACATCCGCTTCACTTCCGCGATCCCTGTGAGGTCGGCATTGAGGCTCACGGTCGCCGGGAAGGAGTACTGATCCACGAACCGCATCACTTCGGTCATCATCAGGCGCTTGTAAACTTTCTCCTTGACTCCCCCTTGGTTGCGGCCGCGGTTTCGCTTCGACCAGATATCGAAGGTATTGGCACCCAGGGTAGAAAGACTCTCGTTCAACGTCTGGCCAATCCCATCCACGGCGGTCAGGGAGCCCACCAGGGCCATGATGCCGAAGGTCACAATGACGGCCGTAAGAATGGAGCGAAGGAGGTTGGCCTTGATGGACCGGAGGCCTTCTTTGATGTTTTCAATCATAATTCCCTGAAAATACCGTTAATAGGCGGACAAAAATACGCGGTTTTACGTTTTGGTTCGGGTAAGCCATCCTGTTAATTTGCCCCAAATCCATAGCCCTGTAACGATGCGTCTGCTGCTTTTGTTCTGCTTTTTACTCGTCGCCGGGGCGGCCAGGGCCAACTATATCCTGGTCCCTATGGACGAAAAGCAGTCCAACCACCTCAAAGCCTACGGCATCGCCTATTGGGTGCTGAAGAAGGAGACGGAGGTTGACTGGCTCCTCAACTACCGGGGCGGTAGCTTCCTCTGTAAATTCCACCCCGCCATCCAGAATGAACTCATCGTCAGGGGTGTCAGCTACGAGATCATTTCCGACGCCGTCACCAACCAGATCCTGCAGGAAATCTCCAGCCCGGCGCTGAACTATGACATCATGAAACTGGAGAAGTACCCCAAGATTGCCGTGTACTCCCCCAAGTCGAAACAACCCTGGGACGACGCCGTGACCCTGGTACTCACCTACGCGGAGATCCCCTACGACGTGGTCTTTGACGATGAAGTGATCCGGGGTGAGCTGAGCAAGTACGACTGGCTACACCTCCACCACGAAGATTTCACCGGTCAATACGGCAAGTTCTACGGAAACTATGCCCACATGCCCTGGTACCAGGAACAACAGAAGGAGGCGGAAGACATGGCGCGCAAGCATGGCTTTCCGAAGGTCTCGCAACTCAAGCTCGCCGTGGCCAAACGCATCAAGGAGTTTGTCGCCAGCGGGGGATTCCTTTTCGCCATGTGCTCCGCCACGGATTCGTACGATATCGCCCTCGCCGCTGAAGGCACCGATATCTGCGAACGCATGTATGACGGCGACGCAGCAGATCCCCGTGCACAGGAGAAACTTAACTTCGAAAGCACCCTTGCCTTTACGAATTTTCACCTCGTCCGCGACCCGTTTACCTACGAATTTTCCGACATCGACAACAACGCGCCCGAACGGGGTCTGCGGCAGGACAATGACTACTTTACCGTCTTCGAGTTTTCAGCCAAGTGGGATCCGATTCCCACCATGCTAACCCAGAACCACACGCGCGCCATCGAAGGATTCTACGGGCAAACCACGGGATTCAAGAAGCACCTCATCAAACCCGATGTGGTCATCATGGGAGAAAACAAACAGATCAATGAAGCGAAGTACCTGCATGGCGTCTTCGGCAAAGGGTTCTGGACCTTCTATGGCGGTCATGACCCGGAAGACTACCAGCACACCGTGTACGAAGATCCCACCGATCTGAACCTTCACCCCAATTCACCGGGATACCGGCTGATTCTCAACAACGTGCTCTTCCCCGCCGCCAAGAAGAAAAAACAGAAGACCTAGTGCATGCGGTCGGCCCGCGGGGCTAACCCTTCCAGGATTTTCGCCTCGCCCTCCAGGATCTCCCTCCATCGCCTCTCCACCTTTTCCCGGGGCTGGTACTGCTTCGCAAGCCCCAGGAAGTTCTTGTAATGACCGGCTTCTGACACCATCAGTTCGTAATAGAATTTGGAGAGGTCTTTGTCACCGATCTCCTTCCACAAAAGCCGGAACCGCTCACAGCTTCTCGCTTCAATCAGCGCATTGAGCAGCAACCGTTCGACGAGCCGTTCCTCACGGCTGCCGTCTTTCCGGATCAGCCCGTTGATTTTCTCCACGTATTCATCCTTGCGCTGGGGCCCAAGGGACCAGCCCCGCTCCTTCAGTTTCTCCAGGACACGCTCAAAATGCGCCCACTCCTCCGCCACTACCGGCGTCAGCATATCGACAAGGTCTTGTTTATCGGGAAACTGGACGATCAGGGAGATACACGAAGAGGCCGCCTTCTGCTCGCAGTAGGCGTGATCCACCAGGATGTCTTCCAGGTTCTTCTCCGCGATGTTGACCCATCGGGGATCCGTGGCCATCTGCAGGCCGAGCACGTCCTTTTCCATCAGTCGAACAGCATGAAATCAAATCCAAGATCCAGGACACTGCGCTGGCCGGTATATCCCGGGGTGATCTGGTAGCCCTTGCCCGTAAACGCCTGGATCAGGTTGTTGTACTTCACAAAGAACCGGAAGCGCGACATTTTTCCAACAAAGAAAACGTCGACCACCGGATAGGCCCTGGCATAGGTTCCTTCCTGGACATAGAAACTCTGCGTGGGCGTGTCGTAGGCCAAGGCCTGGTAAGTCGATCGCCAGTGAAAATCGGCACCCAGCTGCATCTGGAGCTTCGACCGGAATACGATGTGCTCGTAGACCAGCTGCGCATTGACAAAGAACAGCGGGAGCTTGATGATGTTATCGTCATTCCGTACGATACTTGTGTAAATGACCTGAGGACGGAAATAGACGTGGGGGATTATCGGCATGCTCAGGCTGACCTCCGGGGACAGAATAATCTGATTTCCGGTTGATTGAAAAGGAAGCACACGCTGACCATCTGGTCCCGGAGATACCTCACGAAAGACAACCTGCCGGTCGAAAAGGGTAAAGGCGGCTCCCGCCTTCAATTGAATGTCCCGTCGACCGATCTTGATCATTCCCTTCGCCTGTGTCGTGTTGATCCCGGTAAACGACTGCATCCAAAAATCATGGGAGCCGCGGTAAACCTGTTGCATGAATCCCGGTTTGGACAAGGTGTTCCTAAAGGAGGCATCCAGCCAGGGGCTTTTCAACTCGGCCTCGATCTTGTAATACCCGCCAAACAGGTATTCCGCCGCACCGGAAACGTAGGTCACGGAGTCCAACTGGAACCCCGCCCGCAACCCCAGGTACTGCTCGTTGCCTGTAGTCTCAACAGGCAGCGTCAGGCTATCCAGGTACCGATTGCCGTAGCGATAGGTTCGCAACTTGTAATATGCACTGTAATACACCTTTCCCAGGTTGCCCTTAAACCCTGCCTCCTGCCGCATGGACTTGAAGGTGGCCAGGTCCTGCGCCTGATCCGAGAGCACCATGTTCGCATCAAAAATCAGCGTATCGTCCTTACTGAGAAAGCGATTCTCTTCCTCGATGAAGTCGGCGATGTGGTAAAGCTGGAACGGGCTGGCTAACTGGTAGTGCTGGTAGATATGAAAGGAGGCCCTGAACTCCTCGGTCTTGGATTGCGAGAGGACAGGCTTTGCATTGGGATCGAAAATGGCATCTCCCGGATAGGCCGTCGTATCCACGCCGCCCGTCTCTGCCACCTGGTGACGGATGCGACGGAAGTTAAACAACAGGAAATACCGGGAGTTCTTTGAATTATAGGTGGTATAGAAGTCATAGTAATGACTGATGACCATCTGGTCATTATTGGAGAAGGACTGCAGTTGCTTGTCCACCAGGATCGGCCGGTAATTGAAACCGAAGTTCCATCGCGGGCTGATGTTGCGGCTGAACTCCACGGTAGTTAGCGCCCTGCCCTTGCCGCCCCAGATGATATGGAACCGGGAGAAAGGAGACTTGGTGTCAAAATAAACGGGCTCCTGGGTTCCGTAATAGGGTGAATACGACTTGAAGCCCGAGGTAGCGCCGATGACATCCGGAGCTGACGGGAAAATTTCGTTCAGCGCCGTTCCCACGACGCCCAGGTCCTGGTAGAAATTCTGAAAGCGCTGAACATAAGTCCACCGGTGATACTCACTGAGAGTGGTGTCCAGCGGACGGTAATTGGGGCGGTTCTTGAAAAGATCCTTCTCGGTAGTCCAGCGGGTTGACTCGGGGCCATAGACCATTTTCGTCGAATCGTCCACGATGGTGGACCCCACCCGGGTGGGCGGAGGCTTGGTGCGGCTGCGCTGGCCCTGGGCGTGCAGGACACACAACAGGCTGAGGGCCAGCAACAAGAAGATCCGATGGAAGCCGGTGATCATGATTGGGCGGCACGCTGGACGGTGTCGAGCACCATCGCATCAAATTTCGAACCATCCTTCAGAAAAACCTGCCGGATCGGGAGATAAAACCATTTCCATCGGGCCATGAATTCCTCAAACTCCGGGCAATCCAGCTTGGCCATGTCTTTCTCGGTGGTCAGGAGCACGACCTCCTTTTCGTGGCGGCGGATGAACCGGTCTAATTCCTGCAAGTTGGCAAGGGTGTACTTGTGATGGTCAGCGAAGCGGAAATGGTGGAGCAGGGAAAACCGTGCAGCACAATAGGATTCAATGGGTCCTGCATTGGCGATACCCGTGATCAATATCACCTCACCCGAGAATGGGGTCCCCTTCCGCATGGGAACCAGCTCCCCGTAACTGATCTTCGAAAAGTAGACGGGTTTATCACCAGCGTAGCGACGAATTCGCTTCGTCATCTCGCCTTGCACAGATTCCTCCAGGTCCTCGCTGCACTTGGTCACCACCACCACGTCGGCACGCCGGGCGCCCGACCTTGATTCCCGCAGTCGCCCGAAAGGAAGAAGGTAGTCGCCGTAGAACGGACGGTCGGCCGAGGTCAGCAGGATGCTGAGGTTGGGCTTGATCGACCGCTGCTGCAAGGCATCATCCAGGAGCAAGACACGGGTATCGGGGAACTCATGAAGAATATTCGGAATGGCAAATACGCGGTCCTCACCTACCGCCACATGTACGAGGTCGCCGAACTTGCGGAACATCTGCAACGGTTCATCGCCGATACTTCGCGCGGTATCCTCCGAGCCGGCGATCCGGTAGCCGGTGGTCTCCCGCCGGTAACCGCGGCTGAGGGTAACCGTTGGGAACCGGCTCCCCAGCAGGTTAATCAGGTACTCTACCATCGGGGTCTTCCCAGAGCCACCCACATTGAGGTTGCCCACCGAGATGACCGCCGTCTCAAATGAGAACGTGGGCTTCTGCCCCGAATCGTAGAGATGGTTTCGGATGCGCATCACTCCGTTGTAGATCGCTGCAAAAGGATACAACAAGAGTTTTAGGACGTTCATGAAGTGACTTCCGGCTTAATGGATAAATTGGGCCAAAATCTTGCGCATGCAAACGCCAAAGATAAAGGATGTAGCGGCTTTTTTGGAATCGTGGGCACCCCGGGCCTACCAGGAATCCTACGATAATGTCGGCCTGCTGGTAGGCAACCCGGAAATGGAGGTCAAAGGCATCCTGGTTTCCCTGGACTGCACAGAGTCCGTAGTGGAAGAAGCCGGCCGCCGGGGCTGCAACCTCGTGGTCAGCCATCACCCTGTCTTATTCAAAGGGTTGAAGTCCTTAACAGGAAAGACGTACGTCGAGCGAACCGTGCTGTTGGCCATTCAAAAGGGAATTGCGCTCTACGCCATTCACACCAACCTCGACAATGTTCGCCTGGGCGTCAATGCGAGGATTGCCCAGCGGATCGGACTCACCCAAACCCGGATACTGGTTCCCCGGAAGGGAACGCTGAGCAAACTGGTGACCTTCGTACCTCCGGATAACCTGGAAGCGGTGCTTGGCGCTTTACACGGTGCCGGCGCCGGCCAGATCGGCAACTACCAAAATTGCAGTTTCGAGATCCGGGGAACCGGACGCTTTCAACCAGGCGAAAGCGCCCAACCCCACATCGGCACCCCGGGAAGTCCTGAGAAAGTTGAGGAAGTCCGGGTGGAGGTATTGCTGCCTGAAGCCCGGCAGCAAGCTATCCTGGCCGCCCTTCGACAGGCCCATCCCTATGAAGAGGTAGCCTACTACCTGACCCCGCTGAGCAATGAAAACCAGGAGGTCGGCTCCGGGCTGATCGGGACCTTGCCCCAGGCTATGGATGCCGGGGACTTCCTCCGCCACGTGAAGGAGACCATGCAGGCCTCTGTAGTGAGGTACACGTCAAAGCCCACGGGTCCCATCCGGCGGGTAGCGGTTTGTGGAGGTGCGGGCAGCTTCCTGCTGGGTGATGCCATCCGGCAGCAGGCCGACGCCTTCCTTTCGGCCGATTTCAAATACCACGAATTCTTCGATGCCGAGGGCAAAATCATGGTTTGCGACATCGGCCACTACGAAAGCGAGCAGTTCACGAAAGCCCTTCTCCAGGAGGTTCTGAGCGAAAAATTTACTACCTTTGCGAGCCATTTTTCGGAAACGGTCACTAATCCCATAAGCTACTTCTAACCGATGGAAAATCAGACAGTTGCGCAGAAACTCGAGAACCTTGTACGGCTCCAATCCATAGATACCAAACTTGACCAGCTCCGAAAGCTCCGGGGCGACCTCCCGGACGAGGTTCAGGACCTGGAAGATGAAATTGAGGGTTATAAGGTCCGGATGACCCGGTTTGAGGCCGACCTGAAGGAAATCGAAGAGGCGATCAAGAAGAACAAGGAAGGCATCAAAGAGGCCGAGAAACTTGTCAAGAAATACAACGAACAGCAGAAGAACGTCAAGAACAACCGCGAGTTCGACGCGATCACCAAGGAGATTGAACTCCAGGAACTCGAAGTCCAGATTTGCGAAAAGCGGATCAAGGAGTCGAAAGAAAAGATCGAAGAGAAGAAAGCCGAGATCACCAAGATCCAGGCCCTGATTACCGAGCGCACCGCCGACCTCGACAACAAGAAGAAAGAGCTGGAAGAAATTTCCGGCGAGAGCCAGGAGGAAGAGAAGAAGTTACTGGCCGAACGGGAAAAGGCGTCGAAAAAGATTGAAGACAAGCTGCTGAAATATTACGAGCGCCTGCGCAAGAACCTCTCGAACGGCCTGGCGGTAGTGCGGGTGGTACGGGGTGCGGCGGAAGGCTGCAACATCATCATCCCTCCCCAGAAAATTGCTGAGATCCGCGAAAAGAAGAAACTCGTCATCGACGAGCACTCCGGACGCATTCTTGCCGACGTGGACATGGAGTCGATGGAAGAGGAAACCAAGCCCAAGAAGGCTGCTCCGGCGAGACGCACCAAGAAAGTTGGCTAACCTCCGGATTCCTTCACGATTAAAAAAGGCAGCCATCTCGGTCTGCTTTTTTTTGTTGGCGACCCTTACGGCCTTCGCAGGAGACAACCTGTGGCAATTCGATCCCACCCTGCAGGCGATCTACAAGCAGATCCTGAGCCTTCAGATCGATGAAGCCCGCCAGCAACTGGCCCTGGTGCGCAACGGCAATGAACTGCACAAGCTCTACCTCCTGAACCTCTCCGAAACGGCGGATATCCTGATCACGGAGGACGAGAAACGGTTTGACAAGATCAACGACGGCATGCGGGCCCGCCTCGATCAGCTTTCCGAAATGCCGGAAACTGCCGAGACCCTTTTCCTGCGCGCCGAGATCAGTCTTCAACGGGGCTTCAACCTGCTCAACCTGGGCCAGGAGCTCAATGCCGTCCTTGCCATCCGACAAGCCTACCTCAACGCGCAGGAGTGCGTGAAGAAATACCCGCAATTCATCCCCGTGAAAAAGACACACGGCGTAATCCAGGTGATGCTGGGTTCTGTGCCCGACAAGTACCAGTGGTTCATGAACCTGCTCGGTATGAAAGGCTCCGTCAAGGTGGGACAAAAGCAACTCGATGACCTGCGCGCTTCCAACTCCTCCCTGAGCCTGGAAGCGACCCTCCTCTTCTACACGATAAAGGGTTTCCTCAACCAGCAATTCGGTGAGGCGGCCCGGGGATTCCAGGAAAGCCTCCAGAAGGACCCTGACAGCCGGCTACTCATGTTCCTGGGAATCAACATGCTGATGAAGAACTCCCAAAGTGAGGAGGCCTTCGAGCTCATGCAACATCTCGATAAGCATCCCCAGGGACTTCAGATGGTCTATGTCGATTACCTCCGCGGTGAAGCCCTTCTCCATCGAGGCGACTATACGGCCGCCATTTCATACTACCAGAAGTTTATCCGCGGATACAAGAGCAGGAGCTTCAAGAAAGATGCCTACTACAAGATCTCCCTTTGCTATTACCTGCTGGGCGATATGGCTACGGCGAGGAAAAACTTTGAAACGGCAAAAGCCACCGGGCGCACCGCCTCCGATCCGGACAAGTACGCCGACGCAATGCTGGCCGACAATACCTTTCCCCATGCCAAAATCCTGAAAATCAGGTTCTTTACGGATGGAGGCTACTATAAGGAAGCCCGCGACGTGGTGAAGACGGTTGGTCCGGCAGACCTCCACAACCCGAAGGACGCCGCCGAATTCGCTTACCGGAAAGGAAGACTGGCGCACAAGACACAGGATCTGCCTACGGCCAAGACCCTTTACCTTCAAGCCATCGAAAAGACCGGGGACAATCCCTGGTACTTCGCCCCCAACGCCGCGCTCCAACTCGGGTACATCGCCCAATCACAAGGCGACGTGACCGGTGCACGGAAGTACTATGAGAAGGCGCTCAGCTACAAGCGCTACGAATACAAGAACGGCATCGATAGCAAAGCTAAGTTCGCCCTCGAACAACTCGGCAAATAAAGACGTCTTACTTCGGTACCACCACAGAATTGGGATGAACCGTCTTTAGTCCCTGCAAATGCCCGGTGTCGTTATAGCGTTCCACCGTGAAATGTTGACCATTATAGTGGAGAATGTAGAGACCCAGGTTTTCGTGCTCGAAAAGATCCATCGAACGAAGGGGATAACCCAGCAGCTGACACAGCAGGATGCGCATGGCGCGGCCGTGCATGCAAACCAGCACATGGCGATCCTGGGGCCGCTCACGCAGCCGAGATACAAATTCCTGTTGACGAAGGGCCACTGCGTCGGGGCTTTCCCCGCCTTCAATGGGCAAGGAAGTATTGCCCTCCTGCCATTGCTTCAGCATCCAGTGGTAGTAGGCATCTTCCTCCGGGGTAATCCGCTGCCCCTCCTTCGAACCCCAGCTGATTTCGTTCAGCCCTGCCAGGGGTTCGAACGGCAGTCCCTTCTCCAAAAAAGAAGCTACCGACTCCTGGCTCCGTTTGAGCCTTGAGGTGTAAACCCGGTCGAAAGGGATGTGACCATATGCATCAAAGAAAGCCTTGGCCTGTGCCCTGCCCCGCTCATTAAGTGAGGCGTCAACTCCACTGCCCTGCACAATTCCCTGCAGGTTGTAATCTGTCTGTCCATGACGGATCAGGTATATTTTTTGTGCGATCAATTTCGGCTAATTTGGGCGCCGCAAAGATAGAAAAATCGGACTGCGACACTAACCCCGCCACTCCCGTGAAAGCCGGAATACCTCCCACCATCACCCCCAACGATTTGAATGCCATGGGGCGCAACACGCTCATGGAACACCTCGGCATTGAAATCACGGCCGTCACCGACAACCGCATCGAGGCCCGTATGCCTGTCGACCATCGCACGCATCAGCCTTATGGCCTCCTCCATGGCGGAGCCTCTGTGGCCCTGGCCGAAACCTTGGGCAGCGTGGCCGCCCATTGCACGCTTACTGACCCCAATAAGTACTGCGTAGGGCTGGAAATCAATGCCAACCACTTGCGGAGCGTAAAATCAGGGTATGTTTATGGCGTCGCCACGCCCGTCCACCTGGGCAACCGGACCCAGGTGTGGGAAATACGCATCTCGAATGAACAACAAGAGCTGGTATGTGTTAGTCGCATAACCATGGCCGTAGTCGACAAGCGCTGAACCCATGACCCTCCAACCGCTCTCTCAAGAAACTACCCTGGCGACCAGCATTCTCCTTCGGCAAGCGATGACCCTGTGCCGGGAGAAAGAATTGTCGTACGCCGTATGGAAACTGCCCGTATCGGAGGCGATTTATTTCGCGGCGGGTGCCCGCCTCTCGGAAATTCATGACGTCTCGCTCGAGGACACCACGCCGGGATTCGTCTTTGCCCCATTTGATCCAGGTGCCCGGAAGATCTTCCTTCCCGCTGATGAACTACTCGTCTTTGGTAAGGACTCGCTCACCCCGTCCAAAGGAATGCTGGCCGATCAACTAGGCGCAAACAAGTCGATCACCGGTGAGGATACCCCATCTTTTTTTGTGAAACCACTGGAGCAGACTGCCTCTGCCGACGAACCCACCTACTACCAGTTGGTCGAGCGCTGCCGGGATGCCGTGCTCGCCGGCGAGTTTGAAAAGCTGGTCCCCTCCCGAACCAAGGAAGTGGACCTCCCTCCTTCCTTTGATCTTGCCAACGTCTTCATGCAGCTGAGCCACCGCTATCCCGGGGCGATGGTCTCCATTTTCTCCAGCCCGAAGACAGGCACGTGGATCGGTGCTACGCCGGAAACCCTGGTTCGGGTGGATCAAAACCAACACTTTCATACCGTCGCTGTCGCCGGAACGCAGAAATATGAACCCGGCACGGATCTCCGGTCCATCACCTGGACACAAAAGGAAATCGAAGAGCAAGCACTCGTCGAGCGTTACATCATCAGCTGCTTCAAGAAGATCCGACTGCGAGAATTTGACGAGCATGGTCCCAAGACCGTTGTCGCGGGCAACGTGGTTCACCTCAAGACGGAATTCGAGGTGGACATGGTGGCCACTCGCTATCCCCAACTGGGTTCCGTGATGCTCCAGCTGCTGCACCCGACCAGTGCCGTCTGCGGCATGCCTATGGAAAAGAGCCTGGCGTTTCTTCGCGCCCACGAAGGATACTCCCGCGAATACTATAGCGGGTACCTCGGGCCGGTGAAAATCAACAACGAAAGCCATTTGTTTGTCAACCTGCGTTGCATGCAGGTGTCCGGTGAACGCGCCCGACTCTATGCCGGCGGGGGCGTGCTCGGTGAATCCGACCCGGAAAAAGAATGGACAGAAACGGAACTCAAGATGAACACGCTGCTCAGCGTCATTAGGGACTGACCGACACCGATACTACCTTCGCCCCGTGATTGCCCCAGCCCTCCACCAACTGGCCGATTTGTGTGCCGCGAAAGGGATAGAGCATGTTATCCTGTGCCCGGGGTCCCGGAGCGCACCCCTGTCGCTCGCCTTTCTCCGTAGTGGAAAATTCAGCTGCTATACCTTCAGCGATGAACGGAGTGCCGCATTTATCGGACTGGGCCTGGCGCAACAAAGCGGTCGCCCGGTCGTCCTCGTATGTACATCCGGATCGGCCGCCTACAACTTCGCCCCGGCCATAGCAGAAGCATACTACCAACGCGTTCCAGTCCTGGTGATCACGGCCGACCGGCCCAAGGAGTGGATCGATCAACTTGATGGACAAACCATACGACAAACGAAAATCTTTGGGGAGCACGTCAAGCGCTTCGCCGAACTTCCCGCCGATTTTGTACACCCGGATGCCGAATGGTTTGCCAACCGGATCGGCAACGAACTGATTAACCTGGCCCAAACCTTTCCTCAGGGCCCGGTGCACCTGAACGTTCCGTTGCGTGAACCGTTGTACCCATCGGTCAATGAGAAGGCCGCGACCGGAACGCCGCCTCGCACCATCACGGTCAGCACGCATCGTCCCACGCTGGAAGAGAGCGAGTGGTCGAACCTGCTCCGCACGATCAACCAGTCGCGGAAAATCCTGGTCGTCCCGGGGCAGATGATGCCCGGTGATCGCCTGTTCAATTCCCTGTCCAACTTCCTTGGCACCCATCGCTGGCCTGTCGCGGGGGATATATTATCCAACCTGCATGGCCTTCCTGGCTTTGCAGGTCACGCCGATACGTTCCTGGGGCAGATGCCCGACAAGCTCAAGCACAACCTCAAGCCCGATCTGCTGATCACGTTCGGGAATTCGCTGGTAGCCAAGAACCTTAAGCTGTTCCTGAGAAACTTTTCCCCGCAGGCTCATTGGCACCTCCAACCCGATGGCGAGGCGGCGGACACCTTCAAGAACCTAACCCGGACAATCGCGGTGGACCCCGACTATTTCTTTGATGAGCTCCATCGCCGCGTTCCCGACCAGCAGGTTTCTCACCGCGTATACGCTGAAGAATGGTTACAGCATGATGCTCAGGCTCGCACCGCGGTCGACACCTTTTTCACTGCGCAGGACCAGGGGGAATTCTCGCTGGTCTACAGCCTCCTTCGGAACCTGCCCGACCGGTGCAACCTTCACCTCGCCAACAGCATGAGCGTGCGGTACGCCAATCATGTCGGCCTGCTCGACAACCAACGAAGCATCCGCGTGTTCAGCAACCGGGGAACGAGCGGTATTGACGGGTGCACCAGCACGTCCGTAGGGCATGCACTGGCATCCCCCACCCCCAACATCCTGATCACCGGTGACCAGGCTTTTTTCTACGACCGGAATGCCTTCTGGAACAACTACCCGCTTCCGAACCTGATGGTCGTGGTACTCAACAACCACGGGGGCATAATCTTCAACCTGATCGACGGTCCCTCCTCACTCCCGGAAGCCGAGGAGTTCTTTATCACCCGCCAGCCCCTTCGGGCCAAAGCACTCGCCCAGGAGTTTGGCTACACGTATACCGAAGGAATGAACCCCGGCTGGAAAGATTTTTTTCAGCCCGGAGGTGATGTAAAGATTCATGAATTGGAATCTTCACAGTCGCAAAACAAGTCCATCTTTGAAGCGTTTAGAAAACACATCAAGAAGAGTTATGAAGCTTAACAATCCCTGGCAACCCATTCGCGAATTCAAGGAAATCCTTTTCCATAAGTACAACGGCATCGCCCGCATCAGCATCAACCGGCCCGAGGTGCACAACGCCTTCACGCCGCTCACCGTCAAGGAGATGATTGCCGCGATGGAAATCTGCCGGGAAGACGCCGAGATCGGAGTGGTTGTACTCACCGGCGAGGGCGGTAAAGCGTTCTGCAGCGGTGGTGACCAGTCGGTCCGTGGTCATGGGGGCTATGTAGGCACCGACACGGTTCCCCGGCTCAACGTCCTCGATCTTCAGAAAATGATTCGCTCGATTCCCAAGCCGGTCATCGCGGCCGTGGCGGGATGGGCCATCGGCGGAGGCCATGTACTCCATGTGGTGTGCGATTTGACGATCGCCGCAGAGAATGCCCGCTTCGGGCAAACCGGCCCCAAAGTGGGGAGTTTTGACGGCGGCTTCGGCGCGTCTTACCTTGCGCGCATCGTGGGCCAAAAGAAAGCACGCGAGATCTGGTATCTCTGCGACCAGTACGATGCCCGGGAAGCGCTGGAGATGGGACTGGTTAATAAGGTAGTTCCCCTGGAGAAACTCGAAGAAACGTATGTCGAATGGGCGCAGAAGATCCTGAAGAAAAGTCCGCTCGCCATTCGCATGCTGAAGTCATCGTTCAATGCCGAGCTTGACGGGCAGGCCGGTATCCAGGAACTGGCAGGGAACGCCACGCTCCTGTATTACCTCAGCGACGAAGCCAAGGAAGGCAAGAATGCCTTCATGGAAAAGCGCGATCCTGACTTCTCCAAATTCCCGAAATTCCCGTAGCAAAGCCCGAACGCATGCAGGTATACGTCCAAGGCGCCTGGAGAAATCCCGAAACCCTGGGATCGCTGAATCAGGCCTCGTTGGGCGAATCGACGCAGCATGCCGTCAATTTTATCCGCGCCTGGAACGAGGGGAAATCTTCCTTTGAATTCCAAACTTCAGGATCGACCGGCACGCCCAAGCGCATGACGTTTTCCAGGAGGTCACTGGAGAACAGTGCCCGCCTCACCCTCCGGTCGCTTGGGCTCCAGCCCGGTATGAATGCCCTGGTCACCCTCGACACCCGTTTTGTCGCCGGCGCGATGATGCTGGTCCGCGGGCTGGTTGGCGACTTGAACCTCATTCTTCAGGAACCGTCGTCCCATCCCCTGCAACAATTACCCGGTCCCGTCCATTTTCTAGCCCTGGTGCCGCTTCAACTGAAAACACTGCTCCAGGAAAGCCGCCAGGAACTTGACCAGGTGGCGACCGTGATTATTGGGGGTGCTCCGCTGGAGGATGAATTGATTCCCTGGTTGGAAAACATGCATCCACAGTTCTATGCCACTTATGGAATGACGGAGACCCTCACGCACATTGCGCTGCGCAAGCTCAACGGCCCCGGAAAGCAAAATGCCATTTACCCTCTGCCCGGCGTGCACATTTCACTGGATGAACGAGGGTGCCTGATCATCGAGGCCGGTCACCTGGACACGTCTCGGGTGGTCACCAATGATCTCGCTATTCTCACCCCCGACGGAGGGTTTCAGATCCTGGGCAGGGCCGATGAAGTGATCAACTCCGGGGGAGTCAAGGTTCATCCACGCGCTGTTGAGGCGGCAACCGGGCAGGTGCTGAAGTCATTGAGCATTACCTCTCGTTTTTTTGTCGCCGGAATTCCCGACCCACTCCTACATGAAAAAGTCTGCCTGGTAATGGAGGGTACTCCGCTGCCGTCAGACACGGAACACCAGTTGCTCGATCGCCTTCGGGATCAATTGAACAAATACGAACTCCCCAGGCAAATCATTTATCGAATGAAGTTTGCGGAAACGGCGACGCAAAAAATTGACAAGCGCGCTACGCTCGCGATATAAAACCCCCTGCCTCTCCCAAGGGGGAGAGACAGGGTAGTTTTCAGCTAAGAAGGCTTCTTTTTGATGGACTGCGACTTCAGTGTCTGGATTTCCTGTTTGAGGTTCATCACCACATTGGCCAGGTGTTCCACCGACATCTCCGGGCTGGTCTGCCCATCCGGGAAGTCGACGCTGATGTACGCTTTTGCGCTCCAGAGTTCAATGACATCCGCTCCGTCGATCTGGTAAGGCGCATATTGCCGGTTGTCTGAAACGAGGAAGAGCTTTCCACTCTCCTGGAGGTAATTAAACACACGCTTGAAGACGATCCCCTCCCGGTTGGTGACCAGGATGTAGGGTTTCCCGTTCTTGATGCTGTTGATGTCTTCCACCCACTCACCCACCACGATCGTGCCGGGCAGAATCGGCAACATGGAGTCACCGGAAATCTCAAAGGCACGATAGGTTCCTTGCTTGAGTATCGGCAGCTTGAAGCGCGGCAACTCTTTAATGTATTCCGGGTCGGCATAGCCGTTCAGGTAGCCCGCTGCCGCCCGCACCGGCACCAACTCAATGTTGTTCCGGCTGTGCTCATCGACCGTGACGACTACAACATCCTTACCCTGTAGCGCCTTCTTCTCGTAAGGCTTCATTTGGCTGAGGTCTTTGCCGATGAGTAGGTCTACGGAGTAGCCACCCAGGGCTGCCATCTTCTGGAGCAGTTCAAGTCGAGGTTCGGCACGCCCCTCCTCGTAAGCTCCCACCAGCGAACGTTTGATCTCCAGCTTCTGGGCAAACTGATCCTGGGTCAATCCGAGTTCCTTGCGCAGAAACCGGATGTTCTCGTTAATCTTTACCTGGCTCATTTGGCAAACAGTAAAATGCGACCGGAGTGCACATTTCTGGAATGCAGCGACAGGAGGTTGCGCTGGAAGTAGACATCCCGGCTTTGCATGGCGAGCACGTGCCGGCGAATCTTCTCGATTACATCCGATACCAGTGACTCTTTGTCAACCAGGAGGTAACCATAGCAGGGCTGATCAAAGCCCTCGGCCAAAAAATTTACCTGAAAGCGGCCGGAGGCAAGCCGCTTGCTCGATAGCCTGAGGTTCATAGCTAAATATTTTAGCCAAACTAAGGCAATACGTCAGAAATAAACAAGGGAAATAACTAATTTTTTTAGTTATCCTCCGACAAATCCCAATTTTCTTGGCTATTCCAGCGGAGCTGGCCCTTTTTGACCTCGAGGGGTGAAGGAATATTGTCCCGGAAGATCATGCCGGTGCCCAACCCTTGCGGCAATTCCAGGGGATATTGGGCCGCAAACTGGGCCAGGGCATTCAACCCAACACTGCTTTCCATCGAGGAAGTCAGCCACCAGCCTACTTTTCGCTCCTCGGCCAGCCGGATCCACTCGGCACAACCGCAGAACCCACCATGGAGGGTTGGTTTCAACACGAGGAACTGGGGCTTAATGGTTTCCAGGAGATCCACTTTGGCCTGCCGCGAACTCACGCCGATTAATTCTTCATCCAGGGCTATGGGGATGGGAGACTTCTGACACAGTTCCGCCAGAAATGGTGACCCCGGCTTGATCGGCTGTTCGATGGAATGGATATCGAATCGCGACAGGTCCATGAGCTTGTACATGGCCTGGTCGGACTTGAATGCACCATTGGCGTCAAGCCGGATGGTGATCTGGTCCCGGAAGTACTTCCTGCGGATGAAATTCAGGATGTCCATCTCCTTCTCAAAGTTCAGTCCTCCGATCTTAAGCTTGATACACGTGAAACCCTCGTCAATCTTGATGCTCACCTGCTGGAGCATGAAGTCCAAGCCTCCCATCCAAACCAATCCGTTGATATCCAGCGGTTTGCCCTTGTGAAATTCGTTGTCAAAGATGACCCTTCTGCCCCCGTTGCGCAGGTCCAGCCAGGCTGTTTCCAACGCCAGGTAGACAGAGGGCGATAAACCCCAGGAGCCAAACGTGGCCTGCATGGCCTCCAGGTCGGAGGACGAGGGCATGGCCGCCCCGGCGTTTACCCGGGCAACCAGTTCGTCCAATTGATGGTGCACCTCCGAGGGCTTTTCCAGGCTTAACCCGGAAACGGGGGCCGCCTCTCCCAACCCAAACTGGTCCGGTGACGAGGTGTCCCAAAGCTTAAGAAACCAGCTATCCCTTTGCTTCATGGCCCCGCGGGAAGTCCTGGCGTTGAAGGAAAAGTGAAAGGTGCGCTTGGTATAGGAAGCCTGTAATGCCATGAGTTACGAATATGGTGGTGATGGAGGTCAAATACAATTGCCGGGCTAATTTTGGCCATGACTTCGCCACCCACCGTCCATCTAGCGGATTTTCAATATCACCTACCTGATGACCGGATAGCCAGGTATCCGCTGGTCGAACGTGACCAGTCTAAACTGTTGGTATTCAGGGAGGGTTTAATTACGCATAAGAAGTTCTTTCAATTACCTGATTTATTGCCAGTTAATAGTACTCTATTCTTTAACAACACGAAGGTTATCCCGGCCCGCCTGTTGTTCACCAAGGACACTGGTGGCGTCATTGAAGTGTTCCTGCTGAACCCTGCCGAACCCGGGATCCCCATCCAGGACGGGCTAAACCTGCCTTCGCCAGTCATTTGGAAGTGCGCCATTGGAAATGCCAAGCGGTGGCCGACCTCGCTGTCGCTTCACAAGTCGTTGGCTGACATAGAATTGCGTGCCACCTGGTCGGACCGGGAGAGGGATCTCGTAGAATTCCACTGGACACCTGCCGAAGTGCCTTTCGCTCGCATTGTAGAGGAAGCTGGTGCCGTTCCGCTTCCTCCTTATCTGAACAGGCCGCCAGAGGAATCTGACCGCGATCGCTACCAAACGGTCTATTCCAAAGCACAGGGGGCGGTCGCTGCTCCTACGGCAGGGCTTCACTTTACTCCAGCCTTAATGGAGACGCTGAAGCAGCAAGGTATTTCGTCCGAGTTTCTGACCCTGCATGTAAGCGCGGGTACATTCTTGCCGGTCAAGGTGGTCAATGCCGCCGAACACAAGATGCACCAGGAAGAGCTTATCCTATCTAAACACAATGTAATCAGCCTGCTACACGAGGATCGCCGTGTCATCGCCGTAGGCACCACCGCCATGCGAACCCTGGAGAGTGCCTACTGGTACGGGGTCATGCTGGCCAGGGATTCCCGGGCGGAGTTCCTTATTCCGCAGGGCTTGCCCTACCAGGAAACCAATGTTCTATCCAAGGAACAGGCCTTGAACCTGGTGCTTCGGCGGATGGAGGAAGACAAAGTCGAGCACCTGGTTGGACATACTTCATTGTATGTCTTACCCGGCTACAAGTTCCGTGTGGTTCAGGGGCTCATCACCAATTTCCATCAGCCGGGGTCCACGCTTCTCATGCTCATTGCCGCTTTTGTTGGCCCTGCCTGGAAAGAAATCTATTCCGAGGCCTTGGCTACGGGATACCGGTTTCTCAGCTACGGAGACAGTTCGCTTCTTCTCCCCGATAAATAATTGATACTGTGCCCCTTCCGAGGCCATTGAAATACTCCTGAATTCCTCCGCATCCAAATCGCCCAATGGTTGGGGTGATGATTTCTCAAATTGAGTTAACTCCCTACAAACCAGACTTTAGGTTAACCCCTGTGAAATCCGCTCGTTAATAGGTTTTTTCGATGAATTGTCTCATATTGACATATTGAAAGAACCTAGCCTATGAATTTGAGAGAGAGGCTTACCAGTATCCTGGGAGTTGAGCCGCAGGAAACTGGTCCCGTTGCCCTGCTTTTGGCCATCAGCTTCCTGATGGGTTTGTTTCTGGCAACGGTATCCGTGGCCGCGCAGACCATATTCCTGACCTCAGAAGGTATAACGGAACAGCAGGATTTGCCTTATGCCTTGATGATTGGCGGGGGATTTGGTTTCCTCGCCACCGGGTTGTTCAACTTGCTGCAGGGACGCATTCCTTTTCGTTTCCTGGCCATTTTCTTTCTCCTTCAAATCATCGCGGCAACTGCTGTTCTTGAATTTGGCGATAACTATCCGGACCTCATTTCACCGAAGTACCTGCACTATGTGGGCTTCGCCCTGATTCTTCCCTTTGGCTTCGTCACCAACCTTGTCTTCTGGGGCGCCTTCAACCGTCTCTTTTCTCTGCGTCAGCAAAAACGGGTGTCGGGAAACGTATCCGTCGGAATGGATATCGCCCAAATCATTGCCTTCTTCACGATTCCAATCATGCTGAATTTCGGTGTGGAGACGAAGTCACTGTACACCATCGGCCTGATTTCCATCATTGGCTTCCTGTTTCTGTTCGTGTTGCTGTCCGCCAAGTATTTGGCATCGGCAGAACGAAATCCACAGCCCGGCATGATGAACGAGAAGGAGCACAAGAAACTCAACATCATCCGGCTCCTGAGTTTCCGATATATCGCCCTTCTGGCCGGCTTTATCATTCTTTCGTTCACCGCCCTCCGCTTTATCGATTACTCCTTCCTGACGGTTTCGAGCTCCTTCTTCGAACCGGAAGGGCTTCCTATCTTCCTCAGCTTGTTCGAGGCTACCGTCGTGATTTTCGGCTTCCTTTTCGGGATGTTTGTCACCGACCGCGTGCAGGAAGAATATGGCCTGCGCGTATCCCTGATCATCAATCCCCTGCTCCTGCTGATCTTCACAGGAGCTGCCTCAGCGCTGGGTCTGGTATTTGGATACCAGGGGGAAGGCCCGAATGTCGTGTTCTTCTTTATCGCGGTGGCCATGTCCAAGTTGTTTGTCAACTCCCTGCGCGATGCGTTGGACACGCCCGTCTTCAAAATGTACTACGTACCCATCGAGAAGTCCATCAAACTGGACGCGCAAACTAAATTGGAAGGTGTCGTAACGGCCACAGCGACGGCCATTGCCGGGGGACTGATCGTGCTGATCAACGAGTTTGAGATCTTCAACCTGTTGTCTATTACATTGTTCACGCTTCCCTTGCTCGGTCTTTGGTACCTGATTACCAACCGGATGTACCAGGGTTACCGCGACACGCTCCAGGGTTCGCTGCAGCGCAACCGGGAGTCAGTGGCGGGCCACGTGGTGCGGGAGTTTACCCTGAACAGCGTGCTCGAAAAAGAAGTCAACAGCACCGCTGAAGAGAAAGTCATCTACGGCCTGAAACTGATGGAAAAACTGGAGCCGGCTTTGTTCGAGACCTCCTTGCTCAAGTTGGCTAACAGTGATCTGCGAAAGGTGAAGCAATTCGCACAGGAAAAAATTGAAGAGCTGGGCTTGAACGAACAACCCGGAAGTGAAATTGCCGGGCTTGCCAAACAAGCAGCGGGAACGGCGGAAGACAGCGACCTGCTTTCCATCTCAGCCGACAAGCTGATGAAGCTGGGGAAATCGGTGAAGCAGGCAGACCGCATGCTGGCCGCCAAGTTCCTCCGCCAGATGGCCAACCAGAAAACCATCTTTATTTTGCTTGAACTCCTTCGCGATGCCGACCCGAAAGTCCGCAACGAAGCCATTCTTACCGCGCGCAAAGTGAAGCGGCCGGAAACCTGGCCGGTGCTCATTGACATGCTTTCTTCGCCGATCTACAGCAACCAGGCTGCGGCCGCTCTCAAGGAAGCAGGGACGCCTGCCTTGCAAGTACTCGACACCGCCTTCTACAAGTCAGGTCAGTCCGACCAGGTCATGCTCAAGATTGTTCAGATCATGGGGCACATCGGTGGTGAGGCCGCCTGGCAGTTGCTTTGGAAAAAATCCGATTACCCGGATAAGCGCATCGTGAAGCAGATCTTCTACTCGCTGCGCTTCACCAACTATACCGCCAAGGGACGCGAACGCAACCAGGTCATCGACCTCCTCGACACGGAGATCAGCAAGACCCTCTGGAATCTCAACGCGCAGGAAGAACTTCCCGATGAACCGCACTTCCGGTTCCTGAAGCAGGCGTTGCGCGAAGAACTCCGCGACAACTACGACCAGATTTCGCTGCTCATGTCCATTCTCTACGACCCGCAATCCGTCCAACTGGTGCGTGAGAACGTGGAGACCGGAACGGCCGATGGTATTGCGTACGCCATGGAACTGCTCGACCTGTTCGTCGACCAGGACCTGAAGCCCCGCCTCCTTCCCATCTTCGACGACATCTCGCCGAAGGACAAGATGGCCAAGTTGCAGACCTACTTCCCGCGTGAATCCTACAACCCGGTTCAGGTGGTGAACTACATCCTCAACCGCGACTTTAACCTGAATAACCGGTGGACCAAGATGTGCGCCGTCTATGCCGCCGCCTACATTCCGGAATTCCGGGTCAGCCGCGGCCTGATCGGGCAGATGTTCAACCCCGACCGCCTCTTGCAGGAAACGGCCGCCTGGGTCATATATAATAAGGACAAGGCGCAATACCGCATCGTTGCCGACCGGCTCCCGCTGCGTGATAAGAAGTTCCTGGATGCCTCCATCGAGAATAACCAACTGCTGGATGGCCTGGATGACGGGTTCTTCCTCGGAATCGAGATGGTAATGTTCATCAAGAGCCTCCACCCCTTTGCGGGCATCCCGGGGTCCATCCTCAGCGACCTCGCCGACAAGATCATTCCCGTGGACCTACGCCCGATGGATAAGATCGTATTCAATAACCCCGACGAAAACCGGCCCATCCTCATCTGCGCCACCGGACATGTGCGCCTCCGGGAAGGTTCCAACCAAGTGGGCGAGATGGGTAAAGGCGATGTCTTCGGCGACTTGTTCCAGGAAGGACCTTCCATCAAGATCACCGAGGTGGAAGCCACAACACGTACGGTCATTTTCCGAATCAACCTGCCTGACTTCTATTTCGTTATGGCGAAACACTATGAACTGGTGCAGGGCCTGGTCCGGAACATAACCAGCCGACAGCATCAGAAACACACCACCGCTAACCATTGATATATCCGACTATGGCATACGACATTGACGTATTGATCACCTACGCCGACAAGGACAACGAGCTCGGCAAGAAGAACGAAGTGGGATGGGTGACCCAGTTCAAGAAGTTCATCGACATGATGCTCGTCCAGGTCATGGGCGAAAAAGTAAACGTCGTCCTGAAAGGAGAGCACGATGATTTCACCGCTGCCGGCCTCAACAACGTGGCCGTCATGGTAGCCATCCTGACCAAAGACTTCGCCCAGTCAGGCCGCTGTCTCGACACGCTCGAATCCTTCTACAAATCCGCCGAAAGTTCCAAGGTGGCACGGGTATTCAAGGTGCTCAAGTCTCCCCTCTCCAACCCCGAGCAGCCGCCCCGTCTGCGCGAATTGCTCACCTATGACATGTACCAGCTCGACAATGAGACGGGCCTGATGAAGGAGTACGTGGATTTCTTCAGCGCGGACGCCGAGAAGCAGTACTGGATGAAGATGGTGGACCTCGTGTATGACATCCATGAATCGCTCATCATCCTGAAGGGGCAGACAAAAGCCGAAGTCAAGAACATTTACAAGCGGAAGACGATTTACCTGGCCGAAACCGGCCACGACCTTTCCATTCAGCGCAACATCATTCGCAGGGAACTGCAGCGTCACGGCTATGTGGTTCTTCCCAATCAGCTCCTCCCGCCGCGGATCGATGACCTGGAGCGCATCGTGCGTCGCGACCTGGAAGAGTGCAGCCTTTCGGTTCACCTGATCGGTAGCGCCTACGGGGAGATCCCCGAAGGCTCCGACCGGAGCGTGCTCGACATCCAGAACAAGCTGGCCGCCGAACATGCCCTGATCAAGCGTTCCCGCAAGGAAGAGTTTTCAAGGCTGATCTGGATTGCCCCCAACCTCCGCAACGCCAGCGAAAAGCAAAAAGCCTTCATTGAAAGCCTCCGCCGCGACATCGAAGCGCAGGAGGGCGCAGAAATTCTTCAAAATCCGCTGGAGGATTTCAAGACCATCATGCGCGAAGAACTCGTCGCCTCCCGGCATGCTCAACCCGATGTAGTGGCCGCCGCCGGGAAGACCATTTATTTCGTGCACGACAAGGTGGATCACCAGCAGGTGTTGCCCCTGGTCGAATTCATCCAGAAATCCGGCTTCAACGTGGTGTTCCCCGCGTTTGAAGGCGATCTCATGGAAGTACGCAGGAAACACATTGAAAACCTCCGCAAGTTTGACGGGGCGATCATCTACAAAGGCAAAGTCAACGACCAGTGGGTACGCATGAAAGTACTCGACCTCCTGAAGGCACCGGGCTTTGGCCGCACCAAACCGATCCAGGGCAAGGCCATCGTGAGTGAAGCGCCATTGGACAATTACAAAAACCAGGACGTCACCATCATCAGTGGCGATAGCAATAAATCGATCGATTCCATCAAGACCTTCTTACAAGACATTAAATCCTGAAGTCTATGGCACAGCAAGTAGACGAGAAACCCCAGTCACCCCAGCAAGTAGGCGTCGCCAACCCCTTCCCCGGGTTGCGTCCCTTCAAAATTGAGGAAAGCCACCTCTTCTTCGGCCGTGAAGGCCAGAGCGACGAGGTCCTCCTCAAAATGTCCAAGAGCCGCTTTGTCGGCGTCATCGGCCCCTCCGGATCCGGTAAATCCTCCTTCATTTATTGCGGGGTATTGCCGATCCTCTACGGGGGTTTCCTGACCGACACCAGCCCCAACTGGGAGGTGATCGTCACGCGACCCGGAGCCAACCCGATCGACAACCTTGCCGAATCGCTTCTCGGGGCAAGCAAGGAATACAAGGAAGCCGACGCCGAAGACAAGAAGATCAAGAGAACAATCGTGTCTACGCTGTTGCGAAGCAGTTCGCTGGGCCTGGTGGAAGCCATCCAGCAGTCGCGCAGGTCAGAAGACATCAACTACCTCATCCTGGTCGACCAGTTTGAGGAATTGTTCCGTTTCCGCGACAGCACCGATCCCAACTCGATCAACGAGACTCTGGCTTTCGTCAACATGCTCATGGAGGCGGTGAACTACGAAGACTCGCCGATCTATGTGGCCATTACGATGCGTTCCGACTTTATTGGAGACTGTGCCCAATTCCCGGAACTCACCCGTAAGATCAACGACAGCCACTACCTGATCCCGCAGATGACCCGCGAACAGAAGCGCCGCGCCATTGAAGGCCCGGTGGCCGTGGGCAATGCCAAGATCACTCCCCGTCTCACGCAACAATTGCTCAACGACCTGGGCGACAATCCCGACCAACTCCCCATCCTGCAGCACGCGCTCATGCGCACCTGGAGCTATTGGGCACGGTTCAGGGACTATGAGGATGAACCCCTCGACCTGAAGCACTACGAGGCGATCGGCACAATGAAGGAAGCGTTGTCGATGCACGCCAACGAAGCCTACGATGAATTGGACGAAGAGCAGCAGCGCATTTGCGAGATTCTCTTCAAAGCCATCACCGAAAAACGCGGCGAGAACTTCGGTATCCGCCGCCCGACCCGGTTGGCTGAAATTTCTTCGATCGCCGACGTCTCCGAAAACGACGTCGCCGCGGTGATTGAAAAATTCCGCGAGCCGGGACGTTCATTGATTACCCCGGCCTATGGCGTACCCCTGACGGGCAAGTCGATGATCGATATCTCCCACGAGAGCTTGATGCGGATCTGGGTGCGGTTGAAGAACTGGGTCGACGACGAAGCGGATGCCGTGCAGATGTACCTGCGTCTCGCCGAAGCGGCCACCCAATACCAGGTGGGCAAGGCCGGCCTCTGGAGGCCACCGGATCTGCAACTCGCCCTCAACTGGCAGGCCAAGCACCGCCCTACCCTCGTGTGGGGCCAGCGCTACAACCCCGCCTTCGAGCGCACGATGATCTTCCTCGAGTATTCCAAAAAAGAATGGGATACCGAGCAGCGGATTAAGGAACTGGAGCAGAAGCGCCGCTTACAGCGGGCACGCACCACGGCCACCGTGTTTGGTGTGCTGGCGATCGTGGCCCTGATGGCCCTGGTATATGCCTTCGTGCAGCAGGTTGCCGCCACCCGAAACGCGGAAGAGGCGAACCGGCAGCGAGTACTGGCGGATGCCAATGCCGAGCAGGCTCGAAAGAGCGCTGAAGAAGCCAAACGCCAGGAAAGCATTGCCAAAGAACAAAAGGCTGCCGCTGAAAAGTCGGAACAAGAAGCCCGAGCCGCTGAAAAAGAAGCCAAAGAACAGCAGCGTCAGGCTGAGCTGGCCAGGGCACGAGCCGAAAAAGCCGAAGCCCAAGCCAGGGATAATGCAAAATTGGCTGATGATCGACGGAAGGAGGCCGAACTAGCCACAGCGGCCGCCGTCAAGGCGAGACAGGAAGCCGAACAGCAGCGGCTGCTGGCCCAGGCGAAAGCCATGGCCATCAAGTCGAAGGAACTGGGCAGCGACCCGGTACAACAGGCGCTCGTCGCTCAGCAGGCCTTCAAATTCAATACGGCCAATGGCGGCAATCCCTTCGATGACGACGTATTCAATGGATTATACCGAGCCCTCGACCACCCGCAGTGGAATGATCCCCTCACCCGCAGCCTGGAGGGGCATACCAAAGGCGCCGCCCGTGCCCTGGTTACCCGGGCCCAGCAAAAGGAGATTTATTCCGGCGGAAGTGACGGACGCATCCTGCGATGGACCCCTTCCGGAGGAACGTGGAAACCCGATTCTATTATGGGCGGACGCTCAGACTACCAGGTGTACTCGATCGACGTGAGCCACGACGATGGTATGCTGATTGCCGGCGGTGCCACGACGGGCGACATCACGCAGAACTACGTCGAACTCTATGACCTGAAGAACCCGGGGCCTCCCAAGAAAATCTACGGTTTCACCGGTGTGGAGACTGTTGAATTCTCCCTGATCGAGAAAGGCGCCTTCGTGCGTGACCAGTCTGGGTTCAGTATTAAGTTCACCGATTTCACCAATGTGCGCGAAGTGGTGAAGCCCAAGGAAAAGATTACCACCATTGCCCTCAGCCCGGACGGCCGGAAACTCGCCGGTGCGGGAAGCGGCGGCAGTCTCTTCATTTGGGACCTGACCACCAATTACTCCGAGCGGGTTGCCGCCAAGATCAACAACCCGATTACCGCGGTGGCCTGGGCCCCTGACAACAGCCGCCGGATTGTGTTTGGCGACAACACAGGCCAGGTACGGATCATTACGGAGGACGCTAACCTGGCACCACGGATACTTTCAGGCCACACGGCTCATATTGAGCAAATTGTGTTCAACAATACGGGTACGTTCCTGGCCACCACGAGCCGCGACGGCCGGGTGCGTCTCTGGAACTGGATGAAGCCCTCGGACAACCCGATTGTACTCTATGACACCAACCTGGGCGACTGGATCTGGAGCGCTGCCTTTTCTCCGGATGACGAACAGTTGATGGTGGGGATGCACAGCAACAGCCAAAACCCCAAGGAAACCATTCACGTCTACCCGACGAAAGTTTCATCGATGTCCAATTCGTTGTGCACCTACATCGACCGGAACATGACGAAAGACGAGTGGGACAACTTTGCCGGCGGAAGCTCTGGGATCAAGTACGAGCGGACTTGCGAGAATTATCCTTCCAACAACAAATAATATTTAGCACGTCTAGACCATGAAGAGACTGTATTTTTTGGCGGCTTGCTGGGTGATCGGTATCACACCGGCCTTTTCCCAGGCCAGCAACTGTACCCAGGTACTTCGCCTGATCCGGACGACCTACGAACAGGGTCGCCTTCACGAAGTGCCCGGGCTTGCAGAAGGCTGTTTAAAGGGTCAGGGAACCCAGGCCTTTACCAAGGAGGAGAAGAAGGAGGCCTACCGGTATCTCACCCTGTCCTACATCTACCTGGAGGAGCCGGAAAAAGCCGATGAGATGATGGTACAGTTGCTCAATACGGATCACTTCTATGAACCCAACAAGGAAGTTGACCCGGCGGAGTTCATTGCGTTGTACAACAAGTTCAGGCATGATCCCCTCTACCGTCTGGGTGTCAAGTTTGGCCTGAACCTCACTCAGCCGGTGGTCACCAACTACTACAATGTGGGAAGTGCAGGAGCCGGTCAGGGTGGATATTCCATGTCGCCGAGTTTCCAGGTTTACGGGTTCTTCGAAAAAGACTTCTTCCGGAATGCGCCCTGGAAAAACCTGGTCCTGGCGGCAGAGGTCGGTTACGTTTCCCGTGGATACACGTATACAAACGACCAGCTGGCCACGGCGGACGAAGACCCGTCGCTGGCCATCAGCAACCAGGAGTTTCAGTTCAGTCATCAATACCTCGACCTGAATGTGATCGCCCAGTACAAATTGAAAAGCACCATAAAGCTCCAGACGTATGTGGGCGGCGGTCCGGGCATCAGCTACCTGCTCAGTTCCTCCAACCAGGCCAGCACGGTGCTTGGAAATGGCTTTACGGTTACCGGCACGGCGGTGGATGATAAAGACTCCTACAACCCCTTGTTGTTTTCCCTGAACCTGGTAGCGGGCGCCAAGGTCAAGTTCGGTGAAGTTTACCTGACCGCAGAAGGCCGGTACCAGATGGGATTCACCAACATGGTAAACCAGTCCTCGAGGACCAACCAGGAGATCGCCTTCGATTACCAGGGACGTTACAACGATTACCGGGTGAACACGATGTTGGTGTCGATCGGTATCATCTATCCTCACTTCAAACCCTTGAAACTGATTCGTTAGTATGAGAACATTCTACGCACTAATTCTCTCCCTCCTCCTCCTCTCATGCTTGAGCGAAAGCAACGTGGATCCCGGGTCCTCGGCCACCTTCATTCGCTTCTTTAACGGCGGAAATAATGACGAGGCCAAAGGACTGGAGGTGACACCAGACGGTGGTTTCATGATCTTGGCGACCACAAAGATTCAGAAGTCAGAGGCCGATATTGCCAGGTACAAGGTAAAATTGATCAAAACCGATGCCGCCGGAAATCCCCTTTGGCAGCGGCTTTACCCCGACTTTTCCGATACCAACCGCGACTATATCGCCTCCTCCATACAGCCCCGTCCCGGGGGCGGTTACATTATCGTCGGCGATGTAATTCAGACAGACAGCGTCAGCAAGTCTCTTGTCATGACGGTTGACGAAGATGGCACTATTCAAGGCACCCTCGACCTGTACTTCAGCCTGAACGTCCCCCAAAAAGGGAAGGCCGTTGCAGTCGACGCGAATGGCAACTATGTTGTATTAAGCACTCAAGGCAGCCAGACCCTAATTTTCACGCAAGTGGATAAGACAACTCTCCAGCCTGTCCTTCCCCAGCGAAGTCATGCCGCCGGTGAGACCGCTCTGGCCAACAAGCTCCTCATCGACCCGGCGGGCAAAGCCGTCGCCTCCGGAATGAAAACGGTAAGCGGTTTGACCGGGATCAGGCTGCTCCGGACTATTCCCAATAGCCCGGTCACCGATTTCGACCTGTTACTCAGCGAACCTGGTTACAGCCTGGCAGGATACGATTTCTGCCGGTACGGTTTGGGCTACGCGATTGCCGGAGCCACCAACCTCAAGCCCGATGGTTCCGCAGCGACCGATACCGACATCATGTTCTTCCTGACCGATGCCGACGGAAACCGGATCCGGCTTACCACCTTTTCTTTTGATGACCCAGCGACGCCAGAAAACGAAGACCAACAGATCGACGCAGGCAACGCCATTGCTCCCACCCTTGACGGGGGCTTGATTTTTCTTTCTTCCATCAATTCTGCGGCTATCGCGGGTCGCGGCGACACGGAATTCTACCTGATCAAGATCAATGCTTTCGGTGAAAAAGAATGGAGCAGTTCTTTTGGCAGTCGTTTCAAGGATGAGGGGGTAGCCATCCGTCAGTTGTCTGATGGAAGCTACATCGCGCTGGGCACAACCACGCAGGGAGCACTCAAAATCCTGACACTTTTCAAGACCTCCTCCAACGGCAAAATAGAATAGGAACTTATCCATAAGAAATTTGAATTTTTTTTACGCAACTCTATGAGAAATATGTCTAGCAAGGTGGCCGCAACAACCACAGGCATCCTGAATGCCGGAGGCAAAATCGCGACAGCTATTCTTATCGCTTTACTCTTCACCATTCAGGCTTTTGCTCAGCCCACCAACCAGGCCAAGGATATTTCGGTACTGCCCATTGGAGCCGCTCCTAACGATCTGAGGATCAGTTGGACAAACGGCAACGGCAGCAATAGAATTGTAATCATTACGAGTTTTAACGGCTCCTACACGCCCGTTGACGGCGCCGCCGCACCCGCTTCCAACGCGAATTACGGAGCCGGTACAGACTTGGATCCGGGTGGGGCCGGTGCCGTGGCAAAATGCGTTTTCAACAGCGCCACCGACGGTGGAGGAACCTTTGTGAATGTCAGTGGCCTGAGTGAAGACACCCGGTATTATGTCTATGTGTATGAATATTCAGGCAGCGGCGCAAGTACCTTGTTCAACAAATTGCCGGAATCAAATAACCCCATCGGGTTTCAGAGTAACCGGACCAACGGAAGTTTCACGCAGCCTTCTGGAGTAACCAAAGTGTCCGTTCAAGCCTGGGGCGGTGGCGGTGGTGGCGGCGGTGCCGACAACAATGGAACCGAGAACAGGGCCGGCGGCGGCGGCGCGGGAGGTAGTTACACGGCCTCTACTAATGTAACCATATCTGGAAACGTGGCGGTCACGATTGGCGCGGGGGGCAGCGGCGGAGCCGGTGGGAACAGTGCCGCTTCGGGCGGGACGGGTGGTACGACAACGTTTGGTGCACTTGTATCTGCTGCAGGCGGAGCAGGCGGAACGCTGGGCAATAGCACAGACCGAACCGGTGCGGGAGCCGGAGTAACAACAGGTACAACCGCCAACGGGGGTGCCGGTGGCGAAGCACCCCCTGCAGGGACTACCACCAGCCAGGCCACGGGATCGGGTGCTGGCGGTGCCAGTGGTGGACCTGGAGGTGCTGGAGGAAACGCATCCACAACAACAGCGGGTGCTGCCTCAGGCAGCGGCATCGGTAGTGGAAGCGGGGCCGATGGCCGTAGTGGTGTTGCGGGAGGAACTGCTGCCAACGGATTCAATGCCGCCCAACTTGGAGGCGGCGGTAGCGGAGGCTGGGACAACCTGGATGATGCAAACGCCTCCGGTGGCGATGGATTTCGGGGACAGTTGATTGTAACGTGGACGACTCCACCCACCCCAACGATCTCCATTTTGGGCGGAAGTCCAACCAATGGAAAGCCCTTGTTCAGGGTCTTGTTTTCCACCCCTATTAACACTGGTAGTTTCACGTCTGGCGACGTAACCATCACCGGTACGGCAACTGGAACGTTGACCTCTACGATAACCGAAATTGCGCCCAATAACGGCACGGCATTTTCTATTGAAGTGAGCGGAATGACCGCAAGCGGAACGGTTATCGCCAACATTGCCGCCGGGGTATTGACCGATGTCTCTGGCAATGCCAACCTGATAAGCAATGCCAATACCACCATCAACTATACTCACGATGTCACCGGCCCCACGGTAGCCATAACCGTGTCGGGTCCCAACCCGACCAATGTGAATCCTGTATTCCAGGTGGTCTTCAATGAACCCATTACGATCAGTTCATTCGTGGGAACCGATGTCACGCTTACCGGTACAGCGGGAGCTACCACGGCCACCATTAATGAAATTGCCCCTAACGATGGCACCACATTTACCGTGACGGCCAGCGGGATGACCGGCCCGGGAACAGTCATTGCCAACATTGCCGCCGGCGTCATACAGGATCGCGCCGCCACACCCAATAACAACTCCGCGGCAAACCTTAACACCACCATCAACTTCGACAACCAGGCCCCCACCGCACCGGGTACACCCACGGCGGCAGCAGGACCTATTATCAATGATGCCGAAGAGGCTGCTGGTTTCAATGTTGTAGTACCTCTGGGTACTTCCGGGGCAGTCGCCAACGATAAGGTAGAATTGCTCCTCGGTGGTGCACCGTTTGGTGTGCCCATTATTCAGACCTTGAATGGAACTGATATTACCAACACCTTTGCCACGATCAACGTCCCCACCGGTCGGCTGGGTGCCGATGGAGCAAAGTCAATCACTGCACGAGTGATTGACGAAGCCAACAACACCGGTCCCGCCGGCGGCAGTCTTGCTCTTACACTGGATACCACCTTCCCTACAGCGCCTGGGAACCCAACAGCCGCTGCAGGTCCCCGAATCAGTGCCACTGAAAACGGGGCATTTAGTATCGTTGTTCCCGGAATTAATACGACTGGGGCAGTCGTCAACGATGTAGTCAAACTCTATGTCGGTGGCGTTTTCCTGACGAGTCATACGCTCACCGGACCAGAGGCCGCCGCAGCCAGCTATACGTTCACCAACGTGACCCTGCCTGCGCCTGACGGAGCCAAGAACATCACGGCAACGATTACCGATGAAGGGGGCAATGAAGGCCCTGCCAACGCTGTTGCCTTGGCTCTTACCCTGGATACTGCTGCACCCACGGCGCCTTCTGCGCCCACTGCGGCAGCCGGCCCTACGATTGACGGTGCCGAATACACTGCCGGGTTCACGGTCAATGTGGCCGGCCTCGGAGCGACCGGCGCGGTAGCTAATGACGTTCTCGAACTCCTCCTTGGGGGAGCTCCCTTCCCTACCCCGTTGACCAATACGCTTGATGCCGGAGAAATTGCCGGGGGTAATATCAACTTCACGATCAACTGTAATCAACTGGGCGCTGACGGTGTGGGCAAACTCATCACCGCCCGAGTCGTCGATGAGGCTGGCAACGTGGGTGCTGCCAGCCCCAACCTGAGCCTTGACCTGAGCACGGAGCCTACGGCGGCCTCCACGCTCATGAACTTCACAGGCGTAACCACCACACAGGCTACCATCAATTTTACCAGCGGTGCCGGAACGGGTACCTCCAGGATCATTGTGGCCCGTCAAGGTGGCGCGGTATCCTTTGTGCCTAGCGACAACACCACGTACTCGGCCAACAACGACTTCGCTGCGGCGACTGACCTGGGTGGTGGAAACAAAGTGGTTGGAACCGCTTCCGGCAACACGATTACGAACCTGCCCAGCGGAGATGTCATTCACTTTGCCGTTTTTGAATACAATAACTGTGCTGGCCGAGAAAACTACTTCGGCACCTCACTGACCGGATCGCAGGCTATTGGTGCGGGTACCGCCTCAACCATAGGAACTGGCTCCGGCGCGGCCACCATCTCCTCGCTCATCGACACGCAGGCCGAAGCGGCCGCCGCATCGGCCAATTTCTCGTTTGTCGTTGATGATGATGGAGCCACCGATGCCGCAGACGCCGCCCCTACGAGAATCACCTCGCTTACTATCCGGCGCGATCTTGGCAACGACCAGACCGTTGACTGGACCAATGTCATTGGCGGTATCATCCTGACGGATGGAACGGCTTCGATAAACACCGTTGCCAATCCCGCGAATTTCACCCTGGCCGCCAATAGCATCACGATTACCGGCATCCCCTCTTCCCTTTCTACGGACCTGGGTTATGTCGGCGACAATACCACCAAGACGCTGCAAGTGAAAATCTGGCTTTCGACTTCCATCACGGGAATCGATATTGACAACAAGCGTTTTGTCTTCACCGCCAATGTCACCGACTTTACCGTCGCGGGCGTCAATTCATCCGGATTTGCCGCCAGCACCGCCACGTCGGGCGCTGGAAACGGGCAGGTTAACGTCGTCGCCGACCGCCTGGCCTTCACGAACATCCCCGGTGCCGGAACGGCTGGAACCGATTTTTCACTGAATATCGCAGCCACTGATGTCAACGGGTATGTCGATCTTAACCAGACCCAGCAGGTCACGATAACGGCACCTTCAGTCCCGGCCACCGGTCAAATTATCTTTACCTACGCCACCCCGTCGTCTGCTGCGCAGAATATGACGGCGGGAAGGGCAGCGTGGACCGGGGTGAAAGTAACAGCCGGCGGCAACTACACGTTCCGCGTGGCTGATACCGATGGTACTCCTCCTGCACTCACTCAATTCACCAGCGGCTTCATTAACTTCCTGGCACCCAGCAACACCTCGTTCATTGCTGCTGATGGAGCCTTCATTCCGCCAGTCACCATCGACTACACGCTTTACCAGCATGCCTCATTATTCACACTGGCGGCTCCTCCGCCCGCTGGGTCCATCGAGGTAGGCCGGTTCATCATTGCAGATGGTTTCGGCGCAGTGGACCCTGACGATATCGGTACCACGCTCACCGCACTGACCTTCAGTGTGAACAATCCCGGCAACCTCAGGTTCGTCGGAATTTCCGATGGGACAAATATTGTCGCCACCGCGGCCGGCGCAGGAACCATCAACCTCTCAGGCATGAACCTATTGGCCGAGGATACCGGAAACGGAGGCACAGGCACGAAGACGTTCAGCGTGTTTGCCAGCTTCGACGCGAACGTTGTGGACAACGAAATTTTTGATATGACCATTACCTCGGTCAGTACGGGCAACGGAGGCTCCACCTTCGCTGCGGCTGACGGTGGCGGCGCCAGCACGGACCCCACCTCCAACATGGTCGTTGTGACGGCTGATCGACTGGCGTTTGTGCAACAGCCTACCAATGTTTTGCTGCAAGTTGCGATTGCTCCTGCGGTTACCATTCAAGCTACCGATGCACTGGGTTCGCGCGACCTGGACGTGGCTGGCACGGTAGGAATGACATCCACCGGATCACTGAGTTCGGCGCCCACAGCCCTGCTGAGTGCAGGTTTTGGCACCTATTCGGGGATCACCTTTGGCTCGACTGCAACCGGCCGAACAGTTACCACCACCAATCTCCTGGGCCTGACTAACGCAACCAGCTCCACCTTTAACATCACCGCGTCAGCCACAGCCGATATTATCGCAAATACATCGTTTATCTACCCGCAGAATATTCTCTACGCCAACTTCCAGGAACCTGCAAACCTGACTGCCTTCAATAGCCCGGCTGTCGGACTTTTCGACATCCGGGATGGAGGGGCTGCCGTTCTTGACGCCGACAACGCGCCCACGACACTCACCGGCATAACGTTTTCAATGACCAATCCCGGATTTATCCGGAGAGCCGCTCTTTACGTGGGCGCCGTTGAGCTGGCTGAAACTACTCCTGCAGGCAGCAATTTGGTATTCACCGGCTTTAACTACTCTGCCCCTGACAACGGCACGGCCACCTTCGTCCTGCGTGTGAGTTTCACAACTGCGGTGGTTGACAATCAACAAGTTTCTTTCACTGTAACATCCGCATCGACACAGCCACTCACTTCTTCCACGTTCGCGTTGGGCGATGCCGGTGGGGCGGTGACCTCAACCGCTCTTGATCACAACCGGATTGAGGTAATGGCCACCCAACTGGTATTCACGACCGATCTCAACGGTACGCTGCTTCCTCAGGTAAACATCAGCACGCAGCAAGCCGTGCCCGTGGTTACCGCCGTTGACGGATTCAGTGTTCGCGACCGCGATTATGGTTCGAACATAACAATCTCATGCGCGCTTTCGTTGTTCCCCTCCATCACGTTGGTGGCCGATGCAGCCGTACCCAACGCCGGCTTGTATACCTTCCCCAGCAACTTCCAGTACCTGCAAACGGGTAACGGAACCCTGTCGCTCAATGCGCCGGGTGTCGCCGGTGTGGTCAGCAATGTGGTTAACGTTCAGGCCGGTACAGCCACCACGATTACGGCCGGCGCCGTTGCTCCTGCCACCATTTCGTCCCTGGTCAATACCAGCGGAGCCGCCGTTGCCGCCTTCAACTTCATTGTCAATGATGATCCCGGTGGAACACCGGTCAACAACGATGATGGATTACCCACTCTGTTGTCACAGATCGTTATCACCGCCAATGGAGCCAACAACACGATTCCCGATTGGTCCCAGGCCCTGGCAGGAGCCATTTTGACCGATGGCACCAACAACCTAAACGCCACCGCCATCTCCGCCAACAGCATTACGTTTGGCGGTATCAACACGGCAAGCGGGCAGTTGGGTTTTGTGGCCGACAACGCCAGCAAGACCTACACGCTGAGGATCTATTTACGATCCAGCCTGTTGGGCGCTTTGCCGACGACGATTGACGGGCTGAAATTCGAGTTCCAGGTACTGCAATCGAATATATTCCTGGCGACCAACAGCACGGGCTTCAATGGAGCTCAATCCTCAACCACCGGCAACCGGAACGTGGTAGCCGTGGTTGCCAGTACATTACGGTTCCTCTACCCTACCGTACCCACCACTGCCAGTCTTGACACCGACTTCCCGGGAATATCCGTAGAGGCCGTTGATGCCAACAACAACCGTGACCTTGGTTTCACGGGCGCTGGAGCGACGGTAAGGGAGTTGTCCAATACAACATCCGCTACGATGGCCAACGGACCCGTGGTCGGTACGACCCAGTTCAGTTCCGGCTTGCTCAACTTTGCTTCCAACTTCAGGTATACCACAGGGACGAGCGGAGATGATGTCACCCTGACCATCAAAGCCGGGGCCGGCGGCACCACTTGCGGTGTAAACGCCATCTGTGCCACTTCGCCCACACTGACCCTGCTCTCTTCGTTTGAATCATCCATCGTGGGAGATCCTACCTTCAATTTCCCGGCCACCATTCCTTACGTGTTGCACCAGGAACCCACCAACATCCAGAATACGACAACAAGCCTGGAGATCGGCAGGATGCTCTTTATCGATGGAAGCCGCAGTAACTTCCCCTACGGCCCATTCCTGATCAGCACAGGCACGGATAATGATGGCTTGCTGAACTCCGACCAGGACGGGGCGGCGACCAATCTCACCTCCCTGACGATCCGGGTTAACAACCCTTCCAACATCCGGAGGCTCGCCCTCTATAACGGGTCGACGGAAATTGGTACAGAAATCAACGTGGCTGCTATCGGAGCCATCAATGGCTCAACCGCGTTCTATGATTTCACGTTCACCGGAGCGCCCTTGCTCAGTGTGGCCGACAACAGCATAACGACGATCAGTATCCGCGCCAGTTTCAGGAATACATCTCCTGAAGTTACCGATGGAGACGCGCTCAACTTCAGCATTGTCGCCGCGACCGTGACGAGCGGTTCTAATTTCTTCCCGAACCCGCCTCCTGGTGCCTACATTGCCGGCGTGTCCGGCGGATACCAATCTCCTGGAGGATTCAACATTGTCAATGTGCAGGCCACCAAGCTGGATTTTGTCGTTCAGCCTCCCGCACTGGCCGGCATCGCCAACCCGGTCACTTCAGGTTCCGTCGAGGCGCATGACCAGTTTGGCTTGCTGGATACCGGGTTCTCCGGCATCTCCGCCAGCGTCGGTGCGGCGGCCAACGTAAACGGTACCTTTACTTTCAACGCCGGGGTTCTGGATCTCACGAGCATGACCTACGGAGCAGCCGGTAACGGAACCCTGACGGTGACGGCCGCAGGACTGTCGAGCAATGTGAACAATACCGTGGATGGACTACCCAACGTTGCCGTTCAATGTAACCCGATCAATGTCCTTCACGTGACCGCGTTCTACACCAACGGAGGTCCCGGCGGAGTCGTGACCTCTACCAACCTGATCGGTGGTACGGCCAACCGGGTAATTTTCGGTTTCACCTTCAAGGCAGAGCATACCTTTAGCGGTGAGCCCGAGGTAACCCGTTTTACGCTCAGCTTCAGCAACTCCACGCTGGGCGTATTCAACAATATGCGGGTGGTCGAGTCGACAAGCCCTGTCTACGCAGCCGGCTTGCCTGAAGTGACCACCCTGGGAGCTACCTACAGCCAGCCGTTCCCCAACCTCCTGCAAGTTGACTTCACCAGTTCGCCCCGCGACCTGGTGGCCAACCCGGAACTTTCCTACTTCCTCATAGTGGATGTAGATGCCAACGCCAGCGGGAACGTCTCCAATATGCAAGTGGGGCTGCTCGACGATAACGTGGTGGGCTCTCAAACCAACAACTTTATTGTCGTATCGAACGGAAGTTCGCAAGCCAACGTCGTCAGCCAAACCTATACGTTCGCCTCCATTTTCCCGCCGACCCTGGTCTCCTCCTATCCTAACCTGGCACAGACCAACGTGGATCCGGCTCAGCCGACTTTGTCGCTTCAATTCAGCGTTCCCGTGTGGACCCTGGATGGCAAAGTACGACTCACGGAGAAGGCGTCAGGCACGTTTGTTGATCTGACCAACATCAACGGCGCCTGCTGCCTTGCCGCCAACCTGGCCTCGCCGATAATCTTCAATATCCCTCCGGGCTTCATGCAGCCCAACAAAGAGTATTTCGTCACCATTGCCCCGGGGGTTAATACACAGACCGTCAAGACTGGAATCATGGACGAGGCCAACAACCTCTTCCCTGGTATTTCGTTTTCGGGCACACTGTATTTCAGAACCTTTGACCCCACCCCGCCCAAGCTGCTGGGCGTGGCGACCACGCCTTCGATGACCAATAATCCCGGTGTCTCCGATATCACGGCCACCGGAGCGGTGATCAATGCTGGCTTCGATCGTCCGGGCAAGGCCTACTTCATGGTGACAACGGAGAGTCCGAGCACCGTTCCGACCAATGCCCAGATCAATGGTGCGGTAGCCTATCCGAATGTGGTGAGCCGAGGAACCATTGACATCAATAGCGTTTGGCCTATTACCCAGTATGGTATCATTACCCCGGCCGGGGGATCCTTTAGTATCGCCAACCACTACGTATGGATTTACGCAGAAACTTATTCGGAATTGAATGGAGTAAAGACGGCATTCCCCAATACGGCTCCTTACGGTGGTGCTCCCAACTTTACTATTGGAGGGACCGGACCAACGCTGCTTCCATTCACTCCTCCCGGCCTTGGTACCGGACCGATCACACTCAATCTCCCGAACATCGCCGTCTGCAATAACAGCTTCCAGGTACTCAATTCTCCCATCATCATCTCGGAAGGGGCGAATACGCAATTCAATACCGGCGGAGCCTCTCAAACTCTGAGCATGGTGCTGCCCACCGGATTCCAATTTGATGTTACGGAATCCAGTCCAGGTGTACCGCGATTTGGAACCGTTCAACTGCAAGGCACAGACTTTATTGCCTCCAGCGGAGCGATCAGGTTCCTGGGTAACAGTATCGTTCAGATCAGGTATGCCAACCTCACCGGAAACGGGGGCATTCCGGGAGGTAGCCGCGACAAGATCATCATTTCGGGTCTAAGGGTTCTAGCCACGTCCACGTCCAGCGGTTCGATGTTCCGCCTGGGAGGTACGGCCTTGACATCTGCCATTCCTGATGCCACCGCCATCGCGACGCTAAGGTCTTATGATGCTCAACCCATCACGTTCGACAACAGCTACTCGACAAGTATTTGGGGTATTTCTCAACCCGGAAACGTAGTGACGGCCATCCCGGACAACGCAGATGACAACATAACGCTTACTCCTTATATTGACCCGACCCTGAATGATTACGGTCCCAGCACCTTCAGTGGCCAGGGGGTAAGTATCAACGTACTTACGCTCGCTGCCGTGACCCCGGATGTTCCGTTTAATATTACGATCACCCATAAGGACAATAACGGTTGCATCTCAAGTAATCCTGTGCAGTACCTGGTCTATGACCATAAAGAGGCGGTTAACATCGTGGGTGGAAATGGTCCGTTCTGCATCACGAACACCAACTTCGTGGTCAACCAGTCCATTCCGCCGACGTATGGCCTTGATGTGAAGTCCGTTCCGTTCAACAACCTGGCAAGTCATTACATGGAACAGCTTACTACGGCCATTCCAGCGGGCTCCACAGACCCCATCAACGCCACCTCGTTTGGAGGCGCCTGGGTGCCGATCATTGCATCGCTTCCTAACCTTGACTCTACTGAACTTATCGGTGGCCGCACCTACCGGTCCTTCAGCCTTGACATGGCCAAGATTCTGGATGCCAGAGCTTTGTCTTCCAATGCTCTTCCCGAGCCCTATAACTACTTCCGCGACACGACCTCCGTTCAGCAAAACACCTTCTACACGGGTGGCCGTTTGGGTGTTATTGAATTGACGGGTACCTACCGCAACAGTTCCAACCCAACCGTGCAGGTTCCGCGGAGACAGTTGGTTGAAGTCTGGCTGCCGCCCATCCCGATCGTTGAGGTCGGTCAAGGCAACCAGCCCAACCCGGGAACGCCTGTCTATTGTGAGGCAGGCGGACCTATCCTGATCACCGGCTGGCCGTCTGTGACTGCCAATGTTTCAAGCGGGCGGTTCACCGTGGTGGACGCCGTCAGCTCGGATACTATCTATGTTGATTTGCCGGGAACAGCCAATGATGTTAAGCCCGCAGGATTTACGGACTTCGGTAATGGATCGGCTCAACTGGATCCCTTCCTGATCAAGAATCTGTATCGACCGATGCGAATCATCTACACCTTCAAGGAAGACCTGAGTCCCTGCGAAGGTTCGGGATCAATTGTAATCCAGGTAACGCCCAACCCGGTGGCAAATTTCGAGATGATCGCTTTCATCGGGCCGAACACACCAACGAACACCTCCTACTGCGAAGGAAGGCGTATCCGTTTGGACGCCGTGAACGGTACCAACAAGAGCACCATCCCGGCTCCGTTCTCGATCGTCAGCCACGGCTGGTACTTCGGGGAGTCCGGAATTGGCGCCATCGAAGCGTCGGGTGACACCACGAGCAACATTTACGACTTGCCGAGCACCTACAACGTGGAGCTTGAAGCCAAATCAAACACAGGTTGCTTGTCTGTACCAACCATTGGGGCCGCTACACCGGGACGGACGATCAAGCCACTTACCGTGGGTGGAATACCTGTAGTCAACTACAAACTGGAAGGCGTGTCGACCGCGGATAGCTTCCTGTTCAATAGTAACAGTGATTCCCGGCCAATCGCTGCTGCGCCTGGTCCCCAGACCGGCGACAATCCGGCCAAGAACACCACGGTATCCAGCAACGATAATATAGCGCAGTACCAATGGGATTTTGGTGATGGGACTCCATTCGCCACGATCTCAGCGCTGGCCAACAATGCGGCTTACAATGCTTATGTGCAAAGCCATACCTATACGACGCCCGGAAGAAAACTGATCAACCTGATTGTCACATCGCAAATAGGTTGCCGGAACAGCCTGGCTTTGCAGAACAGCTATCGCTCGATCGTAGTGCTTCCTCGCACCGTGCTCACGGCAGGGGCAGCCTATTTCTCTGACTTTGAGCCGGTCACCACTCCGGTCCCGTTACCCGGGAACCGCGATTGGCAGGTTTGGGGTACAGGGACCACGATCGCAGAGATTGCAGCCGGAGCTGCCGCCGCAACCTGGGAGTATGGGCCTGCCGATGGTACTGAGGCCATCCCCGATAGCGCCATCATCCACAAGGCGAATATCTGGAAGACCAATATCAAGAATGTCCCTGCGTTGAATACAACGAACACGTACAGCCCGGGTGAAAACTCTGCGCTCTATTCTCCGAGTTTCAACCTGACCGCACTCACCCGGCCGATGATCTCCTTCAATGCGATCGTTCAAATGGAGGAAAGCGACGGGGTTGTACTGGAATACTCGAAGGATAACCTGAACATTGCCGATCCCAACAAGGTATGGAAAACCCTTGGCCAGATCGGCACGGGAGAATCCTGGTATACCGACCAGGGTATCGCCGGCCGACCGGGGACGCAAACCAGCAACGACTTTGGCTGGAGCGGATCCGACATCAAGTCCTGGCAGTCACCCAAGCACGTGTTGGATTCCGTTTTCAGGGCCCCTGCTCCCACCAAGGTAGTATTCCGGTGGGCCATCGGCAGTGCCGCTCCTGCTGTCGATGTTCAGGGTTTCACGCTTGACAACGTTAGGATCGGAGACCGCACCCGGACGATCCTCCTGGAGAGCTTCGCCAGTACGAGCAACCCCAACCCGGCGGAGAAAACGCAGAATGACTTTGTCAAGACCTTCATTGGCGGTGTCGGCACCGAGGTCATCAAGTTGAACTACCACCTGAACTTCCCCGGCCGTGATCCCTTCAATGAAGATAACCCTGCCGATCCCAGCTCCAGAGCATTGTTCTACAACATCACGGCCACCCCGCGGTCGGTCCTTGACGGAGAAAAAGATGCCCAGGACAGAATGGTGTCGCAATGGGGACAGGATTTGTATAACCTAAGAACGCTTCAGCTGGCACAGGCCAATATCAAGATCCTGCCAACGCTGACCCCTGACGGTGCCATCTCCATCGACGTGGAAGTCACTTCCAAGCTGTTGACAGGACTGCCATCGAATACCTTGCTTCACGTACTCGTCCTGGAGAAGGAGGTGCCCCTTTCAGGTTTGCCGGCCTCGAAACAGGCCTTGGTAGACAGCGACGAAACCAGCTTCGAATACGTGGTCAAGAAGATGCTGCCAAACGCCTCTGGTACTCCGTTCGGATCCACATTGGCTGAGAATGCCATGCGCTCCTTCGGTCCGTTCATCTATAGGCCAGAGGCCGGCAAGCTCTACCCCAATGCCGATGACCTGGTGTTTGTCGCTTTCCTGCAGGAGACGACGCCTCCCTACGAGGTCTACCAGGTTAACGACACCAGCGGTATCGCCGATCCGCCGGTAGTTACCGGACTTGAACCGCTGGCCAGCGAACAAGTCCTCGCCTACCCCAACCCGGCCCACCATGAACTCACTGTGCAATTGCCCGGTGCGGTGACCAAGCCGGCCGTGCTGAACCTCGTGGATCAGACAGGACGGATAGCCCTGAGATCATCAATCCCGGAAGGAAGCGACCGTCAGACACTGAACGTGAGCGACCTCTCCGGTGGCATTTACATCCTGACCGTCGATATGGGCCAGGGCGTACTCACCCGTAAGAAGGTCATGATCGTCCACCAGGATTGATCAGGACCCCATGAGAGAAAAGCCGCTTTTTGACCCCAAGAAGCGGCTTTTCTTTTGTCGGTGTCATTTTAATTTCTGCCTCGTTTCAGTAATTTCAAGCCTTGTAAGCACCCCCGCTTCACGCTGACATGGATATCTTTCTCAATGCCGATACCTGGCTGGCTCTCCTGACGCTTTGCTTCCTCGAAATTGTTCTGGGTATCGACAACATCATCTTCATCTCCATTGTCTCCAACAAACTGCCGGAAGAACAGCGCCAACGGGCCCGCAACGTCGGGCTCGCCATGGCCATGGTGGTGCGCATCATCTTTCTTCTTGGCATTACCTGGATCATTGGCTTCACCGAACCGCTGTTCACCGTGCCTCAAACCCTCTGGATGCATGAAGACCTCGAGGTGAGCGGCCGCGATCTCATCCTCGGCTTCGGCGGCTTATTCCTGATCGCCAAGAGCACCATGGAAATCAACCATGAAATGGAAGGCGAGGATGATGAGGAGGAACCGGGCCAGCCCAAACCCAAATCCGTCAGTGTCACCATGACCGGGACCATCGTCCAAATCGTGCTACTCGATATTATCTTTTCCTTTGACTCCATCCTGACGGCCGTAGGCATCGTGGAACGCGACAAGGTGATCATCATGATCATCGCCGTGGTCATTTCGATCTTCGTCATGATGTTTTTCAGCGGCAGTATCAGCCGTTTTATTCAGCAACATCCGTCGATGGAAGTGCTGGCCCTGGGGTTCCTCATCCTCATCGGGTTCATGCTTTTCCTCGAGGCCCTTCACTACCAGATCCCCAAGGGCTACATCTATTTCGCCGTTGCCTTTTCCATGCTGATCGAACTCACCAATATCCGTGTTCGGAAGAAGCGAAAAGTCAGGCCAGTCAAGCTGAACAAGCCGTTCACCGACGAAGAGATGCAAAAAGCCATCAAGCAGAACAACTGAAGTGAACCTTCCGGAAGTGCCTTCCGTTAGTATGGCCAAACCCTTGGTTCTCTCATGAAGCACGATCCCCGCTATCCCATAGGCAAGTTCCAGGCAGCCGAATCCTACTCTCTTTCCGAGCGGGAAGACTTCCTCGCCCGGATTCAATCGCTCCCGGCACGCCTCGAGGCCGCCGTATCCGGAATGAACGACGCCCAACTGGATACCCCCTACCGGGAAGGCGGCTGGACGGTTCGGCAGGTGGTTCACCATGTCGCCGACAGTCACCTGAACGCCTATATCCGGGTAAAGTGGACCCTGACCGAGGAGTCGCCGATTATCAAACCGTACGATGAAAAAGCGTGGGCTACAACCCCGGAAACGGCTGGCGATCCGGCACTCTCCCTCTCCTTCCTGAAAAGCCTTCATGCCAAGTGGGTAGTGCTCCTTGGCAGTCTTACCGCCCAGGACCTGGAGCGACAATTCATCCACCCGGCCACCCAGCGTGCCGTTCGGCTCGATCAGCTGATGGCGATGTACGCCTGGCACGGGGATCACCACCTGGCCCACATCCTCGAACTCAAGAAGCAAAAGAACTGGTCCTAGTCCATGGGTGAAATTGACTCTTATGTGCCCCCGGCGGTACTGTTTAACCGGCACCTGGAGACCATCTATCCTTCCCTGTTCCGTAAAGTCCCCTTCCGTTCACCCCGCCGTGAAAGGATCTTCACCCCGGATGACGACTTCCTGGACCTCGACTGGTATGAACAAGGGTCTTCACAGGTGGTCATCATCAGTCATGGACTCGAAGGTAACTCGCAACGGAGCTACGTCCTGGGCATGGCCAGGGCCTTCTTCCTGGCCGGGTATGATGTGCTGGCCTGGAACTATCGAGGTTGCAGCGGCGAAATCAACCGTCAGCTCCGCTTTTACCACAGCGGGGCCACCGATGACCTGCACACCGTGGTTACCCATGCAGCCTCCCGCTATGGGGATATCCACCTCGTCGGTTTCAGCCTGGGCGGCAACCTGACGCTGAAGTACCTGGGCGAGCATTGGGCGCATCCACGTGTGAAACGAGCTGTGGCCCTCTCCGTGCCGCTCAACCTGCACACCAGTTGCCTTGTCATCTCACGCCCCTCCAACTGGATCTATACCAAGCGGTTCCTGCTGAGCTTGTCTGCCAAAGTGAAGGCCAAGCCGGACCTGGCCCGCGTGGTAGATGTGAAAAAACTGGATACCCTTCGCACGCTCCTTGAGTTTGACGATCACTTTACGGGACCCCTCCACGGGTTTTCCGGGGCCATCGACTATTATCACCGTTGTAGTTCGATTCACGCCTTGCCTCATATTCGCGTGCCTGCACTCCTGCTCAATGCGCAGAACGATCCCTTCCTCAGTGAAGATTGCTACCCACGCGAACAATTCGAGAACGTGATCACAGAGTATCCTCACCGTGGCGGTCATGTGGGATTCGCCCGGTTTGACCGGAATGGGCTATATTGGTCCGAAATGAAGGCGGTGGCCTTCGTGAAGCAAACCGAATGATCAACCGGTACTCCCTGTCGGCCGAGGCGGAAGCAGTCGCCCAGCGTTTTTCTGTCGATCCGACGCCTGGCTATGAGCCCGTCTATAATGCGGCTCCGACCCAATTGCTTCCGGTGATGACGCAGGAGAGTCCCAACGGGATGTCATTCTTCTACTGGGGGCTTCCTCCCGTTTGGGCCAAAGACAAACCCCTCGGCGAGCGGTGGATCAACACGCCTGCCGAGCAAATTTCTGAAAAACCCTCTCTGCGGAAGAAACTCGTGAATCATCGCTGCCTCATTCCTGCCGATGGATTCTATGTGTGGAAACGGATCGGCAAAAAGGCGGCGATCCCCTATCGCTTCACACTCCCTGGCAAGGAACCGTTTGCCGTCGCCGGCTTTTGGGAAGAGTATGAGGATGAGAACAACGTCCCCCATCATACCTTTTCGATGATCACAACGGAAGGCGGCCCTTCCGTTTCTGGGTTTTCGACGCGGATGCCTGCCCTGCTCGCCCCGGAACAGGAGAATGATTGGCTGAAATCTGAAAGCGTGGAGCATGCGCTCGCCATGCTGGTTCCATATCCCGGCGACCTGTTTCACTATTCCGTGTCTACCCTGGTAAATGATCCCGCGCGCAATGACAAGCGCGTGATCCTGCCGGCTCCCGCAGCTGACCAGTTTGGAAATCTTACCTTGTTTGATTGAGTGACGGTCAGAATCCGTCCCCTTCCTTCTTGGCAGGAGATGTGGGCTCTGACTTCTTCTTGAATAGTCCCCCCTTCTTTTTGACCGGAGGTGGTGCTTCGACCCCGGTTTGGGGCGCACTTACGGTCGCGGAATCAGTCGCCGCTGCTTTGGGCTTCTTCTTGAAAAGGTTCTGGAAGAAACCTTTCAGTCCTTTCTTCTCCTTCTTTCCTTCCGGAGCCGCCTCTGACTTTTCCTTCTTCTTTTCCATGGCCGCCCGCACATCGGGAAGTACCAGCATCTCCCGGAAGTACCACATGTAGAGATCCTGGTCAAGGTTATACTTTTCCTTCGTTTTGGTGATGGCGTAGGTACTGTCGGCGGCCGCGGCGGCCATGTCGAGGCTATCCACCTCCGCCAAGCCATAAAGCTCCTGGTCCTTGAGGGAGTCCGCAATTACCGGATAGACCGGGTTCATTTCCACCGTCTGCATCTTCCGGTACTTCTTTCGGTAGGATTCCGGTACGGCCACCAGGTACTTGTTCTTGCTGGCCGTATAGATCTTAGGCGTCGAATCCGGCTTGAAATAGCTGAATTTCTGGCGTACCACCTCCTTGTCGTAGATGAACGAACTCTGGTACGCAGGGCAAACCATCCGCTGTGTGTTGCAGGCAGCAAGCACAAAAAGGCCGGCGGCAAACAGGAAGATCCGGGGCATGGATGGATTAAGGTGCAATCAACAAAATTAACAAAATAACCCCAAGTAATGCCGGAAACTGCAACTTGGTAACCAGCATAAATGCTTGATTATTAAGTTATAAGGCCTCCAGAGCTAATTTCTGGCTTTTAGTGAGTTTTTTGACCACCAACGAGTAGGACTCGTCGATCCAGCCCAGAACCAGTCTTTCGGGGGCCTCGCCGTCCAGGACCACCGTCATCCAGTGCTTCTTGTTCATATGGAAGGCAGGCTTCACAAAGGCGTAGCGCTCCCGGAGTTCTACGCCCGTCTCGGGGTCGACTTTCAGGTTAATGGCCGTAAAGTCATCCACGTCGGCCAAAGCAAACATCTTGCCCATCACCTTGAATACCAGGGTAGACTCGTCAAAAGGGAATTCCTCTGTCACCCCCTTTTTAGCGAGGCAATAGCTCCGGAATCCCTCGACGTTCAAAACAGGAAACGCTTGGCCAACAAGTAAATCACCGCCAGCAGGAAGACGGCAATGGAAATCTTGTTGATCCCATGCATCATCCGGATGTTCAAATTGGACGGGCGGGAAGGATCCTTCTTGCGAAAGAAGTATTCACCCACCTCGCCCAGGGAGAGGAATTCGCGCAAGGTGGTTCGCTTGGGTTTCTGGTCGATCGGTGGTTGCATAGGCATCTATTTCGGTTCATCCACCCATGCGCCGTCTTCACGGATCAGGTATATCAGTTCATCCACAGCCTGTGGGGTGGGTACGTTTCGCTTGACAACTTCCTTACCGCGATACAGCGTGATCCGGCCAGGGCCTGACCCCACATACCCGTAGTCGGCATCGGCCATCTCACCCGGTCCGTTTACGATACAGCCCATGATGGCGATCTTCACCCCTTTCAGGTGATTGGTCCGAGAGCGGATCTTGGCGGTTGTCTCCTGCAGATCAAAAAGGGTTCTGCCGCAGGAAGGGCAGGAAATATATTCTGTTTTGGAAATCCGGGTCCGGGTGGCCTGCAGGATGTTGAAGGCGGTATCATTTACGACCTTGTCGGGACCGCAGTTCTCGGCGGCGATGAAGACGCCGTCACCCAGGCCGTCAATCAGCAACCCGCCGATATCGGTGGCTGCATACAACTGCAACTGCTCCGGCGTCAGGTTGGCATAGGCACGGCCTATGATTACCGGGCATGAGCAGCCTTTGTTGATCAATTCAATAAACAGTCTGCGTTGCTCCGCATACCCGTGGCGGTTATAGGTGTCGATCATCAGCATCGCGGTACTATCGTTGGCCAAAGCTTGCACCAATCGGTCGTCGATGTCTTTCAGGCAGGCATAGACTACGTTCAGCCGGTCAGATTTCTCCACACCGCCGATGTACTCCGCCGCACGAATGAACGGGAAGTAACGCTCGCGGTGCCGGTTGGCCAGCCAGGTACGGTGATTGCAGATGATCCCCAGCGTGCCAGGAATTTCAAAATCCACCGTCTGATCGCCGACGAAGAGGTAATCGCAGGCCATGTCCGTGATATTCCACTTGTCGAGCGGGACCGAATAATGATAGCCTACAGCAAATAGCGATGCCGGGGTGACCCTGGTCTTAGTCGAGAAATCGGCAATAACCCTCGGCACCTGGTGACCACCGAAGTTAGCCACCTCCCGAGCGGCTCTCCGCATATAGGCTATCGGGTTGATGGGGTTTTGGGTAATCTCCGGGATGGGGTCGTGGGGCACACGATCTTTATATCGGCCCACCAATTCACGGCAGACGGGGACTTCCGCTTCCGGTTCCTCGGTCAGTGACACACGGACGGTATCTCCCAGGCCGTCTTCCAGCAAGGTGCCAATACCCACGGATGACTTGATGCGTCCATCTTCGCCGTCTCCGGCTTCGGTGACACCGAGGTGCAACGGGTACGGCTGAAATCCCTCCTCGTCGAGTTTTTGAACCAGCAGCCGGTAGGCCTGAATCATCACCTGGGGATTGCTCGCCTTCATGGAAAGGACAATGTTGTAAAACTGCAGGTCTTCGCAGATGCGCAGAAATTCGAGCGCCGACTCCACCATACCCATGGGCGTGTCGCCGTAGCGGCTCATGATGCGGTCGGAAAGCGACCCGTGGTTGGTGCCGATGCGCATCGCGGTACCATATTCCTTGCAGATCTTTACCAGCGGGGTGAACTTGTTCCGGATTCGCTCCAGCTCAGCCTCGTAACTGGCGTCGGAGTAGTCGATTTCTTCGAACCTCTTCTTGTCGGCGTAGTTGCCCGGGTTAACCCGTACTTTTTCCACGATGCGCGCGGCCAGTTCGGCAGCATTGGGGGTAAAATGGATATCGGCAATCAGCGGGACATTATACCCGCGAGACCTCAACTCCTTCTTGATTTCGGCCAGGTTCTGGGCCTCTTTCAGGCTCGGGGCCGTGATGCGCACATACTCACAACCCGCATCGACCATGCGGATGGTCTGTTCCACGGTTCCCAGGGTGTCCATGGTATCCACCGTGGTCATCGACTGGATTCGTATAGGATTATCGCCCCCCAGGGGGATGCCCCCGATATTCACTTCCCGCGTACGGCGACGGGAGTAGCGGGTGAGGCTGTTGCAGTATTGTCTGAGTTGGGTAATCTGGGTTTCCACAGGCGCAGGATCTCCCAAAATTAACCGATAATTCCCAGAATTGTTTCCCGGCTAACCCCTTCAAATATCCCCCAATTGCGGCCGAATGAGGATTTCCTCGACCACGCTGCGGGGCGAAAGGGAATAGGCGCCATAGATGGCATCGGCTACATCCTCAGGCTTCATGAAACGTTCCTCGGGCAGCGGAACGGCATCCCAACTGGACGTCCGGGTTGCGCCCGGCAACACGGCCGTTACCCGAATGCCCTCCTCTTTCAGCTCCTCCCGAAGCACCTTGGTAAATCCAAGCAAAGCGAACTTGGAGATGGCATAGGAACCGCCATTGGGATAGGCCTTAATGCTTGCGATCGAACACATGTTGAAGATATGACCCTGTCGCCGCGCCTTCATGTCGTGGACCAGGCCGCGGGTAGTATGGTAGGCGCTGTAAAGGTTAGCGCCAATCATGTTCTCGAGGACACCACCCGACTCGGTAGTGACCTGCCCGGGGGTAAAGTAGCCGGCGTTGTTTACCAGGACATCGATCGGGCGCTTCAATTCAAGGAGTTGACTGGTGAATCGGTACGCTCCCTCCGGCGTACTCAAGTCGGCCGCGCAGGTAAAAACCTGGATGCCGAATCGTGACTCCAGCTCTTTGCGGAGGCTCATCAGCTCCGTCTCCTTGCGGCTGCACGTGGCCACGTCGAAGCCCGAAGCGGCAAACTTTTCCAGTATAGCCTTACCGATGCCCTTGGTGCCCCCGGTAACGACCGCCAGTTTTCCCATAAATTGATATCTTTAGGGCAAGTTAATTCATTTCATGACGGGTTTCGGGCGGTACATCCTCTTTTTAGGCTCGCTGGTTGTCCGCATGGAATCCTTCAAGACCTACTACCGGCTCACGCTGGAAGAATGCGTCCAGATCGGTCTCAAATCCGTCTGGCTCGTCGCCCTGGTGGCCTCCTTCATGGGCGCCGTGACCACGGTTCAAACCGCCTACAATATGGTCAGCCCGCTGATTCCCCGGTACGTGATCAGCCAGGTTGTTCGTGAAATGACCATCCTTGAACTCGCCCCTACCATCATTGCCGTGATCTTCGCCGGCAAGGTGGGCTCCAGCATGGCTGGCGGGTTGGGAACTATGCGGATCACCGAACAGATCGACGCGCTGGAAGTAATGGGCATAAACTCCGCCTCTTATCTCGTCCTCCCCAAAATCATCGCCTCCTTGCTCATGTATCCCCTGTTGGTGGTCGTAGCCGGGGTAAGTTCGATGGTGGCCGGATACCTCGTGGGAGGCATCACCGGTATCATCACCCCCACCGACTACATCTATGGCATCCGGTTCTATTTCGACGACTATTCGGTCACGTTTGCGATGATCAAATCGTTTGTCTTTGCCTTCCTGATTTCCTCGGTCTCTTCATTCAAAGGCTATTACACCACAGGAGGCGCACTGGAAGTCGGGATCGCTACGACCGCGGCCGTGACCACGAGTGTGATCGCGGTGCTGACCGCCGATTACCTGCTGGCCCAACTACTCTATGTCCGCTAAGCCATGCTGAAGATCAATCACATCAGCAAGTCCTTTGGCGGCAAGCCCGTGATCCAGGATATCTCCGGCGAGTTCAAGAAAGGCCTGACCAACCTCATCATCGGTTCATCGGGAACGGGGAAGAGCGTGCTCCTCAAGTGCATCGTGGGGCTTATCAATCCGGATGAGGGCAACGTGTTTTATGATCTTCGGAACTTCACCGAAGCAGACAAAGAAATGAAGGCGGAGATCCGCCGGGAGATCGGCATGCTGTTCCAGGGCGGAGCGTTGTTTGATTCCAAGACTGTGGAGGGCAATGTCATGTTCCCCCTCGACATCCTCACCAAGATGCCGATGGAAGAAAAGCTGGACCGGGTGAACTTCTGCCTCCAGCGCGTCGGTCTGGAAAACGTCAACAAGAAGATGCCTTCGGAAATTTCAGGGGGCATGAAGAAACGCGTGGGGATAGCCCGGGCGATCGTGAACAATCCCAATTACCTGTTCTGCGACGAGCCCAACTCCGGGCTGGATCCGCAAACCTCCATCCTGATCGACGACCTCATCGGGGAAATCACCCATGAATTCGACATCACCACCATCGTAGTGACCCACGACATGAATTCCGTGATGGGCATTGGCGAACAAATCATGTTCCTCCACAAGGGCCGAAAACTATGGGAAGGGTCCAACAAAGACATCACCCACTCGGGCGTGGAAGAATTGCACGATTTTGTGTTCTCCAACAAGGTCATGCAAAGCCTGAAAGAGAAGGGTTAGGTAGTTACAAGGAAGCTTCTACTTCCCGGGTCGTTCCCTCCAATGGAATCTCCACATAGAAGCTTGTTCCCCCAGCCTCCAGCGGCTCAAACCAGATCTTTCCACCGGCCTGCAACACCGCCTGTCTCGACATCGCCAGGCCAAGGCCTGAACCGGATGCTTTGGTCGTAAACTGTGGCTGGAACACCTTTTCACGTAGTTCCGGGGCAATACCCCTTCCCTTGTCGCTTACCTTCAGCCTGGCCTGGCTTCCAACCGACTCCAACCTGACCTCCACCTCCGCCCGTTGGCCTTCATGCCGGGCCTGCACCGCATTAATCAAGATATTGAATACCGCCCTGCCCAGGGAGGCAGGATCTGCCAACACCCACAAGGGTGAGGCCGGAACGTCAACTCGAATGTCGGCTTCCTCCCCGTTCATGAACAGCCCGGCCGTCTCCGACACCAACCTGGCAAAATCAATTCGCTGCGGCGCCGGTGCGGGCAGCTGGGCGAAGGTGCTGAATGAAGAAGCTATGGCATTCAGTATTTCCACCTGCCGGAGCAGCACATCGACCGACTTGCGGATCCTGTCTTCCTGGTGTTCGCCCGCCAGGAGGTCATGCTCCATTTTCTGGAGCGTGAGCTTCATGGGCGTCAGCGGGTTCTTGATCTCATGGGCGACCTGCCTGGCCATCTCACGCCAGGCTGACTCCTTCTCCTGTTTGGCCAGCGCCCGGCGGCTCTCATCCAGGTTGGTGACCATGCGGTTATACTCCTGCGCCAGCATGCCAAATTCATCTTTCGCTTCCCAGCGCAGCGGCTTGTTTTCTCCGCTCAGCGTGGTTTGACGCAGCGTTTTCGCCATAAACCGGATCGGCGCCGCAAGACTGTTTGCCGCGACAAAGGAAACCAGGGTAAACACGAGGAAGACTACGACAAACACCTGGAGGATATTGGACAACACGAGAAACTGGCCACGCTGCAGGTAAGAGGCCGATTCAAAGAACGGAAGACTGACCACCGCTTCGAGCTTGCCCGTGAGCGGGGAAAGTACGGCCGCGTAGGCGCTGCTGTACTCCAGCGTACCGATCCGCTCATTAGCCACGGTCTGCCGCTCATCTTCCAGCACCAGGCGGCGGAAAGCCTCCCGGTTCATCCGGGTGGACACCAGTTGGTTCTCATACAGGCCGGGCTGGGAAGTCACCAACAGCACCCCTGAGGGCGAGAACACGCTGATATCTGTCTTGGCATACGCCGCGTTTTCGGCAACCCATCCTTCCAGTCTTCCTGCCTCCCATCCTCCTTCCTGCCCGTACAAGGCAGCCAGCCGCTGGGCCGCCACCGCCGAGCGGTCGAGAAACTCCCGCGTCGTGGATTCTTCACTCGAACGACCCATGAGGGTAAGCACCGTAATGCTCACAGTCACCATGGGCAGTGCAAAGGCCAGCAGCATAAATACCTGGATGCGCGCCGTGTAGGCCAGCTGGCTGCCCGACCACAAAGCCGACAGACCATATAACCCTTGCGCCACCAGCAGGACAAGCAGGCCTAAAACAAACCAGAAACTTATGTTCGTAATCAGCGCGGACCACGTGTAATCCGGCGCGGAAACCACGGCCACGGATCCGTCTCCTTCATCCCAGGCCACATGACCATATCCCTGGTGACTGACTCCCTCCGTGTACAAAAGGCTGTCGGCGAGCAGGCCCGCCTCCAAGTCGCGCTCATAATGAAAGGAACCAAAACGGTTGACCACGCGACCTTCCTGGTAGATGGCAAAGCTGAAATCGCGGTTACGGTAAAGCTGGCTGAAGCGGTTATCCACGAGCAATTCCGGAAAGACGTTGTCGGGAAGAAGCCGCTTGAGCACCAGGTCGATCTCCACGCTGCCGACCGGTCGCTGATAGCTGATCGGAATGGTGACGTGATAGCGCTTCAGGGCCTCTCCACCGGTTCTCCCCGAGAAGAGAATACCCTCAAAGTTGGTGGCTTGCCAATCCGCCGATGCCTGGAACGCACTGTCAGAAGCCCCGCGCGTGCTAATCAGGACTTCATAGCGGTCAAAATACCGGCTCAGGTGCACCCTCCTGATCTTCTCGGCCACAGGGCCTTTGGAAAAGAACGGGCTTGCCATCCGGGTTTGTACAAAAGGATCGCGGGCAATTCGCAGGCGTGCCTGATCGAGCAGGTACTCACCCAGCACATCGCGTTCCGCCAGGAAGTCTTTGGCGTATCGAAACTGATCACGAACCAGGCGCTCCTGGTGGAAGTCTCGAACCGCAAGAGCGTGGTGAATGCTGAACAGCGTCAGCGAACAAACGAAATAGAGAAACAGGCGAAACGAGAATGTAAACTCCAGGTGATCGAACCTGAACGCCCGGATCGCCATCAGCATCAGTAATCCCAGCGCCAACGATATCCGGTTGTCGTTGCCCGTGGCCAGGTACTGGGCCACAAAAAGCCCGGCTGCCAACACAACCGCCAGGGCGAAAGACAGCCATCCGGCTGGCAGAAGGTGGCGGGCCAGCGATGCCGCCACGTGAATGAACAGGAACGCGCTTACCGTTCCTGTAAAAACAGCCAGGAAGGCGGTGATCCGGGTCCAGCCGAACGTGACGGATTGAGAAAGGTCAAGGGTGAGCGTTGAGTTATGATAGACAACTTCAACGAAATTGAATGAGAGCAGGACAGCCAGTAAGGCCACAAAAAGGAAGAACGTACCCAGGAGAAAGCGAAGGACCGGCGGCTGATGGAGCATCCAACGGGTGGATCTCGAGGTGGCGTGGATCCGGAACAAATAGATCACCAGGATCAGCACACATAACCCATTCAGGAAAAGGTCGCCGAGCGTGGCATTCAGTGCTGAGCTCGCAAAGATCCGGGGATCAAAAACTTCGGTCTGAAGGTAAAGCCCCGGTACACCCGTCTCAATCATGGCCATGCGCAGACCATACACGCTGAGCACCAATACCCCCAGGGCAAGGTCCGGGTTCCACCGCATTTCCACCGTCCCTGCCAGTCCCGCGATAAACCATGCCAGCAATGCGAAGCCGCTCAGGAAGGCGACAAAGGACAAAAAGTTGTCGCGCGGCTCAGTATCAGGAGGGACGATACGGAACAACGTGTTGCCCTTCCACACAACAGGTTCTCCCCGGGTGGCACCCGGAGCGAGGATATCCACCTCCGCATGGCCAAACAATTCAGGGTTCAGTTGCGGAGACAGGAAACCGTTGGCGATCGGATAGCGGTCACGCAGGGTGAGTACATTCACCACAAATCCTCCGCCCTTCGCCGGCCACTTGCGCAACAGAAAGTCACCCCGTTGGCCGGAGAGAAACTGAAAAGTGCCTGGTGGCACCAGGGCATTGTTGTCCGGGATGTAATCGCTGCGATTCCATGCTAACAGGCCGGCAGAATCCGTACGGATGAAAGAAGCGCCCACCTGGTCCCATGCTTCAGAGCGGATGGTGATCGAGTCGGCAAGAAGCCGGCTGGCCTCCTGCTCTGCGCCGGCGTAGAAACGGGCCAGGTTGTCTTCCACGATTGACGGAAGTTGCCGGGGAAAGTTTCGCGAATGCCGTTCACGCAATAGGAATCCAGCCGTGAGGGAAACCACGGCGAGTACCAGGAGAAGAAGGTAAGAGCGGCGCATCCGTACCAGGTTGGTACGAAGATACCAAATGCCGGTTTAGGATTCCCGGTGGGGGCCACGGTAATGAAGGCCGCCGAACCAATAGAGCCAGAGGATTCTCGACATCCGGAAAGAAAAAGGCATGGTGCCCAGGGCCAGGATGATGACCGTCACCAGGAAGGTCCATTCCGGCAGCTCCCAGAAATAGTAGAACAATACTCCGATGACCACCACGACGGCCACATTAAAGGCATAGGTGATGAACATGGAACCAAAGTAGAATCCTGGCTCGGGCTCAAACCCAGCACCGCATACCGGGCACTGGGCGTGCATCGCTGAAAACCGGCTCACCTGACTAAGCGGGTATTTGAAAATGGCCCCTTCCCGGCACGCCGGGCATCTACCGTGCAGCAGGGCCTTGCGATAGCTCGTGTCCATTGGATTTGCTGCTGCGGTACCAAAACCAGGCGATCACTCCTACCGCGAGGTATGGGGCAACGAAAAGGTACAGGATACCCGTGTTGATGCCGGCGGCGATGCCGATGTCGCCGTTGCTCACGTTATTCTCCAGCGTCGCCCGGCACATCGCGCACTGGGCCCAGCCGGCAGTAACCGGTAGCATAAAAAGGCTCAACAATAGCAGTAGTTTTTTCACGCGTAGTAAGGACTAATCATCAGGTAAACGAGCACACCCGTTACCGCCACATACAGCCATACCGGGAACGTAAATTTAGCCAATCGGCGGTGCCGCTCAAAGTTGCCCGCCAGGGCCCTGGAAAACGTAAACAATATCATCGGTACAACGGCCACGGAGAGCAAAATATGGGTGATCAGGACAAAGTAATATATGCCCCTGATCGCGCCTGAACCACCGTAGGGCGTTGGCGCCGTGGTCATGTGGTAGAGCACATACATGACCAGGAAGGCTGCCGAAAGGCCGATGCAAAGTTTATTGATTGTCTCGTGGAGCTTCCGATTTCCCTTCCGGATGGCGAGGTAGGAAATCACCAACAGGAGTGCGGTAAGCCCATTGATGCTTGCGTAAATGGGCGGAAGGAAGGTGAAGTCGTAACCGGGAATCTGGACGCGGAAAAGGACGGCCACCGCCAGCGGGATGGCTATCGAAAGGAAGATGATCAGCTTACGATACGGCTCGCGGTTCTCCATATCAATACTTCTCTAACAGGATTTTCAGTTCCAAACGAAGACGATCCACTTCGTCGCGGTGGCCAAGGTCATAGAATCCCCGTATCCGCCGCTGGCTGTCTACCAGCACTGCTTGCCGGGGCGGCTCGAGCAGGAACACGCATGACTTCCAGGTCGCCAGTGCGGTCGAATCCAGGGATAGTGTTTCCATCGAAAAGAAGGATACACCCTCCCCGATCTCCTCCTTCACTGCCTGGGCCACCTCTGCGCCATTCAGGTGTTGCTCCGGGAACTGGATTACCATGGCGCCGCTCGTTCCTGACGAGACCACCTGCCAGGCGGAGTCAGGAATCCGGTAGTCGCCCGTGACTTCACCCACGCAGGCCGAATGAAGCGGGATGCCCTCCTGCGGGTAGACCGGCACATCAAAACGGTTGGAGCCGGCGAACTTGAGGAAGACGAAAATCAGCCCGGGGACCAGTAGTGCCAGGAACAGGTAGGTAAACTTCTTCGCCATGGACTGTATAACATAAAAAGAAGGCTAAGGTTCTGTTGACCTTAGCCTTCCGGAGGTTCTTTACCGAGGGTGATCAGTAGGTGACAATCTTGGTGCCTTCATAGACGAAAGCTACCAGCATCCACACCACGAAGATCATCGGGATCAATACGGACCAAAACAGGACCTTGACTTCATAGCGCAAGTGCATGAATTCGCCCACGATGTAACCCGCCTTCACGATCGTCAGGAGGACGAAGAGGAACGTCTTGGCTGCTCCGTGGGGCAGTGTAAAGGCAATGATAAACTCGACGATGGTGACCAGCAAGAGAATGCCGGCTACGCGCCAGAGTTTTTTGATTTTCTCTGTGTCCGGAGGAAGGACAACAATCTCAGGTTCTTTATGTGCCATGATAAGCCGTTAGATTATACGAGGTAGAAGAATGTGAATACGAATACCCAAACCAGGTCTACAAAGTGCCAGTACAAACCGACCTTCTCGACCATCTCATAATGTCCGCGACGGTCGTAAAGCCCGGTAACCGCGTTGTAGTAGATCAGGAAATTCAGCAGCACACCGCTGAACACGTGGAATCCGTGAAAGCCGGTGATGAAGAAGAAGAAATCGGCGAAGGCAGGGGGTCCGTACTGGTTGACGTGCAGGTTGGCCCCCAAGACCTCCATCTCCTTCCATCCTCCCAGTTTGGTGTCAAATACTTTCATTAATGTCGGCGTATCCGTTCCTACGATGAAGTGTGTCCATTCCCAGGCCTGGCAGCCCAGGAAGGTCAAGCCACCGATAATCGTCCAAAGCATCCACTTTTCAACCGCGGCGCGGTCCATGCGGTGACCGGCTTCCACGGCAAGCACCATGGTTACCGAGCTCATGATGAGCACGAAGGTCATAAAGCCCACAAACACGAGGGGAGCTTCCACCCCATGGAAGAAGGGGATGGCGTCGAATACCTTTTCCGGTATGGGCCAGTGTTCCGTGGAAAAGAAGAAGTCACTCGGGGTTCCGACGTAGGCCGGGTTCGATGACCTTACCAGGCCATAGGTGATCAGCAGGCCGGAAAACGTGAACGCATCGGACATCAGGAAGAACCACATCATGAGTTTGCCGTAGCTGGCCCCCATGGGAGAGGCTCCTCCATCCCATACGCTCCTTCCGTGAGTGACTGTCGCAGTCGAATGATCCATAGAACGCTTTATTTCAGGTTAGAATTAGTCGCTAATCTACTATAGTGGAATGAATTTTCTATCGGTTTATGAGCAGGAAAATGAACAAATAGACCCACAGGATGCCCAGGAAATGCCAATAGGTCGTACACATTTCCATTTGGGCCATATTGCCCGAATGAATGCGCTTCCGGATCGCCGAATTGAGGACAACCAGGAGGAAGATTACCGCACTGACCACGTGCAGCCCGTGGACGCCCGTAATCACATAAACAAAGGACCCCGAAGGATTGCCCACAAAATAGATGCTATCGGCCACCAACCGGGACCAGCCCAGCACCTGCATGACCAGGAAGCCAACGCCCAGGACCGCGGTAACGACCACCAGGGTCCGCACCTTGTCGAGGTTGTCCTTCCGGGCTTCGAAGTACGCCCATTGCATGCTTACGCTGCTGATCACAATAAGGGCCGTCGAATAATAGAAAACCACCGGCAATTCAAAGAACAGCCAGTTCCCTTCCGCTTGCCGGACGATGTATGCCGACGTCCACGACGCAAACAGCATCACGACGCTGGCCATAAACAGCCACAGGGCGAATTTTTTCGGGTGCATGGAAAGAACCTTCTTGGGCTCTTCCACGATACGCATGTCACTGATCATCTTGCTCATATCCCACTCACGCTCAATTTCTTGTTATCCCACCTTATCCAGCAGGTAGGCGATCTGCACCACCGGCAGGTAGATGAAGGAACCAAACATAATTCTTAACGCCGATTGCCGGCTTCCTGTTTTCATCAGGGAGAAAGTCTGGGCGAAGAAGGCCACGCCGCAGACGGTCGCCACAATGGCGGAGTCAAGGCCGGTCATGCCGAACTTGGCCGGCAAAAGCCCGAAGGGAATCAGGAACATGGTATAGATCATGATCTGAACCGCGGTATTCAGGTCCTTGCCCCCACCCGAAGGAAGAAGTTTGAACCCGGCCTTCTTATAGTCGTCATCGGCGACCCACGCGATGGCCCAGAAGTGCGGGAACTGCCAGATGAACTGTATTCCAAAAATGATCAGCGCTTCGTGCGAAATGCTTCCGGTGGCGGCGATCCAGCCGAGCAACGGGGGAAGCGCGCCGGGAATGGCCCCGACAAATACGGCGATAGGACCCACCCGCTTCAACGGCGTATAGACAAACGAGTACAGGATAAGCGACACCAATGATAAGATCGTCGTGAGCGGGTTGGTTACCCACCACAACAGCGCCAGGCTCAGCAGCATGCAGACGATGGCAAACGTAATGGCCTCCTCTACCGATACCCGGCCCGTAGGCAGGGGGCGGTTGCGGGTACGAACCATCAACGCATCCAGGTGACGTTCATGGACCTGGTTGATTGTCACAGATGCTCCGGAGAGCAGGAAGCCTGCAAAGGTGAGGATGGCAAGCACTTTCCAGTCGACCTGTCCCTGCGTCGCCAGGCCATACCCGAACGCGCAGGAGAAAGCGACGAGCATCGACAGGCGGGGTTTCAACAACTCCACGTAGGCCTTTGCGCGGGTAGCGAACAGTGATACTCCTATGGGTTGGGAGGGCGTCATTCGGTTGTCGAGTGTTTAGGTTCCTGGCTGGCCTGGAGAAACAGCTGGTACATCCATCCTACGGCGATTACCGCCACCAGGAGATGCAGGGGCTGCATCAGCGCAGGCACCTGGAAGTACGCCATGGCCGAGCCAGTCAACAAGGAGCACAAAATTAACAGGATTGATACAAGGTAGGAAGCCTTTTCAGCCCCTGATTTACGCAGTTTGAAGTAGATCCCGGCCTGGACCAGGATCAGCACCCAGGAGAACGACCGGTGAATAACGAAGTCGATGCCGGAGCCCGCAATCCACTGGGCGCGGTCTACCGCGGCGGCAGCCAAACGGTCCAGTGCCGACCTGACATTGGTTCCCAGGAAGATCTGGATGACAAATCCGGCCATCCCGGC
>JAEUUE010000083.1 GCA_016787605.1 Cyclobacteriaceae bacterium
GTAAAGGTGGGATGAAACGGCTCGATCTGCTTCATCAGGTTGTCGACGAGCTGCTGGGCGTTCACCTCCGGGTAGCCGGGGATGTCGTAGATGGGTTTCTTGGGGTAGATTTCCGAAAGCTGGCCACCGACCTGTGGCAATACGTCCACCAGGTGGCAGCGCATTTTCAAAAGCCCGGCCTCGAATACGGCAAACAGGCCTACCGGGCCCGCACCGATGATGCAAATGTCTGTCTGAATCATGCTCCTATTACGTTGGATCCCCGGCCCTCCGCCGGATCATACAAAATAGCGGCGCGAAGATATCCATTAATTTCTTCCCGGTTTTTAACACCCATGCCACCCAAAAGGTTGGCAAATCGGGAGGCATAAAAAAAGGAAAGCAACCTTGACGGTTGCTTTCCTGTCGCCCTCCCTGTACAATTTTCGAACCTTTTTATTGAAGACCTTAGAAAGCTAGCAAATTTAGCGGCCTAGTCAAAAAAAGGGCCCTAGATGAGCCCTTCATCAGCAAAGGAATAATATCCTTCGCTGGTTATTATGATGTGATCAAGTAATTGAATTTCCAGGAATCTACCGGCTTCTTTTATCTTTCTGGTCAGATCAATATCCGCCTGGCTCGGCTGTAGATTGCCGGAAGGATGATTATGGCTTAGGATGATCCCTGATGCTGCCGCTTTGATCGCGGCTGCAAAAATTAGTTTTGGATCAGCTACAGTCCCGCTGATTCCTCCTGTAGATACTTCGAAAATTCCAAGAACCTTGTTTGCGCGATTCGTAAGCATTACTTTGAATTGCTCTACAAGGTCAATCTTCGTCTCATCCCAAGTTTCCTGCAATACACTGTGGGCATCCCTTGAACTGTTGATCTTGGGACGTTGCGATGGCTTGACGTTCGACTTGTAGGTGAGCTGAATTTCTGCTACCTGATACTGTCTTGTTTCTTTTGTGTTTTCCATAATCGTAAGAATTAATTATGGTGCACTCGAAGGCTTTGGAAGGAATTTGCGCAAGGAGGAACGGAATAATTGGGGGTTCCTGGAAGGAGGCACGACTGGAAGGGGGAACCGTTTATGCCGGAAATTCCTTGCAAGCATATTCCGACAT
>JAEUUE010000095.1 GCA_016787605.1 Cyclobacteriaceae bacterium
CTCCGGTCAGGCAGGTTGGCCCCGTGCATCCGGAATTCTTCGATCAGCTTCTGGTTGAAGTGATGGTGGTACGTGAAGATGTCTTTGAAGAGGGAGGTCATAATGAATCCGGTTAAGTGGTGAAAATTAGCTTTTCCCGAAGATTTATGGCAGAAACCACTTCTCCAGACAGTTAATAGTATTTCTTCTTAAAAGTAGAAACATATTGATGTTGATCTCGTATATCATGGAAATTCAATAGTAATGAAGGTTTATTTGGGCGAACTGGAGGAATTGGTCCTGCTGACCATTGCTTCATTGGGCGATAATGCCTACGGGGTATCCATTCAACAGGACCTGGAGGTGCGGTGCAGCCGTAGCCTCACCATCGGAGCTCTCCATGCTACCATAGCCCGGCTGGAAGAGAAGGGCTTCCTCACGTCATGGCTGGGAGGGGCTACTTCAGAGAGGGGAGGTCGCAGCAAGCGTTTCTACGAAGTTACCCAGGCAGGAAAGAAAGCGGTAACTGAAGCAAAACTCCTTCGCGATGAACTTTGGCAACAGGCAAAACTCCACCTTCAACCATGAGAAATCAACCTCCAAGACTCGCGCGACGGCTGCTGGAATGGTGGAGCGGCTCAGCCTCCGTCGATGACCTTTTGGGCGACCTGGACGAATGGTACGCCATCAACTCCCGCCGCTATTCACCGCTGCGTGCCAAAGCCGTCTACTGGGGTCAGGCGCTTTCGCTGTGCCTGTCGTACGGACTCCGGAAACGAAAACGTGACGCAGCCAACAGTGTCTATGCATCATCCGGTTTTTCGGCAGACATGCTTCGCAACTACCTTAAGGTTTCCGTGCGTTCGCTCTACCAATACAAATACTTCTCCTTGATCAACGTTTTCGGTCTCGCCATCGGCATGTCCGTGAGCCTGCTGCTGATTGCGTTGGTGAGCTACGTGAAGACGTACGATGACTTTCATGAGCATCGGGCGAGTATTTACACCATTACCAGTGAGCGCACAGAGGGTATCGAACAGAGTGACTATGCCACGGCTCCCGTCTTGTTGGCCCAGGCATTAAGTGGGCATGCAGATGTCCAGGAGATCGTACGCATCCAGGCAGGTTTTGACGAGAATATCCGATTGGAACGCGGAGCTTTGTCACTTCGGGGGTACTATGTGGACCCCAGCTTCCTCAGTGTATTTACCTACGACGTCTTGCAAGGAGATGGGCAAGCGACGCTTTCGACACCCAATCGGGTTATCCTCACCGAGTCGGCGGCCCTCCGGATTTTCAATACAACGGACGTGCTGGGCAGAACCCTGGAACTGGAGCAAGGTGGCCTGCTGGAGGTTGGTGCGATCATGAAGGATCATCCCATCAATTCCCACTTCAAATTTGAATTGCTGATCGCCTACGCAACGCTGCCTCCTCCGTCGGCTTCCCTCACAGACCAGTGGATGAATTATGGGCGCGAGTATATCTACGTGCGCCTGCGTGAAGACGGAAATGTAGATCATGTCCGCGAAGTATTGAACCACACCTCCGAAAGGGTGTACGCGGGCCTGCCGGTGAAGGCAGTATTTCAGGCAGAGCCGTTGCTGGGCACAGCCATGGGGCCGGACTATCGACAGGCGATCGGGCCCAAGTGGGAGATGTCGGGCATGATCGTATTCGCGGTGATCGCTGCCCTTATATTGCTTCCTGCCTGTTTCAACTATACGAATATCTCGATCGCCCGGTCCCTGAAACGCGCGAAGGAGATCGGCTTACGGAAGACCATGGGCGGTCAACAGCGTCAGATCTTTGCGCAGTTCATCACCGAGACAATCGTGATCACGCTGGTGGCTCTCGCTCTGGGTATCCTGATCTTCTTGCTGGCCAGGTCGGAGTTCAAATCGATGCTCGCCTCCTCCTCGTCGCTTGATCTAAGCCTCACGCCATCCATGCTGTTCTGGTTCTTCATCCTGGCATTGGGCACCGGCTTATTGGCAGGTCTGTTCCCGGCCATCTACTTTGGAGCCCTCAACCCGATCCAGGCGCTGAAGAACAAGGTGCACAGCCATGGGTCTGCCATGCGTGTCCGTAAGACCCTCACCGTGTTCCAGTTTGCGCTATCATTTGGCTTCATCCTGGCGCTGGTGGTGTTCAGCCGGCAGTACCGTTATTCCGTGGGTTTTGATTTTGGGTTCAACAAGTCCAACATCGTGAACGTGCCCCTGCAGGGCGTGGATCCGGCACAGGTACGGGATGCACTTGCACCACTGGCTTCCGTGCAGCAGGTCACGCTGGCCTCCGATGTCCTGGGGTTGTCGGCATCATCGACGTGGGTTAAGGATGCAACCGGCGATTCCACGGAGGTCCACCAGTTGTTTGTCGATGACAGCTACCTGGAGACTTTTGGACTGACGTTGCTGGCCGGCAGCAATTTTCCCGACAGGCCCTGGCACGGGGAGCGTGCCATCCTGGTAAATGAGGAGTTCCTGAAGGCTTATCGAATTTCGCGACCTGCCGACGCACTGGGTTTAACGGTGGAGGTAGAAGGGAAGGAGTTGGAGGTGATCGGTGTGGTAAAGAATTTTCACTATGCTCCGCTTCGTTTCCCTATTGAAAGGTTCTTCTTTCGTCAGGACCCGGAGCGGTATACCTATGCCCACTTGCGCGTGCAATCAGCCGATGCCTTCACCTTGTTTACCGAATTGGAAAACCGCTGGAAGGGATTGACCGACCGCCGCTTTGAAGGGCGCTTCTATGAGCAGGACTTGCAAGATGGCTACAGCATGTACCGCACGCTCATCAAGATCATTGGTTTCCTCGGCGTCCTCGCCATTACCATTTCGCTCCTGGGGATGTTGGGGATGGTTGTGTACACCGCAGAAACCCGAGTGAAGGAAGTGGGTATCCGCAAGGTCATGGGGGCCAGCGTGGCCGGCATTACGTTACTACTTTCGAAAGACTACCTGAAACTGATGCTGCTGGCTGTCCTGGTCGGGGCGCCGGTAACCGCAGGCTTGATCGGGTATCTCATGCCGTACATTCAATACTACAGTGTCGCGCTGAATCTTGGGGATGTACTGGTCGCCACGGTGATACTCGTGGGGCTTGGTTTGGCCACCATCGCTTCGCAGACTTACCAGACGGCACGAATTAATCCCGCTGAGACGCTCCGGGCAGAGTAACCTGAACATTAGGAACCCCAGGAACCTTTGGAACCCCTGGAACCCATGGAATCGGAAGGTCTACTTTTGACCTGAGGCAATTAAAAGGCACGAACCAATTAGCAGCACACTGTATTCCACGCCATACGTGCCGTGCCCGACGACAAACCAGCCGTTCTTGGCGTGCACCAGGATGATGCCCATGATTTGGTGGGCCACAAAACCCATCGCCACGAGGCGGGTCCACTTTCCGGCGGCCAAAGCAGCACCGCCCGCGATCTCGTAAACCGTAATCAACCAGGCCAGCACAATACCTATCGGGAAACCCCGGCTGTCCAGGAACGCCCCAAACTCGTCCACGGTACCCACGGCAGCACGGATGATGCCGTGAGCCATGAAGAGGCCCGCGACGAGGATGCGAAATCCAGTATGAGCGTACCTGTCCATGAGCAGTGGTTATTGGTAAGTGGTAAGTGGTAAGTGGTAAGTGGTTAGTGGTGCAATACTCCAATGCACTCTCAGACCAGCGAACCGCATCCCCAGTTTCAAATTGAGGTGTGGGCAGATTGACTAATTAGGGATCTATACCATCAGGCGAGTTCCCTCATATCCACCGGCACCACTCTCGAAATCCCTTTCTCGACCATCGTGACCCCGTAGATCACGTCGGTAGTTGTCATCGTGCGCTTGTTGTGCGTGACGATGATGAACTGGGAGTCCTTGCTGAAGCTGCGGATGATGTTGTTGAACTTGTCGATGTTGGCATCATCCAGCGGAGCATCTACCTCGTCGAAGATACAGAAGGGCGCCGGCTTGAGCAGGTACATCGAGAAGAGCAGTGCAGTGGCCGTAAGGGTCTTTTCACCGCCGCTCAACTGGTTGATGGTGAGCGGTCGCTTGCCCTTCGGCTTGGCAATGATGTCGATATCGGATTCCAGGGGCCGCGATGGATCGATCAGCTTGAGGTCGCAGTCGTCGCCTTCGTTGAACAGGGACCGAAAGACAGTCACAAAGTGTTCCTTGATCTTCTGGAAGGCTTCCATGAAGGTCTGGCTGGCTACGCCCTCAATCTCGCTGATGGTGTTAAACAGCGACTCCTTGGCCTTCACCAGGTCGTCTTTTTGCGCCAGGATAAAGTCGTTGCGTTCCTTGATCTCGTTGTAAGCTTCCATCGCCATGGGGTTGATGGGGCCCATGGTGTCGATGCGCTCGCGAATGCGGGTCACTTCCTGCCGCAGCTTCTCTTCGTCTTCGGCGGCCAGGGCCAGGCTCTCTTCGGCAGACATCTGGGAGAGAATGTCGTCCATGGCGACGTTGAATTCGACCGACAACCGCTCCTTGACGGAATTGAGCTCCAGCTTGCTCTCGCTGAGTTCCTGCTGCAGTTGCATGAGCAGCGTATCGATGTTCTCGCGCTGGTGCTGGATACCGCGGAGATCTTTTTCTACCTGGTCAATCACCCCGCGGGCGGCATAGTAGGCCTGCTCGGCGGCGTTGACCTCTTTTTCCATCTCGTCCTTGCGGGCATACAGGCGGATCAGCTCCTCATCGCCGGAGTGCGTCGACTCCATGATGGTCCGGATCTCCTGCTCGTTGTGGGCCAACTCGGCGGCGCCCGTTTCGATGCGACGATTGCTCTGCTCGACGGCTTCCTGCTTGAAGCGGATTTCCTGCTCGAGGCTCTTCACCCGGTTGGTCTGCTGGTGGAAGAAGATGTTCTGCTCGTTCAGGGCGTTGGACTTCTGGCTGAGCAGGTCGTTTTGCGTGTTCAGCTCGGCGCTCAGCTGGGCGAGGCGTGTCTCAAATTCCGCCAGTTCCAGGCCGATGCGCTCCGACTGGGGACGCAGCTCTTCAAGTTCGCGGCTGAGAACTTCGATCTTCTCGAGAATGTCTTCCCGGCGCAGGTCAGCGTTACTGATCATCTCGGCAAACTGCTCCTTCTTGGTTTTCACCGAGATGAACTCGTCGTTTACCTGCTTGATGGCGTTCTGCGCTTCCTCGATGGCATTCTTCAGGTTGTGGTTGCGAAGACGCTCCAGTTCCCGCTGACGGTCCAGCAGGCTGTTGCGCACTTCTTCGAGCTTATGGTTGAGCTCTTTGATCTCTTTGTCGAGCTTCTCGAGGTTCTTGGCTCGGCCGATCTTCTTGCCTTCAAAGAGGCCCACCGATCCGCCGGAAAGGCTGAACCGACGGCGGGTGTACTTCCCACTCTTGGTGATGAAGGTGTTGTCGTCGTCCTGCGGAATCTGCTTGGTGTCGCCCTCCACAAAGTACACGCGGTCGAGGATAAACGACATCAGCTTGCTGTACTTGGGATCGAACTCGATTACCTGGGTGGCCGGGTAGGCGTTAGCGTAAATCTGGGTCGGGTGGGGGACAAACTTCTCGAACGCGTCGAGGATGAAAAAGTTGGCCTTGCCCTTGCTGGCATCGCTGAGGATGTTGATGGCCTCGTACGCTTCTGCTTCGTGGTTGACGATGTAGTAGTTGAGGTAGGGCTCGAGGTAGTTTTCGATCGCCACGCGGTATTCTTCAGGGCAGGTGAGGATGTCGGACAGGAGCGGGGCGTTGCGGGTCCAGTCGACCTTCTTCTTCAGAAACTTGATGGCCTCCGGGAAGCCTTCCAGGTTTTCCACCAGTGATTTAGTCAGCTGGTATTCGTTCTGCCGGGCGTCAAGCTTACGGCCGGTCTCTGTCATCTCCTCGCGGATCATCTCGATGGTCTTTTCCAGCGAGCTGATGCGGGCGAGGACATCTTTCTCTTCTTCCTTGATTCGCTCGAGGGCCGTGTTCTTTTCGCGGATTTCATCCTGGAGCACGACCAGTTTGTTTTCAAACTCCACCAGGCTCTCGCTGCGCTGGTGGGTGTCGGACGTCGCCCGTTCAATCTCCTGCTTCAGTGAAGCAATCTGGATCTCGCGGATCTCAACGGCCTTGTTGGTCTGGTAATGTTCTTCCTGCTTCGCCCGTTGCTGTTGGCGCAGGGCGTCGACATCCACCTGCAGTTGCTGGGTAGTCAGGCGCTGGGCTTCGAACTCACCTTTGATGGCCTCCGCCTTGGTCTGGATCTCGATCAGGGCGCCTTGGGCATTGATACCTTCTTCCTGGAGACTCTGGATGGCGAAGTGGGCGCGCTCGTTGCTCTTTTTGTCCTGGTCGATCTGCTCGCGCAGGTTGGCGGCCCGGTCGTTCAGGAAGCGCAGGCGCTCGTTGTTGATCTGCTTTTCGCTTTCCTGCTGACGGATGGTGGCGACATGGTCGTTGATCGCCTTCTGGCTGGCGGCCAATGCCTTTTCCTTGAGGATGAGGTCGGCCTTCTCCTGTTCGATGGAGGCCTCTTTCTCGGCGATCTCGGCCGTCAAGGCTACTTTCCGGGCGTTCTCGCCTTCGATCTGGAGGGAGAAGTTATTGAATTTCTCCTTTTGCTTGTTTACCACCACTTTGGCGAGCTGGATGCTTTTCTCCTTGTACACATCCTTGGCCTTGTAGTAGGATTCCGTCTGTTTGGCCTGCTTTTCCAGGCTCTTCATGTTCTTTTCAATCTCGAAGAGGAGGTCCTCCACCCGTTCGAGGTCGGCATCGGTATCTTCGAGCTTTTTGAGCGTCTCTTTCTTACGCTTCTTGAATTTGGAGATGCCGGCGGCTTCTTCAAACAGCGTGCGGCGGGAATTGTCGCGGTCGTTGAGCAGGTCGTCGACCATCCCGAGTTCGATAATGGCATAGCTGTTGGAGGCTACGCCGGTGTCAAGGAATAGGTTCGTGATGTCCTTCAGGCGGCACATCACCCCGTTGAGCAAATATTCACTTTCCCCCGAACGGTACAGCCGGCGGGTGATAGTCACCTGGGAGTATTCGGTGGGGAGTAGGTTCTTGGTGTTGTTGATGGTCAGCGATACTTCCGCCATCTGCAGCGGGGAGCGCTGGTTGGTGCCGTTGAAGATGATGTTCTCCATCTTCTCCGAGCGCAACGCGCTGGTTTTCTGTTCGCCAAGCACCCAACGGATGGAGTCTACCACGTTGGATTTGCCGCATCCGTTCGGACCGACAATCCCGGTGACTCCTTCGTCAAAATTGATTACAATCTTATCGGCAAAACTCTTGAATCCCTTGATCTCTAACTTCGAAAGCTGCATCCCTGCGTAGTGGTTGTGTTCCTAATAAAGTTGGCAAAGATAGAAGGAAATCCGAATCGTACGGACCCATTTTTTCCACTTAAACCAACGCTTTAATTCCCTGACTTTTAGCTTCGCGATTGCCCTGAAAAGTGGAGGAATTTGGTACCTTTGACAGCGAATGGATGACTTCAAAATCATATTGTGGATCATCATCGGCCTGATCTATCTCTTCTCCAGGAGAAAGAAGGAAGAGCCCGCCCCCCGGCGGCCTCAGCCGGCCGAAGAAAGTGAGCCGATGGAGACTACCGGCCCGGCTCCCAAGACCTTTGAGGAGTTGCTCCGGGAGATCGAGGGGATGAAGCAGCCCCAGCCGCCTCCGCGCCCTGTGGAGCGTCAGCCGGAGGTGGTAGATTATGATGAGAATCTCGGTGAAGAAGAGCGCGACCTGGAAGATCTGACGCCCAGCTACCGCCGCGACGAAGAGCAGATCTACAAAGTTTACGAAGAAGCCAAGGCCCAGGCCTTCAGCCGTCCCTCCCTGGAGGAAACGGTCAAACTGGAAGACACTATCGTCCGGTTCAAGCAGTTCAAGGGCTATGAAAAGGAGGGACGAACCAACGTCCTTCACGAGTACCTGCAGGAATTACGGGACCCCAAGGGTTTCAAGAAGGCTTTCGTCCTGAGCGAGGTGCTCAAGCCCAAGTTCTGAGGCTATTTAATCGAGCAAAGGAATTTCAGGGTATCCACCCCGTCGGCATAATCGTCGACCAGCGGGTATTGCGCGGTGCCAAAGGGAAGGCTGCCCTCAAACCACCCTTGTGCTGAAACCACCACCTGGAGGTTTTGCCGGGAAGCCCGTATCCTCTGCCGCAAGTCGTCAAGATCGCGATACACCTGGTAGTGGAGCACGGCAATCGGCGAAACCAGGCTGTCTGATTCTCTCATCAGCAGAAACCCATTGTCGAAGAACTTCTCCTGGTTGAGCATCAGGATGGATTTCTGGTACGTATAGTTGTTTTCGTATTTGTGATTGTCCATGACAGCCGAGAATCCCGCCAGGCGTTCAAGGAGGAATTGCTTGTCCAACTCGTGGGGTATGAATACACACGATACATTCCTGCAGCCCAGCCCGTAGTAGGTAAAGATGTCCTCACCGAGCCGGTGGATCTCAGATTCGGGCTCATCACCCTGGAGGATCGCACAGGAGACGCGGTTCTTCCGGATGATATGGGGAATGTTGCGAAAGTAGTATTCGAAATACCGCGAGGTGTTGTCGCTTCCTGTAGCAATGATGCCATCCAAGCCGTTGAGTCGTTCCTGGGTCTGAATCCGGTCGGCGAACCGGGGTTCGATCTCAAGGAGTTTGTCCTGGATGAATTTTAGCAAAACGGTATCCTTTGAACTCGGCTTGTAAACCAAGCGGTGTCCGCAAAGGAGCACGCAGAGGAAGTCATGAAAGCCTACGAGCGGGATGTTGCCGGCCATGGCTACCCCGATAGTCCTGGGAGAGGTTTTCTCAATTGGGTAGGTGGCGACCCAGGATTTCAGCTTACCCGGTTCGAGCAGCACCGTAATCCCATGAATGGCCTGCCGCACGCTGGTCGGCGTAAACCATCCATTTTCCTGGTTGGCCTTAGTCTCAAGGGCAGACCGTTCGGCATCCGTCAGGGCCCTGAGAACGGTCCCCAGGGAGGCAAAGGCATCAATGCGTTCAGAAAGCTTCATGGGATGAACAATTGGGCCGGCTCGTTGGTTATATACCCCTGAAAGGCCTTATTTTTGCCCCAAAATTAGGAGAACCAAGGACATGGCGATCAAAATAACCGACGAGTGTATCAACTGTGGTGCCTGCGAGCCCGAGTGCCCCAATACCGCGATCTACGAAGGCGGCCGTGAATGGACGTGGGCAGGAGGGACAAAGTTAACCCAGGTGAAGGCGGAGGGTGGAGCCATGGTTGACGCCAAACAGCCCCAGGCGCCTGGCTCGGAAGAGTTCTATTATATCGTTTCCGGAAAGTGCACGGAATGTACCGGTTTCCACGAGGAACCTCAGTGTGCAGCCGTTTGCCCCGTCGATTGCTGCGTCCCTGACCCCGACCACGTCGAGTCGAAGGAAGTCCTGATGGCCCGCAAAGCCTACCTCCACAACGAGCAGGTCACTACTGCGTAGCTAAAGGCCAAAAGCCTCAAGTAACTAGCCACTTCTATTTCATCTTCGCCCGCTTGATCAGGTACTGCTGCAGTACGTGGAAATAATCGTCGCGGGCATTGGCCGACACGAAGTCGATGCGCAGTTGGTTGCACCGCATCTTCAGCGTCTTGTGAAACTCAGAAAGTGCGGTGGTGTAGGAGGACTTGATTTCCTGCGGGTTTAGCTTCACCCGGTCGCCGCTCTCCAGGTCGACAAACTCATACGGTCGATCCTCAAATTCAAAGCCGAGTTCGGTCTGATGGTCGCTTACGTGAAAAAGCAACACTTCATGCTTGTTGTGTTTGAGGTGCTGGAGCGACTTGAAAATCTCCTCCTGGTTTTCGGTGGCGCCGTCGAACATATCGCTGAAGATGATCACCAACGACCGCTTGTGGGTCTTCTCGGCAATTTCATGGAGAACATTGGCCACCCGGGTGTGTTTTCCGGGCGTGGCTCCCGTGGCCAGCAGCTGTTCCAGGATCTGGAATATCTTGTTGAGGTGCGAGCCGGTCGACTTCACCGGGGTAAGCTCATCGATCTTGTCGGAAAAGAGACAAATCCCCACGGCGTCGCGCTGACGGTGGAGGAGGTAGGCGAGAGCCGCTGCGCTGTAGATGCTGAAGCGTAGTTTGGCCTGGGTATCGGCCGGATAGCGCATGGAGGAGGAGCTGTCGAGGACGATCTGGCACCTCAGGTTGGTTTCCTCCTCGTATTGCTTGGTGTACAGCCGGTCGGTACGGGCGAACACCTTCCAGTCAATATGGCGGGTACTTTGCCCTTCATTGTACAGCCGGTGTTCGGCGAACTCGACCGAGAACCCGTGGTAAGGGGACTTGTGCAGACCGGTTATAAAGCCCTCCACCAGCTGTTTAGCCAGCAATTCCAGGCTTGCCGTGTGCTTGATTTCTGCGGGTGAGAACTTCACGCGTGCGTAATAATCGGGTTTTCTGGCCTGATTTAGCCCTTTTCGGGCTTCAAATTTGGAATGGCCTGTTTGCTATTGTTGGCCAAACTGCTAACTTGGTCAGACCTAAAAACCTAAAACTAACCTAAACCGCCGATTTGTGGAAGAGAATAAGAATGGCCGAGAGGAGATTTACTCCGAAAAAGTAAAGGCCGGGAAACGCACCTACTTCTTCGACGTGAAGTCCACCCGCTCCAATGACTATTACCTCACGATCACGGAGAGCAAGAAGAGGTACAACCAGAATGACGACGGTTTTACGTATGAAAAGCACAAGATATTCCTGTACAAGGAAGACTTCCATAAGTTTCTGGAAGCCCTGAATAATACCGTCAGTCACGTGAAAAATGAGCTGATGCCCGGGGTGGATTTCACCCAATTTGATCACCAACGGGAGGAGCGTGAAGAGGTGGCGGAGGCAAAATCTTCCGATATGGGTAGCGAATTGAAATGGGATTAATTAGTTTTACCTAACCTATTCCTAAACCGAAAACCCTGCTGCACCCTTCGGGGACCGCGGCAGGGTTTTTACTTTACTTCGACTTCGTTTCAGGATAACCGCCCTCAGCCCTTGACCACTGCGCCAAGCCTCCTTAGCACCTCAACACTTCAACACTTTAGCACCTCTTTCCCTTATATTTGCGGACTTTTTGCAGGCAGGTAGCCTGCTTACCGTACTGATATGGGTTTAAAATGTGGTATTGTCGGTCTTCCCAATGTGGGCAAATCGACGCTCTTCAATGCGCTTTCGAACAACAAGGCCGAGGCCGCCAATTTCCCTTTTTGCACCATTGAGCCGAACGTAGGGGTGATCTCCGTCCCCGACGAGCGCCTTAACATCCTGGCAGGGTTGGTCAATCCCCAGAAGGTAATCCCTACCTCCTTTGAGTTTGTCGACATCGCCGGCCTCGTGAAGGGGGCCTCCAAAGGCGAGGGGCTGGGCAACCAGTTCCTGGCCAATATCCGCGAGGTGGATGCCATAGCACACGTCATCCGGTGCTTTGAAAATGACAATATCATCCACGTGGACGGACGGATTAACCCGGTAGCCGACAAGGAGATTATCGACACCGAACTCCAGTTGAAGGACCTGGAATCGGTTGAAAAGAAAATTGCCAAGGTAGAGCGGGCCGCCAAGAGCGGCGACGCCAAGTCCAAGAAGGAATTGGCGGTTCTGCAGCAGTTTGCCGCGGCGCTCCTGGCTGGCAAGAACGCACGGTCGGTAAAGACAGACGCAGAAGACCGTAAGGCCATCGAAGACCTTCAGTTGCTCACCGACAAGCCGGTGATCTACGTAACCAACGTTGATGAGGCGGCTATCCACACAGGCAACAAGTACGTGGATGCTATTCGCAACCTGGTGAAGGACGAAGGAGCAGAGGTGGTCGTGGTTTGTGCCGCAATTGAGGCCCAGATCGCTGAGTTAGAGAGCATCGCCGACAGGGATGCCTTCTTGCAGGAATATGGTCTCAAGGAGTCTGGCCTGACCAAGCTTATCCATGCGGCCTACCATCTCCTCGACCTGATTACCTATTTCACCGCCGGGGAGAAGGAGGTGCGTGCCTGGACCATTCACAAAGGCTGGAAGGCTCCCCAGGCTGCCGGCGTCATCCACAGCGACTTCGAAAAGGGCTTCATCCGGGCCGAGGTGATCAAGATTCCGGACTACCAGAAGTACAAGACAGAAGCCGCCATCCGGGAAGCCGGCAAACTGGCCGTCGAAGGGAAGGACTATGTGGTGGAGGATGGTGACGTCATGCACTTCCGCTTTAATGTGTAACCTGAATAGTTAATCATAATTATCTGATAAACAGTATTTTATACTGTTTATCAAAATTATCCATAGAGGCCGCTTCGCGACTACCTGATTTTTAGTACTTTAGCTATCCGCAGTCACCATTTTTTGCGGTTGTTGGCTTAATTTTTTCCCTAAAAGAACCAGACCACGTGAGAGTCAGGATTGTCTTCGCGCTAAGGAACAAAGGCGGCTTCGTTCCTTTTCATCACCAGTTTCTTCTTGCCCAGACGGTCAAGGGGATGATCGTGGCAGGCAAGGACCCGCGCTTTCAGCAGTTTACCCACTACAACTTTAGCGGCCTGAAGGGGCAGACCAAGATCAGCCGGAAGGGCCTCCATTTCTACTCGTCCCGCGTGACCCTGGTTTTCAGCACGGCCGATAAGGAGTTCCTGGAGTATTTCCTCAAGGTCCTTTTCGAGCATAAGGAGATCATGATCGGGATGCTTCAGCTTTCACCGGAGCTGGTGGAACACGAAGAGCCCATTACCGTATCGGAGCGGGTCAAATACCTGTGCATTTCGCCCATCGTCCTTCTCCCGGCGGCCTTCAACGATGAGTCGGCCAAGCGGTTCATCAACCCGGAGACAGACGAGTTCTCGGATCTCCTCTACGATGCCACGATCAGCCAGATGCAGAACTCCGGCCGGTTCACCACGGATCAGCTTAACGATGTGTATAAGTTTCAGCTGGTTCCGGACAAAGAGTACCTCAACCGGATCCAGAGTACCCACAAGAAGTTTGCAAGAATCTACCCGCTCTACGACTCCGACATCAAGTACGAGGTGAGGGGGTATACCTTCCCCTTTACCCTTTTCGCTTCACCCATCGTGCAGCAGTTCGTCTATGAGCACGGCCTGGGTCACTTTACCCATAAAGGATTCGGGATGCTCGACATGGCCAACAACGACTCCATTCGCAAGAACGCCGACATGGAGCTCGTCTATGCCTGAGCCCCTTCGTTAACGCGGATTTACCGGGAGTTGAAAATAACCAACGAGCAGGTCGGCGTTAGGCTGAAAGGGCCGGTAGTACACAAGCACTTCGTACATGTTTTCGGTTTGAAAGAAATCACCCTCAAAGTGATTCCCGGGTAACCCCGAGGCGGGAGGCACCCAGTACTGGTAGTTGTAAAATCCTTGTTTCAGCAACACGCGCCCGGTGTACGCGCCGTTGGACCACGTCAAACGGTTTTCTTCTCCTTGTTGCCATCCGTTGAAGGCGCCAATGACAAATACGTCGCTGCTAACCTTCGGGGCCCGAAGCGTGAAATTTACATAGAGGTAATTGCTGCTGAGCCACGGCTCGATCCGGTAGTCGAAGTTCTCGATGACAAACAGCCCATTCATGTCAGGGAATTGGGTATAGGCCTGGCTCTGACGGCTGCCATCCGTGGTCACGTAGAGGTCAAATGGCTTGCTCGACCGTTCAATCCGCTCCGTATTGATGCCGGGTGAATTCAGCGACCGGAAGTCGACAAACCGGAATTCATTGCCTGCCGAAAAGGAATGATCCATGTCAAAGAACCGGTATTCAAGCTGTTTCAGATCTTCCCGGATAAAACTGGCCTTCACGTCTTTCCGGGCATTATCCCACCGGTAATTCTGACGAATGACCACGTGGACGCTGCTCGCGGGATTCAGCACCTCCATCCGGGCATAACTGATCCTGAAATTCAGGGCCTGGTTCGTGCTTTTCAGGTTGCCCAAACCGACCATGTTTTCCTCCTGGATAAGCGTCATCAGGCTTTGATGAACGATGAAGCGCCGGCTAAACATGATGTCATTCTTGTCGCCGTCACGGTAAACCACCAGCACATAGTTGCCAGGGAGTTTGACGGGCGGCACCGCAAAGCGGTAATGCACGTAGGGGATGTGTGTATTGATGGAATACCCGAAATCATTGATGGGGAATTCGTTGTAATCGCGGAGGATCTCCAGGTCGCGGAGGGTGGACTTGGTCCAGTCGTGGTTGCAGTGAATGAGCCGGGCATAGTAGTTCTGACGGTCCTCTACCAGGTCGTCAAACTCCAGGACGATCTGTTGGGCCTCCAGCTTGGTTACCGCCTGGGGTCCCTGGGTTCCGGGCACCAGGGAATACAAAAGCACGGTCCGAATCTGAGGCTCATATTCGGCATCTTCCAGGCGAAGTACTTTCTGCCCGGCCACCCCCAGGGGCAGTGCCATGAGTAAGGTAAGTGTGACCCAGGAGGTTACGCCGCGAAAGGGAAGGTCATTCATGTCAAAGGCTTTAGTTCCATGGATGTTCATACCGTATTCGTCAAACGTCGGTTCGCCAGGATCATCGACGCCATACTGTTTATCTCCGGGTTGTTGCTGGTAAGCACCCTGCTTGAGTTGATCAGGCTTTAGGCTGGGCTTCTTCAATCTCATCGACGAGTTCCTCCCAACGGTGGTTCCTTTCGTCCATTTCTTTCGAGACAGCCTCGAGTCTTTCCTGGGCCTGTTGCAGGCGGTCGGGGGAGGCATAGATTTCCGGATTGCCTAAGGCCTCTTCCAGTTCGCCTTTTTCCTTTTCCAACGCCTCGATGCGTTCTTCCAGTGTCTTGAGCTCCTGGTTCAGCTTTTTCAAAGACACCTCGGGGGAGGCTCCGGCAGCGGGTGCGGCAGAGCCCTGCTTCTTGGGCTTCTCCTCTTTGGCTTTCACCGGGGGAGGCAGGTGCTGGGGGTTATGTTGCCTCCAGTACTCATATTCCTCGTAGGTACCCGGGTATTCCTTGATTTCGTGGTTCTCGATGTACCAGATCTTGTTGGCGATCTGGCTGATGAAGTAGCGGTTGTGAGAGACTACGACGAAACTGCCCTGGTACTGTTGCAACGCCTGGATCAGGATGTTTTCCGAAATGAAATCCAGGTGGTTGGTCGGTTCGTCGAGCAGGAGGAAGTTGGCCTCGGAGATCAGTGTTTTGGCCAGTGCCACCCGGGACTTTTCACCCCCGGAGAGCACCTTGATCTTTTTGAACTGATCTTCGTCTGAAAAGAGAAAACAACCGAGAATGCCGCGAAGCTCCTGTTCCAGTTTGCCGCTGCCGGCCTGCTTCAGTTCGTCCAGGATCTCATTCTCGATGTTGAGTGCCTCCAGTTGGTGCTGGGCATAGAATCCCTGGATGACGTTATACCCGATCACGCGCTCGCCTTCCACCGGCTCCGTGCCCGCCAGGATGCGAAGCAGCGTCGACTTTCCCTTGCCGTTGGCGCCGATCAGGGCGATTTTATCCCCCCGTTCGATGGCGGCATTGGTATGTTTCAGAATTTCAATCGACCCATACGACTTGGACAGGTCTTTGAGCGTGACCACATGGCGGCCTGACGGGTGCTTGAACTTGAATTTGAAGTTCACATAGGCCATATCGTCAATGACCTCTTCGATGAGGTCCATGCGATCGAGGGCCTTCTCCTTTGACTTTACCTGGCGCGCCTTGCTGGCCTTGGCCTTAAAGCGCTCGATGAAGCGTTCGGCTTGCCGGATCTTGGCCTGTTGGTTCTCGAATGCGTTTTGCTGGATGGTCTCCCGGAGCTCTTTTTCACGAAGGTAGAAGCTGTAGTTCCCTTCATAGGTCACCAGCTGCTGCTGGGTCACGTCGACTGTTTTGGTGACGACGTTGTCGAGGAACTGCCGGTCGTGGGAGACGATGATGACGGCGCCCTCGTAATTGCGCAGGTAGTTCTCCACCCATTCAATGGACGGGAGGTCCAGGTGGTTGGTCGGTTCGTCCAGCATGAGGAGGGAGGGCTTCTCCAGCAGCAGCTTGGCCAGCATGACACGCATGCGCCAACCCCCGGAAAATTCCCGGAGGGGCCGGTGGAGATCGGCGGTAGAGAAACCAATGCCTTCCAGTACTTCCTCGGCCTTGGCCTGCATGGTATAGCCGTCGAGCTGCTCGAATTTCTCCTGCAGGCGGGTTAGCTTGTTGACGAGGTCGTCGGAGTATTCCGTTTCCAGTTGGTGCAGGATCTTCTCAATCTGCCGTTGGGTGTCTACGGCGTCCTTGAATGCCCCCATGGCCACCGTAAGGATGGCATCGTCGCTCTGGAAGGAGAGGAGATCCTGGTTGAGGAAGCCGATGGTGCAATCTTTGGCTTTGCTGATGCTACCCTCATCCAGCCGCATCTCCCCGTTGATCAGTTTGAGCAGGGTAGACTTGCCGCGGCCATTGAGTCCGATCAGACCGATTTTGTCGGTGGGACGGATGAACATCGATGCATTGAGGTAGAGCGGTCTTCCGCCGATATAATAGGAGATATTCGAAATCGAGATCATGAATCAGTCTGCGCCTCTTGAAAAAATGGTCACAAAGATACGATTTCCGGTCGCATCAGGCGGTTTTCCGTTGACCTCATGTCTTTGAAACCCTTATCTTGACCCCCGGTTATATCCCATCAAGTCACCATGAAAAAAGCCAAAATCATTCCTTTCCTCTTTCTGGTCTTCCTGGCGTGCAGCCAAAAGCCAAAAGACATTCCTGCGACCGGCGATGACGGCGGTATAGCCGCCATTTCCGAGGCCAGCACGAAGCTCCCTTTGAATACCATCAAATTGCCTGCCGGGTTCTCCATTTCCGTTTATGCCGAAGTGGAGGACGCCCGTTCGATGGCGATGAGCCCCGGTGGAACCCTTTTCGTTGGGAACAAGTCGGAGGACAAAGTCTATGCCGTAAGGGATACGGATGGCGACGGGGTTGCCGACCGAAAATGGGTGATCGCCTCCGGGCTCAATATGCCCAACGGGGTGGCGTTTCGGGATGGCACCCTTTACATCGCGGAGAACAGCCGGATATCCAAGTTCGAAGGCATTGAGTCAAAATTGGGAAGTCCTGGAAAGCCTGCCGTTGTGTATGATAAGTACCCGACCGAAGCACACCACGGCTGGAAGTACATCGCGTTCGGGCCGGACGGGAAGCTTTATGTGCCGGTAGGAGCGCCTTGCAACATCTGCGAATCAAAGGATCCGATTTACGCCAGCATCACTCGTATCAATCCAGACGGGACCGGGCTTGAAGTCTTCGCCAGCGGGGTGCGGAATACGGTTGGGTTTACCTGGCACCCGCAGACCGGGGAGATCTGGTTTACCGACAACAACCGCGACAGCATGGGCGACGACCTGCCTCCCTGCGAACTGAATACGGCTCCGAAGGCGGGGATGCATTTTGGTTATCCCTATTGTCATGGAGGCACCATCGCCGATCCTGACTTCGGAAAGAAAAGAGCCTGTGGGGAGTTCACCGCGCCGGCCAGGAACCTGGGTGCGCACGTGGCGCCCCTCGGATTGAAGTTCTATACCGGAACCCAGTTCCCGGAAGCGTATCGCGGCCACTTGTTTATTGCCGAGCACGGCTCCTGGGATCGCAGCAAGAAGGTGGGCTACAAAGTGAGCCTGGTGAAGGTGGTTAACAACGCCGTGGTGAGCTACGAGCCCTTCGCCACGGGATGGCTCAATGATGCCGATCAAAAGGCCTGGGGTCGCCCGGTCGATGTGCTGATGCTGGATGACGGCTCTATGCTGGTTAGCGACGATCGCGCCGGCGTGATCTACCGGATTAGCTATAAAGGCTAGAAGTCCTCGGCGATTTCGTCGATCTTCTTGCCTTTGTCGATCTGCATTTGCCGCAGGACCGGGTAATACCGGTAGGTGAGCCGTATTTCGTTGCGGGCGTGATCCTTGAAGGTCAGGCTGAGGTTATCAGTCTTCCAGTTGTAGGTATCGGTGGTAAGGATATATACCGGCTTCCCGAAGGATTTCTGCATTCCTTTCATGAGCCGCGTATCCTTCTGGGTGATCACCACGATTTCATAAATGGTGTCTTTATAAGCCTTCACCTCGATCTTCTTTACCTTGACTTCGCCGATCGACTTGTAGTCCTCGCTTTCGACTTGGTAGAGCTTGGCAGGGAATTCATTCTTTTCAAGGAAATCCTTCTTGAATTCAATGCCCTTGAGACTATCCACCAGGCTGCCCAGTTTGATGTCTTTAAACCCCTTACGGCGGTCCAGTTCAGCAAGGTCCTGCCCATGGGTCAGCAAGGGGGCGGCAAGCAGAAGGATAGCGGTAAATTTCATTGTGTTGGCTCTTGAAACTGGATGGGAATTGAAATTTTGGTCTTATCCCAGGCAAGTATTAAGTCAGCACGGGAGTTGCGGGGGTCGATGAGGATGGTGAAGGCCTCATAGACGAATTCAGAAACGGGGATGACGGGTACTTCAAAGCGGAGGACATCAAGTTTGGAATTGTAATTGTAAGCGCCCCAGAGACCCAGCTCCGCGTTGAGAATGACAGTCCACGACTCTTTTCCCGGGATCGTGAACATACTGTAGGTTCCTGCCCGAAGATCCTTCCCGTTGATCTTAACGTCGCGGGTAACTGTCAGTTCCGTTGCTTCGTTGGCCCCGGTTCTCCATACCTGGCCATAAGGGACCAACCCGCCAAATATTTGGCGACCATGCTTATGAGGCTGGCTGTAGGTAACCTTGATATAGGTATCCTTGTACCGGCTGGAGACTACAGCGAGAGGGCTGGGACGTGGCTTGACCGCATCCTGCGCCGAAGCGGCGAAGAAGGAAAGCAAAAGACAGGTCAAAAGGCCGTTTCGCATAGGCAAAGTCTGCTTCAAAAGTAAGAATTTTGACGCCAATCTTTATTTTGCGCCATGGACAGACCAGCGTTTGACGATATCTACATGGAACTGGCTGTGAACCTGGCCAAGCGATCTCATTGCATCAAGAGGCATGTCGGCGCCGTGCTGACCAAAGATACCCGGATCATCTCCATAGGGTATAATGGCCCGCCCAGCGGCACGCACAACTGCGATGAGGAGTGGCCGGAAGTAGGCTGCCCGCGGGATTCAAGGGGAGGATGCTCCCTGGCGATTCACGCCGAGCAAAACGCCATTCTCTACGCGGTCAAGAATAAAACTTCGGTCTCCGGCGCCACCCTGTATGTCACGTTATCGCCCTGCCTGGCCTGCGCCCGGATCATCTTCAGTATGGGGATCGACAGGGTGATTTACCTCAACTCGTACGCAGAACACAAAGGCCTGCCCTTCGACGAAGGGGTTGAGTTTCTGAACAAGTTCGGGGTATCGTGCACCCGCTATGCGGGGACGTTGTCGAACGTCACCCACATGATCTAGAGACGCTTAGCGGTCTTTCAGGGCTTTTTCGATATCCTTTACCAACTGGGCGGTAACGCCCTTGCGTTTGGCGGCGAGTTCTGCCTTGAAGATGGCCAGCGCTCGTTCTGCCATCAGGTACAGCCCAACCGGGTTGCCATCATTCTGGAAACTCCCCAGGCACCAGTTGATCTCCGACTGGAGCTGGTAATCGAGTTCAAGTTCCTGCAGTTTGGCCAGGGAGGCCTTGCATACTTCTTCGATGAGTTGGTATGGTGGTGTAGCGGGTTTCTTCTTGGGCGCGGCGGCCTTCTTGGGTGCCTTCGCGGGAGTCTTGCTTGCAGCTTTTGCCATGGTTCGGTCAGTTTGGAATAGCAAAAGTAGCGCAGGCGGGAGGTCGGAGAAAGTAATTAGAACACAATTATTGGCTGTTTTTTGTCAGGATTTAAAGATTTTGGGTTTCACTCGTGTGCGGGCTGACCTGGACTCATCGAATTGTCTTAGGATTCACGGCATCCAACCTCTACGATGGTAAAGATTTGTCTCAGGAAGGAGCGAGGTGGTGCAAAAGAGAGCAAACAAAAAGGGAAGCAATCCTGGATTGCTTCCCCTCGCTAAGTTCATTAGGGTATACCTAATTACTTCTTTTTCTTAGCAGCCTTTTTCTTGGCCTTCTTTGCTTTTTTTGCCATAGCGTTTAATTTTTTAAGGTTAGTTAATGGTTAAACGTATTCGAAGGTATAATAAAATATTTACCCACAAAAGTTTTTTGCATTTTTTTTTGAAGTGAGGATTTTTTTTGTAGTCGGTCCATCGACTTTTTGCCCGCATAGTGAGATGTCGTGATCGAACTAAACGATGTTCACTTCTGTCATCAATTCAACCTGGAATTTTTTCCTCACCGACGCGCGGATTTCTTCCGACAGGGCGACAATTTCTGCGCCTGTGCCTCCGCCGTAGTTCACGATCACCAGCGCTTGCTGCGGGTGCACACCCACACGGCCAACTTTCTTTCCACGCCATCCGCACTGTTCAATGAGCCAGCCGGCAGGTATTTTAACATATTGATTTTCAGTAGGATAGGAGGGCATTGACGGATACTCACCACGAATCGATTCCGCCACCTTTGCCGTCACCGTAGGGTTCTTGAAGAAGCTCCCGGCATTACCAACGACCGCAGGATCCGGAAGTTTGCTTCGGCGAATGGCAATCACGGCATCGCTCACATCGCGCGGAGTAGGCGAAGTGATTCTCCGCTGTTCAAGTACCTCGCGGATGGCACCATATTGGGTGTCGAGCCGGTGATTTTTCTTGGTCAACCTTAAAGTAATACTTGAAATAAAAAATTTTTCTCTCAGCGCATGCTTAAAGACACTTTCGCGGTACCCAAACTGGCATTCATCGGGGGTAAGCCGTCGATGTTGCCCGCTCGAAAGGTCGATGCCATCGACACATTCAATCACTTGTTTGATCTCCACACCATAGGCGCCGATGTTCTGGATCGGTGCCGCACCCGTCGTACCCGGAATCAGCGATAAGTTCTCCAGGCCCCCCCAGTTTCGATCGAGACAATAGAGGACCAGGCCATGCCAGTTCTCTCCGGAGGCCGCTTCCACGTGCACATAGTCGCTCTCTTCGGCCACGATACGCATCCCTTTCATCGTATTGTGGATGACCAGGCCCTGGAAATCCCGGGTAAAGAGGATATTGCTGCCCCCACCGAGGATGAGCCGGGGCTGATCCCTCATAACCGGAAGCATTCGAAGCTCTTCCAGGCTCGCCGTATCGGCTACTTCGGCGAAATAACGGGCACGAACGTCGACCCCAAACGTGTTAAGATGGAGGAGCGGGGTATGTTCTTTCAGTTCAATCATGATTTGTATTCAAGGAAAATAAAAAACTGACAATATGGAAATCAGGGCCTCTGTTCCTGACCTCATATTGTAGCCTCCCCGATTTCTTCGGAGATTAGGCACTATGTTCGGAGCTGAAATGAAGATTATCGAGTGTCCGCGCGATGCCATGCAGGGTATGGAGCCCTTCATCCCCACGGAAGATAAGGTCAGGTACCTCAATCAGCTTCTCCAGGTGGGGTTTGACACCCTCGACGCCGGGAGCTTCGTATCCCCAAAGGCGATTCCCCAAATGCGCGATACCGCAGAGGTATTCGACCAACTGGATCTGTCAACCACGCAGACCAAAATCCTGGCTATCGTGGCCAATACTCGTGGTGCGGAAGAAGCCTGCCGGCATCCGGCTGTTACCTACGTGGGGTTTCCCCTGTCGCTATCCGAGACGTTCCAGCAGCGCAATACCAACAAGTCGATCCCGCAGGCTCTGGATACACTCAATGAGATCCAGGACCTCTGCGTTCAGTCGGGCCGGACCCTGGTGACTTACCTGAGCATGGGGTTTGGGAATCCATACGGCGATCCTTATGATGCAGACATCGTTTCCCGGTTTACCGATATCCTCAATATCCTCCAGGTAAGGATCATCTCCCTGGCCGACACGATTGGAGTGGCCACGCCAGATCAAATCTCAATGCTCTTCAGCCGTCTTGCCGGGGATTTTCCCGGGATTGAGTTCGGCGCCCACCTTCACTCTCAACCGGCGTCAGCGCGCGAGAAAGTGGAGGCCGCAGTCCGGGCAGGTTGCCGTCGGTTTGACGGAGCTCTCCTTGGTTTCGGCGGCTGCCCGATGGCCAAAGATGAGTTGGTTGGCAACGTCGCTACAGAAGTCATTATCCAATGCCTGACCGACCTCGGTGCGCCTCCGAAACTCAACGCCACGGCCCTGGCCCGCTCCCTGGAAATGGCGAAGCCCGTCTTTGGCCGTCATTAACGACCGCTCTTCAGTGCGTAGCGCTTGCCGGGCAACGACTGAACCCGGTTCTTGAATTCCAGGGAAAGCAACAAGGAGGCTAGTTTACCCTGGGGTTGCTGGGAGATGAAACTCAGTTCATCGATGGAAAGGGTTCTTTTCTTTTCCCTTAACAAACCCACGAGGTGCCGTTCTTCTTCATTAAGGTCCACCAGTTCGAGGGTGAGTTGGGCCGCCTTATCCAGTTGCTCCCGGGTCCAATTCATGATGTACTCCAGGTCCTTGACGGAGGTGAGCAGGTTGGCTTTGTTGGTCTTGATGAGTTGATTGCAGCCCACCGACCAGGGCTGGTGGAGGTTTCCCGGTATGGCAAACACATCACGGTTGTAGCTATTGGCGATATCAGCCGTGATCAGCGCTCC
>JAEUUE010000097.1 GCA_016787605.1 Cyclobacteriaceae bacterium
GAAAACTTGAAGCTGACCCGCTCGGTAAAAATATTGCCGTGCACATTGTGGTGATCATAGCGCGCGCCAAGCAGGGTTGTGAAGGCCGGGGAGAAGCGAATTTCATCCTGGACGAAAATTCCGGGCAGGTAGGTATAAGCGGGCTGATTGACGCCGCTCACGGATGCCGTGCCTGGCGTGTTGTCATCGTAAGCGATGTACCGGAACGGCAATCCAAGCAGGAGGTCGTGTTTCCCGATCGTTCGGGTATGGCGAAGTTGGGCGAAGGCTACCTGCTGGTCGGCGAGGTATTTCGTGGTCCCATAGTAGGAATCCTGCAGGTGGTAATTCCAGGAATAGTCGATCTGCCAGTCGGCTTTGCCGGGGAGCGCATAGTTGCCGATCACCTCGGCCCGGTTGGTGTAAATCGACTCGCCATAGTAGACGTTGCTGCCCCGGTATTCGTGGGTCCACGGAAGTTCCCCGCCCCAGCGGTCTTCGTAGATATACCTCACGGCCAGGGAGGCATTCTTTCCCGAGGGACGGTGGAATGACCATTTGTTAAAGAGCGAGATTCGTTTCTGGAGCGTGACGTCGGTGAAATTGTCGCCGTTGATGTCGAAGGGAGTGGTATAGTTGAAGTAATTAAGTCCGATTAAGCTCTTCGACTTGCCCACCTTCACAGCACTGCTCAGGTCCAGGTTGTATTCGCCTACCGTGGTGGCAAACGCATCGGCCCGCAGGGAGGCAGCAGCCTCGGCATCCTGGGTAATAATGTTGATGACGCCGCCCACCGCTTCGGAACCGTACAAGGTGGAAGCCGGACCCTTGATGATCTCCATGCGCTTCACCAGGCTGTTGGGAATCCCGGCCAGCCCGTAGACGGTCGACAAGCTGCTCACGATGGGCATCCCGTCGATGAGGATCATGGTGTAGGGACCCTCCAGCCCGTTGATGTGAATATCGCCCGTATTGCACACGTTGCAGTTGACTTGCGGCTGTACCCCGTTGACCACCGTAAGCGATTCGAAGATGTTGGGAGTCGGGTTCTTGCGGAAGAAGGCGGGGCTGTAAACTTCCACGGGGATCGGGGAGGCGAGCCGCGTCACTTCCTTCAACGTGCCGGTGACGACTACTTCCTTTAGTTCTGCGTTGTCTTCGGCAAGCTCAAAGTCTACGTGAATCTCTTTGGCTTCCTGGACGTGGATGATCCTCGCTGCGGGCTGGAAACCGATTGCCGTAGCCTTCAGATTCTGCCGGCCGAGGGGCACCGAGCGGAGGACGAACCGGCCTTCTTCATCGGCGGAGGCGCCAATTGCGGTGCCCTCGATGCCAACGTGGGCAAACTCCACGGGTTTTCCACCTGAACGCACCGTACCCCGCACAAACCCCGTTTGCCCAAAGGCACCGAAGGCGAGGAACAGCAGGCAAAAAATGCGCAGGATCACGAAATCTGATATTTAGAACCACAAAAATAAAAATTTAGACGACCCTAAAAAATGCCCGGAGAGGTTTTTTTGGACGGTTGGTTGGAAAGGGGCTTGGGAGCCTATATTTGCATCCGTGACACGGATACGTCTTTATCGGTTGGCAGCAGGATTCCTGCTCATGACGGTGCTGTTCAGCCAGGCCGGCCTGGCCCTGCTGCACACCCACCAGGGATTGCGGGATTCCCACCCGATTTCCCTCCAGGCGGATTCCGATAATGCCGCTCCCTGCAGCGTATGTGCCCTGGACGGCATCATTACTCCCGCCATTACCACCGATGTCTTCGCTCTTCCGGCGTTGTCAACTGATGATTTTGCCCTTGTTCTCTCCGAGGGCGTCCTCCTCTCTTCCTCCGGTCTGTCGGTAGGCCGAGCGCCCCCGGTTTGTTAAGCGTACCCTGCCCTGCTCCCTGGGGGAGTGCGGGTCGCTGCTTCGTTTGAGGCAGTGTTGTTGCGTTTTCAATTCCGGAACCTGATGCGATTAACCAGTCTCTTCTTGTGGATGTTGCTCTTCCCGCCTGTCCTTTGGGCACAGGAGGGTTGCACGCTGTCCATTGAGGGACACATCGTCTCTGAAAGCAATGGGCCGCTTCCGAATGCGGAAGTTCTCCTCCAGGGAACCGAACGGGGTACGACCACGGATAAGGATGGCAACTTCCGGATCACCGGGTTATGCCATGGAGAGTTTGTGCTGGAAGTACGGTTTGTAGGATACGAAACGCAATGGATCCGGGCCGTTGCAGGCGACACCCACGTGGCCATTCAACTCCACCCGGAGTCGAAGAACCTGCAGGAAGTGGTGGTGCGGGAAAAGCACGTGCAGATAGACAAATCAACTACGTATGCCATACTGGAGGGCGCCAGCCTGGACAAGACAGCCGGCAAATCGTTGGGCGAATCGCTGAAGGCTCTGCCGGGCGTCAACACGGTGCAGGCCGGACCGGGAATCTTCAAGCCGGTAATTCATGGCGTGCACAGTCAGCGCGTACTGATTCTCAATCACGGGATACGCCAGGAAGGGCAGCAGTGGGGCGCCGAACATGCTCCCGAGATCGACCCGTTCATTGCATCCAATATCATGGTCATCAAGGATGCCGGCGCAATCAAGTATGGTACCGATGCGCTCGGCGGCGTGATCGTCGTCAATCCCGCGCCGCTGCCGGAGAAGGCCGGGTTGGGAGGAACATTGAATACCGTCATGCAGAGCAATGGACGTTCCGGCACCATTTCAGGTATGCTGGAAGGCGGTTTGAAGAAACTGGATGGCTGGGGCTGGCGCATGCAGGGTACGGCGAAGCGCGCCGGCGACTACCATGCGCCGGATTATTCGCTGACCAATACCGGGGTCAGCGAGTTTGACTTCTCAACGGCAGCGGGATATCACGGAGAAAAATTCGGAGCGGATATCTTCTACAGCTACTTCCAGACGGAGCTCGGTATTCTTCGCGGCTCGGCCATCAGCAACCTCGACGACCTGGTGACGGCCATGGAAAGCGAACCGCCCATCGGCACAACGAGTTTCAGCTATGACATCAACCCGCCTCGCCAGGAGGTGAAGCACAATTTGCTCAAAATCAACAGCCACTGGTCGCGACCGGGCGGTGAATGGCGGTTCCAATACGGCTACCAGTCCAATTTCCGGAAAGAGTTTGATATCCGCCGGGCAGACTTGTCTTCGTTGCCTGCCCTGGATCTCGAATTGCGCACCCATACGCTGGAAGCGGAATACGAAATGACCAACTCCAAGGGACAGCAGTTTTGTTTCGGGATAAACGGCATGTACCAGGACAACCGTAATGTTCCCGGAACGCAACGGATCCCCTTTATCCCGAACTATACCTCGATCGCCGGCGGTCCCTTTGCAGTGGGCAAGTTCACTCTCAGCCAATGGACACTGGATATTGGCACCCGCTATGATGTTCGCAGCTATGAGGTGGTCGGTTTTGATTTCAAGAATACCCGATATACGTCCAGCCTCCTGTTTCACAACGTCAGTGCCTCGGCCGGCATCTCCCGCCCGCTGGACAAGCATCAGACCATCAAGCTGAATCTCAGCAGCGCGTGGCGGCCTCCCCATGTGGCGGAGTTGTACAGCCTGGGTACACACCAGAGCGCGGCGGCCATCGAGTACGGCTTGCTGCTGAATGATTCTACCAACGAGGTGATGGACATCAGTGAGGTTCCGTTCCAGTTGGAACAAGCACTGAAGGCCGTGGCTACGTACGAATATTCGTCTGAACGTTTCCAGGCGGAGGCCACGGTGTATGCCAACACGATCTTCAACTTTATTTATCTGCAGCCCCGGGGCGTGACCACCACGTTGCGTGGCACGTATCCCTATTTCCGCTATACCCAAACCGATGCCCTGTTCGTTGGCCTCGATGCGGAGGCCGACTACACGCTCAATCCGCACTTCACACTCAATGGTAAATTGTCGTTGCTTAGCGCCACCGACATCCGTAATGATGATTACCTGGTGTTCATCCCGTCCAACCGCCTCGAGTTGGGGCTCCGCTACCAGGCGGCCAAGCACCAGTTCTACGTGGAACCCAGGGTGAACTTCGTCGCCCGCCAGCACCGGGCGCCGCGGGTGATTACGGTTCGCGAATTCCAGGAGGCCATTGACAACGGCGGGGATCCGTTGGGCGGAAGCACCAAGAACTTTGATTTCATGGAGGCCCCGCCGGGTTACGTGTTGGCGGGAATCGCCGCCGGGTATTCCTGGCCCCTGGGCGAAGGCCGGCTTGATCTTCGCGTCGCCGCGGAAAACCTGTTTAATTCCTCGTACCGCGAATACACCAACCGGCTGCGGTACTATGCTGACGATATCGGAAGGAATTTTTCTGTTTCACTTAAATACATGTTCTAATGCTTAACAAACAACCTATGAAACCCTGTTCATTTTTCAGCAAGTCCGTCTCCCGGACAACAGCCATCGTATTGGCCTTGGCACTCCTGGCCGGTTGTTCCAAAGATGACCCCCAGAAGGAAGATACGCCTGAACTGATTACCAAAGCCACGCTGACCTTTACTCCCGTCGGTGGGGGAACACCTGTTGTTATATCGGCGACAGACCCGGATGGGGAAGGTGTGCAGGACATCGTGGTGGATGGTCCCATCAACCTGGCGACTTCCACCCAATACGCACTCACCATAGACCTGCTCAATACGCTCGTCACGGTAGGCCAGCCCGGCTACAGCATCACCGAGGAAGTGGAGGAGGAAGGCCAGGAACATATGTTTTTCTTCGGGTGGACCGGTGCTGTCTTCCAGACTCCCTCGGGTGATGGCAACATCGACAACCGGGCTGATGAGGTGAACTATGTGGATGTAGACGCCGGCGGGTTGCCCATTGGGTTGATCACCACCTGGACCTCGGCGGGTTCGGCTGGCAGCGGTACCTTCCGGGTTGTGCTGAAGCATCAGCCGGGAACCAAGACCGCTTCGTCAGGCTCCACGGTCGGTGAGACAGACCTGGACCTGACCTTTACGATCAATATCCAATAAACTAGGATATTCCCGGAGCCCGTCTTGCCAGCACCCGGTGCAGGAGGGCCCCGGGAATCATCGTGGCTACCGACCACAGAATTACCCTCGGGTCCTCTCGGAACATATAATAGATCATCCAGCTGGTTACCGCGATGAAAATCAGCGGCGGCAGGGGATACCAGGGAACCTGGAACGGCCGCACCGGGTGTGTACGACGCAGCCGGAAGATTCCGGCCACCGTAAGCATGGAGAAAATGGAGAGGCTGATGGAGATGTACTGAACAATCTCCACAAACGTGCTTACCGATACCAGGAATACCGACCAGCCCGCCTGGATGATAACCGCCCAGTGCGGCATTCCATAACGATTCTTTTTGGCGAGGATCTTCAGCCCCGCATAATCTTCGCCCATCGCCTCGCTTACCCGTGATCCGGCGATGGTCATGGCGCTCAGCGTGGAGAGCAAGGCGACACTGAATAGCGCCGAGAACAGTTGCCCGATTTCATGACCGAAGAGCTTTTCGGCCACCACGTTGCCGATGTCGTTTTGACCCTGGAGCTCGTTCATCGGCGTCGTCATCAAAAACATGCCGTTGAGAGCGAGGTAAGCGACAATTACCGTCAGCGTGCCGATTAGCAATGCCTTTGGTAAGTTTTTCCTGGAATCCTCGAGGTTGCCGGCGATGTAGGCCGCCGCATTCCAGCCCGTATAGGCGTAAACGACGAAGACCAGCGCGACGGCGAACCCTGGGGAAAAGATGAGGTCCATGTCGCCGGGTTTCGGCAGGAAGGAGAGACCGCTGCGAACGTCGGAAACCAGGAGCGGAGCCAGGCAGAAGAATACGATCAGGAAGAGCTTGAGGGTGGTGAGGATCGTTTGCATCCTTCCCCCGGTTTTGACTCCGAGAAGGTGAATGGCGGAAATGACGATGATGCAGGTGATGGCCACTGCTTTTTCCGGAAGCGGGGTAAGGAGTGAAGCGTAGGATCCGATGGCAATGGCCACCGCGGAGATGGCACCACCAAACCCGGCGATCGTGCTGATCCAGCCGCTGACAAAGCCGAGCGTGGGATGGTAGATCTTGCTCAGGTAAAGGTATTCACCGCCGGAGCGCTCCAGCGTGGTGGCAATTTCCGCGTAGGTGAGCGCGCCGCACCAGGCCACGACGCCGCCCAGGAGCCACAACACCAGGATGGCAAATCCCGAAGGAAGCGGACCTACCTGGTAGCCCAGGGAGGTAAATACCCCTGTGCCGATCATGTTGGCGATGACCAGGGTAATGCCAACAGACAGTGTGTACTTTGTAGTGTTCAAGTTGTTGGACCTCGTCAAGTAATGGTCGGTCTGCCGTTGAGTATTGAACCGCAAAATGTAAAATAGCCAATGTAAAATGCAAAAGGAATCACCACGAGCCTACCGAGTCCATTTTGCATTATTCATTTCTAATTTTTCATTTCTTAGAACGTAAATCCCACATTCACATAACCCAGGAACGTCTTCGACTGATCTCCGTACATCAATGAAATCTCGATGGGCCCTATGGGTGACCGGTACCCTCCTGATACTGCGTAACCGCTCAGCATGCCCCATTCATTCGGGTCGCGGGTGATGTAATCGTAATAGCCGAAGTTGGCCCGGAATGTCAGAATGAGGTTGCTGAACGGTTCATATTGAACCCCGCCCAGGAGCGAAGAAATGCTACTCGTCAGCACCTGGTTTTCGGAGATGCCCACAAACGGAATTTGGTTGCGGATGAAATCGTTAATGCCACCAACGGAGTAGTAGTTGAAATAGTAGTCCTTGTAATTGAGGTTAATGCCGTTGTTGAATTGGGCCATCAGCGACCAGCGTTTGCCGAGGGGAAAGTACTTGCCCATCTTCAGGCGGATCTGCTGATAGGACCTGAACGACAGGCCCAGGCTGTCGGAGGAAAGGGAGCCATCGACGGCGCTGAACGCAAAATTTACTTTTTGATTGAAGATGACGCCCGCCTGAAAGTCGGCATAGGCTCCTCGGCGGGGAAAGACTTTCTGATCAAGGCTGTTGAGCTGGTAATAAAAGAAGGCATTCCAGTAATCCAGCGAGCCGTTGAAGTCGACCAGCCCGGTAACTTTGGGTGACAACTTCACCTGTTCGCGGGCCACGCCAACACCCACCAGTCTCCGCGTGCCCAGCAATTTATAGAAACGAAGGTCAAGCGACCCATATTTGTTGGTGTACTCCGAAGACTGTTCATAGTTGATGTAGATCGGAAAACGGAATTGCTCATAGTAGGCGGAAAACATGGACCCCCATCGCTGTTGCCGGCCAAACGATTGGTCGTGGCGGGCGAGGATTCGCGGGTTGGTGCTCCAGTTGAGCTTCACGAAAGTCTTCGACCGGTTGAGAATGAGATTTCGGGTGCTCAAGGTGGTGATCAGCGCCACGTTGGAGTACGTATGAAAGTGCAGCCCGAATTTCAGCGTGGTGGGGGGATTCTCCACGACTTCGCATCGAAGTACCGCATGACCCGGGTTGCGCGGTTCCACGAAGAAGGCAATCCGCCGGTAGTTGCCGGTACCGAATGCGCGACGCACCGCCTGGGTAAGTTCGGAGGCCGAATAGGTAAGCCCCGTGCGAAGACCCAGCTTGCCTTCGAAATCTTTTTCGGTGGTATGGGAAAGGCCTTCGAGCTCGAAGCCGTCCAGGATGATACTTTCTGCGCGAGGTTTGCGGTCGGTGGACGGAACGGCATCGGGATAGAGTGCCCGGAGGCTGTCGGCCAAACGCTTGAGTTGGGGATAGTATCGTTTCCCGGCCTCATCACCGATACGAAGGATGCTGTCGGCTGAACCAAAACTCGCGGCGCTGAAGTCGCCCAGCTCCGGTTCGATCAGCAGGTTGCATTGCCTGACCTCGCGTTCAAAATCATCGGCGTCCTTATAAAAGCCGATCTGGTACAGCATGTCCACCGGGGTTAGGAGCTTGTCGGCCGGGAGCAGCCCTTGCGACAGATTGACCCCAATCACGTAGTCGGCACCCATGGCTTTGGCGTCGCGTACCGGGAAATTGCGGACTACCCCGCCGTCGATGAGCACCGTGTTTTTGTAGGGCACGGCGGTGAACACCGACGGGATGGCCATGCTCGAGCGGACAGCCTTGACCAGGTCTCCTTCTCTCAGCACCACCGCCGTCCCTTTGGCTGCATCAGTAGCCACACAGGCAAAGGGGATGGGCAGTTTGTTAAAGTCCTTGATGTTGTAAACCGGGTAAAAGAGCTCGCCGAAGCGAAGCCAGATTTCTTCCCCTTCGATAAAGCCGGAGAAGAACTTGGCTTTCCCGTTCTCAAAAGGAATCTCCAATGCATAGTTGGCAAATTCCCGTTTCTCATTCATGTTGATGAGATCCACCGGCGGCTTGTTGGAAAACATGGTGCTCCAGTCAATGCTGCGGGCGATTTGCTCGATCTCCTTCCCGGAATAACCCGTCGCATAGAGCGCACCCATAATGCTGCCCATGCTGGTCCCGGTAATCACATCGATCTTTAGCCCGGCGCTGTCGATCGCCTTGAGGATCCCGATATGGGAAAGTCCTTTGGCTCCCCCGCCACTCAGCGTAAGGCCTATTCGTGGACGGGAGGACTGACCAAAGACCAGGGACTGAATCAGGAGGAGGAAAACTAGAGAAATGATGGCCGGGCGATGCATCTTCTACCTGATAACAAGAGGTTCGTCCCACAAGGCATTGCTCTTGCCCCGGATTTCCATGCGAATGACTGGCTGGCTACCCGACCAGTCGATTTCCACGAGCCCGAAATTTTTCTGGATGATGAACCGACTCACACGATACCGGTTGGATTCTGTCGGCGGCATCCCGGCATTGACATTCCAGGTGTGCGTCAGGCCGCTCGAGGTGAAGTCATAGAGAGGTTGTCCCAGGCCGGGAACCTCCATCCGGGAGATTTCGGCAATATGCCGGTCGCCGGACAGGAACAATACGTTTCGGGGTTTATGTTTGACGAGCAGGTCGAGCATCCGCTGGCGCGCCTTGGGGAAGTTGGCCCACTTCTCGTAGCCGTGCTCGGCGGCGATAAACTGGATACTGGATCCGATAAGGTGGACGTCGGCTTCTGAATTCCGGATTTCGTTTTCAAACCAGGCCCATTGCCCCTCGCCGAGTACGTCGCCGTCCGGATTGGGTTCATACCGACGGCCTCGTTGGGGAGAGCGGACCGTGGTATCGCGGAAGTAGCGGGTGTCCAGCAGAATGACTTTTACGCGCTTGCCCTTTGGTCCATAGGTATGGGAACTGTAGACGCCTTCGTGACTGCGAATCGGATCGTCCGGAGCGATATCGAAGAACCGCATGAATTCTTCCTTGCTTTCCTTCTTCTTCGGGTAGTATTTCCCTCCATCGTTCTGGCCGTAATCGTGGTCATCCCACGTGCCAATCACCGGACAGGTCTTGAGGAGAAGCTGGTAGCCGGGCAGATTCTTTTGCTGGTCATACTGGGCCCTCATCCAGGTCATGTCATGGGTATCACCATAGATATTGTCGCCCAGCAGGATGCATAGTCCCGGCTTCTGGGCGGCGATATCGGTCCACATCTCATCGTGCAGTTCCTCGTTGGAACAGGATCCAAAGGCGATGCGGGTGAGGACAGGCGGCTGCCCGCAGGCGACCGAAAGCCATGCGGTCAACAGGATCAGAAGGGAGATATTTTTCATGCCCACTTTGTCAAATTTACTGTGTGAGGAGCGGATAATAACCTGATGGAAGTCGGTTTTCCGTTGAAATTGCACCGGTCGGTGACTACCTTGGCGACCGGGATATGCACCCTCTATGATGAATGTCAGGTTCTTCCGATTGCGATTTGCCCTGTTGGGGATAATCTACAGTGCAGTGATCTCCCCGGCGGCAGGACAAGCCTATGATTCGCTTCCCAACCAGCCGGACTACTACCGGCAGCGGGCCACGGCCTTTCGCGCGGAACCGGTGAGCGAGGGAAAGGTGGTGTTTCTTGGCAACAGCATCACCGAAGGAGGCGATTGGCGCAAACTCCTCGGTGAGCCGACGGTCATTCAGCGGGGCATATCGGGCGACAATACCTTTGGGGTCCTGGCGAGACTCGACGAGATCATCCGTCATAAGCCCTCCAAGTTGTTCCTCCTTATCGGGGTGAATGACCTCTCCAAGAACATACCCAACGCCGTCATCATGCAGAATATCTTCTCCATCGTGGGAAGGATTCATGCCGAATCTCCCCAAACCCGGGTTTTTGTGCAGAGTATTTTGCCGGTCAACCCCACCCACAAGAAGTTTCCAGCCCGGTTCAACAAGCAGGGAGATATCGAAGTAATCAACGGGCAGCTGAGAAAGTACGCCGAAGCGCTGAAATATACCTACGTGGATTTGTTCTCCGCCTTCCTGGACAGTTCGGGAAGGCTGGACCTCCAGTATACCTATGACGGGCTTCACCTGGGGCCCGCCGGGTACGAGCATTGGGTTAAGCTACTGAGAAAAGAAAATTGGTTGTAGATTGACGGCTATGAGACTGGCACTGATCTTTTGTTTGTTCTCCGGTTCCCTGTACGCGCAGTTCCTGAATATTCGCCTGGCCGAAGAAAAAGAGGGACGTTCGCTGCCGGGTGAGCCCAGTGTAATTATCAACCACGATGAACCGGGAAACATCATCGCCGCCATGGGTACCGACCGGGTGGTGTATTCCACGGACGGCGGAAAGACATGGAGCGAATCTACCGTCACATCTCCCCTGGGCCGTGGTGCCAGCGTGGGGATGATTGTCGATGCGAAGGGCAGGATATACAATTTTCACCGTGCCGAGAGCGAAAAACCCGGCGAAGGATACGATCACCTGCTCTGCCAGCGCTCGGATGACCGGGGTAAAACATGGAATCAGGGATCGCTCATTGGGGGCAACAGCGGAAAGAAAAACGACAAACTGGGGATTGCCGTCAATGCCAGAAAACAAGTTTTGTACGCGGCGTGGACGCAATACGATCAGTATCCTTCCCCGGAAGCCGGCTGCCAGTCGAATGTCATGTTCAGCATGGCGACCAATGCCGGTAATAAGTGGGATAAGCCAATGGCCGTCAACCAACTTCCGGGCAACTGCCTGAACGATGGCACGTCGCCGGCAGGAGCCACGCCAGCCATCAGCATGGAGGGACGAATCTTCCTGGCATGGTCGAGCAACGAGGCCATTTTCTTTGACCGTTCCTATGACGAGGGCAAGAACTGGCTTAAAAATGACCTGGCCATCGCCAAGCAGCAGGGAGGGTGGGCGCTGGAGGTGCCTGGGTTTGGCGTTACCTATAATGCCCCTTCCTTGATGATTGACAACAGTGCCAGCCGATACCACGGACTTCTCTATCTCGTGTTCGCTGATCAGCGGTCAGGTGCCGAAGACACCGACATCTGGTTCCATCGAAGCACGCGCCATGGCGACAGCTGGACGCCGCCGCTGCGCATTAACAAGGATGAACCGGGTCGGCACCAATTCAGCCCGGCCATGGCGGTGGATCAGGCGACCGGCATGGTGTATGTACTCTATTATGACCGACGCGCCTATGCCGACAACCAGACGGATGTGTATCTCGCCTGGTCGCTCGACGGGGGCAACAGTTTCTCGGAAAAGAAGATCAGCGAAACGCCTTTTACCCCCACACCGATCCCGTTCTACGATCATACGTCCATCAGCGCGCATAACGGGTTGATTGTACCCGTGTGGACGCGCGTCGACGATGGCAAGATCAGCGTGTGGACGGCCATAATCACGGATGCCGAGTTGACCCGGAAGTAAGGCCGGCTGTGCCTTTTGGCCGCTGGCTGGTGACGGCTTTTTTCCTACCTTTGCCGCTCAAAACACGAAAAAAGCAATGGTAGCCGAGAAACTGAACTACAAGGTTAAAGACATTTCATTGGCCGATTGGGGCCGTAAAGAGATCACCCTCGCCGAGGCAGAAATGCCGGGCCTGATGGCCATCCGCGAGGAATTTGGCGCGAGCAAGCCCCTAAAAGGCGCCCGCATCGCCGGATGCCTGCACATGACGATCCAGACGGCGGTGCTCATCGAGACCCTCACCACCCTGGGCGCTGAAGTGTCCTGGTCGTCCTGCAATATTTTCTCCACGCAGGATCATGCGGCTGCCGCTATCGCCAAGGCCGGGATCCCCGTCTTCGCATGGAAAGGAATGAACGAGCAGGAATTCGACTGGTGCATTGAGCAGACGCTCCATGCGTTCAAAGACGGCAAGCCGCTCAATATGATTCTCGATGACGGGGGCGACCTGACCAACATGGTCCTCGACAAGAATCCTCACCTGGTCGCAGGCATCAAGGGCATTTCCGAAGAGACGACCACGGGGGTTCACCGCCTGATGGAGCGCATGCAGGCCGGCAAGCTTCCCCTTCCGGCCATCAACATCAACGACTCCGTCACGAAATCCAAGTTCGACAACAAGTACGGATGCAAAGAGTCACTCGTCGATGCTATCCGTCGAGCTACGGATGTGATGATTGCCGGTAAGGTGGCTGTCGTCGCCGGCTATGGCGACGTAGGCAAAGGCTCTGCCGCCTCCCTGCGTGGCGCCGGTGCCCGCGTGATCGTTACCGAGATCGATCCCATTTGTGCCCTGCAGGCGGCCATGGACGGATTTGCGGTCAAGAAAATGGATGATGCCGTTAAAGATGCGGATATCGTCGTGAGTGCCACGGGTAACTTCGGCATCGTCGTCGGCCGTCACTTTGAGAAGATGAAAGACAAAGCCATCGTCTGCAACATCGGTCACTTCGACAACGAAATTGACGTGGCCTGGCTGAACAAGAACGCTACCAAAGACACCATCAAGCCGCAGGTTGACCTGTACACCCTGAAGAATGGCCGCCAGGTGATCCTGCTGGCCGAAGGCCGCCTGGTCAACCTGGGTTGCGCCACCGGTCACCCGTCGTTTGTGATGTCCAACTCGTTTACCAACCAGACCCTGGCGCAGATCGAGTTGTGGACCAACACGTCCAAGTATGAAAACAAGGTATACATGCTGCCCAAGCACCTCGACGAGAAAGTGGCGCGCCTGCACCTGAAGAAGATCGGCGTGGAGCTGGAAGAGCTGAGCGCCGAACAAGCCAAATATATCGGTGTTACCACCAACGGGCCGTTCAAGCCCGACTATTACCGCTATTAATTCAATCGAATTTCTCGAAAGCCCGGGTAACATCCGGGCTTTTTTGTTTGCCACGGCCTTTAGGCCGTGGAGATAAGATATTGACTATTCATTTTTGGGGCTTTAGCCCCTCGCTTTATCAAGCAGCGCGCTCAATTCCCGGGCCTCGCGCGGGTTCAGCTTGAAGAAATCCTTTTCGGTTTGATCGATGAGTACGTCGATCTCATTCAAGATGGACAAACCGGTTTTGGTGATGGTGATGTTGGTGGCCCGTTTATCGTGGGGACACCGGGTGCGCTTGATATAGTTCTTCCGGGCCATCCGTTCGAGCAGCCGGGAGATGTCGGAGTTCCGCTCGAGCATCCGTTCCTTGATTTCGGCGCCGGTGAGGGACTTGCCGGCCTGGCCGCGCAGGATACGCAGGATGTTGAATTGGGAGGGGGTGATCCCGAAGGGCTTGAAGAAAGTTTCCTGCCGTGTATTCAACCAGCTGGCGGTATACATCAGGTTGACGATCGCCTTTTGGTGATCGCTTCGGAAGCGGGCCTGCCTGATTTCGTCCTCGATTTTCACGCCGGAAAAGTGAGTGAAGTTGACAAATTTATCGGGAATGAAGAAGCCCCGTCGTTTGGACGGGGCTTCGTTCAAACTACTAAAACCTAATTAACCCTTAACGAACTCGCCATTGGCGATGAGGTTGACTTCTTCGCTGATCATGTTCCCGCCGGGACCGCCCACGTTGAAATCAGTACGTTTGAATGTTCCGGTAGCCTTGAGACCGATGACTTTCTTTCCGCGGCGGTCAATCGGTCCGTTGATGATGACCTGCAGTTCTACGGGCTTGGTGATACCCTTCATCGTCAGGTCGCCTACCAGTTTGTATTTGTTTCCTTCCACTTTGGTGAAGGAAGTGCTTTTAAACGTCAGCTTGGGAAACTTGGCTGCATCAAAGTATTTCTCGCTTTGAAGATCCTTGTCCCGTCCTTCGCTGTCGGTATCAATCCCGGCGATATCGGCGGAAATCTCGAATACGGCGTCTGAATAGTCATCCTTGGAAGACGTGATCTTGGCCTCGTACGTGCGGAAGGAGCCTTCCACGTCGGAAATCATCAGGTGGGTGATGCTGAAGCCGAGTTTGGCGTGGGATTTGTCCACGGTCCAGTCCTGGGCGCCGGCGCCAAGGGCCGTGAGGAAAAGGAGAGAGAAGAGGAGGTTCTTTTTCATGGTTTATGGTCGTTTAATGCAATGCTAACCCAATCGGGTAAATATATGTTTAAACATGTATTTACTTTTTTCTAAGTCCTTGAAAATGAAGGAGAAACATTTCCGTGGAGCGGGTCCCCCAGTTTTCGTGACCTCCTATAGGTTGAACCAGTAGGTGATCTTCAGGACCACCGACCGAAGGCGCGGCTGGCCAATGTAAAAGGTGTCGCCGTTGACGTTGGTGTCAGCAAAGTAATTGTCGGTATACACGAGAAACAGGTCGGAAACAGGGGCGAAGCGCCACTGGAGGCGGGAATTGATGTTCAGGTTCTCGATCTGGCTGTTGAACTGTACCAGGGTGGTCCAGAACAGCTTGTCGGTAAACGTGAGGTCAACCCGGGGGCCGATCAGGAAGTGGTCGGCGTCATTGTAGGGTTCCGGCAGGCGGATGCCATTGTAAGAAAAGTCCATGGAAACCACGCCGAGGGGCTGAAAGCGGTAATTGATCCGGCCCGTCAGGTTGGTCCGGTACCCATTGTAGTATTGCCCCGACCGGGTGTTCGCCTCAAAGTAGAATCGCTTTCGGGCATCTGACGTATAGTTGGCGATCACCAGGTAGGGCGAGTAGGAAGTACCCGCGGGCAACTCCAGTCCCCCAGTCCCGCTGGCATCAAAGGGATCAAAGAGGTAGGTATACTCTTTTCGCAGGCGTATATTGAAGAAAGCGGTGCTTCGGAATTGAATCCGGTACATGAAGTTGACATCCCAGTCCAGGAACCCGTACGTATTGTTGCCGACCATGTCAAAGTCAAAGCCCGGCCCATGCCGCTGGATCACGCCTCGCTGCGGGTATAGGTTATACCAACTGGTCGACGCCAGTTGCATGATGTCTTTGCGACGCACAAATCCTACTTCGGGGTTGTAGTTGGCGCCCACCGTCCGGGCTACCCATTCCGATTCAAATTTCACCGTGGCAAAGTTGATCAGCGCTCCCGCCGAGAAGGTGGAGTCGTTCTTGGCTTCATCGAAGGATTGATGGTAATAGAATTTCCCGTTCCACCGGTTGTTTTTGCTCAGCAGGTTATAGTCGATGCCGAAGACGCGGTTATATTCCTTCGGCGAGAAAGTAAATTCGCCACCCAGGGAGTCGGACACCGCTTGTTTGTTGATAAAGATCAGGCCGACATTTGAACGGGCAAACACCTTCTGCTGGAAGGATAGCACGGAGTAGTTGATGCTGGGTAGTCCGATCGTCTCGTCCTTCCCGGCCTGCATGGTCATCAGCCCTACGCGCAGGTTGTTATTGATCTTCCCGCTCAGCCGGGCCCCGGCATAAATGGTATTCTGAATATTCTGTCCCGTCGCCGTGTCGCGCGCCACCCCGATCCGGCGGGAAAAAAACGGTCGCGCGCTCTGGCTTCCGAAATTGGCAAACAGGTCGGCGTTCTCCAGGAAAAACTGGCGCCGCTCGGGGAAGAAGATCTCAAAGCGGTCCAGGTTGGTGACTTGCTGATCCACTTCGACCTGGCTGAAGTCGGGATTGACGGTGAGGTCGAGATTCATCGCGGAACTCACGGCAATCTTGGCATCACCGCCCACCGCGATTTCCTTTTCCGCCGGAGTGCCGGCGTCGAAATCCTTGAAGGTGCGCGGTGCCACATAGGGAATCAACGAAATGTTGGTGCCCGGATGCCGGACGGGCTGATCCCACTCCAGCTTGCGAAGAAAGGCCAGGCTGACCAGGGGATACACCCGGGGGATGGGCGTCCAGGTGGACCGTTCGGCATGATGACTGTCGATGCGGTAGAAATTGATGTTCCATTGCGTCAAGCCTGCCTTGTAGCGGATAGACGTGAAGGGGATCGCGAATTCACAGACCCAGCTGTTCTCCAGCATCCGCGCGGCGGAGTACCATTTGTTGTCCCAGTTGAGTGAAAGATCATCCGAGTTGTTTCCGCCGTTGGCGATCAGCCCTTCGCGCTGCACCCCGAAGGGATTGACGCCGAACTGAAACGCATTGGTGTTGTCCATGTAGGTATCGAGTGAGACTACAAAACTGTCGTTGGCTTCCCCGCGAAAGTCGCGCCGCAGGGTGGGCGTCACGTACTTGCGCGGGCCGGTATTATGCATGATGGCGAATACATAGATGAACTGATCATCATAAGTCATCCGCACTTCCGTCTGGGCTTTGGCGTACGAGGAGTCGTAGGGAAAGAACTGCTTGAATTTGTCGGCCACGGCAGCCGTCGCCCAGTCGGGCTCATTCATTTCCGCGTCAATCGTAATCGGTCCCGTGGCCCGGCGAATGGCCAGCCCGGGTAACTGGGACCAGGCCATCGACGTGACGGAAAGCAGGACGGTGGTAATGAGAAATCTCACAAAAGACGGCAAATCGGAAGCCGCAAGAATACGGAAAAGATGGAAACGGGTAACCAATATTTAGATGATCGGCATCAAAGGTAAAAATCACCGGTAAGTCCCAGGTAGGCCGCCGACTTTTGGTCGCCTTCTTCATAGAGTAGAAGATTATCCCTGAGGGGAGTCCCGGGCGTGAGCCCAAGGGTCAGGAGCGATCGTTCCGCGATCTTGTGCTTCCGGGTATGGAAGTGAGTATGGCGGTGCAGGTGGAATCCTGCTGTGGTTGCTTCCTGAATAAATTCTGCTGACCCCTGGGCGGGAACAATGAGACTGAACAGCCCCTCCGGCCTGAGCAACCGGCGAACTGCCTGAAGGAGGTCGGGGGTGTTCAACTCGCTGTCATGCCGGACCTGGGCGCGGCGCGGGTCGGGAGGAAGCAGGCTTTGTGTGAAGAAGGGCGGGTTACAGACAATAAGATCGTAAGGGGTAGCCTGGAAATCCTGAATCCGTGCGTGAATCACCTGAACCTTCCCCGGCCAGGGAGAGTTCTTCACATTTTCTGTGGCCTGCCGGCAATCCCGCTCGTGGAGTTCCACCGCATCGATTTGGGCGGCTGGACCCGAGCGCTGGGCCAACATCAGCGCGATAACTCCGCTGCCGGTGCCGATATCAAGCATCCGGGTCGCGCGTTCGGCCGGGCACCAGGCCCCCAGCAACACCGCGTCGGTGCCTACCTTCATGGTAGCCCCATCGTCGTTGACGGAGAACTGTTTGAATCGGAATACCCCCACAACCTACGGCAGTGCGGCCATCACTTTCTGGGTAAGCCCGGTGATATCGAAGCCATGATGACTGATCCCTAATCGCACCAGGACAAGTTTCTTCGACGGGATGATGAATACGTTCTGCTGCTCGAAACCTTCCGCTCCATATTCGTCATTGGGAAGGCCAGGATGATAGCAGTTTTGTGGATTTCCCTTTTCGCCGGCGTTGAGCCAGAACTGCGCACCATATTCTCCTTTGGGAGCGGCAGGAGCGGGCGTGGAGGAATAGGTTGACCATCCTTCCGGCAAGATCCGCTCACCATTGACTGTGCCGTCGTTGAGAAAGAGCAACCCGAACCTTGCCCAGTCGCGGGCGCTGGCATAGCCATAGGACGAGCCCACAAACGTACCCGAAGCATCCGGTTCAACCAGGGTGTGATACATTCCCACCTTGTAGAAGAAGTTCTCGTACGCATAGCGCGGGTAATTGTCATCACCCACGGTCTGCCGGATGATTTTGGAAAGAATGTTGCTGGTCCCGCTGGAATATTCCCAATGCGTACCTATCGGGTATTTTAGTTTCTGAGAGGCTGCGTAGCCGGCTTTGTCATCGCTGTGCATGAACATGTTGTGGAAATGCCCGGGGGCAAAGTAGGATTCATCCCACTCGAGACCGCTGCTGGCCTGCATGAGGTGGTTGAGGGTGATATTCTTCCGGTCATCCTGTTGCCATGCGTCGATGGGCGCCGGATCCTCCAGCTTCAATTTGCCTTCGCCGATCAGTCGGCCGATGAGGGCGTTGGTGAAACTCTTGGTCATCGACCAGCCCATGAGCGGTGAATCCCTGGTAATTCCATCGGCATACCGTTCGCCTACGATTTGTCCGTCATACACCACGACGATTGCCAGTGTGTTTTTGGGCTTCTCCGGATCTGTCTCTTCAAAACCTTCGGCAATGGCCGCATCGATGGCAGCCCTGTTTACACCGGCAGGAACGGAGTCCGGGGTAATATTTCCCAACGGCCATTTGACGGTATCGGCGTCAAAGGGTGGCGGTCCGGGAAGGGCGGGAGTTTGACGGCGGACTTCGCCCTCCGTCTTTTCGGCAAGCAAGGTGCAACCCAATCCCTTGCGAAAGATGGAGGTGCGTGTCTTCAAGCCGAATGTGGCTTTGACGACGGTGGAATCGATGAACTCGAACTTCGCCCGGTTCAGGCCAGGAAATACAGAAAGCTCCTTCTCGATCACGCTTTCGGGTGTGCGACCCATCACGTACACGCACGAGCACATCGTCTTGGAGGCCATCCCCGCCAGGATCGGCGGAAACTCGATGGCGAGATAGCTGGCAACAACCAGGAAAAGGGCGAAAAGCAGGAAGAGGCCGTACTTGAGAACTCTCATCAGGTGGAAGGGGTTAATGCGGTTTGCTTCTGCCACGACTCGAGCAGCGGATCGATGGTGCGGAACCAAAGCGGCGGAACGAGGGCGATCAGTATCATGGTCGGGTATCCGAAGGGCAGTTGGGGGCTCTCTTCATAGTGATCAAGCACCTGGTACCGTTTGGCAGCGTGGTAATGATGGTCGCTGTGCCGTTGCAGCTGGAACAGGAAGAAATTGCTGATCAGGTAGCTGGTATTCCAGGAATGCAGCGGGTTGACTCGCTCATATTGTCCGGGAGCCACCAGGCGGCGCGTCATGCCATAATGTTCGATGTAGTTGACGAGTTCCAGCAAGGTGAAGGCCACTAGGCTCTGGGCTGCGAAAAACAAAGGCATTTCCCATACGATGTGCCCGGCCAGCTCGCTGGACAACCAGGTCAGCAGCACACCAAAGAGAATGGGGAGCAGGGTGTACATGAGCATGCGGTTGTCGAGACTCCAGAATGGACGACCCCGGCGCTCGAGTGATTCCTTTTCCAGCGTCCAGGCGTGCAGCCAGCTGCCCAAAGTGCTCTGCCACCAGAAACGATAAGCATCCTGCCCCTTGCGCGCCGTGGCCGGGTCAAGCGGCGTGGCTACATTGACATGGTGCCCCCGGTTGTGCTCAATAAAGAAGTGCATGTAGCAGACCGTCATGAGCAGGGCCTGGCTGAACCATTGTTCATGCGCAGATTTCTTATGTCCTAATTCGTGGGCGACGGTGATGCCGATGCCGCCGGTAACCAGTCCAAAGCCGATGGTGAACGCCACCCACTCAAAGGGAGAGGTTAACCCGCGTCCGGCGAAGACCACACAGACCCAGGCGAAGAACCCCATCTGTACGAAGGTCCACGCATAGGTGACGAAACGATAGTACAGCTCTTCGCTCACCGTGGCTTTCTTCTCCGTGGCCACGTTGATGGTGTCGATTCCGACTAGTTGGTCAACCAGCGGAACGAAGACAAAGACAAACCCGATCGAGAGAAGGTTCCAGTATCCCCCGCCGTAGTATCCGGCTACAACCAGCACCGGGAGGAGAAAGGCGCTGAAGAAGCCCAACTTGCGGAATACGTTCATATCCACAAGTTACAAAGCTTCGCCCAAAGGTTTAAACTGTTCAAAGGCTTCGTGGCAGTCGTGGCAATAGTGCAGCGAGCGGCAAAGGGTGGGGCCAAACGGGGAGCGCATCACGGTGTTGGTTCCGTTGCAGCGCGGGCAGACGGCGTGCTCCAGGATGTCAATGTCCTGGATCAGGCCTTTCAAGCCGGGAGGCGGGGCCAGCCCAAATGCTTTCAAGGCAGCCTTGCCTTTCTCGGTGATATGGTCCGAACTCCAGCTTTTCTTCAGGGAAACATTGACCTCGGCCTCTTTGACGCCATGGCTCTTCAATACGGTCTCCACCTCGTTGCGCATGTAGTCCATCGCGGGACAACCTACGAATGTAGGAGTCATTTCTACCCGAACTTTGGCGCCCGTGACGTCCACCTCGGTGATGACGCCCAGGTCGATGAGGGAAAGCACCGGGATCTCCGGATCTTTCACTTCCTCCAGCCATTGCAGCACTTCTTCGCGATTCATGGGTAGGTGACCGGGTAAGAGTTGGGAATGACCTGGTTGAGGTGATGCTTCATGTGCTTGACGTAGTCGGCCGCGAGCCAGATCAGGGAATGAAGCTCCCGTCCCTCCCGACCGGTGTCGCACGACTTGTCGTAGTTCTTCTCCTCCATTTGCGACAGTACCGTGGCGATGCGGTGGTTCATCAGGATCCACAGGGTGATGACCGTGTCGACGGGTGCATGCTGGTAGGCGTTGGCCTTGACCCAGAAGTCCTGTTCGTAGATGATGTGGGGAGGAGCGGCCTCATATTGCCCGACGATAAACCGCCGCAGGTTGCTGTGCGCGGAATCGATCAGATGGCCAATGACCTCGATCCGGCTCCACTTTTCCGGGCTCGGCTTCATCCGCAGTTCTTCTTCGGAAAGAGTGCGCAATTTTTCGACGAAACCGGCGATGGTCCGGTTCAAGTCATCCACAATGGATCTCATTTCTTTGGTCATACCATTTCCCATTTACCGTTGCTGTCTTTCGCATAAGAGATGCCATTGCTCATTTCATGGATGGTCTTGCCGTTGGCATCCTGGAACTGCCTCTTCTCATAGACTCTCACCCCGTTGTTCTCTTTGGTCAGAAAGACAATAAGGGCCTGCACGCTGGGCGCCACATCGCTCAGCCACTGGTCTTCCCCTTCCCGCATGAACGCACGACTCATGGTGGTGATTTGGTGCAAAGGTAGTGCTGGGGAGGGAATTGCCGGGTAGCCAGTTGCCGGATGGCCGGGCAACCGGATGACCGGGTAGCTGGATTGCCTGGTAACCGGTTCACACGGTCCCGTCGAGGGTTCAGGTTCTGTCCTTTCGATAATAGTAGAGGAGGTACCCGGCAACGAAGAAAAGGGTAAACCAGCCCATGGACCAGGCGACCAAGGGTTGTTCCGGGAACCGCCCCATTAAATGGATCATCCCGTAGCTGTAGGGAAATACATAGATCCGCTCCCAGGAGAAAAGCACAATGGTAGTCACCATCATGAGCATGCCGGCGCCGAGAGGAATGAGAAAATTCCGGAACTGCAGGGCGAGCAAGTACTGAAAAGCTACGATGGGCAGGCTGAAAAAGAAGTAATAGGCACTTTCCCGGGCAAAGAAGGCCAGGGGTATCGGCTGTGCAGGAAAATCAACCGCCTCAAGCACGAAAGCCGGCACCACCGCTGAAAGCACGATGCCGACGGTAAATAACAGGAACAACTGAACTTCCATGAACAACAGCACCGTAAACTTCGAGAGGTAGATGAAAGCGAGCGGCTGGGGTGTGGTATGAAGCTGCTTCCAGGTACTATTACGGTTCTCCATTTGTGCCATAAGACCGACGGCCAGGATAATGCCCATGGGAAGGAGGAGGCTGACCATCGACTGCCAGGCGTTTCGGAAATGATTTTCCCAGAATTCGGCGGCCTGGTAGCGCTCCGGCAATTTTTCAGGGCGCGCCAGCTGGACGAGGGTAACGATGACGGGCGTGAAGAATGCACCAATGATCACCAGCCATGAGGCCAGGGTCCGCTTGCGCTTGATCCATTCGGTCTGGATGCTGTGAACAAATAAGGCGGCCATGATTAATCGTTGACAAGGTTGATGAAGATCTGCTCCAGGTCATTTTTCTTCGGCTCGATGCGATATACGCCGATGTCTCGTGCCACGAGTTGCCGGGTGATTTCCGCCATTTTTTCGGACGGCAGGTCCGGGAGAACCAGGTGTCCGTTTTCCGGAACCGCTTCGATCCCGCATTCGGACAGAAGATGGCGAGCACCCTCCGGGTTGTCGGTGCCCAGCAACAAACCAGACGAATGACGCTGTTTCATGTGCAACTCGTCCATGGTTCCCTGGAACACCAGGCGACCCTTGTGGATGATGCCGATGTGGGTGACCAGCCGTTCAATTTCGGCGAGCAGGTGACTGGAGATGAGCACGGTGAGGCCTTCCTGCCCGGTAAGCTGCTTCAGCAGTTCTCGAACTTCGATAATGCCGGAAGGATCCAGCCCGTTGGTGGGTTCGTCCAGGATCAGCAACCGGGGCGAATGGAGCAGCGCAATGGCAATGCTCAGCCGTTGCTTCATGCCCAAAGAAAATTGCCCGGCTTTTTTCGACCCGGTGCGCGCCAGGCCCACTCGTTCCAGCGTTTCGGTGATCCTTGCCGAAGGGCAACGATAGAGTTTCTGGTAGAGCAAAAGATTTTCGCGTGCCGTCAGGTGGGCGTACAGGGACGGGGATTCGATGAGTGTGCCAATCGAGCGCAGGATTTCAATCCGGTGGACAGGCATCGACTGGCCAAAGATGTGGATGGCTCCTTCCTGCATCCGGAGGAGGCCGGTGGCTAGTTTCAGGGTTGTGGTTTTCCCCGCGCCATTTGGCCCAAGGAAACCGTAGATGGTGCCGGGAGAAACGACCAGGTTGACGTTATCGAGTACTTTGTCAGGGCCATACCGGTAGGTGAGGGCGCTGGTTTCCAGGGCATTCATGCGGCGTAGACGGCAGGACGCCCCTGGATGTTACACCACCACCCCCAATAAAAGCATCCCTCATTTGAAAATGGACCCGGTCATGATAATTTGCTCCCCATGCCGAGGCTATCCATCCTTCTCCTTGTCGTTCTCCTCTCCTGCCAGGATAGTCTGCGCCACGAGGGAATTGAAATCAGGGAAATGACCATCCCTCTTCCGGATGGGGTCAAACTGGCGGCCGATCTCTATGTGCCGGAAGGGAGTTCCGAAAAACTGCCGGTGCTCCTGGAGTACCTTCCTTACCGGAAAGATGAAGGCCGGAGAAACCGCTTTGGCTTGTATGCCTATTTCGTCAAAAGGGGATATATCGTGGCCCGCGTCGACATCCGCGGAACAGGGAACAGCGAGGGGATGCTGATCCCGTATGAGTACTCTGAACAAGAGCAGAAAGACGGGGAAGTCGTCATCGACTGGCTTTCCAGGCAATCCTTTTCGAACGGCAATGTGGGCATGTTCGGCATCTCGTGGGGAGGCTTCAATGCCCTGCACATGGCCATGCGCCGGCCCCCGGCTCTCAAAACCATCATTACCGTCATGTCCACCGACGACATCTACCAGGACGATGTCCACTTCATGGATGGCATGATGCACATCGACGCTTACGAGATCGGGCAGGACCTGAGCAACATCCTCCCTGGGGCGCCAGGATTCAAAATCGATGAAGACTATTTCAAGAATCGTTTTGAAACGACACCCTGGCTCCTCCAATACAAGAAGCAGCAGCGCGACGGCCCTTTCTGGGACCGTGCCTCGCTGAACGCCGATTATGAAAAGATCAATATTCCCGTCTTTGCCATCGGCGGCTGGTACGACGGCTACCGCGATGCCGTATTCCGGATGCTGGAAAATGTAAAGTCGCCCGTGAAGGCGATGGTCGGCCCGTGGAACCATACCTTCCCGAATTGGGCCGATCCCCCGCCGGCGATCGAATGGCGCGAGGACGCCGTACGCTGGTTTGACCACTGGCTGAAGGGTAAGGAAACAGGAATCATGGATGAGCCGCCACTGCAGGTTTTCGTCCGCGACTGGCATCCGCCGGGGACAGATCTAAAGAAAATTGAAGGTGAATGGCATTCCCTTCGGCCGGGCAAGGGAACCAGGAGTGAACTTTCATTGCACTTTAGCTCAGAGCGGAACTTAACCACTCAAGTGCCCCGATCAGGAAAGGAGTATCTCCACCAATACCAACCGTCGGCAGGTCCCGAGGCGGGCGGCTCGGTCATGTGGTGGGGCGATTGGTCGCCGGATCAGCGCGCCGGGGATTCCTCCAGCCTGGTTTTTGAAACGGAGCCACTGGACTCCGACCTCGTCATCCTCGGCTTTCCGCAGGCGGAGCTCACGGTTCGTGCCGATGCGCCCAGGGCCAACTGGTTTGTCAGGCTCAACGATGTGGCTCCGGAAGGAAGTGTCACGCTGGTGACCGGTGCCGGTGCCAATGGCACGCATCGAAGTTCCGCCGAACAACCGTCCGATATCGTGAAGGCCGAATGGTTCTCCTTGCCGGTCGAGCTGCACGCCACGTCATGGACATTCCGCAAGGGCCACCGGATCCGGGTGACGGTCAGCAATGCGCTTTGGCCTATGATATGGCCGACGCCGTATCCGTTTACTTCTTCGCTGAAAACGGGGCCGGTCAAGGGTTCGCAAATCCGTTTGCCGTTGCTGCACGACAGTGAGCCGATGAAATTGAAATTCCCTCCATCCGAAGAGGACTTGCGTCTTCCGGGCTATGCCTCCATTGCGGCAGGTACCAATTCAGGGTATGCGGAAGTCTCCGCTGTAAATCGCGATCCTCAAACGGGCCTGGCGACGGTGAAGCTGATGAACAACGACGGGTACCAATATCCCTGGGGCAAGGTGTTCAGCGATGAAGAAATCGTCCACGAGGTTAACGACCGGGACCCTTCCAAAGCGCGGACGACCAGTATTTACGCCATTCGTGTCGAGGTGGCTGGTCGGTCACTTCGCTTTGAAGGGCAGCTGAAGTTCGAGAGTGATTTGATTGATTTCCATTACACGTATACCCGGAAGGTGTTTGAGAACGGCACCCTGCTCCGTGAACACACCTGGCAGGAAAAGATCCCCAGGGACTATCAATGACAACAACGGAATCCAGAATTACAGACTACAGATTACACCACTCACTAGCCATTAACCACTACTCCCATGCTTCCTACCCGCGCTTACGCCACTCACGGACCGAAGGAGAAACTCGTACCTTATTCCTTCGACCGACGAGAACCACGCCCGCACGACGTGGTGATCGAGATCTTGTATTGCGGCGTCTGCCACAGCGACCTGCACCAGGCGCGCGACGAGTGGGGCGGGTCCCTGTATCCCATGGTGCCCGGCCATGAAATTGTGGGCAAAGTCACCCGAGTGGGCACGGAAGTAAAGAACTTCAAAGCCGGCGACCTGGCCGGCGTCGGGGTACTCATTGATTCCTGCCGTCATTGCGAGCCCTGCCGGCAGGGGCTGGAGAACTATTGCGTGGAGGGCATGACCGGCACTTACAATGCTTATGAGCGCGACGGCAAGACCCTCGCGCAGGGAGGGTACTCCACCCAGATTGTTACCGATGAAAACTACGTGCTTCATGTCTCTCCGAAACTCGATTTGAAAGCCGTTGCCCCGCTGCTTTGCGCCGGGATCACCACCTATTCACCCTTGCGCTACGTGGGTGTCAAACCCGGCATGCGGGTCGGCATCATCGGGTTGGGTGGCCTCGGGCACATGGGGTTGAAGTTCGCGGTTTCTTTCGGCGCAGACGTGTCGCTCATCACCACATCGGCTTCCAAGGAGAAAGATGCCCGCCGGCTGGGCGCCACGCAGGTAATCCTGTCTACCGACAAGGCCATGATGAAGAAGTACGACAGCTACTTTGATGTCCTGCTCAACACGCTTTCCGCCAATCATTCCTACAGCACCTACCTGAAGTTGCTGCGCCTCAACGGCGTGATGATCAATGTAGGTCTTCCCACGGCGGCAGGGGAGGTTCAGCCGTTCGCCTTGCTCAAGAACCGGCGCAGCATCATGGGCTCCGGGGTGGGCGGCATCAAGGAAACCCAGGAGATGCTGGATTACTGTGCGGAGAAAAACATCGTCGCCGACGTGGAAGTGATCCCGATGCAGCAAATCAACGAGGCCTATGAGCGGATGCTCCGCAGCGACGTGCGCTACCGGTTTGTGATTGACACCTCCTCGTTGCGGGCCTGAGTCGAAACGTTATTCGCTTCTAAGCGACTCCACGGGGTTTGACCTGGCCGTATGCCAGGAACGCAGGCTGATGGTGAAAAAGGCAATAATGAGGGCCACAACAGCGGCCAGCACGAATGTGCCCACATTTAGCGGCACGCGGTAGGCAAAGTCGGATAGCCACGCTTGCATGATCCACCAAGACAAAGGAAGGGCGATGACACTGGACCCGACAACAATCAGGAGAAATTCGCGGGAGACCATGCCGAGAATACTCTGGACGGAAGCACCCAGCACCTTTCGCACGCCGATTTCTTTGGCGCGGCTCTCCATGGAATAGGATACCAGGGCAAAAAGACCCATCACAGCGATCAGGACAATCACCAGGGAGAAGATCAGGAACAGCTGACCACGCATTTCATCCGCCTGGTAGAATTGCTGGAACCGATCGTTAAGGAAGGTGTACTCCAGCGGGTTCTCCGGGTCCAGGCGATCGTTGACGGCTTTCAGTTTCTCAAGGGTTTGAGCCCAGTCCGAGGTCTTTATCTTCAGGGTATAGTAGTCAATTCGTTGAATTGCCGTATTGGGGTAGGCAAACATGACCGGCATCATGGACTTCCGGAACGACTCGAAGTGAAAATTGTCGGCTATGCCGATCACTTCAGCCCGCAGCGGTTTCTCCAATGTCTCGGTGCTGGCGCCCCACAATACGGCCGGGATGTCGATGACCGCGCCAATCGGGTCCGACAAGCCCAGCTGCTCGACGGCAAGTTGGGTGAGAATCACTTTAGTGGAGTCTTCGCGGCCTCCGCTGAAATTGCGGCCCTTGAGCAATTTGATCTTGTAGGTGCTGAAGAAATCCTGGTCGGCACCCACATAAATTATTTCCCGCAGCGCCTCCAGGCCATCAACTTTCGCCCGGGCGATCGGAAAAGGTTTCCATTCTCCGGGTACCCGGGTAGAGGTACTCACCTGCAGCACCTCGGGCACTGTGGCGAACTCAGCCTTTACTTGTTCATAGTTCCTCCGCAGGTTGCCACTGTTAATATCCACCACCAGGAGGTCGGATACCGACATGCCAGGATCTTTTTCCCGGAGGAACTTGAGTTGCTGGTAGATGACCAGGGTGGAGGAAATCATGAGAATTGACACCGCGAATTGCCCGGCCACCAGCAGCTTGCGCATGGGCAGGCGCGAATTCCCGGTGGTTGATCCTTTCTTGAGGGCTTGGGCGGGCATCACGCGGGCGATCAGGTAGGCAGGATAGAGGGCGGAAAGTAGGCCCACCAGGATCATGGCGGCAACGACTCCGGCCATCCAAATCGGGGGGAGCTGATCGATCGCCAGCTGCTTTCCGGTAAAGGAGTTCGCGAAAGGAAGGATGAATTGTGCCAGGGCAATGGCCACCAGGAGAGACAGGCCGCTCAGCAGGATGGCCTCACCGGTAAATTGCCCGATGAGCTGAAGGCGCTGGGCCCCCAGGGTCTTCCGGGTTCCGATTTCCCGCGTACGCTTGACGGCGGCGGCGGTGGACAGATTCATGTAGTTGAGCCCGGCGATCAGCAGGATCATGAACGCGACAGCCCCGAACAGGTAGAGGTACATCGGGTTCATCCCGTTCCAGTCTGCCCGGCTGCCTTGCAGGTGCATGGAGTTGAGGTGGATGTCTTCCAGCGGCTGGAGGGAGAACGTGCTCCTGAAGACCTGGTTGGCAGGATAATGTGCCTTGGTCATCTCGGTCATTCTCTTTTCGAGGGCCAGCCTGTCAGCACCGGGCTTGAGCTTGATGTAGGTCACATAGCTGTTGGATGTCCAGTCGGTGGTAACGAAATCCTTGTACCACGGAAAGACACCCGGGAACGTGGGTTCGGAGAACATCACATCAAACTGGAGATGTGAGTTGGAGGGGAAATCCTTGACTACGCCCGCCACCGTAAACTCCACATACTGCCTGTTCTCCCTTCGTACCAGGTTTGACCAGATGGATTGGCCGACTGCGGGTTGATTCCCGAAGTACTTGCGGGCCGTGGATTCCGTGAGGATGACCGCGTCGGGCGTGGACAGCATCGTGTGCTTGTCGCCTTCGACGATAGGGAAGTCGAAGAACGTGAAGAAATTGGTGTCCAGCGCAACCAGGTTGACATACTGGCGGTTGGGAGGATCGTTGCCCATGGTGATGCGGCCAAACCCCGAGAAGCGAAGTACATCCTCCACGTCGGCAAATTGTCTTAACGTTTCGGGCCCGATCTGTGAACTTACGACTGCCAGGTCACGGACGCTTCCGTCCTCCTGCTGTTCATGCTGCAGTACGCGGTAGATCCGGTCAGCGTCGTGATGAAACCGGTCGAAGGATAATTCGTCCTGGACGTAGAGGGTAAGCAGCAGGAAACACGTGAATCCCAACGTGAGTCCCAGCAGGTTGATGGCGGTGAACGTACGGTTCTTAACCAGGTAGCGGAAGGCGATTTTGAAGTAATTGGAGACCATAGGCGGCGTTTGTCCGCTTGGTCTAATCCAATTTGATTCCAAATTTCAAGGCCGCCTGATCTATAAAAAAACAAGGCCCTGGATCAACCTTTGTTCATTCGCGGAACGAAGTGTTCGCTGGCGGACTATTTTTGTTTGCGGATAAAGATGAACTCACCACCCTCATCCCCGGTCTGTCCCACTTCGCCGTATTGAGGAACCTGGGCATTGGGGCTGTGTTCGATCACGTAGCGCTTCAGCCCGCTGAAGAGCTCTTCGGCGGTAACATAGGGTTCCTGGTTTTCGGCCAGGCGCTGCACCAGCGAACTGACGAAGACGCTGCGGTCCGGCACTTTCTCCAGGGTACCGCTCGTCATCGCTTTCCGGCTCTTCCGGAGGTACAAGGTTTCGATGGCCGCCGAAGAACTCTCAAAGAGGGAGCGGCTCTTGAAGATGCCGCCTGAAAAGCACGCGTCTGAGATCAGCAAGGTATGGCGGGCTGGTATGCCGGCGATATAATCGCGAAGCGTGCCGTTGGAAAGCCACGACGACCGCTTGTTGGGCTCGGCATCAGAGGGAAGCCAATAGCCTTGCTCCAGCTGGGGATCCCAGTAGCCATGGCCCGCGTAAAAAATGAGCAGGTTGTCGGCCTTGTCGAGACGGCTCTGGAGTTCGTCGAACTTGGCATACAAGGTGTTGCGGTCGGGGTTCGTGACCACCGTCACGTTTTCTTCCAGGAAGGAATAGTTCTTAAGGAGAACCTCTTTCAACTTTTGGAGATCCCTCACGGGCTGATCCAGGTCGGTAATGGTGGGGTCTTTGTAATCCTGCACGGCGATGAGCATGGCATGGTATTTCTTTTCATCCACGCTGCCGCTAAAGGGCTTTGCTTCGATGAGAAGTTTGTCTTCCAGCTTATTCCCGGCTTTGTCGGTTGCCACCAGGGTTATGGTTTGCATCGTGTTCAGGGGAATCTTCAGATCCAGGGAATACCGGTCTGTCAGCGTTTGGTCGGGCTGGAGAACCTTTCCATTGACCGCCACCTCCCTGACACCGCTGAGGTCAGTGACTTCCAGCAAGACTCGAACCGCGCTTTGATGGACCACAGACGAGCGATAGCCGGTAGCAGCGTCTTTCGTGGCCAGCAGTTTGGGGCTGAGGACGGCGATGGTGGGAGGAGTGACGTCGAAAGGCTTCCAGGGTGTAATGTTGAGGGAAGAGCAGTCGTAGAGCGTAACGTTGGGGGAGAGATCAGCGACGGCGATCCACTTTCCATCCAGTGAGAAAGGAGAGGCTCCTACCATCTTGCTGTGCTTATCGAGTCGCTGGACAACTTTCCCGGTAGGTTCCAGTACGACGGCGAGGCCCTGCGCAATTCCCGCTACGAGGTAACGGCCATCGGGACTGTAGTGAACATCCGTGACCCAGTCTCTCCCGGGCATGAGGGTGCTCAGCGTGGTTCCTGTCGTGATGTCCCAGATGCGTAGGGTGCGGTCGTAACTGCCGGTGACCAGGCGAGTTCCATCTTCATTGAAGGCCAAGGCACGCACCCAATCTTCGTGGCCCGAAAGCACTTTGAGGAGGTTGCCCGTTTCCACCTCCCAGAGCATGGCCGTTTTGTCGGCCGACCCCGTGGCGAGCAATCGGCCGTCTGGAGAAAACTGGAGGCTGAGAATTTTTTCAGGGCGGGAGGCCAGGGTTCTGACCTTCTCCCTCGAATGGACTTCCCAGATGCTGATGCGGCCTTCTTCATTGGAAGTGGCAAAGTGGCGCCCGGTGGGGCTGAATGTCACATCCCGGACAATCCCGGTTTCGCCGTTTACTTTCAGCACCTTGGATTCCTGGAAGTCATAGAGTGAGAAAGCGCCGTCTTCACTCGCCGAGGCCAGGTAGCGGTTGTCGTAGCTGAAGGCCAGCGCCATGACCTTGGCCTGATGCGAGGGCAGACTCCAGGTGTCACCGTTCTGCAGGTCGTGGGCAAAGAGCGAGCCTTTGTCGCCGCCTGCAATAAGCCGTTTGGAGTTGCTGGAGAAACAGAGTGTCCGCACCCCTTCGTCAAGCTGGAGCTTGAAGGGAATTTCCCGAACCTTCTTGATTTGTGCGGGCGAAAGATGGCCGGCCAGCAGCAGAATCAGCAAGAGGTATATCGTTTTCATGACTCAGAAATCGCGCTGTTTTACTCCGCGGCCGAAATAGTATTTGAGGCCGCCACCGAAGCTTAGAAACCAACCGCCTTCATAATCGCGGGGATTTTCATAGACTCCATAGTCGGCACCTTTGTAATCATTTCCGGGGAACGTGCCGTTAAGCCCTCCCTGGAGGATAAGGCCCAGTGGTTTGGATACCTTAAACTCCACGCCAAAAAGAGCGTGCACTGCGATCGGGCTGGGCACAGTGGCCGAAAAGGCCGGCTGGGTTTGTGAACCGGAGGTCGCCTGTTCCTGCTTGTGCGATTGGGTATTGATCAGGTACGCAGCCGCTTCGATAAAGGGTACTACGTTACGGGTATTGGACGTGAAGTTCAGCCGGAACACCGGACCGACGCTCAAGATCTCTGCCGTCCGGAAATTGTCGGGCATGGAGAAGTTGATCATTTTCAGCCCGATTCCTGCGCTGAAGTAGTCTGAAAATTCCCAGGACAGGCCTGCGTTGATCACAAGCCCCGAGCCGCCGGAATAGAACCCCATGGAGTTGCTGGGCCCGTTGCCACCGGCCTTCAAGGCCCAGGCGTTGGAAAGCCTGAAGTAGTCCTGATCATCGATCGAGAATCCATAGGCGGCGGAAAAATTAAAACTGGGCTGGGAAAATGCGGAGGCAGCCATTACGAGCAGGAATCCGAGGATCAATAGGGGGCGCATAGCGGGATTATTGAGGTGAAGAAATTTACAAATTCCAGCCTTAAAGTGGAATGAGCCGGGTTGGGGCAGAGAAAGAAAAACCCCTCCATCTGGGGTGAAAATGGGCTTTTTTGGACTTGCCCCAACTTTTTCCGGCGGACTTGGTAACAACTTATCGGGTAATTGCGTAGTATTACTATAATATCATTTTAATATCATTCTTATGAGCAACGAAAAAAGCTATTCCCCGATGTCCGGCTACGTCATGCTGACGGTAGTCCTCCTGCTGACAGGCCTCGGCCTGTTCGGCATGATTGCCCTGCGGAACCCCCTTTTCGCCTGGCTGTTTGCCCTGGCGGGCATTCTCTCGCCCGGGTTCTTCTTTCTCAATCCCAACACGTCGGTGGTGTTGGTTTTGTTTGGGGATTACAAGGGTACCGTGAAGACAAGCGGCTTCTTCTGGGTCAACCCATTTTTCCTGAAGAAGCGGATTTCGCTCCGGGCGCGCAACTTCGACAGCGAGAAGATCAAGGTCAACGACAAGGTGGGCAACCCGATCCAGATCGGCGTCATCCTGGTATGGCAGGTGAAGGACACCTTCAAGGCAGCCTTTGAGGTCGACAACTACGAAAACTTCGTCCGGATTCAGAGCGATGCCGCCGTGCGCACACTCGCGGGCATGTACCCGTACGACAACTTCGACAATGAGAATGAGATGACCTTACGTTCCGGTCACGGCGAAGTGAACCAGGCGTTGGAGGAAACCCTTCGCAACCGCCTGGACATCGCCGGCATCTACGTCATCGAAGCGCGCATCGGCTACCTGGCCTACGCCCCCGAGATCGCCGGCGCCATGCTCCGTCGCCAGCAGGCTGCCGCGGTAGTTGCCGCCCGTTACAAAATCGTGGAAGGCGCCGTCTCCATGGTGCAAATGGCTCTCGACCACCTGGCCAAGCAGAATATCATTGATCTTGATGAGGAGAGAAAGGCGGCCATGGTGAGCAACCTCATGGTGGTGCTCTGCGGCGATAAGGATGTAAGTCCCGTGGTGAATACCGGCACGCTCAATCCCTGATGGCACAGAAGAAACCATTTGTCCTTCGTCTCGACCCGGAATTGCTCAAGGCCGTGGAGAAGTGGGCGGCCGACGAATTCCGTAGCACCAACGGACAGTTGGAGTGGATCGTACAACAGGCCCTGAAGGAAGCGGGGCGACTGAAGAAGCCAAAGGCGGGCTGAGTCAATTTGACAATGTGAAAACTTGAAAATTGATTTCGGCCTGTCTTCGCGGCCGCGAACTTCCCGGTTGTCGTTGAAATGTCAGTGACAAGTACTACGAGACAGAAACCATGCCGATGGGGTGGATCTTGGCATTCGGGGGCGCCTGAAACAACTTGCGCCTTACCCTTTGCCGTACTTCTTCACCACCTCCTTGTAGCTGTCATGAATAAGCTTCTTTAGTGTGGGCTGATGGATATCGTTGAGGGTCTTGATGTGCAGACAGACACCCTTTGCTTTGTGCTTTCCAAGCTTCTTCAGCTGTTCCGTCTTCTCCTTGAAGCCTCCCATCAGGTAGATCGTGATGTTGCCTTTTCGTGGTGAGAAGGCCAACTGGGGCCAATTGGCTGTCTTTCCATTGGCATAAACAAGCGGGTAGGTTCCAAATCCAATGATCGATGTTCCCCACATAACCGCCGGAGCGCCAGAGATGGCCTCCATGATTTTGACTAGCGCCCGACAATCGTCTCGGACGGACTCTTTTTCCTGGGCATCGATGAACTTCTCCACACTGGCTTTGGTGGGTTTGGTTTTGGGTTCAGCCATAACGTAGCAGGTTAGCCGTTGAATATAGTGAAAAATTCACGACCCGACAGCCCGATATCCAGGGCATCAAAAGCCTGATTCTAATCATCGCGAAGCCGTCGTAGCTTCCGTAGCTTTAAGGGTCTAATGAAATACCCTTGTGCGAGCCGTCAGTAATGGCTGTTCCTTGGTGCTTGCCGCCTGTTTTCTGTGTGGTTCCCCGGTTGTGATTGCCCAGACCGGCAAGCAATTGTGGGTAGAATGGCAGATCAGCTACCCGTTTGCCAACCGCTACCTGGTAGAAAACACATTCACGTACCAGACTTTGCTGAGCGGCGGAGAGAAGTGGAACAGTTTGAGCCTGAGCCCAACATTTGAGATGGTGCTCACCCCAAAATTCGAACTTACTTCCGAAGTCCCTATCGGGTGGACGCGACAAACCAATAACATGAGCACGTTCGAAGTGTCGCCCCTGGCAGGAGTACGTTACCACATCACGCAGGGCAAACGGATCGACACACGTCTTCATGCCCGTGTCCAGTCCAGGAACGTGCACCAAATTGAAAGCGACGTGTGGGAACATAAAGGACGATTCCGTCTGAAGGGGGAGGCCTGGATCAGCATTACCGGCCCGAATCTCTTTACAGACAAGTTGCTGTATGGATTCGTCGATTATGAGGAGTTCGTTGTTGTCGACGAGCAGGTTAAGGAACGGTTTGCCAACCTTCGCCGGGCCCGCGTGGGGTTAGGTTACCGGCTCAACTACACCCATCGGTTTGACCTCATATACACCTGGCAGTATTCCCGCGATGAAATCGGCGACGTGTTTGGTCAATCCGACAGCGTGATCCAGATCAAGTACAAGATGTTTCTTAACCCTTCCCCGCCCTAGCCGTCTTGAGCAGGGTTATCCTTTCTGACTTTTCACCGGGTAAGTCTTCACCATGTACCGGTAGGTGTCGGCGATCATCTTCCGAAGGGTGGGGAGGTGCAGTCCTTCCAGTCCCTTGACATAGAGACACGATACCGAGGTTTTGTTCTTGCCCAGTTTCGCCAACTCCTTCGCTTTCCCCTTGAACCCGTCCATGAAATAGATGGTCAGATTCTGTTTTCTCGGCGAGAAGGCAAGCACGGGCCAGTCGCCCTCGGTACCGGAAGCATAGTGGTAGTGGTAGGTGCCAAACCCCACGATGGAGGTGCCCCACATCACGGGCGGCTCGCCGGAGATTTCCTGCATCAGTTTCACCAGCGTCCGGCAATCATCGCGCACTGACTCCTTTTCCTGGGCATCGATAAACTGATCGACGCTGGCTTTGGTAGGCTTGGTTTTGGGTTCGGCCATGGTAATCCGTTATACCCTTAAAGATAAAAGAAAACGCCCGGTGGGTGGTCCGGGCGTTCGTTCAACTACTCCTAAAACCAATGTTATTCAGAGAAATCGAGGGGATCGGTAGGCTTGCTCAAGCGGTGGACTTTAATCAGTTCGTAAACGATCAACCCGTAATGATACCATACGCCAACCATCAGGACGACGAAGGTGACCACCATCCACAGCGGGGCGTCGGGGCTCCAGAGGGCCCGGGGCAGTTTGGACGCCTGGGCGTCTACTTTCACACCCCAGTTGCTGACCACAGAAGTTTCGGCATTGCCGAAGGTCTCGTGTTCTTCAATGCGGGCCACAATCGTCAATTCGCCGCTGACGCTGGAGGGCAGGTCGTTGGGGAATTTCAGTTCACCGTATCCATCCTCATCGGTGGTAATGTCGCCGATGGGTAGGAGGCTGAACATTCGCGGGACGTATACTTTCACTTCGCCTTCCGAGAAAGGAACGGCTTCACCCTTCTCATTCCAGGAGGTCACGTTCACGATGACGGTATTCACGGAGTCGATCGTTTCGGCTTTCAATTCGATGGCTACTTCCGCCAGGTCGACGGAGGCATGGTTGGTCTCGTAATTTTCGTTGCCGGCAAACGTGGCGGTGAAGGTAAAGGCATGGGCCACTTTGCGCAGGGCGTCGAAGTTGCCGCCTTTCAGTTCGGCGATACCCAATTCATTGGTGGTCGCCTCACCCAAGGCCACGGTTTGCTCGCCGGCGGTGCCTGAAAACTGGATCGTCAGGCCCTTCACGGGTTCGCTGTTTTCATCGTCGGTGACGGTGGCTTTCATGTCTATGCCCTGGTCGCCCTTTTGCGTGGCGACCAGTTCAATGGCGATGGCCATAGGATCCTGGGCTACGGCGGAGAAAATGGCCGTAGTAATCAATATCAATGTGGCTAACGTTTTCATGACAGCGAGGGTTGGGGTTGACCGTTCGTGGCCGCTTTCGTCTGCTTTTCTTTCTCGATCATCTCTGACGTTTCCCAAATGGGCACGATGGGAATGTACTTCGAAGCCACCTTGAACAGGATCATGAACATGGCGATGCCTGCGCCGGTGAGCGCCCATTCGACCCAGGTAGCCGAGTAGTTCACGTACTCCGGCCGGATGTCCTGCATGGGCAGCAGCGGGGTTTCCAGGGTGGGCACGATGATCAGGTAGCGCTTGAACCACATGGCAATCACCAGCAGGGCGGCGCTGAACGTAATCGTATTGATCGAGCGGAATTTCGGAATCCCGATGAGGAGGATGGGCAACAGGATGCCCGCAAAGTTGGCGAAGTAGAACATCCATCCATACTGGTTCAAATCCATCAGCTTATGAATCAGCTCCGCGTTCCATTTCTCGGACGTATACCAGTCGGTAAGGTATTCCGAGAAGGTGAAGTATCCATAGCCCGCAGCCATCGCGATGAGCATGTAGCCGACGTAGACAAAATGCCGTTCCTGGATATAGGCGCCCAGGTTATGCAGCTTCCGGAAGGCATACATGAGCAGCACGAGCACACCGGTGCCGGTGTAGACGGCGGCGAGTACGAAATAGGGGCCGAAGATGGTGCTGTGCCACCCGGGCCGAAGCGTCATGCCGAAGATCCAGGAGAGCACGGAGCTCACGATGATAACCGTAGGGATGAGAAGCAACGACAACACGTTGAGCGCCAGCTTGAGGTCATGGCGCTGCATGCGGGTGTTGATGAATCCGGCCGACATGAACAGGTAGATCTTCCGTCTCCAGGCCGGCATGGTTTCTTCACTGCGTGACAGGATCGCGAAGTCGCGGATGGCCAGAAGGTAAAGGAACAGGATGCCGCCTACCAGGAAGGTCATCACCGCCACGACGTCCCAGATGATCGGAGACTGCAGGCGGGGATAGATAAAGAGGTAGTAGAGCCGGTCCAGCCTACCGATACACAGCAAGATGTAGAGGGGGCCGATAATCACTGAAATGACGGTCATCAAGGCGGCGATCCGCATGAGCGGCTTGCGCCATTCTGCATCGAACAGGTGGAGCAGGCCGCCTACGATGGCGCCCGTGTACCCGATACCGATGAAGAAAATGAAGTTGACGATGTACACGCCCCAGATCACGTGATCGCGCATCCCGGTGACGACGTGGCCTTCCACGATTTGTACGTAGAGGGCATATAATCCAACGAGGAAGATAATCCCCCAGAAGCCGAGCCAGATCAGTTCGCGCGTTGTCCATTTGGACATCTGCGGCCAAAACTCCTTGAGCAGCGACTTCGATGTCTTCTCAATATTCATAACTCAATTATTGAACGTCTTTGAATCGGGCCTTCTGGTCGTCGGTGAGGTTCTTGAATCCGCGTTCGACGGGGAACATGCGGTTGGAAGGCGGCAGGTAATACACCCGCGGCTTCGTGCCGAGTTCTTCCATGAAGCGGTAACCGGCCTTGTCTTTGATCAGCTGGCTGAACCGCACGGTTTCCGAACCGTTGGTGACGGTGTCTTCGTTTTCGTCGCCGAAGTAGAACACGCCGTTGGGGCAGGCCGTGACGCAGTCGGGCAGTTTGCCCTGGCGCACCATGTCGGGGCAGAAGTCGCATTTCTCCACCGTGCTGTGCTTGCTCGGGGTGCTCGATTCCGGGGAATAAGGCGGGCAGGTGGCCGGTTCTGTGATTTCGGGTTCACCCCAGTTGAATACGCGCGTGGAGTAGGGGCAGCCGGCCATGCAGAACTTGCAGCCGATGCACCGTTCGTTGTCGATGAGCACGAGTCCGTCGGAGCGCTTGAACGTGGCGTCTACCGGGCAGACCTTGACGCAGGGCGGGTTGTCGCAGTGGAAGCAGGTTTTCGGGAACCAGTAAGGGGCCGCATTTTCGTTGTCTTTCATCAGTTTCACCTGCAGCCACTCTTTCTCTTCGGGAATGTGGTGCATCTTGTTGCAGGCGACAATGCACTTGCGGGCGTTTCGGCATTTGCCGAGGTCGATGACCATCACGAATTTCCTTCCTTCGATGCCTTCGCGCCCCGTGATGGTGCGGGCCATCGTGCCGGCATGTTCGTGGGTCTCCACTTTCAGGTCGGCGGTATCGACTTCCACGATTTCACCGTCCGGGGAGAGGAGTTTTACGGTATGGTTGTGCGCGGGTTTCTTTTCATCCGGTTCGCCGAGCAATTTGGTTGCCCCGGCCACACTGGCGAGTCCTAACGCGAGCCCGGTGCGGATGAAGTTCCTGCGCTTTGAGTTACTGTTGTCCATGGTGTCGTTCGTTTTACGTTGGCACTTACCCTGGTCACACGCCGGCATCCAATTCAGGACCCTTGCGCCATTCGAGGATCTCCCGGTTGGTCACCTTCTTTTTGGGTGCCTTGGCCAGTACGGCCTTGTCTACTTCCACCAGCTTGCCGTCGGGCGTAAGCATCTTGACGGTTTCCCCGCTTGTGGAAGCCTGGGCGGCCAGGGGCGCGCCCGTGGCGGCCGCGGCGGCGAGAAGTCCCTTTTTGAGGAAGTCTCTACGGTTGGTGGGTTGGTCTTTCATGGTCTTCCGGTTAGAAGTTCCAGAGTCGGGTAATGTTGAAGCCCATGAGGAACTGACTTTCTCCCCACTTCAGCTTGTTGTACATCACGTTCTCCTGGGGCAGGATGCCCTGGTAGTTGCTGAAGAAAATCTGGAAGGCGTGGGCGCTGGTGGCGATTTCCCAGCAAATGGCCAGTCCTGGTTCCGGGTTCAGCTTGGAATCCTTATGGCTCATCAGGGGCTGCACGTAGTTGATGATGATGGAGGACTGCGCAGAGAACTTGTAGCGAGCGCCGATGCCGACAGCGAACATGTCGTTGCTGTACAGCGTGTCTACGGCATTGTAGTGTGTAAAGCTCGGGCTGATCTGGACCGAGATTTTGGAATTGATCCGCCGGGCGATGATCAACTCATTGTAAAAAGACAGGCGGTGGAGTTCTTCCTTGTAATTCCCGGCCTGGGTATTGGCTACCACGTTGCCGTAGTAACTCACGCTTACCGGCATGCCTTGCTCTTTGGTCTGGCGGAAGATGGCATACTTGGCATTGAGGTCAAGCGCCATTTTGTTGCGCGTCAGTCCGATGCCGACGGCCAGGCGATCCATGGGCGTGTAGGTGAGGCCCATGCGAATGTTGGCTCCCGGTGCATAGATTCCGTAGAAATCGGTCAGCCCGTTTTCTACCGTACCGAAGCGGTGCTGGAAGTCCCACTCGAGGGTCTTCGGGGTTTGAACCATCACCGATTGCATTTCACCGAGCAGGGCGCTCTCGAAGGCAGGACGGGCAAGTTCCTTGGTGCTGGATTTGGCTTCTTCCTGGTTCTGGTCCTGGGCCAGCGCAGGGAGGGAGAGCATGAGGAGGATCAGGAAGGAGACAACCTTCATCGACCCGGTTAATTGGTTTGTTTTCATATCGTTTTGCGTCGCGTTAGGTTTGGGGTTAATTGTCAAGAGCGCCTTGTTGTATCCACTTGAGTACGATGTCGGCATCGCCGGGATTACAGAATTTGGCCATGGAGCCTGAGCTCATTTTGAGATATAACTGGCTCTGTTCGGGCAAATCGGTATCGACATACCCGAAAACGATCAGGCTGGTGTAAGCGTTGGCCGTAGTCAGGTCGGGGGCAATGCCGCCGGTTGCATGGCAGCCCGAGTTATCGCAACGGGCGTCAAAGATGGGAAGTACGTTAGCGCTGAAGCTGACGGAATCGGGCACCTCGACCGGTACGGGATCGTTCTCGTGGTACGTGCAGGATGACACGCCGGCGCCGAACGCCACGGCCAGCACGAGGAAGAAAAGTATCTTTTTCATTACGGTTTCGGTTTGAAGGTGAGCGTCTGGTTGTTGCTGCCGACCTGGTTGATCAGGTCGTTGTCACGTACGGAGAAATTGAATGAGTAGGTGACGGTGGCCGGGTTCAGCGTAATATCGTCGGTCTGGCTCGTGTTGAGCGCGCGGACCAGGAGAACCGTGTATTTCTTGCTGTTGTAATGCGGAATGTTCGCGATTACAACGCTGGATACAGCATGGATGTCGGCGCTGCTGCCGGAAGGGTTCTGCAGATAGTAACCCGGGATGCCGCTGAATGCACGGAGGCGGGCAAACAGGTTGACGCGGTCGGTTTCACCGGCCGGGTAGTGTACGGAACCTTCGTGGTTGGGGCCGGGACCGAATTCGTCCAGTGCGGCACGGGTCCAGCGGTTGAATTGACCGGGTTCGTTGACGCGGATCCCTGTCTCATATCCCGAAGGAGTTCCTTCGCCGTTGCCGGTCGGACCATGGCAGGGGGCGCACTCAAGCTGGTAATAAGCCTCGCCGGCTACGATATCGCCGGTAAATGTCTTTTTGTTCAGGAGGAAGTAGCCGGGGTCCAGGATGGTTGAGCCGGCCGGTTTCCGGGTGAGTTGTTGTTGTGCGTCGTTCCATTCGTATTGCGGGCCGCCGCGGTTGTCGCTAACAGCGTTGCGCACATACATCACGGTGCCGGCATCGTTGGTGGCACCGCTTCCGTTGTCAATCATGTCGATGGCGTATCCCATCGGTTCGGAAAGAGCAAGCGACCAGTTCCACACGTCGCGCTTGCCGCTGCCCATGTCAAAGGAGAGAAGGAAGTTGTCCGAAGCCCGTTGACTGGTCCAGCCGCTGGTGCTGCCGGCCTTGTTCGGGTCGGTAGGCCCGTCGTAGATCCAGTTGCTGTGGGAGGCATCGGCCGTGGTGTCTTTCCACACGACCAGTACGTAGAGGCTGTCGTCGGTGTAGGCGGCCTGCAGACGCACGTCAGGGTCTTTGCCTTTTCCAAAGCTGGTAAGTCCGCCAAACGTACCGCTCATGTTGAAGAGTCCGTCGGCAGCCTGAACCTGGCCGGTAACCTGGTTCTGCTCCGTCAAGGGTAGGTAATCGGCCGTCTTCCAGTATTTCGACGTGACTTTGTTCGGCGCTTCAGTCACATACTTGGCCTCAAGGGTGGTAGTGGGATCCGACTTCTCGGGAACGGGGGCCTTCACCGGTTCGTTCTCGTAGTAGGTGCACCCGGTAGCCAAGAGACATAAGAGGGCTGTACGAAGGGTCTTCATAGTGGTAAGTAAGGGTTTATCTCGGAAAAAGATAGTTAAAAAAAGGGGGTCAGAACAGACCCCCTTTTTCGGTCGTCAGCTTACAGTTGCTTGTAGCAGACTATGCTGAGTTGCATGCGAACGATGGCGTCATTCAAACTGCTGGAAGTGATTCCCCACTTGTTCTTGGCATCCATAAGGAATTTGCCTTCGAAACCGGTATAGCGGCGGTTGTTGGAAGGGTCAGTCCATGCCGGAACTTGTTTGAACCACATTTCAATGGGTACGGTAAAGCCGTGGAACACCAGGTTGCCTTTGGCAATGTAACCGTCACCATATTTGGCGATCGAAGAGCTTACGAAAGTAGCATAGCGGTCAACGTCCGTAGTTACAGTCTTCGGGGCGCCGTCGGTCGGAGCCACTCCGTCGTCGGTGGCGATGCCAAATACCGTGTTTACGATGCAGCCATATTCGGTGAACTGAGTGATCGGGCTGAACAGCGGGGAGTCAGCAACCGTCGTACGAGGGTCGCGACCACCGGGGCTGCGAGTGTCAAAGCTCATCAGGTCAACGGATACGTCGATGGAGCTGGTAGCGGGGTTGGCCACGTCAAAGTTGATGTCCACTTTGTTGAGTTGAGAGAAGGTACCAGTGAAGTCAGCTTCTTTTCCGCGATACGCAAATTCAAAGTTGATAGGGCTGTGGGTGGCATCATAGGTCCATGCGCCAGTATTGGCGAAAGCGGACGTTCCGTTCCAGGCGTAGTTGATGTCAATGATATCAAGGTCGGCGCCGGCTTGACCTACAGTAACCAGGTTGAGGTCAACGGCTTGGTCGGCCGAAGTCATCGTTACCGTTACATCAGAAGCGGTGGAGAAATTCAGCCCGTCAAGGCGTCCACCGGTGTGGCTCGGCTTGGCGTAATAGGTGCCGGAAAGGGCATATTCGCCAGCGGCCAGTTCGGGGAAAGTAAACTTACCCGTTGCATCGGCTACAACCACCTGGACGGTGCTGGCGCCGGAGAGAAGGGTAATGTAAGCGCCGGGAGCGGCTACGTTCGTACCCGCGCTGTTCGGATAGAAGGCTGTTCCGGAAAGGGTGCCGAGCGTTACAGGATCACTTTTACTGTCGCTGCAGCGAACTACCGAAAGGAAGACGAATACCAGGGTTAACAAGGAAACGATTCTTAGTGCTTTCATAGGAGTAGACATTTTTAGTTGGCGATAGAAATCATGACCGAAAGTACTCCCGGACGATGACCGCGGTCATGACAAACGTCAAAGGCCCCAATGACTCTAGTCAGAGCCAGGAAAAGCTCTATAAAGACTTGATAGTAAGCTATTTGAAAGAATAGCGAATCACCGACCGGAGAAGAATTTCCGGCATGGAGAGCGACATTCCCGGTCGTTGGACAGCCAACTGGGGCCCTGAGGTTCCGGTTAGAACCGCGTTGCCCTGCTCAAGATGGTAGACATTCACGAGGTATTCGGGCTCGGTGTCGTTATTGATGTAGAGGTCGATGGTGACCAGGTATTCCCCGCCGCCAATCCAGGGTCTTTCGGACTTGGGCAGCAGCCGGTGAAGTTGGGTATGGGGTGAGATCAGGCTGTCGGGGGGTACCTGGGCATCGGGCGGAAAGGCCCGGTAGTAGGGCCAGGTGCGGCTGGACCCGGGGGTGAAGGTATACTTATATAAAGGTATTTCGCGGTCCAGCAGGGCCTTGGCTTCTGCGCAGTTGGGCCCCCCGGTGGGGCAATTGACCTCAAAATAGAAGATTTTGGAGGTCGCGTACTTACCCCCATCAGCAGGCTGCCCCCCGCATCCCGCCAGCAAGACGAAGATGAGGGGGGCAGTCAGGTTACGTATAGTTGCCCCGAAAAGGCTCACTGTACGGCTTATTTCTTAAAGGTGCGCATGTAGTGAACCAACAGCCAGCGGTCGTTGTCGTCCGCGATCTTCTTGTCGTAAGCCGGCATGTCGTCGCGGCCAAAGGTGGTCTTATAGAAGAGTTCACCATCAGACTGTCCCTGGAAGGCTGCGCTTGAGAAGTCTCCGCACTTGGTGTCCAGCTCTTTTGCTTTCGGACCGTCGCCCAAGCCTACTTTGCCATGGCAGGACTTGCAGTGCTTGTCATACAGCTGCTTGGCAATGTCCATGTCGTCTTTGGAGGCCTTGGTGGGGTTTTCCATCTTCTTGTACTTGGCAGGCACTTCCCAGGGCTGCTGGATCGTGGTAAAACTGAAGGCGGTCAGGAGCATGCCGGAAAGAAGGATCAGGGTGAAGGTATTCGGTTTCATAACGCGTTTTTTGGTAGTTAATCAATCAAGGTTCATGCCACTTCGTCCATGGCAATGACTAAAAATAGGCCATGGGGCTGAGAATTGAAAATGATTTTAGTCAGATTCGATGGTGAAGTTGTCAATTAATCCTCCCGGAACGGCCGCTTCTTGATCATACCGCCCTTGATGTCGTTGATGCTGTTTTCCACCACGAACGCCTCGGGGTCAATCTTGGTGATCTCCGTCTTCATCCGCTGAAGCTCGAGCCGGGTGACCACGGAGAAGATCACGTCCACCTCGGCCACGCGATGGCCCTTTTTGCCATACCCGCTCTTGCCTTTCAGCACGGTAACGCCCCGCCCCAACTTCGTGATGATAGTGTCCTTGATCTCTTCATGCTTGTCGGATACAATCATCACACTGGTGTACTCCTCGATCCCATGCACCACGAAATCCACGGTCTTGGATGCCACCAGGTAGGTGAGAATGGCATACAGGGCGGTTTCTACATTAATAAGGTAGGCGGCCACCGAGAAAATAATGATGTTCAGGATGAGAATAACGTCGCCTACCGTCATCGTGGTCTTCTTGCTGGTAAAGATGGCCAACACCTCGGTGCCGTCGATGACACTGCCGCCCCGGATGGAGAGACCGATGCCGCCACCCAGAAAGAATCCTCCAAATACGGCAATTAGCAATTTGTCGTGCGTCATGATGGGAAACTCCACAAGGGCCAGCACACCGGCCAGCGCGGAAATGGCGATGAGCGTCTTGATGGCAAACTTCTTGGCCACTTGGGTATACGCGATCACCACGAAGGGAAGGTTGAACAGGATCACGAGCAACGGCAGTTGAATGCCCCAGACCACGTTGGCGAGCAGGGAAATGCCCATCACCCCGCCATCGAGAAACCGGTTGGGCAACAGGAACCCTTTCAGCCCGAACCCCGCGGCCATTACGCCCATGAGAATCAGCACGGCATCCTTGATGTTTTGAATGATGTCGATCCGCCTCAGGCGGAGCCGCTGGAGCTGCTGGTGCCGTTGACTGGTGGGCATGTCCTTAAATTAGACATTGCCCGATAATTCACCAACGACGGTGGTCTACTTGAAACGATCGGCGTAACCGCTGGCCTCCAGGAACTGGCTGGCGTTTCGGATGTTGAGAATGTCGCTGACCGCCTGCTTTTTGTCGGGCATCCGGTCGAAATAGGCTTTCGTGATCTGGTACCCCATCCAGTACCCCAGGTCCTGGGGTCTGCCTTTCTGGTTGCCGCCGTATAGCCATCCGCTATAGTCTTTTTTGTTCATCCGTCCCCGGAATTCTTCCCCACAGTTCTTTTTCTTTCGGGTTGGCAAAATCGTGCACATGCTGGTTGATGTGCTTCCCGGAAATCAATTCGGCGAGAAAATCGGCGGAGCCTTCCTTCAGACAGGCCTGCAACAGGGTGCCACCGTCGTAGTTCTGCTGAAAATGGATCAACTCATGCGCCACGACATGCGGAATTTCTTCCACCGGTTTGATGACGGTTTTCAGCCAGGAATTCAATTCATCCATCGGGGTCGCAGCGGTCTTGCCATACATTTCTGCACCGATGATCAGGCCTGCTTTGGACGTGGTGCCTCCCGAACTCAAGGCACCAATGACGAAGTACACGGGAGGAAATACAGCCTTAGGATAGTACTCCCTCAATTTGGCCAGGCTTTCCCGGATTTGGGTTTCCATCCCTGCGATGCGAGCGGTGCTTTCGCGGATCGAAGCGTAGTAGCGGGGGTAGCGGGTGATGGTTTTCGAAAGGTTGGACCCGTCTTCGATCCGCTTCCAGAGAAAACCCTTTACGCCCTCCGAACCTTTGTCAATGTATTCGCGCTGGAGCACGTCGGCCGAATAGCCGGGAAGGCTGGCGTCGTAGGCTTTCCAAAACAGGTCAATGTCTGACGTAACAATCTCGGCTTTTGATGGATCGGTATTCTGAGCCCAGGAAGCCAAACCGGCCGCCCAAAGTACGAGGGAGAAGGCAAACTGTCTCATGCAGACCGAAACGGATTTGCCGGCCGCAGGTTTTGCCGACTACAACAATTGAAACTGGATTGTTCCCACGATCCGCTTCCGGAGCCGTTCAGCCTCGGGGTCACCATCCTTCACGATGATCAGCAGGTCGCGGTAGTTGTTGCGATACTCGACATTGACCCGGGTGAAAATGTACTTTTTCGTTCCGATGAGGAACGTCCCTTCGGCCAGTTTGGCTTTGTAGGTACTCATCACCACATCATTGATTTGGAAGGTGAGATTGCTGGCTCCAAACTGTTTGTCGAAACCCCGGATCGATAGTTCCAAAGCGTTCGGGTCGATGTACACGTGCGGAAGGTAATCGACAATGGTAGCGATGACCTGGAGATCGTTCCCCGCCTGGTAGGTAAACCGCTGGTTTCGCTTGAGGAATTGCCGCTCGTCTCCCAGCGGAGGCCTGGACTCGTCCTTGAGCTCGAAGGGGGCGTCAAATTGAACGAAGGGTATGCCTGCCTGCACCGGCTTCCACTCTGCGGCGTTTAATGCGGCAAAGTCGACCGCGGTTGACTTGTCATAGGCGAACCAAAGGACGGCGAGGAGGCCACAGCCGGCCGCCAATCCAATCAATACGTTTCTAGCATTCATCTCTGGCTACAGGGCTTAAACCGCGGCGAAGATAGATAAATCGGTCGGATGGTGTAAAGGCTCACCGGATCGTGACCCGGTCCAGGATTCCATGGGCAGATGCTTCGGCAAGAAGGAGAGTGGGGTAGCCAGTGATGATTTTGACCATTGGTGGGGTTCCGTTGACCACTGGCCCTGTGACGGGGTGGCTGTAGTCGCCATTCTTTGCTATTTTAGCCTGCTCAGTTTATCCGACACTAATCTGTTAACCCATGCTGTTCCTAAAATCATTCCTCATCCTCCTGCTCAGTTTTGCCATCTGGACCCGCCACCCGGAGGAAACCCCGGATCCGCAAACTGACAATGGCTTTGTGATCGATGCCAAGGTGAAACCCATCATCGATGCCAAGTGCCTGGGCTGCCACAGCGCCGACTCCAAAAACGACAAAGCCAAAGAGAAACTCATCTGGGCCAACCTGTCGACCATGGACAAGAAAGCGGCGGCCTCCACGCTGGATGAAGTGGTGGAAGTGATCGAAAAAGGAGAAATGCCTCCGGCTAAATTCCTGGAGCGCTACCCCGACAAGAAGCTGACCGAAAAGGAGGCGAAGTCGCTGAGGAAGTGGGCCGACAAGTCAGCCAGCAAGATGCTGAAGTAACGTGATGCGTACCTATCTGCGATATGCACTATTCGCCCTGGTGGCCGGCCTCGTCGTCGTGCAGTTCTTTCCGGCCGATCTTCCTCCGCAAGAGCCCAGACCAACTACTGACCTGCTGGGCACCCAGGAGGTGCCCGAGCCTATCGTTTCTATCCTGAAGACTTCCTGCTACGATTGTCATTCCGTGGAGACCCGCTATCCCTGGTATTCGAAGGTGGCCCCCGTTTCCTGGCTGGTCGCCAAGGATGTCCGGGAAGGCCGCGAAGAAATGAACCTGTCTGAATGGACCGACCTGGCCAAGCGCAAGAAGATCAAGAACCTGGAGAACATCAAGGATGAGGTGACCGAAGGGCATATGCCCATGCCCATCTACCTGGTGATCCATTGGGATGCCAGGCTCACCGATGAGCAGCGCAAACAGATTGCCGACTGGGCCGACAGCTACCAGGACCAGATTCTCAATACGCCAGACCCTGAAGAGGAAGAAGAGGAAGAA
>JAEUUE010000114.1 GCA_016787605.1 Cyclobacteriaceae bacterium
ATAAAGGAGCACGGCAGAATCCAGTCGTCCCTTGGAAGCCAGGAGATCTCCCAGTCGCATCCGGAGGAGGGCTTCATTTTCCAACGCTCCGGCATAAGCGAGGCTGCCCGCCCCGAACAATTGCCGGGTCACGGTAGCGGACCGCCTGGAAAGGGTGAGTGTCTCCGAAAACCTGCCTTCCGCCTGTCGTGAAGCGGCGAGGTTGTTCAAGGCCGTGGCATAGTAACGATCCGGAGTCTTACCCTCCTTTTCATAGGGATAGAGAACGGCATTATACAAGGAGTCCGCCCGACGGTACCTGCCATTGCGCCACGCAACTTCGCCCAGGCTATTAAGTAAACTGGACTGCTCGGCTGGCGGCAAGGTGGTCATGGTCCGGCTGACTTCTTCCAGCGTTGACTGAGCCGCCTGCCATTTTCCGGCCTGAATCAGGGTGGCACCCATTCGAATTTGTGCGCGACGATAGAGGACACTTTCCTTACCTCCAATCGACTCAATGAGACCCAGGCTTTCAGAAACTCGGGTAAGGGCCTCCTCAACTTTACCCTGGTCGGCCAACAGCACAGCAAGGTTTAGACTCGCTTCCGCACGGCGCAAGGCATCACTTTTTTCGTTCGCGCCGAAAGCGACGAGGGCCTCGCGATAATAGGCTTCGGCTTTTGAAAGGTCACCACGACCGTGGTAATAGTAGCCCAGTGAAGTGTTCATCTCCCCGTAGGCCGTCCGGGCTTCCGGGTTTGCCCGGAGCCAGCTTGTCCAATCATTGGCAAGCTCTGGTTTCCCCCAGCTGTGCGCATTCTGTACCCGTGCCCGGATGATTGCGAAATATTCCTCACCGCTTTTTCCGGCCATTCCTTCATATGCGGATTGACTCAGTGCCAGGGTGGCATCCGCCTGCTCATACATCCGAAGCTGATGCTGGGCAAGTCCTTTGCCATACAAAACCAGTGCGTAGTCAAGCGACTGCTGAAGAGACGCCGACCGGTAAAGTTCACCGGCCTTCTCAAAACGGTTGAGCGCATCTTTGGCCTCCGCCGATTCAAGATCGACCATACCTGCATAGTAGAATCCCTCGAGTATTTCCTGCGTGTATTCACCCTTCTGGTCAGACGCCTCCAGGGCCGGGTACAACCATTCTCGTGCCTTGACGAGGTCATTCATCAGGTAATAAATCGTGCCGATACCCATACGGCATTCAAGCACCGCGTTGTGGTTGGCCGGATAGCTGGCAAGGAACAGGTTGTGAGCCTCGGTGAGTGATTGAAGAGCCTGCCCCAATTGCCCCAACTGCTCCTGGAACAAGGCGCGGTTAACGAGGGCTATGGCCAGCACAGTATCTTTCTTTGTTTCGCGCAGCTGAATCTCCTGGTTCGCATAGTCGAGCCCTTTCCTGAAATCCTGCCGGCTAAAGCTGATGGTGGCCAGAAGACGAAGGATGGAGGCGTGATTATCCCCGCTGGTTGCGCCTTCGGCCAGGTAACCATTTAGCGACTCTTCGGCCAGCGCAGCGGCCTCGTTGTACTTTTCCTGGCTGTACAGGTCGGCCGCCTGGTTGTACTTCTCGCGCCAGGACTGGGCAAATACCGCCTGAGAAACGGCCAAAAACAAGAACGTCGCCAACCACACTGTACTTTTCATAACCGCCATTCGCGCAGGTTGAAAACTACTCAATTTGACAGAGGTATTCAAAGAGGATACGTTCGGGCAGGGCTCAGAAGTACTTGGCCTTGATGCGGATAACGACCGGCCCCGCCACGGTGAACTTTGCCTTATCGAATGAAGGCGGACCGAAAGTTCCCATTGCGTCATTGGAGAAGCCGAACCCTTCACGGGGAATCCCCAGAAAATTGGTATCCAGCTTGAGATTTCCATTGGTATCGTGAATGATGCTGGCGGCATATTCCCCAGGCTCCACGTTATCGAAGACAACTTTAGCCTGCCCGGATACCCCGGCGACCGACTTGCCCACCATTGGCTTCTTCAGAAAGGTGGCCGGGTTATCAAACAGCGCCACCAGCACCGTACCTGGCGTATCGGAAATTCCGGTAACGATCACTTCTACCCGGGCCTGCGCGACAACCGGGTTCTCAAGGATGAGAGATAAAATCACCAGAAAAAAGATCCTGCACATCATGCTCCACGATAGGCTCAGTTGCCCAACAAAGAAAGCCCTGCGCATTTTGGCATCCTTTTTCCTAAATTACAAGTCACTATCCCTTTTACTTCATGGCAACCATTCAATTGATTATCAATCAAAAGAGTCACACCATTGATGTGGATCCCCGGATGCCCTTGCTTTGGGTGATTCGAG
>JAEUUE010000125.1 GCA_016787605.1 Cyclobacteriaceae bacterium
AGCAAGAATCCAAAATAGTCCCTCCACTGCAACGAAACAGGGATGGCGTCACGCTGTCTTTTTATGACGTCTTTTTGACCTATGACCGCGCCGCCTCAGCCGGCACATTTGTTCCGCGGAGAGACACATCCCTCTTCTCAAGAAAAGTATCATGAAAAAATTCAACCTGATTGTCGTCCTGTTGGCGTCGCTCTTCCTCGCTTCCTGCCAGGAAGAGGTGGCCGAACCCAACTTTGTCGAACGTTTCTCCCTCACTTCAACGGTGAACGGGGCGACGTACGACATCAAAGTCGCCCTGCCCGGCGGCAACGCGTCGTCCCAGGGGCGATGCGCCGTCATCTATGTCCTCGATGGCGAGGAGAACTTTAACCTGGTCGCCAGCGAGTGTGAAAAACTCAGCGCCCGCTACGGCACCGAAAATGTGCTGGTGGTCAGCATTGGCTATGGCCGGAGCCGGGACCTGGACTACACGCCCACGAAAACGAGTAAATCCATGGGTGGCGCCCCGGAATTCCTGCGATTCATCCGGGAAGAGCTGGTCCCCCGCATGGAAGCGGATTTCCAGGCAGATACGGCCCGAGCAGGCCGCGTCATCCTCGGCCACTCGTTTGGCGGCTTGTTCGGCGCCTACGCCTTCGTGGCGGACAATACGCTTTTTGGCAACTACCTGCTCCTCAGCCCGTCGCTTTGGTTTGACGATGAAATCACGCTGCGCATGGAATTGACCCGGCGCGAGGCGCTGCGGAATGAGCCGCAGTTGGTGTTCATGGGATTGGGCGCGATGGAAAACCTGGGCAAGATGCAGGCGCCGTTTGAGGCGCTCTACCAGACGCTGAAAGGTAATTACCCTAAGGTGCGACTGCTTAAGAACATGGAAGAAGACCTGGGCCATATGGGCTCCAAGAACCCGAACATTCGCAAAGGCCTCGACTTCTATTTCCAAAACCGATAGTCCCCTAACCACAAACTCATACCACCATGAAACTCCTCATCTCCATCTCTGCCGCCGCGATCCTGCTGACGACGACAGCTCTTGCCCAAACCGAGGCACCCGCGAAGTATGTGCACCGGACGCTTACCGTCGAACCCTCTGTGGGCATCCACACCGACATGGACGTGGATCTGCTCTTGAGCGCCCTCGTGCAGTGGAATCCCCGGCGGAAACTTGCGTTCGCCTCGCATTCTTCATACAACATCAACAACATCACCTCCAGGGACGTCGAGTCTGTACATACGGATTACAACTACTCGCTGACCCAGCGCCTCGGTGTGGGCACCACGCTGTACGGAAAGCGGAGTTCGCATTCCCTTTTCCTGATGGGCGGCGTCAGCTACACCGCCTACCAGGAAACCCTGGTGAACCCTTCCCTGGAACAGGTGAGCGTCTCCATCAGCTCCCTGAGCCCGGACTACGGCGTGATGTACAGCCTGAAGAAGGGCGGGAAGAAGTGGTTCTTCACCTTCAGGGCCTACCTTCCGCTTTACCCCTGGCCGATGAAAGGCGCGGACATCAACTACGTCGATGCCAACATTTACGCTATATCCCTGGAATTCGGCGTCGGGATACGAATCAAATGATAACCACCAAACCCACGCTCATGCAGACTTCAACACAACTCTCCGCCTGCTTCTACCTCATGGATGGGGTGGAAGTGCTGGACTTCGCCGGACCTATGGAGGTATTCGCTCTCGCCGGCATCAGGGTATTCACGGTGGCGCTTACGAAGGAGCCCGTACTCTCGCAGGGAATCCTGAAGGTGCTCCCGGACTATGACCTCACCGACGTTCCTCCGGCGAACATACTGGCCGTCTTTGGCGGCAACCCGGCATCGTTCAGGAATGATGCGCTGATCGATTGGATCCGGAGGTATGAATCCCATACCGACCATGTCTTTTCGGTATGCAGCGGTGCCTTTGCCCTGGGGCACGCCGGCTTGCTGGATGGGCGCCAGGCCACCACCTTTCACTCCCGCATTGAAGAGCTGCGTGCCGCCTTCCCGAACGTCACGGTTCTTTCCGACGTGCGCTTCATCGACAACGGACGGATCATCACTACAGCCGGAATATCCGCGGGTATCGACGGGGCACTGCACCTGGTGTCGAAGCTGAAAGGCGAGGCCGCCGCAAAGGCAGTAGCCGAGGAGATGGAATACGACCGCTGGATTCCCAAGGACGGATTTGTTACCAACCCAAAACAACCTGTACTATGAAACTCTATTGGACCATGCCTTCCCCGCTGAAGGCCTACTTTACTCATGAACTGGCCACGTACGAAAGGGCGTTGGCCGACGGCCGGCTGGAGCTGGCCTGGCATCACCTGGAACGGGCCCATGTCCTCGGACAGTCGTGGCCCATGGAACACAGCCGGGTACACTGGCTCATGCTCCGGTTTGGATTCAAGATCAAGAGCTACCGTGAGATTCTCGGTCAACTGCCCCGGCTGATCCTGGGCGGAGTGAAGTCCTGGCTCGGCGTCATTCCCGTGGGAAACACCGGCGGCGCCGACGTCCCGGGCCTCCGGCCCATGCCGCTCACGGGAGACCTGGAAGTGCTGCTGAAGATCTACCGGCCTGAACTGGCACAAACGACCGCACGATGAATGTGGGATTCTCCTGGTCGGACCCGCTCATCGCGAGCGGCAAACTCAAATCAAACCTTAACGAAAACCATCAAGAATCAAAATCATAACCAACTAACCTACATCAACATGAAAGCAATTTTGTATACCCAATACGGATCACCCGAGGTTCTTCAACTTAAAGAAGTGGAAAAGCCTTTGCCGAAAGACCATGAAATTCTGTTACGAGTGAAAGCCACCGCCGTCAACTCCGGGGATTGGCGACTTCGGAAAGCCGACCCATTTGCCGTCCGGCTGGCCTTTGGCCTGATGAAGCCGAAGAGAAACATACTCGGCAGCGTCTTTTCAGGCGAAGTGGAAAGCGTGGGCAAAGAAGTTAAACGGTTCAAGCCGGGTGACCAGGTTTTCGGTCATACCGATATGCGGTTTGGCGCCTACGGCGAGTACCTCTGTATGCCGGAGAGCGGGTCGGTGGCGCTGAAACCCGGCCACCTAACCCATGCCGAGGCCGCGGTAATTCCGTTTGGCGGAGCGGCCGCCTATCACTTTATCAAGAAGGCCGCCATCCAGCCCGGGCAAAAGGTCCTTGTATATGGAGCGTCCGGTGCGGTGGGGAGCGCGGCCATGCAGCTGGCCCGGCATTTCGGGGCGAAGGTTACCGCCGTCTGCAGCACAGCGAATACTGAACTGGTAAGGTCCCTGGGCGCCGACTACGTCATCGATTACACCAAAGAAGAGGTACTTGCCAACGGGGAGTCGTATGATGTCATTTTTGATACGGTAAACAAGATGCCGTTTTCGCGCAGCCTGAAGTCGCTGAACAAGAACGGGCGCTTGATCCTGAGTGCGGCCGGACTGCCCGAGATGCTCCGGGGATTCTGGACGTCCATGACCAGCAGCCAGAAGGTGCTCACGGGTGTGATCGGTCATAGCGCGGAGGACATCAATTTTATCAAGATGCTCCTTGAGACGGGTGAACTCAAGCCCGTGGTCGACCGGACATTTCCCCTGGAACAAATGGCGGAGGCCCACCGCTATGTGGAGCAAGGGCACAAAAAGGGAAACGTGGCTGTTACCCTGGATTAATGAGCGCGAGCTTAGGAGCGAAGGCGCTCGCAGCGAAACGGCTCCCTTGAATAGCCGGGCAACCGGGGAAGTCATTCTTTAGTAGTATCTTGGATCAACCCTGCGATCGGGGTTGATCCCATGAAGTTCGCATTCATCGTCCCGTCTACCGTGGAGTTGCTTGACCTGTCTGGTCCGGTACAGGTCTTCGTGGAGGCGCAGTTTCAGGGCTTGCAGGCCGATATCGAGTTCTACTCCTACCTGTCAGAGCCCGTGAGCACCGCAGGAATCGGCTTCGCGAATGTCCGCGGCTACCAGGAAGCGGTTCTGAACGAAGGTGACTTTCTGTTTGTGCCCGGGATGAGCAATGACTATGTCATCGGGGAAGAGTTCAAGGGCGAGCGGACGTTCTTTGAGTGGTTGAGAAAGATGGCAGACAAGAAGGTGAATGTGTGCTCGATCTGCAACGGTGCCTTTGCACTGGGCGAGGCCGGGCTGCTCGACAACCGGGAGTGCACCACGCACTGGCGGCGTGTCGAGAGCCTGCAGCGGCGGTTCCCCAAAGCCAAGGTGCTCACCGACGTGATGTACGTGAAGAGCGACAACATCTATTCCAGCGCCGGTATCAGTGCCGGCATAGACCTGGCCTTGGGTATATTGGAGCACTTGAAGGATCCCCGGTTCGTGCACAAGGTGGCTCGCGGGCTGGTCGTCTACCACCGGCGCCAGCAGAGCCATAGCCAGCAGAGCGTGTACCTCGATTTCAGGAACCATATCAACCCGAAGATTCACGAAGTGCAGGACTACCTGACGGAGCACCTGTCGGAAGAGAACTCCATTGAAACCCTGGCGGCACGGGTCGCGATGAGCCCCAGGAACCTGAGCCGTGTGTTCAAGGAAGAGACGGGTTCCACGATCATCGAGTACCTCACCCGGCTGCGAAAGGAGCATGCCCGGACACTGCTCAACAACCCATCCTACACGATGGAGTATGTCGCTTCCCAGTGTGGGTTTAAAACTGCCCGGCAGCTGCAACGGATCCTGAAAGGATAGCTGTCGCGGCCCTGGGCAGAAAGAGAAACAAAGGCGTGCTGTTCACCATTCACCCTTCGCTCTTCACTTTTAATTTTTCATTGCCGCCAACCCCATTCTTCCAATCCCCGTATACTCTACCTTAACCCCATCCGCATGAAGCCCCTCTTTGTCGCCCTCTTTCTCCTCGTATCCCTTCCAGCCTTTTCCCAGAAGCTCAACGCCCAGTTCGACGCGCTGCTGAAGGAGACGTACAAGCCCAACGAGCCCGGCGCCGTGGCTCTCGTGGCCAAAGGCGGCAAGCCGATCTATCGCGCAGCCTTCGGGATGGCCGACATGGAAAACAACGTGGCCATGCGGCCGGAGCACGTGTTTGAGATCGGGTCCATCACCAAGCAGTTCACCGCGGTCGCGGTCCTCATGCTCATGGAGCAGGGGAAGCTTAAGCGGGAAGACCCGCTTACGAAATATATCCCCGACTACCCCAAAGGGGAGTCGATCACCATCCACCACCTGCTGACGCATACGTCGGGAATAAAGAGCTATACGGGCATGGAGGCGTGGGCGAAGAGGTGGCGCGAGGATCTTACGCCGCTGCAGATGATCGACATCTTCAAGAACGAGCCCATGGACTTTGCGCCGGGGGAGAAGTGGAGCTACAACAACTCGGCCTACTTTATCCTCGGCTACATCATCGAAAAGGTGTCGGGCATGCCGTACCCGGAGTTCCTGGAGAAAAACATCTTCGTGCCCCTGGGCCTGAAGAACACGTACTACGGAAGCCAGTCGAAGATTATTCGCAACCGCGCGCAGGGCTACCAGAAGCAGGATGATTTCGCCCGCGCTGAGTACCTGAGCCTCACACAGCCCTATGCCGCCGGGTCGATCATGTCGACCGTCGACGACCTCCTCACGTGGCAGCTCGCCATCAACGCCAACAAGCTGGTGAAGAAGGAGACCATCCAGCTGGCCTACACGCCGGTGAAGCTCAACAGCGGCGAGGTTCACGACTACGGCTACGGATGGGGCATCGGTGCCATCAACGGCAGCGCCACCATCGAGCACTCGGGCGGCATTTTCGGGTATTCCACCAACGAGATCTACCTGCCGAAGGAAGATATCTACGTCGTCGTGCTGGCCAACTGCGACTGCAGAGGCCCGGTGGATGTCTCCACGCGCATGGCGGCGGCGGCCATCGGCAAGCCGTACCCGGATGCGGTGGCGAAAGTCCCGCTCGACCCGACCTATGCCCAGTCGCTGGCCGGCACCTACGACTTCGACGACGGCAGCACGCGGATCGTCACGGCCGAGGGCGACCAGCTCTTCAGCCAGCGTGCGGGCGGCAGCCGTTTCAAGATCTTCCCGCAGAGCAAGACCTTGTTCTCTTTCGAAACCGGTTTTACGGTTCTCGAGTTCACCCTCGAAGGTGGCAAGGTGAAAGAAGTGGTATTCAAGGACCGGTCCGGCAAGCCCATCCGCGGCAAGAAGTCCGACAAGCCTGTTTCGTCGCGCGTGGAAGTGGCGGTCAGCCCGGCTGTCCTGCAGCGCTATGTGGGCACGTATGAGCTGATGCCCAACTTCAACCTGGTCATCACGCTCGAAGACGGCCACCTGATGTCACAGGCCAGTGGCCAGCCCAAGTTTGAGCTCTTCGGCGAGTCCGAGACGAAATTCTTCCTCAAGGTAGTCGACGCCCAGGTCGAGTTCCTTCCTAATGCCGGCGGACAGTTCGACCTGGTCGTCTACCAGGCAGGGCAGAAGCTGGCGGGGAAGAGGAAGTGAGTTGCTGTACTCGG
>JAEUUE010000126.1 GCA_016787605.1 Cyclobacteriaceae bacterium
ACCTTGAGCAACAGCTCCTGTTTATTGAACGGCTTGGTCAGGTAGTCGTCTGCCCCCGAGCTCAGCCCCGATAACTTGCTCTCTTCAGTCGATTTTGCTGTTAGTAATATCAGCGGGATGTGGCTCGTGTTCCGGTCCTCCTTGATCTTTCCGGCCATCGTGATCCCGTCAATCTCCGGCATCATCACGTCGCTGATGATCAGGTCGGGGATTTCGCTGGTGGCTTTCTCCAGGCCCTGCTTGCCGTGCTCCGCCTCGAGGTAACTGAACTCTTCTCCCAGGCTGTCGATGATGAAGGCCCTTACATCGGAGTTGTCCTCCACCACAAGTATTTGGGGCTTCCAAGGATCGATTTCAGTGGTCAGTGGTCGGTGGTCATTGGTCAGCACCGGCTCACCGGTTACCGGCCTGCCCGCCGAAGCTTCAGCGGAGGTGAGTAACCGGTTACCGGTGGCTTGCTCCAAGACTTCCGTTTGCTGCTCTGCTTCTTCGAGCGTAACTTGTTCAACGGGCAGCATCACCGTAAACGTGCTCCCCTTGCCCAACTCGCTCTCCACCGTGATCGCGCCACCCATCAGGTTGACGAGTTCCTTGACCAACGCTAGACCTACTCCCGTTCCAACTTCCTTATGAGATTCGCTCACCTGGTAAAATCGCTCGAAGATCTTCGATTGTTGATCCTGTGGAATTCCGATACCCATATCTGAAACAGCAATCGTGAGCCTGCCTTTGCGTCTCTGCGCCTCTGCGGTGAAATTCCCGCAAGCAGCTTTAACTGTAATCGTTCCTCCCTGCGGCGTAAACTTGATCGCATTATTCACCAGGTTGATCAGGATCGTCTCCACCTTGTCTTTATCAAACAGCACATTAGCAGGCCCTGCAGGAACTTCGACTGAGAGTACAACTCCTTTCTGTCTGGCATGCGAATCAAACCCGTTCGCAATCGCCCGCACGAAGCCATGCACCTCTCCCACTGATTTTTCCACTTTCAAACTCCCCGACTCCAGTTTGGCCAGGTCCAGTAACTGGTTGATCAGCTTGAGCAGAAGATCGGAGTTGCGCTGGACCAACTTGAGTTGACTGACCACCTTATCCTTATCAACAGTTGACTGCCCGCTCATGAACTGGTCAATCATGTTCTGGACCGGTCCCTTAATCAATGTCAGCGGCGTGCGGAACTCGTGGCTGATGTTCGTGAAGAAGCTGGTCTTTACCCGGTCCACTTCCTTCGCCTTCTCCAGTTCGAAGTGCTCCTTTTCCTGCTCCACTTTCGCCAGGGCAAGGCTGGACTTCAATCGCTCACGCTGCACAATCGAGCGTCTTGCAAACACCAAGAGCCCAGCGCCAAGCAACGAGTACCCGGCATACGCCCACCAGGTCCGCCAGGGGGGAGGGAGGATAATCACTTTCAGCGTTCGTTCCTGGTCGCTCCAGACGCCGTGATGATTAGATGCCTTAACACGAAACGTATAAGCACCGGCAGGAAGGTTTGTGTAACTGGCAGTTCGATTCTTGAAATCTGCTTCCACCCAGCCGGTGTCGTAGCCTTCCAGTTTATGCCGGTAGAGGTTCTTTTCTGGGGCTGCAAAGTCCATGGAAGAGAATTCCACACCAAAATTGTTGTGCTGATAGTCTAACTCAAGCTCCCGCAAAACGCCAACATCGGCGGAAACTGAATAAGTTGAATCACCGCGGACTCGTTGCCCATCCACCGGCGAGTTGTTGATTTCTAAGGCTGTCAAAACAGGTACAATCGCCTTGCTACTGAAGGAAAAGGTTGACGGGTCAAAAAATGTGAGTCCATCCGGGCTGGCCAGACACATAATGCCCTCTTTCGAATAGTTCAGGTTCTGCGTTTCATAGGCCCTATGCTCCTGGAAATGATCAACCCCATCCAATTCACCAAAAGTTGTCAACCGCCCGTTGTCGACGTCATAACAACTAAGTTTATTGTCGCCATACAACCAGAGTCTGCCCAAGTCGTCAACCCGAACCTGGAGAATGGTTCCTTTGGCCAACTCAAGCCTTCTGAATGCATACCTGCCGTTGATTTTACGTCCGGCAAACAGGCCATTGTAGGTACCCACATAGATGGTGCTGTCTCTTGATTTATGCAGGAGTGTCATACCCGTCTCAACGTCGAGCAGCTTCTCAAATGCAATCGTATCCCATGAATTTGTAAGATTGTATAAACCAAGGCTTTTTCCCTTCATTGCCCAGAATGACATTTCGCCTTCACGAAAGTGTCGAATGGTCCCGGGCAAACTCAAATGAATAACGGATCCTTCTGTCCCGTATCGGATGCCCGATTGGACAGTTTCCAAACCACCCCTTAAGGAGGCAAAAAGGGTCCCTTGTGAATTTTCCCAGAGCAACCCGAATTGGTTCGTATTAATCGCGTTCCTGTTTGTGGGATCATATGGAAGTATAGTTGGAAACTTGCCATCCGGAAGCCCCGTATCTGGGTCAATGGGATAACCGATGATTTGGGCTGATGCGGTTCCGGATATTGATGCCCACAAATGTTGCCTGCCAAGATAGAGGGATGGAGATATCCCCGAACCACTGGCGATATTTGAATCAATGATTTGGATTGAATCAATCGACCTTCGGATCAGGGGTATCCTGTAGATACGGTCCCTGCCTTGAACACCATCCATTTTGGCCAACAAAAGATACTCTTGACCTTTGGCCTCCAGGATGGCGGAATACCCTACACCCTGTCCCAAGCTGAAATTGTAGAATTCAAGGTCCTTTCTCCGCAACAATCCCAGTCCGCGAGTGGTTCCAATCCAAACATTCTGATCTCTATCGACGAAGACACTCAACACGTCATCTGAAGGCAGAGACCAGGGGTCCGCAGGATCATGAACTATGTGCTGGTACCTGCCCGTTCGCGGATCATAGATTCCGAGCCCTCCGGTTCCCGCACTAAACCAGAATACACCGTCGTTATCCCTTCCCAACTCCTTAGTCCTGATGCCATGAGGAAGATTGACGATTCTTAGTATGTTTATGGCCGAATCAACCTCAATAAGTCGTTGACCACTAACCAACCAAATGCTTTCACCCATCCGATCAGGAAAATCAAGTATGCTATTAATCTCAGAACGATATAGGAGTGAGGAATCTATTGGTTTTAAGGCTGGTCTTTTGAATGATTCGGAACTCTTGTCGAATTCCCATAGGCCTTTAGCTGTGGCCACAAGCAGGGAATTTCCCCTATCAGCCAAGTGATTTACATAGTTCCTCTGATCCTCTTTGGGATGAACAACAAAATAGGTTTTAACGGTTCTTTGCTGTATGTCGTACTTATGAAAACCACCCCGTACGCCACAAAGCCAAAGTGTTCGTCCGTCCTTGTCGAAGACTGAACTATTGGGGTTGACCGTTGCGTCATCCGGAAGAAAGTGCTTGTCAAGTCTCCCCGTTCGGCTGTCCCGTTTTGCGCGGACTTTAACCCCATTCAAGGACATGTGGCCTATGGCCCAGAGGTTACCCGATGCATCCGTATTAATATTCATAAGAACAAAATCGGGCCCTAATGAATATAGATTCGCCGGATCATGCTTAATGATCTTGAAGTTGTAGCCGTCATAGCGGCTTAGTCCTCCATAGTACTCCACCCAAATGAATCCCAAGCTGTCTTGGGCAATGCTGTAGGCAAATTCATTGGCCAGCCCGTGCTTTGTATTGAGGTGATGGAAGCGGTACCTGGTTTGAGCTACCTTCCACTCCTGGCCAATAGCTGTTTCCAAAATAACCACCAAGGTCAAGAGGGTCATAATATGACGGCAAGGCCTTCGCATCCTTTAGGGTTGGTTTGACACAGTAAACTCTGACGGTAACACCCCAAACTCCTCTTTGAATACTCTGCTGAAATAACTCAAGTTGGAAAAGCCAACCTCGTATGCAACCTGCGAGACCGGCCCCCAATTCTGCCCCAACAGTTGCGCCGCCCGCTGCAGCCTCAGCTTCCGGATCAACTCATTCACCGCCATCCCCGTCAAGGCACTAACTTTCCTGTACAACTGCACCCGGCTCATGCCCATGTCATCCGCTAGCGACTCCACACTCAACTGCTCGTCGCTCATCTGTGCGATGATCGTCTCCTTCACCTTCTGCAAGAACTGTTCGTCCTGCGACAGCACCTTCTCCTTCGGCGTCTCCGTCAGCAACTGGCTGCGCAGCATCTCTTTCAGCTTGTTCTGCCGGTTGATGCTGTTCCTCACCTTGAGCAACAGCTCCTGTTTATTGAACGGCTTGGTCAGGTAGTCGTCTGCCCCCGAGCTCAGCCCCGATAACTTGCTCTCTTCAGTCGATTTTGCTGTTAGTAATATCAGCGGGATGTGGCTCGTGTTCCGGTCCTCC
>JAEUUE010000177.1 GCA_016787605.1 Cyclobacteriaceae bacterium
CGGTAAAAAAGACAATCACCTCGGCCGCAAGAAGGCCCACCGTGATGCCCTGCTTTCCAACATGGCATCGTCGCTGATCCTGCACAAGCGGATCACCACGACGGTTGCCAAAGCGAAGGCCCTGAGAAAATATGTGGAGCCCCTGATTACGAGAGCGAAAACCGATACGATGCACTCGCGTCGCATGGCCTTCTCTTATCTCCAGAACAAGGAGTCGATCAAGGCGCTGTTTGGCGAAGTGGCTACCCGTACGGCTGACCGTCCGGGAGGCTATACCCGCATCATCAAGATGGGCGATGTGCGCCTGGGCGACAATGCGGAAATGTGCCTGATGGAGCTGGTAGATTTCAATGAGACCTACAAGCAGGAGGGTGCCGAGAAGAAAGGCAAGACCCGTCGCGGTCGTGGCAAGAAGTCGGCCGATGGCGCTACCGCCGAAGGCGCGGCAGAGGCCCCCAAGGCGGAGGAAAAGCCCAAAGCCAAGGCCAAGAAAGAGAGCGGCGAAAAGAAGAAGAAATAAGTGACGCCGGAATTACATAGAAAGGGGCTGAACGTTGGTTCGGCCCCTTTTTTTGTGGGTTATAGTTGCCAACGGGTCAGGTGAGCCCTCAGGGAGGGGGAGACCGGATCCCTGAGCTTGCTACTATTTTTGCCGGACCGCACCTTACTTTGGCCTAGATCGGCCGTGGCGCCCACCGCAGCTCATTTCCCCATTTCGAATTAACTTTAGAGGTAATCCAATAGCGGTGTCCAAGAGGCTGTCATACTTTCTATGTTGGCTGGGTAGCTCCCTATTTACGGTCCCTCTCGATGGCATTTCCCAGAACCAAGTTATCCAGAGGAGGTCGGGGGTGTTGCATTACACGCTCACTGTTTTTGATTTTGAGGATGTGCCCATAACCTGGAACATGTCCGGCGAAATCCAAGCGTTTCTGAATGAGGGCATTAATGCCCTGAAAGAGGGAGATACTGAATTTGCCATCGGCCAGCTGACCGAGGCGATTAAGCGAGACCAACGGCTCTGGATAGCCCGATATTACCGGGCCATCTGTTACAAAATCACCGACCGAAGCCATTTGGCCCTCAAGGACCTTCTTGAAGCTGAAGCGGCCAATAGCAGCCAGTATGAGCTCAAAATGGAATTGGGCAAGGTGTACATGATTCTGAAAGAAGGCGACCTTTCCGAGCAATGCCTGCGGGGGGCCATGAAGCTCAAGCCATCCGAGGTACACGGTTACTATTTCCTTGGCCTGTTGAAACTCCTAGAAAACAACGTGAGTATGGCCAGGGAGTATTTCCAGACCTGCGACGAGATGCGGCCGGAATTCCCTGATTCCAAAATTCAGGAAGGCCATATTCTCATGCAGATGGGAACCGACGAGGAGGCGGCAATTTCCTTGTTTACGCAAGCGATTCAATTGGACTCGATGCAAGCGGATGCGCGTCAAGGAAGACTCTTGATTCGATTACAGGCCGGTCGGGATTTGAGCCGGGCGCTTGACGACGCCAATTTCTTGCTGACTTACAATCAATTTCACCTTGGTTGGCGCATGGCGCGGGCCAATCTTCTTATTCAGTATAAAAGATATGACGCCGCATTCCTGGATATCAAGCGTGTACTCGATGTCAGTTCCATGAACCAGGATAACTTCATTTGGAGGACTTACAAGCGAGAGCAAAGTATAGATATTCAGAATGCGGGGAAGTACTTGGTTGGCCGATTGTATGGATTGTCCGATAAGAATCAGGCTATTATCAAGAGGCATTCTGTCAAATCATAGTAGGTGAGTATGAAGGAGCCCTCAAGACGCTGGCAACCAGTCTTCAATCCGACAGCCACCCGGCCTTTCTCTACTTGAAAGGATTAGCGAATGACCTCATGGGCTATTGGCAAGATGCGCAGCCATTTTACAACAAGGCGTTGTCACGCGATAATGACATTTTTGATCTCCATCGGAAACGTGGAAATTATTTTGCCACGCTCCAGCGATGGAAGGAGGCCGAGAAGGAATTCGATGCCATGGAGCGCTTGTATCCCGATGTCCTGACGACTTATAGAGTTAGAGGTATAGCGCGATACTATAATAGGAAGTATCGTGAAGCCATCACAGACTTGGATCGTTACCTGGCTACGGACTCTATGCATCGGGAAGCTATAGCTTACCGAGGAAGATGTTATCAGGAATTGGGACAGATGTGGGTCGCCTATCGGGACCTCTCGGTTGGCCGGGAGTTTGATTGGATTGACTTCGACCGAGCCAATAACCTAATGGATTCATTGATTTGGAAGGAGGATATGATCAAGTTAGATCAGTTTGTTTCCATCTTCAAGGTTTTTCTTCCGTTTCCAGTCAGAAACTTCAGTGCGGAAGTATTCGAGATGAAGTTGTTGTGGGTAATGAAAAATTGGTCCCGCATTGAAGATGAGTGGACCGACTTTGGGAGTACCAAGTGGGTCAAGGAAGATAAGCGGTTTGGCTCTTTTCTGTTTACGGTCCATGCCGCAGCGCTGATAGAGAAAGGTAAGCTGGAGGAGGCGCATCAGGCATTGACGGTGGCCTTATCCTATGACAAAAGTAATTCGTACGCCTACCTGGAAAGGGGAAAACTATTTCTTCAGTCGAGTCAAATGGCCAAGGCTCGTGAGGACTTTTCCAATGCGTTGAGACTTGGCGACATCCGGGCGAAAAAGTACCTCGAAAAAGCTGAATAGGCTGGTAAGTGAACTTTTTTGTCTTTCAAAAATTGTCTTACCCCCTGCTTAACATTCCCTCCTTCGAATGTACTTTTGCCCCTGCTAACCCCAGATAGGATTGACTCAAAAAGCCTACATGCTCCTCCAGGACGGCACGCTCGTGGAGGGCACCGCCATCGGTAAAATCGGTACCACCGGGGGCGAAATCTGCTTCAACACCGGGATGACCGGCTACCAGGAAATCTATACCGACCCGTCGTACTACGGCCAGATCATCGTCAACACCACGGCCCACATCGGCAACTACGGAACCCTGGATGCCGAGCAGGAGTCGGAACATCCCCAGATTTCGGGTATTGTGGTCAACGACTTTTCAGACTCCTTCAGCCGCAAGGCCTCCCGCGAAAGCCTGCAGCAATACCTGGAAAAACACGGCATCGTAGGCATCGCCGATCTCGACACGCGCATGCTGGTGCGCCACATCCGCAGCAAGGGCGCGATGAATGCCATCATCTCTTCGGTACTGACGCCGGATCAACTCAAAGCCGAACTCGCCAAGGTGCCCGACATGAACGGGCTGGAGCTCTCCTCACGGGTGAGCACCAAGAAGCCTTACTTTGTCGGCGACCCCAATGCCACGGTTCGCATCGCCGCACTGGATGTCGGGATCAAAAAGAGCATTCTTACCAACCTCGCCGCACGGGGCTGCTACATCCAGGTCTTTCCGGCGAAGACGACGTTTGCGGAGATGGACCGCTGGAACCCGGATGGGTATTTCATCTCCAATGGACCGGGCGATCCCTCTGTCATGGACTACGCGATCAAAACGGTTCGTGAAATCCTCGACGCCGACAAACCCCTCTTCGGCATCTGCCTGGGCAACCAGTTGCTTGCCCTCGCCTGCGGACTTTCGACTTACAAAATGCACCACGGTCACCGCGGCCTTAACCACCCGGTCAAGAACCTGATCACCGGGCTGGGTGAAATGACGTCTCAAAACCACGGCTTTGCCGTAAGCGACAAGGACCTGAGCAAGAACCCTGATGTGGAGGTCACGCACCTTCACCTGAACGACAATACCATCATGGGAATACGACTGAAGAGCAAGAAGGCCTTCTCGGTGCAATACCACCCGGAGGCGTCGCCTGGTCCGCATGATTCCCGCTACCTGTTTGACCAGTTTGTGGCTATGGTCAAGGAAAGCCAGGGCGCTGAGGTCGGCAGGCCTTCAGCCCGTTGAGTTTTTGGCTCCCCGGGTGACAAATGTCAGACGATAAGTTTCCGTTTCAGAATAACTTTATAGTCCATTAACACTTTACCATGAGTTACATTGAAAGCATCCACGCCCGCCAAATTCTTGACAGCCGTGGCAATCCTACCATAGAAGTAGACGTAGTTACCGAGAACGGTTCTGTAGGCCGTGCCGCGGTACCCTCCGGCGCCTCCACCGGTTCGCGAGAGGCTATCGAGTTGCGTGACGGCGACAAGAAGCGCTATATGGGGAAAGGCGTGCTGAAGGCCGTAGAAAATGTCAACAACAAGATTGCGGAAGCCATTGTCGGCACGTCGGTGTTCGAGCAAGCGCTGATCGACCGCACCATGATTGAGCTGGATGGCACGCCCAACAAGGCGAAGCTGGGAGCCAATGCGATTCTTGGAGTTTCCCTGGCGGTAGCCCGTGCGGCAGCCTCGGCTTGCGGCCAGCCCCTGTACCGCTATGTAGGCGGCGTAAACGCCAATACGCTGCCGGTTCCGATGATGAACATCCTCAATGGCGGAAGTCATGCCGATAACTCGATTGACTTCCAGGAGTTCATGGTCATGCCGATCGGCGCATCGTCTTTTTCGGAAGCGCTTCACATGGGCGCCACC
>JAEUUE010000099.1 GCA_016787605.1 Cyclobacteriaceae bacterium
GACTCCTGGTTCAGGAACGTCATCCAATGTTCGCTCACCGGGGCGGCCTGGTCGCCCACGAAGGCGGTGGCCGTGATCTGGTCGCGGTTCGCCATCATCGTGCGCAGCGACATCTTCATCGTCGTGATTTCGATGTCGAACCGGGTCCGGAGCCGCTGCATCATGCGGTCGAAGTAAGGATGCGTGAGCGGGCGGTAGATGATGACCATCTGGTGGGGGCACTGCAGCTGGATGCACTGCCCGTACCATTCCCAGTTGCCGAAGTGACCCAGGGCGAGAATAATACTTTGTTTCTGGTCATACAGACGCTGGGAGACTTCGGGATTGGTCAGCCGGATGTGCCGGTTGACTTCTTCTTCGGTCATGTGCATCATCTTGAAACTCTCCAGCGTGAGATCGACCATGTAGTGATAGTAGTCGTGGGTGAGTTTCCGGATCTCGCTTTCCGGCTTTTCAGGGAAGGAGTTGCGCAGGTTGGCGTAGATGACCCGTCGGCGGTAACCCACGAGCCGGATCACGAAAGCGAAGAAATCACTGATGGCGTAGAGGACAGGAAAAGGCAGGGATCCCAGGAGGTAGATAAACGGGTAAGCCAGGTAGTAGGAAACGGCCTGCATTCACGAAATTTTGGCAAAAATAGGACTTGCGGCGGCCGGGAACAACGGGCCGAGGAAGAGCAGGGGAAATTGGTTATATTCACCTTACAAAATCCCATCTTATGCAATTCCATCCCAACGAACTCTTTCTGCTCTATGATCCGCAGTCCGGCATCGGGCGACAGACCAAAGCGATGGCCCTGGACTTTTGCAGCCACATCAACGAAGTGGATGTGGTCCATGAGAAATTCTCGCCGACCTACTGGCGGGAAGTGGTGACGATGCTCGGCATGCACCCGCGCGACATCATCGACTCGTCAGACCCCGAGTACAAGAAGGCGGGCGACAACAACTACACGATGGACGGCTGGCTCAACGTGCTGGCCCACCATGGCAACCTGGTGAAGCACCCCATCGTGATTTTTGAAAACTCCGCCGTGCTCTGCAAGACCCCCACCGACATCATGAAGCTCAAGGGGAAGCCGGTGGAGAAGACGTTGCCACATCTGAAAAACTACCGGTAGGGATTAGCTGATTCAACGGGAGACTTAAGTTGACAGTTGACAAAAGGCAGTTGACAACGAGTATTGTCAATTGCATTTTGCCTATTGTCGATTTGAAGGTATCGCATAGCGTCATAACTTACCTGAAGTTTGCTTTTACCTACCCATTCTAAGCTGCTATGACCCCCATTTCCCGCCGCACGTTCAACAAACTTGCTTCCGCACTTGCCATGTCCCCCCTGGTATCCCTGACGGATGCCCTGGGCCGGCCTTTGCCTGGACCCCGACCGGACCGTTGGCCGGGCTATGAGAAAGCCATCGTCATCGATTTTCTCGCCAGCCCCGGCCCGTTCAACACATCGGAACGTTTCACCACGCTGTCGCCCGATATGGTAGCCAACGCGGTGGCGTCGGGGATCACGGGCATCAACCTCACCGTAGGCGGTGGGGGCACGGTAGAGGAGAACTTCGGACGCATCGCCATGTGGGAGCGGGAGATTGCCGCCCACCCGGAGTCCTTGATGAAAGTGCGCACGCTGGCCGACCTGCAGGCGGCCAAGCAACAAAAGAAGCTCGGGATCATCTACGGTTTCCAGGATGCGTCGGTCATCGGCAGCGACCTGTCGCGCGTGCAGTTGTTTAAAAGCTTTGGCGTGCAGATCATCCAGCTGACCTATAACGTGCGCAACCTCATCGGCGACGGCTGTCTCGAACCCGCCAATGCCGGGCTCAGCCAGTTGGGAAGAAGCCTCGTGCAGGAACTGAACGACAAGAAGATCATTGTCGATCTCTCGCACTGCGGTCAGCAAACCACCGCCGATGGCATCCGGGAGTCGAAAGCGCCGGTGGCCATCACGCATTCCGGCTGCTGGGCGGTGGCGCAGCGTCCCCGCAACAAGCGCGACGAAGAGCTGAAAGCCATGGCCAACAAGGGCGGTGTGATCGGCATCTACCTGATGCCCTTCCTGACGATGGGCATGCAGACCTCCGATACCGACGTGGTGAAGCATATCGAACACGCACTGAACGTCTGCGGCGAAGATCACGTGGGCATCGGCAGTGACCTTTCCATCAACCCGCACAACGTTACGGATGCCTACAAGAAAGCGCACGCCGATTTTGTTGCCGGCCGTCAGCGCCAGGGCATCGCGGCACCGGGAGAAGATCCTAATGTGTACATGTTTGTGCCCGAGCTGAATGCGCCGAACCGAATGGAGCTCATCGCCGAGAAGCTGCTGAAGAAGGGGCACCCGGAAGCCCGGGTGGAAAAAATCATCGGCGGCAATTTTGCCCGGTTGATGAAAGACGTCTGGTAGCGTATTTTGCGCCATGCCACAATACTCTTACCTGCA
>JAEUUE010000070.1 GCA_016787605.1 Cyclobacteriaceae bacterium
CATGGCCGCGAGGCCTTCGCTGAACACATCGGCGAGGGTTTCCACGTCTGAAATGGTGCGGGTCACCAGTCTTCCAATGGGCGTCTTGTCGAAGAAACTCAGCCGGAGATTGACCAGGTGTTCATACAGTTTCACCCGGATATCGCGAATCACAAACTGACCGATCCGCCCGGAAAGATAGGTGTGAATGTATTGAAAGGCCGATTGGATGACGAGTAACCCGAAGACGATCCCCATCATCTTCACCATGGAATAGTAATCCCCTTGTGCGACATCGTCGTCCAGGGTTCGAAGAATAAGCAACGGTCGCACGGCGGTGAGAATTCCCAGAACGACGGTGAGTACGATAATGATATAGAACCGGCCTTTGTAGGGACGCACAAAGGAGATCAGCCGCCTCAGAACCTTGAAGTCGATGATGTTGCCGCTGCTGACCTTTTCCTTTTCCATAAGAAGTCAATTAACAAAAATCCGGCGAGGATACTTTACGCGCACCAGGAACAACCCCTCGGCAGGGACATTCATCCCGGCCTTGCGTCGATCCCGGCTGTGGAGGATGGCCTTGAATTCTTCCATCGTGATCTTGCCGGAGCCTACGTCAAGCAGGGTTCCTACGACGGCACGCACCATGCCCCGCAAAAAGCGATTGGCCGTGATCCGAAAGATGAGAAGGTCGTCCTTTTCTGTCCAATGCGCATATTTTACGTCGCACCGGAAGTGATCGACATCGGTGTGGACCTTGCTGAAACACTGAAAGTCGTGCATGCCCAGCAGTAACGCACTGGCCCGGTTAAGGGTTTGGACGTTCGCGGGTTTACGGTAAAAAAATGACAATCCTTGCCGTAAAGGGTCCTTGACCCGGGTAATCACGTACTCGTAGGTTCTTTCGGTGGCGGCATAGCGTGCGCTGGCCTCTGGCCGAACGGCCTTAATCGAACGGATGGCAATGTCGCCGGGCAGAAAGGCGTTCATCCGCCGGGCCAGCTGCTCGGGATCAAACGACTTCTCGATGTCGGAGTGAAAGAATTGCTGGCGGCAGTGCACGCCGGTGTCGGTCCGGCCGCTACCCACGATGGTGAGTTCTTCGTTTCGGAAAAGCTGTCGGAGTACTTTCTCCACCACGGTTTGAACGCCAAGCGCGTTGTCCTGCGACTGCCAGCCGTGGTAGTTCTTTCCATGGTATGCGATTTCAAAGAAGTATCGCATCAGCAGCGTTCGTAAATCACGGCGGCGCCCTGCCCTACGCCGACGCACATGGTGGCTAATCCATAGCGAACTTTGCGTCGCTGCATTTCATGGATGAGCGTGGCGCTGATGCGCACCCCGCTGCAACCCAGCGGATGGCCCAGCGCGATGGCGCCCCCATTGACGTTTACCAGGTTTGGATCGAGATTGAGGTCTCGCAGGCAAGCAAGAGATTGAGAGGCAAAGGCTTCGTTGATTTCCACGAGCCCGATGTCTGCAATGCGTAACCCAGCCCGCTGAAGTGCTTTTTTACTGGCCGGTACCGGGCCCACGCCCATGTAGGCAGGATCAACGCCCGCTACCGCCATGGACACTACCCGGGCGAGCGGTTTCAGGCCGGCCCGCTGGGCAAAAGCTTCTTCCACCACGAACGAGGCTGCGGCGCCATCGTTGATCCCCGAACTGTTGCCGGCCGTGACCGAACCACCCTCCTTGAAGGCGGGTTTGAGCGCGGCCAGTTTTTCCAGTGTGGTCTCTCTAGGAAACTCATCGACCTGGAAAGTAACAACTTCCTTGCCCCGGTTAACCGGCACGGAAACACGCTCGGCGGCAAATCGTCCGGCCGCCTCGGCCTGGAAAAATTTTTGCTGCGAGGATAGCGCAAAGGTGTCCTGATCAAGACGAGAAATCTTCCATTTCTCGGCGACATTCTCGGCGGTTTCTCCCATGGAATAAGGATGATACATCTTGGCCAGGGTCTTGTTGGTAAAACGCCATCCCAGGGTAGTATCGTAGATTTCTGTTTTGCGCGAGTATGCCTCTTCCGGTTTTGCCATCACGTAGGGCGCGCGGCTCATGCTTTCCACGCCAGACGCAATGTAGACTTCACCCAGCCCAGCGCTGATGCCCTGGGCGGCGTTCATTATCGCCTGCAACCCGGAGGCACACAGCCGGTTCACGGTGACGCCACCTACTTCCACCGGGAGCCCGGCGAGCAGGGCGGCCATCCGGGCGACATTCCTGTTGTCTTCACCCGCCTGGTTGGCTGCGCCGGCAATTACATCCTCAACCTGATTGGGGAGAATAGCAGGATTACGCCGGAGAAGTTCCCGGATGACATGCGCCAGCAAGTCATCCGGTCGGACGCTGGCCAGTGACCCGGCGTATTTGCCAATGGGCGTGCGCAGGATGTCAACAAGGAAGGCGCTTTTCATGCGTCAAGGGGATAACCGAACGGGGAAATTCCTACTTTTGGGCGGCTCAAGTTAGCGTAACCTTCCTATGTGGCAAAGAAAGCAAACGATATTCCTGGCTTTGACCGGAGGCCTGATGGTTCTCATGATCTTTTTCCCGGCCTGGGTCGCGGAAGAGGGCGGAATCAAGCATGAATTGTATCCGCTCCATTACAGCGTAACGGAATCCGGCGAAAAGACGGTCACGTATTTTCCTTATGCGATCAGCGCCATCCTCGCGGCCGCGGCGGCCACCCTGGCCTTTCTGGAAATCGGAAAATTTGAAAACCGAATGGCCCAGATCAAGATGGGCGCCCTGAACTCGCTGCTCATGGCGGGTTCGCTTGGTGCCCTGGTCTATTTCGCCACGCAACTGATCGAACGAAACCAAATGGCCGGTCAGTACGGGTTGTCGTTATGGCTTCCGGCAGGCGCCATGATCTCCAACATGGTGGCCAACCGGTTCATTCGCCGCGATGAAAAATTGGTGCGCGACTCCGAACGAATCCGCTGAATTCCTGTTAACCAATAAAACCCATTCTTATGGCACAAACCAAGCTTGGCGATCGCGTGGTCAATACCACCGGCGAGCTCCCGGTTCCCGGATCGGTGGCCCCCTCGTTCACCCTTGTCGCTAATGACCTGAAAGAAGTCAATTCCTCGCAGTTTGCCGGGAAGAACATCGTGATGAATGTTTTTCCCAGCATTGACACCGGCGTGTGCGCCACTTCGGTGAGGGAATTCAATAAGCGGGCAGCGTCACTGGCGAATACCGTGGTGCTTTGTATTTCGAAGGACTTGCCCTTTGCCATGCGTCGGTTCTGCGGAGCCGAAGGCATCGACAAGGTGATCACGTTGTCGGATTTCCGGAACCTGGGTTTTGCCCAGGCTTACGGCGTGCAGCTGGCTGACGGGGGGATGACCGGGTTATTCGCCCGGTGCGTTATCGTGATCGGTGCCGACGGCAAAGTGAAATACAACGAAATGGTTCCGACTATTGGCCAGGAGCCGAACTACGACGCGGCGCTCAAGGCCATCTGAGCGCCTCCATTCTCTGCCTGACTACCTCCCGATACAGCGGACCTATCGGAAGTTCCTGCTTGCCAACCCGCACCATGTCTGAAGAGTAAGCGTCTACCGCGTCCTTCGCCACCACAAAGGAGCGGTGTATCTGGAGGAATTCTTCCTCCGGAAGCATCTCCAGAAGGGCAGACAAGGTTAACCGGGTAATCAATGGCCCGTGAGCCGTTATGATCCGAACATAATCCTTAAGGCTTTCGGCATAGCGAATGTCACTCAGGAAGACCTTAACCATTTTTCGGTCTGTCCGGAAGTAAAGAAACCTGGATGATGCGGGGGCATTCACCGGCGACGGGGCGATGGGATGATCCATTGCCTTGTTGACGGCCTTGACAAATCGTTCGAAGGAAACGGGCTTGAGGAGATAGTCGATCGCGCCCAGTTCAAAGCCATCCATGGCAAAGTCACGGAACGCAGTGACAAAGATGATTCGTGGCGGGTGGACGAGGGTTCGCACAAAATCAGTTCCGCTGAGTTTGGGCAGCTGAATATCCAGGAACATCAGATCGATCGGGGTTGACCTCAGGGCGGCCAGTGCCTCGGGGGCGCTGTAGCAGCTTGCCACCCACTGCAGGGAAGGAATGGCGGCCAGGTGAGCTTTGAGCACTTCATGCGCAGGCGGCTCGTCATCTACAATCAGGCAGCGAAGGGTTCCTTGTGTCATAGTTTTTCAAGCGGCAGAGATAGCTGGACAATAAAGGATTCACCCTGGTCGGATGTGCTCAACTGACCCTGGTGCGGGTAGAGCAGACGGAGTCGTTTCCTCACGTTGGCCAGGCCAATCCCGGTGGACTTCCCGTTGACGACGGGTGTCAACGGTTTCCCATTGATCAACTTGACTTTCATGGCATCCTCCTGCAGCCGGATCGTCAAACTGATCCAGGGCTGATCCTCCAGTTGGGATGCTCCGTGCTTGAACGCATTCTCAACCAGGGGGAGCAATAGAAGGGGAGCCATCGCCTTTTCATTGGGACATCCTTCCACTTCCATGTGTATGTCGAGTCGTGCCCCGAATCGCAATTGCTCGAGGGCGATGTAGTCTTTAACCATCCGCAACTCCCGCTCCACAGGGATGAGCGGACGACGGCTTTCCGTGAGCATATACTCGAGCAGCGCCGCAATCTTCAGAACCACGCGAGAGGCGTCCTCCGATTGCTTCAGGATGAGACCGTACAGGTTGTTGAGTGTATTAAAGAGAAAGTGGGGATGAAGCTGCCCCTTAAGCAGTTCCAATTCAGCTTTCAGGTTAGCTTGCTTGAGCTCTTCT
>JAEUUE010000087.1 GCA_016787605.1 Cyclobacteriaceae bacterium
GCTGGCCGACCAGGTATCGTTCATCACCGGTTCCATCTCCACGCTGCGCCAGGTGCCGTCCTTGCCGAACTTGTATTTCACTTCCGCCCGAAGGTGGTCGTGACCGTCGGAGAAGATGCTGGCCGTCACGTCGACCCGCTCTCCCACCGTGCGTTTGGCGGGATACGCTCCGCCATCCACCTGGGGCTGCACCTCTTCAATCCACACTCGCTGTTGACTCATGATATATTCTGTGCCTTTAATTTCTGACTCCTTTACTATCCGTCCTCCACTTCAGCATCTTCATCCCGTAAGGAGGTAAAACGACGTTCATTCCCTGTTCCCTGGTGGCCCGGAATTGCGTGGTGTCTCCCAGGAGGTCGACAAACTCCGCCTGCTCACCGGGCTTCCACGACCACCGGTCAGCCACATTGGCCGGGACTTTCAGGTTGACGGTTTCGGGCCTCGGGTTGAATCCGGCGATAATGAGTATTCGCTCGGTTTCCGTAAAACGGGTGAACGCGACGATCCTGTCGTGGGTGGTCATGTCTGCATATTCCCCTTCCCGGATGGCCACCTCGCTGCGGGCGTTCTGGAGAATTATGCGATACATTTCTCGAAGTTCTTTCTGATCGTCAGACAGCAACCCGCCGTCGAAGGCGCCCAGGTTCATCCATTTCTGGTGTTCCGGTACCGCCCAATAGTCATACATCGTGGTGCGTCCGTCGCGCGTGCCAAAGCCCTCTTCATCATCGCCGGGTTCTCCGACTTCCTGCCCGAAATAAACCATTATCGGGCCGGAATCGATCGTTGCGCTGACCAGCATGGCCGGAAGTCCTTTGAAGGGATCGCCGGCAAAGAAGGGCGAAGCGATCCGCTGCTCGTCGTGGTTCTCCATAAAATGAAGGAGGCGATCATGAAGTCCTTCCTGTGTCTTTCGAATACCATCGATTTCGCGTCCTAAAGGCCGACCGCCCATCAGCAGGCGGAGAGTATCGTAGAGTTGAACTTTATCATAAAGAAAATCAAACCTCCCTTGCTCAATGAAGGGGCGGTACAACGAAGGGATATAGATCTCGGCGATAAAGAGAATATCCGGGTTGATCGCTTTCACCTGGGGTATGGCCCAGTTCCAAAACTCTACCGGAACCTTCTCGGCCATA
>JAEUUE010000103.1 GCA_016787605.1 Cyclobacteriaceae bacterium
TTCCTCTGAGTTGGATGAACGCTATCGCAACCTGTCAATCCTTGAAAAGTACGATTACCTCAAGCTGGTTTATGGCGAAATTCATACCTACTTCATCGGCATGGACAAAGAGACGCTGAGCCCGGCCGAGCGGGAGCGCGCTGAGCAGATCATCTCGGCGGTCCGAAACAGCATGTTCTCCGCAAAAAGCACCAAAGACTCCTATGCGGATATCGAACAACTCAGGAACAGCTCGAGCAACATCAAGTACCAATACTACCTGGATACCCGTCGAAGGGTGGAAGCGTTTGACCAGTCGTTGACCACCGCACTGTCAGCGCCGGCGCCGTCCAACTCCTTTGAAGCGATGGTGACGGTATACAACCAGGTACACCAAGGGTACACGGAAGAACTGAAGAGACTGTATCAATTGGAGGCCCACCATCAACTCACGGAGGTAGACATTTCCACTCTCATCAATTTCAACCGCGAATTTTTCGCCTGCTATAAAGCCATGGTCTGGGCGGTGAAGGACTATCTCCTGGAGAAAGACCAGGCTTCTTACTTCGCCGAACTTCCAGGCTTTATTCGGTAGCCAAAGCCCCTATTCCTTTTTGAGGGCCGAATAGGTCCACAACGCCCCGGCGAGATCGATGACTCCAAACAGGGTGAGCTGCCAGGGACCCCAACCGATCAGGACGAAAGTGGTGAAAATCAAAAACACATACGTCCGGGAATAGACGGAATAGGCCATAAACAACCTCAGGTTGGAGGGGGCCACCACCACATATCCCAATCCGAGGATAAACACGATGGATCCCAGGACACGAACCCAAATTTCTGAGGTCTCCGGAATCCCCAGAAGTGAGAACACCAGGTTGGGCGCCACGGTGAGCGTGATACCCGTTACCAATACGTAAAATCCGAAGTAATACAACGAGCGGGCGGCGGGTGACATAGGGTTGGGGTTAAGGTTGCATGTAGGTGAAAATAAATAAAATCCCTCAACCCTCAGCCGGAAACGAAAAGGGCATCCAACCTTTTCGCCCGGTGGTCGTTATCACTTCGTCACCTTCGCTGTGGTCGCCTGACCACATTCCATTCAGATCCACCTGCGAAATCCGCTAACTATGCATAAGACACTCTGGCTGGTCGCCCCGGCGATGTTGCTCGCCTCCCTCTCCGCCGCCCAGGAGGTTTCTTCCGACTCGACTTCAGCAAGCCATCTGCTGCATCGGGCAGAGGTTTTTCGCCACGAAGGCAAAGTACAGGAAACGCTCCAGGCCTACTTTGCCGCCTTGCGTAAAGCCGAGTCGGACAACGATACTGTAAATACCATTCATACCGCCAGGCGGCTCGGGGAGTATTATGAGCGTTATTCCCGCCCCCATGAAGCCATTCCCTACTACCGGCGTGCCTATGATTTGTCAAAA
>JAEUUE010000145.1 GCA_016787605.1 Cyclobacteriaceae bacterium
ATGGCATCCCTCGGCGAACTCACCGCCGGCATCGCGCATGAGATTCAAAACCCATTGAATTTCGTCAATAACTTTTCCGAAGTGAATGCCGAGCTGATCGAGGAGCTCAAGGCTGAAAGCTTAAAGCCAAAAGCGGAAAGGAATGACCAGGCATTGCTGGAAATTCTGGAAACACTAAAGGAAAATGAGCTCAAGGTGGTTCAACACGGCAAGCGCGCCGACGCCATCGTCAAAGGCATGCTCCAGCATTCCCGTAAGAGCAGCGGGCAGAAGGAACTCACCGACATCAACGCGTTGTGCGATGAGTACCTCCGTCTCGCCTACCACGGGCTGCGGGCAAAGGATAAATCCTTCAATGCGAAATTTGAAACCCACCTCGACCCTACCTTACCCAAGATCAACGTGGTAGCGCAGGACATTGGACGCGTGGTGCTCAACCTGATCAACAATGCGTTCTATGCAGTAAGCGAAAAGCTAAAGGCTAAAAGCCAAAAGCAAGACGCTACCTATGAGCCAATCGTGATGGTGTCTACAAGAGTCCTGGGAAACAAGATTGAAATCAGTGTGAAGGACAACGGCCCCGGCATTCCTGACCATATCATAGACAAAATCTTCCAGCCTTTCTTTACCACCAAGCCAACCGGGCAGGGTACTGGGTTGGGTTTGTCCTTGAGTTATGACATTGTGAAAGCGCATGGGGCAGCGCTAACCCTGGAAACCAAAGAGGGCACGGGAACCACCTTCACAATTACTTTCACCGTTTAAAGCCAACCTAGCCGTATGGTTCAGAACAATATCCGCAGAACTGATACACTCATTTGCCTCCTCTTGATGGTCTGCGTTGCCTGGCAATCACAAGCCCAAAATCCATTTGCCCGTTTCCAGGTAAAGCATTACGACTCCAAAAACGGGATGCCTAATGATTTCGTGATGAACTCCTACCAGGCCAAAGACGGCTTTATCTGGATGAACAGCTATTCCGGATATATCCGCTTTGACGGAAGGCAGTTTACTACCTTCAATTCAAGCAATACGCCGGCCTTTAAAAGCGATAATAGCAATGGTCTTTTTACGGAAAGTGAAGACAGTACCCTGTGGTTTACCGCAGCAGGTGCCGGCCTGGTCAGTTACAAAATAGGGGTCTTTAATTCCTATCTCCAAAACCGTGGAGTAGTCTTCCTGATGGGCAAAACCAAGAAAGGTGAATTAATCCTCGTCACACCCGGCGCAAATGAAAGACAAGAATTCATTGTATTTGATCCGGTAACCAAGACCCATTTCAATATCAAGCCAGATGAATTCCTGCAGTATAGGAGCCAAACACCCAAAGGCGACTGCCAAACATGCGAGGAGTGGTACGCAAGAACCGACAATCTGCTTCACAAGGAAAAGGACGGAACTTGGCGTTCACTGGGAAGTAAGGAAGGGATTCCTGACGGGGTCTTTTTGAGCGGCATTTACCAGGACAGTAAAGGCAGAGTATGGCTTACCACTTCCCGCGGCATTTATCAGTGGAACGGAAATCAGTTCAAGACTTTTCCAGGAATGGAGAAGGCAAGTACCCTTATCTCAAATCCTTCCTTTGGTTTCCTGGCTGAAGATGCCGAAGGCGGGATCTGGGTTTGTACCGATGGCGGGTTGGCCTACCTCCCGGAAGGACATGACCGCTTCTATACTTTTCCCAAATCCTACCTGAATGCTCAAACGCTCCACAACATCACGATCGACCGGGAACAGAACATCTGGTTGGCGACCGACCGGGGCTTGTACAAGATTTTCAAAGCGAAGGTGATCAACTACGCCGAAGCGGAAGGTATTGGCAATAACCGGGTGACCAGCGTCTGCGAGACAAGCCCTGGGCAATTCCTGGTCACCAGTGTGACGCATTCACTGTATTGGCTGAAAGACGGCAAGATAGCGCCCTACCGGATCCGCAATCCCTCCGCACTTAAGTCTGTTCTCAACATCAAACACTGCCTGACCGACAGCAAAGGAAACACCTGGTGTGCCCATCAGTCCGCACTATTGAAGTTAACCTCCGGCGGAGAAATCAATTATCCGTTAAACGGCCAGGCACGCTATGTCGCTGAGGGATATGACGGGCGCATTTATGCTGGCGTCGCTTATAAAGGAATAGCCTGCATCAATGAAAGGAATGAAGTCACCTACCTGAATTTTCCGAAGATCGACTTCTCCGAAGCCTATATCAGTTCTATCCACCAACTGAGAGATACCAGTTGGCTGGTAACCACATACCGGACCGGGGCGATGATCATTGACAAAGAAGGGAATGCCCTCCAGTTGAACCTTTCCGAGTCGTTACAGGGCGTCCAGATTTTTGATGCCTTCGAGGCGGAGGATGGAACACTATGGTTTGCGACCGGAAAAGGACTTGTGCGATACCAGAAGGGAAAGGCGCAATTAATCGGCACCGAATCGGGGCTGTCCGAACCCGGGTTCTTTGGCATCTTGCGGGATGACCAAGGCACGTGGTGGTTTCCTACCAACAAAGGAATCTTCTACGCCCCATACACCCAACTGGAGGCCTACCTTGAAAACAACAGCAACACCATAGAGTGGAAATTTATCGATGATGCCGACGGTATGAATAACCGTCAGTGCGTGGGAGCCAGGCATTCCATCAGAGGAGCCGATGGAAAGTTCTACGTACCCTCCATCGGAGGCCTGGTGGTTGTCGACCCCGCCAAGATTCAATCTAATCACACTCCTCCCCTCGTAGTCATTAATAGCCTGCAGGTTGACGACTCGTTGCATCGCGATGGATCAACCATTTCACCGGGCAATCACCGGTACATCTTCGACTACAGCGCCTTGAGCTTTGTGGCGCCCGAACGAAACCAAATCCGTTTCCGCTTGGTAGGCCGGGATAAAGAGTGGATTCAATCCAAAGGCGACAACCGGGCCTTCTACACCGACCTTAGCCCGGGCGATTACCGCTTTGAACTCATGGCCAGCAACAACGATGGCATATGGACCGACAAACCCGCCGTCTTTCGATTTACCGTTCTACCCTTCTTTTACCAGACAACCTGGTTTCCCATAGTCGCCGCCCTGATTGCCATGGCCATGATTTGGCTGGTCATCTGGTGGAGAACACGTGCCGCGCTGGCTAAGAGCGCTTGGCTCGAGAATCAGGTGGCGCAAAGAACGACTGAACTTCAGAACTCATTGACTCAGTTAAAGGCTACTCAGTCGCAACTCATTCAATCCGAAAAAATGGCATCCCTCGGCGAACTCACCGCCGGCATCGCGCATGAGATTCAAAACCCATTGAATTTCGTCAATAACTTTTCCGAAGTGAATGCCGAGCTGATCGAGGAGCTCAAGGCTGAAAGCTTAAAGCCAAAAGCGGAAAGG
>JAEUUE010000150.1 GCA_016787605.1 Cyclobacteriaceae bacterium
AGGAACTTTTTGTTTCAGCGCTCAACCATAAGATTCGTTACATGTTCCCCCAGCGCCGGTCCATGCTTGAACCCGTGTCCTGATCCGCCGCCGAGGAAGATGATGTTGGAGGCCTCCGGATGCTTGTCGAAGATAAAGTTGCCGTCCGGGGAGTTCTCGTAGGGGCAGACCCGGTTTTCTACCAGCGGCGCATTCTTTAATCCCGGGAACCGGTGCGCAATGAACTTGCGTGCGCGCTCCAGCACTTGGGGGTTGGCCAGGCGCTCACCGTAAGTTGGGTCAAAGGACTCACCCCGGCGATCGACGCCGAGCTTGAATCCGCGGCTGGCATTTCCAGGTATACCATAATAATAGTCATTTCCGTCAACGTCCACCCAGGCAGGCATGGCATCGTACGACTCGCTGTCGGCCTGGGGCACCCCGAAGTAGTACGCCTCCTGCTTGGTGCAGGTGATCACGTTCTTCAGGACCTCGGGGAAAACCTGTCCCATCCAGCTGCCGCAGGCAAAGACATAGGCATCGGCCTGCAGTTTTACTCCGATGGAGAGCGTGATGTCTTCCAGTTTTCCGTTCCTGATGTTCCCGGGTTGGGCGTGGGCTTGCAGGAAGGTGCCGCCTTCCTGAACGAAAGCCTCGGCGACGGCGCGCGTACTTTCCCTCGCCATGAGGTAGCCTCCGAAAGGATCAAACCATCCATGGTGGAGGTCATCCGTGTTAACCAGCGGATATCTCCGGCGTAGTTCCTTCAACTCCAGGTATTCATACGGCATGCCATGGGCCTTGGTGAAGGGAACAGAGTCATCGACCAGCGGCGTGGACTCCTGGTAGCACAGCCAGAGAACCCCGACATTATGAAAGAGCTTCTTGTTCCATTTCTTTTCAGACTCCTTCCAGAGCTCAAGGGCTCGCACATTGAGATCGAAATAGAACCGGTTGCTTCCGTAAGTGGACCGGATCACCCGGGTCTCGTCGCCGGAACTCGACCGGGAATGTCCGGGCCCCCAGGCATCGACCAGGGTGACATGGATGCCGCGACGAAGGAGGTGAAGGGCGGTCCACCCGCCAAAGGCCCCGGCTCCGACTACGACGACGGAGGCGGTGCGGGGGAGTAGAACAAGCTGTGGTTGAAGGAACGCAGCAGGAGGGGCGAAGGTATTGGCGGCCATACAGGGATCAGGCGGCGATGAGCCACTCATTAATATTGAGTAAGATTCCGGAAACCATAAGGAGCAGGAGCAGAAGCGCCAGGATCTTGTGTACGACTTCCGGTACCTGTCGGCGCAGGGCCAGCAGGCCAAGGGTCAGGAAGATGCCCGCATTAACCATCCAGCCTTCCACGCCAAGTCCGTGATAGAGAACGTTTTCGAGCGCCGAGAGTACAGACAAGACCATCACCATAAAGAAGAATTTCCGGAAGTTCGACAGGTAGTATGACTTCATGTCGGTGGCAGCCGTGCCGCCGGTCATCGGGAACAGAATGCGCGCCAGGATGAACAGGCCGATCGGGTAGAGGACCTGGAACAGGAACATGGGCAGCGGCCAGGTGGTCAGGTCCCGGAGTTGGTAGAGCAACCACCAGTCCTGCACATGAAGTATGAAGACGAGAACGATCCACAACCCGTGTGGCCAGTAAAGACGCACGTGTTTCCACTGATGGATGAGGTCGGCCACCCCCGACATGATCTGGGTAATGCCCAGCCCGAGGATAATGGAAATCAGAACGGTGACGAACTCAAAGGGGCTCATAATGAATGAGTTTATACCATTTGGTTCAGTTTTTATTCATTCTAATCTGCCCGGCTGCCCGGCCTCCGGGGAGATCCGATTTCATCGCGCCCGGTGCGGTGAATCACGCATTTTTTCCTTGTTAAACATAAGTTCCCGGTTCAAATAAAAAGTTTGAAAAATTGACATACCCGCGTAGATTTGTGCTTCTCCGCATAATAAGCGGAATCCTAAACCACATGATGAAGCGATTTATCTCTACCTTCTCTCCTCGTGTTGTACCCGTTCTAATCTGTTTTCTCCTCTCTTTTTCACTCCAGGCCCAGGATATCCCTACGGATCCGGCCATTATCAGCGCGGGGGAGGCCCTTTTCAATGGCAACTGTAAAACGTGCCATAGGGTAAAGCAAAAACTGGTCGGACCGGCCCTCGCCGGGGTCGAAACCCGTGTACCCTCCATCCAGTGGATTTATGATTGGGTCCGCAACCCCGCCAAGGTCATCGCCAGCGGCGATGAATATGCCAACAAGATCTACGCCGAGTACAATAAGAGCCAGATGACGGCCTTCTCAAACTACAAGGACGAGCAGATTCTGAGCATTTTGGCCTATATCAAGGCAGAAGCGGCCAAAGTGGACGCTCCGGCAGCACCCGCGGCAGGAACAGCCACCGCCGGGGGAGGCTCTTCGGTACCCAGCACCTACATCGACACTATATTAATAGGTATGGTGGTCATCCTGGTCCTCCTGGTGATCATCCTCGCCCTGATCCTTAACGCCCTCCGGAAGTTCCTCAATCAGCGCGACCTTTCCGAGGAAGACCGCGAACAGGTCAACTCGCCCATCACCTTCGGATCCATTACCACCAGCCCCGGGTTCGTATTCCTGGTGGTCTTCATCGTGGGTGTCGTAGCCTTCAAGAGCGTGATCGACGGCCTGTATTCCATCGGGGTGCAGCAGGGGTATGAGCCGAAGCAACCCATCGCCTTCTCGCACAAGATCCACGCCGGGCAGTACGAGATCGAATGTAAGTATTGCCATACCGGCGCCTTGAAGGGCAAGCAGGCCAACATCCCTTCGCCGAACATCTGTATGAACTGCCACTCGCAGATCAAACAGGGTACCAATACCGGCACCGGCGAGATCGCCAAGATTTATGCGGCCGTCGGCTTCGACCCCGACACGCAAACTTATTCCGGTGTAACCAAGCCCATCGAATGGGTTCGGATTCACAACCTCCCTGACCTGGCATACTTCAACCACTCCCAGCACGTGAACGTGGCGGGTGTTACCTGCCAGACGTGCCACGGTCCCGTCGAACAGATGGATGTGGTAAAGCAGTATTCTCTCCTTACCATGGGCTGGTGCATCGATTGCCACCGCAAGACCGATGTCAACACCAAGGGCAACGCCTACTACGACAAGCTCGTGGAGCTTCACAACAATAAAGCCTTCAAGGTCGAAGAGATCGGCGGGCTGGAGTGCGTCAAGTGTCATTATTGATCGGGCGCATTTCGTCAGGAAAGGTTATTGTTTTTCTCGAAATCACGGACTACTAAAGGAACGACCAATAATATGGGTACTACGAAAAAGACATACTGGAAAGGACTGGAACAACTCAAGCACGATCCTGCCTACATCAAGAATGCAGACAAGGAATTCGTAAACCTGGGTGCAGAAGAGGATCCTGGTCATTCCCGCAGGGACTTTCTCAAAATGATGGGTTTCAGTGTGGCCGCCGTGTCGTTGGCCGCCTGCGAGGCGCCCGTGCGCAAGGCCATCCCCTATGTCAACAAACCCGTTGACGTTGACCCCGGGATTCCCAACTACTATGCGTCGACCTATATTAATGGCGGCGACTACTGCTCCATCGTGGTGAAGACCCGCGAGGGACGCCCGATCAAGATCGAGGGAAACGCTCTCTCCAGCGTATCAAAGGGCGGAACCAGCGCCCAGGTGGAAGCTTCGGTGCTTTCCCTCTATGACAACTACCGCCTCCGCGGCGTGAAGATTGGCGACAAATCTGAGACCTGGGAAAACCTGGACAAGGAAGTCATCGCCAAACTCGGGGAAATCGCCGGCAAGGGCGGACAGATCCGGATCGTGAGCAATACGATCCTGAGCCCGAGCACCCTGGCCACTATCGACAAGTTCAAAGCCAAGTACCCGACGACACAGCATATCCAATACGACCAGGTCTCTTCCTACGGAATGATGAAAGCCAACGAAGCTTCCTTCGGCACGGCCTTCATCCCTTCCTATGATTTCAGCAAGGCCTCCGTTATCGTAAGCTTCGGCGCCGATTTCCTGGGCACATGGCTGGCTCCCATCGAGTTTGCCCGCCAGTTTGCCACCACGCGCAAGATCGACGAAGAGCACCGCGAAATGTCGCGCCACTACCAGTTTGAGGCCAACCTCAGCCTGACCGGCGCCAATGCCGACTACCGGACCATGATCCGCCCTTCGCAGAGCGGCCTGGCGGTAGCCCAGCTGTACAACCTCATCGCTGCCAAGGCCGGCAAGGGCCTCGTGGGCGGCGGCCTGGAAGGGGTGGCCAACCTCGATAAAGCAGCGGAAGACCTGTGGGCAAACCGCGGCCGCTCGCTCGTGGTTTCGCGCTCCAACAATCCTTCCGTACAGATCCTCATCAACGGGATCAACGATATGCTCGGCAATTATGGCACCACCATATTGCCCAACCTGCCGGTTAACTACCGCAAAGGAAATGACGAGCAAATGGCCGCCTTCATCGCGGATGCCGAGGCCGGCAAGATCGACGGGGTCATCTTCTACAACTGCAACCCCGTGTACGATCACCCGATGGGGGAGAAGCTCGGCGCAGCGCTCAAGAACATGACGCTCACCGTGGCGACCAACTATACGGAAGACGAAACCGGCTCTTCAGTTACGTATAAAGCCCCCGACCACCATTACCTGGAATCGTGGAACGACGCGGAGCCCAAGAAGAACATGTACAGCCTCTCTCAGCCCGCGATTACGCCGATCTTCAAGTCGCGTCAGGCGCAGGAGAGCTTTATGGTGTGGGCCGGCGAAACCAACGTCGACTACTTCAACGTGGTGAAGGAGAACTGGAGGAATTGGTTCTTTAATAAAGACAGCAAGGGCATGGACTTCCAGTCCTGGTGGGACAAGTGCCTGTATGACGGCGTCTATGAACTGAACATCGATACTACGATTCCTGCTTTCCGTGGCGACGTGGCCGCAGCAGCCTCCGCGCTGGCCTCACGTTACAAGGCCGACAATAAAGGAATGGAACTCGTGGTGTACGAGAGCTTCGGCGTGGGTAACGGCTCACAGGCCAACAACCCGCTGTTGCAGGAACTTCCCGACCCGATCACCAAGGTGGTTTGGGATCACCCGATCTCCATCTCCCAGCGCGATGCCACAGCCCTCGGGTTTACCAACGACGGCGAAAGCTTTACCCAGATCGGCGCCCTCACGGTGGCCGGCAAGACGGTCAACGTGCCCGTGCTCATTCAGCCCGGTCAGATGCCCGGCACCATCGGCCTTTCTATTGGCTATGGCCGGACCAAGGTGGGCAAGGTGGCTGAAAACCTCGGCATCAACGCCTACCCGTTCTTGTCAGTAAGTGATGGAACGGTGAGCTTCTCTTCGTTCGAAGGTGTTACGCTCGCCAAGACGGAGACGACCTTCCAGTTGGCCCAGACGCAGACGCACCAGACCTACATGGGTCGTGAGAACGTTATCCAGGAGTCGGTACTCAGCGAGTTTCAGAAGGACCCAGCTGCCGGCCGCGAGCTCCCCAAGATTACCAAGTGGGACGAAAAGGTGGATCCCAGCACCCTCAGCCTGTGGAAAGGACACGACTACAAGAGCCACCACTGGGGTATGGCCATCGACCTCAACTCCTGCACAGGTTGCGGAGCCTGTATTGTGGCCTGTAATGTGGAGAACAACGTCGCTATCGTCGGCAAAGACGAGGTGATTCGCCGCCGCGAGATGCACTGGATGCGCATCGACCGCTACTACAGCAGCGATGGCAAACCCGGTGACTATGATGCCATGGAAAAGGCTTCAGAGAATCCCGAAGTAGTATTCCAACCGATGCTCTGCCAGCATTGCAACAACGCGCCTTGCGAAACGGTGTGCCCGGTGGCCGCCACGACCCACAGCACGGAAGGCCTCAACCAGATGACCTACAACCGTTGTATCGGTACGCGCTACTGCGCCAACAACTGTCCGTACAAGGTGCGCCGCTTCAACTGGTTCAAGTACCACGACAACCAGCAGTTCTACGCACAGAACCCGGCCATGAACACCGACCTCGGCCGCATGGTGCTGAACCCGGAAGTAACCGTTCGTTCACGTGGTGTGATGGAGAAGTGCTCGTTCTGCGTGCAGCGCATCCAGTCCGGCAAACTTGCCGCCAAACGGGAGAAGCGCCCCATGAAGGACGGCGAGGTAGTGACCGCTTGCCAGGCCGCCTGCATGACCGGAGCCATCATGTTCGGCGACATGAACGATCCGAACAGCGCCATCACCAAGTACCTGAAGATTACCCCCGACGAGAAGCGTCCTTACGGGATTGACAAGAAGATTGGCAACCCACGCGCCTACCGTGTGCTGGAAGAGATCGGCGTGAAGCCGAACATCTTCTACCTCACGAAGATCCGCAACAAGGAAGCTTCACGAGGAGAGGCCTGATAGATAAAATTGAGAAACGCTAAGAAATCGAGAACCTGACGTATGCAAGCATCATCTGTTTTTAGAGAGAGCCTGGTAACCGGTGGCAAAACCGTTCACGATGTATCGCACGACATCAGCTGCCAGGTGGAAAACAAACCCTCCCGGCTCTGGTGGATGGCCTTCGGCATTTCCCTGGTGCTGCTCACCTGGGGTGCCTACTGCTGCTGGATGATGCTCTGGCACGGCATCGGGATGTGGGGTCTGAACAAGACCGTCGGCTGGGCCTGGGACATCACCAACTTCGTATGGTGGGTCGGTATCGGTCACGCCGGTACGCTGATCTCGGCCATCCTGTTGCTGTTCCGTCAGCGCTGGCGGATGAGCATCAACCGCGCCGCTGAAGCCATGACGATCTTCGCGGTGATCTGCGCCCTCAGCTTCCCCGGCTTCCACATGGGCCGCCTCTGGCTGGGCTTTTACTGGGCACTTCCCCTTCCTAACGCCTTTGGTTCCCTGTGGGTGAACTTCAACTCCCCGCTGCTCTGGGACGTGTTCGCGATCTCGACCTACTTCTCCGTATCCCTCTTGTTCTGGTACATGGGCCTTATCCCTGACTTTGCCGTGATCCGTGACCGCGCGGTGCGGATGGGACACATGACCCGCGCCAGGATCTATAATGCCCTGAGCTTCGGATGGGACGGCGCCGCCAAAACCTGGATGCGTTATGAGTCGGTGGCCCTTATCCTGGCCGGCCTCTCGACGCCACTCGTGCTCTCCGTTCATACGATCGTGTCATTCGACTTCGCTACCTCGGTGATCCCGGGCTGGCACACGACCATCTTCCCGCCCTACTTCGTTGCGGGAGCTATCTTCTCCGGCTTCGCCATGGTGCTTACCCTGCTGCTGGTGACGCGCAAAGTGTTCAAGCTGGAAGATTACATCACCATTTACCACGTCGAGTTGATGAACATCATCATCATCGTGACGGGTTCCATCGTGGGCGTGGCCTACATCACCGAATTGTTCATTGCCTGGTACGGCCAGGTGCCGGCAGAGAGCTACGCGTTTTACAATCGCGTAATGGGTCCGTACTGGTGGGCTTATGCATCCATGATGACCTGCAACGTGATCTCTCCCCAGTTATTCTGGATCAAGAAAATCCGCACGAACCTGATGGCCACCTTTGTGCTCTCGATCATCGTGAACATCGGCATGTGGTTCGAGCGTTTTGTGATCATCGTGACGTCCCTGCACCGCGACTACCTGCCGTCGAGCTGGACCATGTTCCACCCGACGATGTACGACATCGGGCAGTACACCTTCACCTTCGGAATTTTCTTCACGGCTTTCTTCCTCTTCGCGAAGTTCTTCCCCGTGATCAACATGGCCGAAGTGAAGAGTATTGTAAAGAGTACTTCGGAGAAAAAGAGTTCAACCGCACACTAATCGACCGCCATGGCATCGAAAGAAAACTACCTGGTAGGCATATTTGACGACGAAGACGTATTGCTCAGCGCCGTCGAAAACATCCGCGACAAGGGGGTGAAAATCAAGGAGGTGTACACCCCGTTCCCCGTTCACGGCCTGGACGAGGCCCTCGGCTACCGCCGTACACGCCTGCCGATCGCCGCGTTCCTGTTCGGCATGACGGGAACCATCACCGCCCTGTCCACCCAGATCTGGATGCTCGGCTTCGACTGGCCGATGATCATCGGGGGTAAGAACCACTTCTCCATCCCGCCTTTCATCCCGGTTACGTTCGAGTTCACCGTCCTGCTGGCCGCCTTCGGGATGGCCGGCACCTTTCTCGTGGTAAGCGATATGAAGCCCTACAAGTGGCCCCGCATGTTTGACAACCGGAGCACCGACGACAAGCACGTAATGGCCATCGACCTGGCCGCCAATAAGATTTCGAAGGAGGAGATCAGCCAGATCCTGAAAAGCAATGGCGCCTCCGAGGTAAACGAAAAAAGCTACTAGCCCATGACGCGTATGAAGCTGAAGAATATACTACTGGTCGCCACCGTCGCCGTGCTCGCTGCCTGCGCGGGTGGAGACAACCCCGGGCGGGAGTATGCACCGAACATGTACCATTCGGTAGCCTACGAGCCGCTCAGCCAGATTACCGACGAACAGGCAGGTGCCTGGGTGAACTCGCTGGACAATGGTCGCGGGGAGTACTTCAATTCCAACAAGTACAACCCGCACCGCATGAACATGCGTGAGCCGGCGCCCCATACCGTAAAGCGCAACGCCAACGGCTGGTTGCCCTACCGCAGCAAGAACGTCCCGAAAGACAGCATCGATATCCTGGTTAAAGGAATGACCAGCCCGCTGGCCGATGACCCGAAGTATGTCGCTGAAGGTAAAGCGATGTATGAAGTCTATTGCAAGCACTGCCATGGCGCCAAGGGCACCGGCGACGGCAAAGTGGCGGATAAATACGCGGGTGTGGCCAATCTCAAGGGAGACTCCTACCTCGCCATGTCCGAGCCGCACATCTTCCACGTGATCACGTATGGCGCCGGCCTCATGGGCGCCCATGGATCGCAGGTAAGCCCGGAAGACCGCTGGAAGATTGCGCGGTATGTGAAGGAGTTACAAAAGCAATAATCACCAGACGATAAACGATCGCGCGAAATGAACGCTACACACGAAGTTTCTGACGAAAGATACATCTTCAAACCGGAGACGCGCTCCAAGCTGCTGATCCTGCTTGCCGTAGGTATCGTGCTGTTGGGCATCGGCACCTGGATGGCCATGTCGGGAGGCGAGGAGCACAGAGGAGGTCATGCCGCTACGACCGTTACCAAGGACATGGTGGCCAGCCTCGACGCCCCGGCTACCGAAGCCGCCGCCGGTGAAGAACACCACGGCAGCCCGGCCTGGCTGAAGCGCATTTACACCACCCTGTGGATGAACAACGTGTTCTTCACGGGACTGGGACTGATCGGTCTCTTCTTCGTAGCCATCCAGTACGCGGCACAAGCCGGCTGGTCGGCAGGCGTGAAGCGCATCCCGCTGGCCATGGGCCACTGGATTCCCTTTGCCGGTATCCTCATGCTGGTGATCTGGTTCGTGGTCAAGGGTGATGTGTTCCACTGGACGCATGCCAGCCTGTACGACAAGGCGTCGATTGGCCCGGATGGCACCTATGACGAGATCCTTGACAAAAAAGGCGTGTATTTCTTCTGGCCGTTGGACAACGGTTCTTTCCCCGCCTTCTACATCATCCGGCTGGTGGTCTTCTTTGGCCTCTGGTACATGTTCTTCATGTGGATCCGCAAGGAAATGCTTGCCGAAGACGTGGATGGGTTGAACACCCACTGGGAGAAGGCCCGCAAGTATTCTGCCATCTTCCTGGTGTTCTTCGGCGTTTCCTCCTCGGTGGCCGCCTGGGACTGGGTCATGAGCATCGATACGCACTGGTTCAGCACCATGATGGGCTGGTACGTCTTTGCCAGCTGGTGGGTAACCGGCCTCGCCATGATCACCCTGATCGTGTCCATGCTGAAGAACTCCGGCTACCTCAAGATTGTCAACGCCAACCACCTGCACGACCTGGGCAAGTTTGTCTTCGCGTTCAGCGTGTTCTGGACCTATATCTGGTTCAGCCAGTTCATGCTCATCTACTACGCCAACATCCCGGAAGAGACGGTGTATTTTATTCAGCGCCGCACGGTTTCCCCGTACAGCTGGATCTTCTTTGCCAACCTCATTCTAAACTTTGCGCTGCCTTTCCTGTTACTGATGATGAGAGACTCCAAGCGGCATATCGGTATGCTTAAGATTGTCACTCCCATCGTCATCATCGGCCACTGGCTGGATTATTACCTGATGGTTACGCCGGGCGTCATGAAAGGAGAGGGGAGCATCGGCCTCATCGAGATTGGCATGGCCATGATCTTCCTGGCCTGCTTCCTGTGGGTTACCCTCAGCAGCCTGGCCAAGTACCCGCTGATTGCGAAAAACGACCCGATGCTGCAGGAGAGCCTCGGTCACCATATTTAATCATGTAAGGAGAGAAGGAGAAGTTAACGTATCCAGTTATGATGAATTTGATAATCGGTTTTGGAGTAGTGCTGATCCTGGTGATCATCTATATGATCTTCCGGATCACCAACCTGGTGGGACTGGTGAAAGGGGATCAGGAGAAGACGGGCTCCGGCAACGGCATACACGCCTTCCTCTTCATGGCGTTCATGATATTTTCGCTGATCGGGTTCTACTGGTACTCGTATGCGCATTTTGACAAGTACACGCTCCCGGTGGCCTCCGAGCACGGGGTGATCACCGATAACCTCTTCTGGGTTACCATGGCGATTTGCGTGATTGCCTTTACCATCATCTTCATCGTGATGTTCTGGTTCACGTACAAGTACCAGTACCAGGAAGGCCGTAAGGCAGAGTACTTCGTCGACAACCACAAGCTAGAAATGATCTGGACACTGATCCCGGCCGTGGTAATGGCACTGCTCATTTTCCAGGGCCTCCGCGCGTGGAACGACATCACAGGCCCGGCTTCCAAGGATGCCGTGGTCATTGAACTGGTCGCCCAGCAGTTTGCCTGGACCGCCCGCTACCCCGGCGCCAACGACGAGGAGTTGGGCAAGATCGACTTCCGCCTCATCGACGCCAACAACGAGTTCGGCCTCGACCTGACCGACAAGAATTCTTTCGATGACTTCAAATCCCTGGAGCTGCACCTTCCGGTCAACAAGGAGATTCTCCTGAAGATTCGTGCCAAGGATGTGCTCCACAGCGTATTCCTTCCGCACTTCCGCGTGAAAATGGACGCCGTACCGGGGATGATGACGAGCTTCAAGTTTGTGGCCACCAAGACCACCGCGCAAATGCGGGAGGAAACCGGCAACCCTAACTTCAATTATGAGATGGCCTGCACCGAGATCTGCGGAAAAGGTCACTTCTCCATGCGCTTCCCGGTGGTGGTGGAAGATGAAGAAAGCTACAAGAAGTGGAGGGCCAGCCAGGAGTCCTGGCTGAAGCAAAACCCCGATTACCTCAACCGGGTGCCCGAAAACCTGCGCGAGTTTGCCATGATCAAGTCAGGCATGGAGCCGGATAACGGGTCCGCCGAGCATGGCCTCCTGCAAACTGTGTCCAACCGCTAATCTGAACGACTACAACCATGGCAACAGCAGATATTAAAGTACACACCGAAGCTCACCACGATGACCACGGCCATGACCATGAGCATCATGGCAACTTCTGGACGAACTACATCTTCAGCCAGGACCACAAGGTCATCGCCAAGCAGTTCCTCATCACGGGGATGGCGTGGGCGCTGATCGGAGGGATCCTCTCGGTAATCTTCCGCCTCCAGCTGGGCTTCCCCGAGGCCTCCCTCGAGTGGCTCCGCCCGCTTCTCGGCGGTTGGATCACGCCGGAAGGCAAGATCGACTCTGAGTTCTACCTGGCCCTGGTCACCATGCACGGAACCATCATGGTGTTCTTCGTGCTTACGGCCGGCCTGAGCGGAACGTTCTCCAACTTCCTCATTCCGCTCCAGGTAGGTGCACGCGATATGGCCTCCGGGTTCATGAACATGCTTTCGTACTGGTTCTTCTTCCTGTCGAGCTGCTTCATGTTCACGTCGCTGTTCCTCTCCACCGGCCCTGCCGGCGGCGGCTGGACGATCTATCCTCCGCTGAGCGCGCTTCCCCAGGCGATCCAGGGCTCCGGCCTCGGCATGACGCTCTGGCTGATTTCGATGGCCTTATTTATCGTCAGCACCCTGCTCGGCGGTATCAACTACATTACTACGGTCATCAACATGCGCACGCAGGGAATGTCCTTCACCCGCATGCCGCTTACGATCTGGGCGTTCTTTTTCACCGCCGTCATTGGCCTGCTGTCCTTCCCCGTTCTCTTCGGAGCCGCCCTGCTGCTGATCTTTGACCGCAGCTTCGGCACCAGCTTCTTCCTCTCCGATATCTTCATCGGGGGCGAGGCGCTTCCCAACGTGGGCGGAAGCCCGATCCTCTTCCAGCACCTGTTCTGGTTCCTGGGTCACCCCGAGGTGTACATCGTACTCCTCCCGGCCCTGGGCATCACGTCGGAAATTATCGCCACCAATTCGCGTAAGCCGATCTTCGGGTACAAGGCAATGGTGGGATCCATGCTCTTTATCGCCATCCTGTCGTTCGTCGTATGGGCGCACCATATGTTCGTGACCGGGATGAACCCCTTCCTGGGCTCTATCTTCACGCTGCTTACGCTGATTATCGCCGTACCGTCGGCAGTGAAAATATTCAACTACGTTACGACGCTTTGGGGCGGTAATCTCCGCTTCACTTCGGCCATGTTGTTCTCCATCGGCCTGGTGTCGTTCTTCCTTACCGGCGGTATCACCGGCTTGTTCCTGGGTAACTCCGCGGTCGACATCCAGCTCCATGATACGTACTTCGTGGTGGCTCATTTCCATCTCGTGATGGGCAGTGCGTCGTTCTTCGGAATGATCGCGGGCATTTACCACTGGTTCCCCAAGATGTTTGGCCGGATGATGGACGAGCGCCTCGGTGCCGTTCACTTCTGGATCACGTTCATCGGCGTTTACATGGTGTTCTTCCCGATGCACTACATCGGTATCGCCGGCTTCCCCCGCCGTTACTACTCCTGGACGAACTTTGAAGTGTTCAGCTCTTTCGCTGACTTGAATATGCTGGTGTCGGTAGCTGCCGTGATCACGCTGGCGGCACAGTTTGTCTTCCTCTTCAACTTCTTCTACAGCATCTGGCGCGGACGCCTGGCCCCGGCCAACCCGTGGGGGGC
>JAEUUE010000179.1 GCA_016787605.1 Cyclobacteriaceae bacterium
ATCGACGAACTCCTGGAGCGGCCCCATGAAGGCAGCCTCATCTATACCGCCAAAGACTTCAAGCCCAACGTAGACGTACGGTGGTGCGCCGGCTGCGGCGCCATTTCCGTGCTCTCGCCTTCCCAGCGGCTGATGCCAGAACTGGGCCTTCCAAAAGAGAAGATTGTCTACGTGTCGGGCATCGGGTGCTCCGGCCGGTTCCCCTATTACATGGAGACCTACGGCTTCCATTCGATCCACGGCAGGGCCCTGGCGATCGCCTCCGGTCTGAAAATCGCACGCCCCGACCTCAGCGTGTGGGTCGTCACCGGCGACGGCGACAACATGAGCATCGGTGGCAACCATTTCATCCACACCTGCCGCCGCAATGTTGACCTCAACATCATGATGTTCAACAACGAGGTGTATAGTCTGACCAAAGGCCAGTACTCCCCCACTTCCCATCGCGGCCAGGTGACCAAATCCTCGCCCCTCGGCGTACTCGACGACCCGTTCAACCCGGTGGGCCTGGCTCTTGGGTCCGGCGCATCGTTTGTGGCCCGCGGCCACGACAAAGACCGGCAGCAACTGCAGGAACTTCTCCGTCGCGCCTTCAACCATAAGGGTACTTCCTTCGTGGAGATCTACACCAACTGCCGCATCTTCAACGACGGGGCCTTTGACTTGTACACCAATGCAGAAACACGGGACGACCATACGATTTTCCTGGAGCACGAAAAGCCCCTGATCTTCGGCAAACAGAAGAACAAAGGCATCATCCTGGACGGCTATACTCCGAAGGTTGTCTCGCTGGATGCGGCTGGCTACTCCGCCAACGACCTGCTGGTGCACAACGAAAAGGATTCGACCCTGGCCTTCATCCTGGCCAACATGACGTACAGCGAAACGCTGCCGCGACCGATGGGTGTGCTGCAAGCCATCGAACGGACACCGTATGAAGTCAGGGTGGCCGACCAGATCAAGCACGAAATAGAAACCAAGGGAGAGGGCAACCTCGAATCCCTCCTCGCCGGCGGAAGCAGCTGGGCAATAAATTAGATTGTAGATTGTAGAATCTAGAATCCAGAAGCTAGAATCTAGAACTAAGACTTAACAACAAGAAGTTGAGCCTGCACCTTGGAGCGAAACCCGGAGACATTGCACCTATAGTGCTCATCACCGGCGACCCGTTGCGGGCGAAGCATTACGCGGAGACATTCCTCGAAAACCCCTCCTGTTTCAACGAGATACGGGGCATGCTGGGATTCACCGGGATGTATCAGGGTATCCGCGTGTCTATCCAGGGCACGGGCATAGGCATACCCAGCACCGCGCTGTACCTTCACGAGCTGACGCACAGCTACGACGTCGAATGCATCATTCGCGTGGGCACGTGCGGCGCCCTGCAAGCCGATCTTTCCCTGGGCGACCTGGTAGCGGCCACGGCAGCCAATACGGATTCGGGGGCAGTCACCAAGTTCTTGAGGGATAGAGAAATCGCCAGGGCAGACCAAACACTCCTGCAACTGGCCCGGGATACCGCGAGGGATCTGAAACTTCCCCTTCGCGAGGGCCCGCTATTCAGCACGGACTTGTTCTACAGCGAAGACGAGAAACGATACGACCGGTCGAAGA
>JAEUUE010000033.1 GCA_016787605.1 Cyclobacteriaceae bacterium
AGGCCGAGCAGCGGGCCGTAGGTATAGCTCGCCACATTAAGTACCGCATCGATCAGCGTCCGTTCATTCAGTTCCTTAAACACGAGAATGATCAGGAGGAAGACGATGGAAAACCCGACGTGAACGATGTTTTTTTGGCGGCGTTTCACGTCTTCGGGTTTGTCTTTGAAATTGAGAAAGTCGATACAAAACGACGTAGTGAGCGCCGCCAGGGCGGAGTCGGCGCTGGCGTAGGAAGAGGCAATGATCCCCAGCAAAAAGAAGATGCCGGCAATCAATCCGAATTCACCCAGGGCCAACCTGGGAAAGAGTTCGTCACTGGTAACGGGCAAGGGGATGTTTCGTTCGGCGCTATAGATATAAAGCAAGGCCCCCAGCGTGAGGAAGAGCAGGTTGACGATTACAATGGAGGTGGTCAGCCAGAACATGTTCTTCTGCGCCTCCGGGAGGTTGCGGCAGGTGAGATTCTTTTGCATGAGGTCCTGGTCGAGCCCGGTCATGGCAATGGCAATGAAGGCCCCGCCGAAGAATTGCTTTGGAAAAAACAGGGGATGGTTGACGTCGTCCAGGTAGAACACCTTAGAAAGGTCGCTGGCATGTACGGTGTTCACCATTTCACCCAGGGAAAGCCCGAGCCGGTTGGAGATGAGGTACACACAGATGGCGACCGAGGAGACCAGGAAAGTGGTCTGAAACGTGTCGGTCCACACGATGGTTTTGATGCCGCCCTTGAAGGTGTAAATCCAAATGAGGAAGATGGTGATGACAACCGTGATGTAAAAGGGAACATTCCAGGCATCGAAAAGAAAGAGCTGGAGAACGGTGGCTGAAAGGCAAAGACGAAGCGAACTGCCCAGCGTGCGGGACAGGAGAAAAAACGCTGCGCCGGTTTTGTAGGAATACCGGTCAAAACGCTTTTCCAGGTAGGTGTAAATCGAAACGAGGTTGAGCCGATAGTAAAGCGGCATGAGGACGGTCATGATTACGGCGTAGCCGAGGATGTAGCCCAGCACCACCTGGAAATAGCCGAACCCGGTCTTTCCGACGTTTCCGGGAACCGACACAAAGGTGATTCCCGACAAAGAGGCGCCGATCATACCAAAGGCCACCAGGTACCAGGGCGACTGACGGTTGGCGGTGAAAAACGTGTCGGTCGTAGCCCCGCGGGAGGTGATCACCGAGATAAGAATCAGGGCGGAAAAATAGATGACCATGACGGTCAGCACCAGCAAGGGGCTCATGGACGCGGTTTAAAGGGCCAAACTTGCCAAAATTTTTTACTTTTGGAACCTGCAAGAGCAACAATTTGTCATTGCGCCATGGGCACTGTGGAGAAAGGCACCAAGCCGTTGTACGAGGAAGAGATCGGCGTTGAATTGCTGGAGGAGGATGTTGACCTTCGGGAGCTCGTTGTGTTCAACGACGACATCAACACGTTTGAACACGTGATCCATACGTTGATCCGGGTTTGCAAGCATACCGTGGAACAGGCGGAGCAATGCACGTGGCTCATTCACCATAAAGGAAAATGCACGGTAAAGTCTGGCTCGTACGAAGAGCTGAAACCCTTCCGCGACGGTATTTGTGAGGCAGGCATTGACGCCAAGATTCTCTAGCCGTCCCCATGGAGTATCCTTCCAAATTGATTGAAGATGCCGTCAGCGAGGTAGCCAAGCTTCCGGGCATTGGCAAGAAGACCGCGCTTCGTCTGGTGCTCCACCTGGTGAAGGAGAAGGAAGACAAAACCACCGCCCTCACGGAGGCCCTCAACCGCCTGCGCAGCCAGATCCGGTTTTGCAAGACCTGCCATACCATTTCCGACGGAGAAGAGTGCGTGATTTGTTCCAATCCCCGCCGCGATCACAGCATCGTTTGCGTGGTGGAAGAAAGCAAGGACGTGATGGCTATTGAAAATACAGCCCAGTATACCGGGGTGTATCATGTGCTGGGCGGAATCATTTCGCCCATTCAGGGCGTGGGACCCGGCGAGCTGACCATCGAATCCCTGCTGGGCAGGGTATCCGGAGGGAAGGACATCAAGGAGATCATTCTCGCGCTTAGCCCGACGATGGAAGGCGACACCACTGCCTTTTATTTGCACCGCCGGCTCAAAGACTTCCCGGTAAAAATCACCTCCATTGCCAGGGGAATCCCCATGGGCGGCGACCTGGAATACGCCGACGAGATCACCCTGGGCCGCAGCATCACCGCCCGCGTACTCTTTAGCTGAGTTCTTCTCTTTCAGTTGCTAACATGGGCCAATAATTCCGTTCTTTGCGCCCATGACGCATCACCTGTCCAGAAGAATTGAATCCATTGAGGAGTCGGCCACGCTAGCCATGGCGAGCAAAGCCCGCGAATACAAGGCCAAAGGCATCGACGTGATCAACCTGAGCCTTGGAGAACCGGACTTCAAAACACCGGCCCACATTTGCGAAGCGGCCAAAAAGGCCATTGACGAAGGCAAGTACTTTGCCTACCCGCCAGTGGCCGGCTACCAGGACCTCCGCGAAGCCATTGCCGCCAAATACCAGAAGGAGAACCGGGTTCCCTACCGCGCTGAAAACATCGTGGTTTCCAACGGGGCCAAGCAGTCGATTGCCAACGTGATTTTTGCGTTGATCAATCCCGGCGACGAAGTGATCGTTTTTTCTCCCTACTGGGTGAGCTACGACGCTATCATACGCCTGGCTGAAGGAACACCGGTCATCGTCAGCGGCACTCTCGAGAATGATTTCAAGGTATCGGCCAAACAGCTTGAGCAGGCGATCACCCCGAAGACCAAGGCTGTCATCTTTTCCTCCCCCTGTAATCCCACCGGCTCCGTATTTTCCCGGGCGGAACTGCAGGCGATCGCCGACGTGGTGCTTCATCATCCCAACCTCCTGGTGATTGCAGATGAGATCTACGAGCACATCAATTTCACCGGCGATCAGACCAGTATCGGCTCCCTGCCCGGCATGTTTGAGCGCACCATTACCGTCAACGGTTTTGCCAAAGGCTATGCCATGACCGGCTGGCGCGTAGGATACATCGGGGCGCCCAAATGGATTGCGGACGGAGCGATCAAGATGCAAGGCCAGCTCACCTCGGCAAACTGCTCCATCGCCCAGCGCGCGGCGCTCGCCGCCATCGCCGGCGACATCACGCCGACTCAGAAAATGGTGGACGAGTACCGGAAGCGCCGGGAACTCGTGTATAAACTTCTTAAGGAGATTCCCGGGGTCAAGGCCAACTATCCGCAGGGCGCCTTTTATTTCTTCCCTGACATCTCACACTTCATCGGCAAGTCAGACGGCAGTTACACGATCCAGAACGGGGATGACCTTTGCTTATATCTTCTCGACAAGGCTCATGTATCGCTGGTTCCGGGCGGTGCTTTTGGCGATCCCAATTGTATCCGTATTTCCTATGCGGCCTCGGAAAAGGATCTCGTGGAAGCTCTGCGCCGGTTGAAAGAAGTGCTCGCGGGTCTCAAACAGGCAGATCATGCAATCGTGGGCTGACGTTTTCGGCCGCTTTTCAAAGCTGCGCGTTCTCATCATCGGTGATGTGATGATCGATGCCTACATCTGGGGCGTTGTGGAGCGCATTTCCCCGGAGGCTCCCGTTCCCGTGATCCATGTGACCAGGCGTGATTGGCGACTGGGTGGGGCGGCCAACGTGGCGCTGAATGTTCTTTCCCTGGGGGCTACGCCCGTGCTCTGTGCCCTGGCGGCCCCTGATGAAAACGGGAAGCGACTGATGCAACTGCTCAAGGAGAAAAACCTCAGCCAGGAGGGTATTGTGATGAGTTCTATTCGTCCCACCACGGTGAAAGAGCGCGTGATCGCCGCCCACCAGCACGTGGTGCGGATCGATGATGAGTCGGACCAGGTGGCCACGGCTGCCGAGTCAAAGGATCTGCTGGCCCGGGTGACTCAACTGATTGGGCAGTGTGACGTCGTCATTTTCGAGGACTATGACAAAGGGGTGATCACGCCAGAGCTTATTGCATCCACGGTTCAACTGGCCAACGCGCGAAACATCCCGGTGGTTGTTGATCCGAAGAAGAGAAACTTTTTGCACTACAAGGGCGTCACGCTCTTCAAGCCCAATGTGAAGGAGATGCGGGAGGGGCTGAAGATTGACCTCGACCCCAGGGACCTGGGCTCCATTCGCTCGGCGGTACAGCAACTGAAGCACCGCATGGATGTGGAAGGAGTCATGCTCACCATGTCAGAGCACGGGGTCTATATTGATCACGACGGCGTGGAGCAGCTCTTACCCGCCCACAAGCGGGAGATTGCCGATGTATCCGGTGCGGGCGATACGGTGGTCAGCATTGCGGCTCTTTGCGTGGCCCTGAAACTCCCGGCGAAGGAGGTTGCCTACTTGTCCAACCTGGGTGGCGGACTGGTGTGTCAGCACGTGGGCGTGGTGCCGATTGACCGAAAGGAATTGCTGGACGAGGCGATGGCGGCCTCCTGATCAACTGACGTGGGCGCGTGTTTCCTCCACGTGCCCGGAAACCCGGTTGAAAAACTTTGCCCTTTCTTTTTGTGCGTTAAGGCTGAGTAGCGTCGAGCGCCTGATGACGTTTTGAATGTGCTGCTCGGTCTGGTGACAAAAGAAGGGATGTGATGTGGCCAGGAGATCGAAGTTGTTGGCCGTTACAAACGTAACCCGCTTTTCCCCCATCTTGAAGAGGATGGTATTGTCACCAATCAGGATTTCATTATGGTAGATGTCAAACTTGGCGGAGGTGGCATCCGGCCCCTTCCTGGCATTTTCAGCCTGGTAGCTGAGGCGTTCAAGGAGACGCTGGCAGTCGTCACACAATCGGACCGCATCTTTCCTGTCTTGAAATAGCCCGCAATCCAACGTGAACTCGATGTTACGAAGCGTAGCCGTCAGGGCTTCCTGGCTCAGGATTTCGGTGCTTGGAATGGCGGCATATTTGTCCCAGATGCGATTCCCCAGGCTCAGCAGTTCCTGGGGTATCACCCCGGCATGAAATTTCTCCTGGGTACCCGATGTATTTTGGGCAAACGTCTGGAACCAGAAGTACATCTTGAATGCCGACAGCAGGGGATACTGGAAATAGTGGAAAATCGGAAGGTCTTTGGCGTGGTAGATGAGTTCCTTCTCGGCGAATTGGCTGATCATTTGCAGGTTGTCATAAATGGAATGCAGCCATTTCTCAAAAGAGAAATTTCCTGAGTTCAGGGATCGTACCTGAAACGTAACCATCTCGGAAGAAGGCGAGAGCGCCTGATCGAGGGAAAGCCGGAAGTGATCGCACAGTTTTTTTACCTCATCCAGCGACAACAACGTTTCTCCGCGGATGCGACGGTATGCACTGTCGCGGCTAATGCTAAGAACCTCGGACAGTTCGTCGGCAAAACTGATCGATTGAGGCAGCCGATTACGGACCTCGTTGAGAAACGACGATTGTACGGTTTCTTTTTGATTGGTCACGGGTGGGGGGTTGGGGTATAGAAATATAGCCGAAAATAGGGCGAATTAAAAATGAGCTATCATCGGGTCAGAAGTTGCCGGTCAGGTCTTGGTTTTTACTGGCAATAAACCCCCTCCACGTGTGAGTGAAGTGCCCCTTGTACGGAAAATCGCCACCCCATCCTGATTTTATTGGAAATTATCCCAAGGCAAAGTCAACTCTTTACAGAATTGGAGTTTCATTGGCGATTAGAGCCCTCCCGGGACATCAGGAATGGTGCTAATTCCCTTTCGTGGAACATCGATGTACGGAGATGCATCATGTTTTGCTACAGCATCGGCAGGTCATCGCATGATGTACGAGGCACCGCATTTTGCTGGCGTGGTCGTGCGCATTCTTTGAAGGCAGAAATCAACGGTTGGAGTCCACCTTTCGGTCGTGAACCAGAGACGTACGACTATGAAAAAAAGGACCAACCAAATCATCGAGTGGAACGAAGCAAAAGCTTCCCGCAAACCAGGAGCATGGTCACGCAAACTGCTTGTTATTTTGATGGCGTCGATCGGATTGTTTGTCCGCTGCGCCCCGGTGGCCTACGAGTTGCAGAGTGCAAGAACAGCCGGTAAAGATCAGCTGGAAATTACCCCGAGTTATACACAAGTTCTTGACTTGGAAACGAAAACGTCGCCGGAGAAGGGTGCCGTATCCACGCCGGCATCAGCCCGGGCATTGGGGATACAGGCGGCCTATGGATTGTCGGAGAAGTGTGACCTGCGCTTCAGGTCGGTTCACTTCTATTCACCGGTTTCGCATAAGACAGTTTTTTCTGCGGGGATCAAGGTCAGCCTGCTCAAAGAGCGCATGGCAGCCTATTTCCCGATCTGGTTTGTGGATTTTCGCCCGGCCCAGTTTCAGCCAACGCTTCTTGTCAGTTTTCCCCTTGTGAAAAACAAAGTGGAATTGAATCCATCCGGAAAAGTGTTGCTTACGCTGGCGGGTGTGAATCCCATGACGGGGTTGCTGGTGGCTGCTAATCTGGGGTTTGCCGTGAGCACCAATCTCTCCCGGTGGGCACTTCGGCCTGAGTACAGCCTCATTCATCAGCGAGGCAAGGCTTGGGCGGGAAGCATCAGCATTGGTTTAACATTCAAATTGAACGGGTTGCGCCGGCATAAGCAATAGGCCGCAACCGCACCGGAGAGCACCCGTGAATCCTATTTCTTCTCGAACTGCTCCTCCAGCGATTGTTCGAGTTCCAGATCCGCAATAATTTTGGCATCCAGCGGACTCTGCTTGATCACATTATAGTTGTCCCAGAAGGCCTTGTTATACGGCAGATCCTGGTACTGCAGCCCGTAGCGTCGCATCTTCCGGGTGACCGGGATTCGTTCATCCGGTTCTGGATAGACCCGATTCACCATAAGGTATTGGGACAGTTCGGTTTCAAAACGAAGGCTGTCCGTTTGCAGGTCATGCCAGTTGATTCGGGAGAGAACCTCGATGTAGTTCAGGTACAGTTTTCCCTGGTAGTATTTGTAGTCGATGGTCTTCTTCAGTCCAACAAATTTGCTCACCAGTCCGCGTTTTTTGGTAATCGGCTGTACGGTGTTGTTTTCGTACTCCATTCGGAGAACACCAAACGTCTTCTGGTCGATGTACAAACGAAGCAGGTAGTCTTGTGTGTGCGCAACAACGTAGACGTCGTGCCCGTCATAGGTGGTGTTCTTTTCCCGGGTAAGGCGGTCGTAAAACACCTGCTCCTCCGGGAACTGGCGATATCGGATATTGTTGTGCAGGAGCACTTCTTCCAGGAGGTTGTCCTCGTCAAAGTAGCTGGTGAACCGATGGCTGTAACCGAGACTGCGTCGCACCTCCAGGAGTTGTACCCGCTCGCGCAGTTTGGATTTGTTGCGGGGCTCACGGAAATCCTCATCGTAGATTTTGATCGCCGCTTCCAGCAGGCTGATGTATCGGTCGGCCACCTTTTTGATGTCGCGATAGAATCCGTCAACCAGGTACGGAGAGCCCGGGTAATTGCCTTCCATCCGACGCAACGCGATCTGCATAATATCGCCCCCCGACAGCGAGTCGGCAACCACCAGGGCGTTAAGCATGGTGTTGGATCGTTCCAGTGGGATTTCGTTAACGTCCTCCTTGAGTAACAGGGAGACTTCGGCGGTATAGTTAAGGTAACCGACCATGCTGATGACCATGGTTTCGCCGATGAGATCAGGGGGGATATGAAAATCGAATTCTCCCAGGGAATTGGCCACCGTGCCATACGGGTGTCCCTGGAGGCCGATCGAAGCATAGGAAAGCGGCTCCTTGGTTTCCTCGTCCGTAACCCGGCCGGAGAGCGTAAGCATTTGCCCCACAGCGGGAACGAAGAGGACGCAGAGAAGAATCCCGACGAAAATTGTTCGCATGCCCACGATCGTAATTTTAAAGGTACGGCTTTGTGCGGAATCACACTTTTGCCATTCGGCGACAATAGCGGCCTTTTGGCGCCCGTAGAGGACGATTTAACCCTGAAAGCGTACTTATCTCTAAATTTATACTGGAGTTTACATTTTCTTGTCGGGAAGGAATTCATCCGTATCATGCGCTGGCTGGACCACATACCTAAAATCTGGAAAAGGGCTTATGTCCTGATCTGCGTTTGGTATGCCATCAACTTTGCCATCAGCACCTTTTTCGAGTGGAAGCTGCGACGGCCATTCAGCTATGTGCTGTGGAATGGCCTTTACTTGTGGGAGGCACTGTGCATTTTAATCCTGCTCATCTTCCTGTATTCACACTGGTTGTTCCGGTTCCGCCCGGTGACCCAGGTGATCGGGCACGCCGTGGGGATCGTGACCTTTTTCCTCCTGATGGGGACCCTGTCCTACTACTTTACGGATTACATGGATGGTCTGGTGTACTTTGAAAACTGGAAGGAGTTCATGGTGGAACTTCTGAACTGGGATGCGCTTCGTTTTTACGATCAGTACATCATCACGGTGGCTGTCTATTATGTGATTTCCTATTTCCAGGGGCTCCAGCGAAAGGAGAGCGAAAAGACGGAATTGATCCTCAAGAACAAGGAGATGGAAATTTCCCTGCTGAAATCCCAGATCAATCCTCACTTCCTGTTCAATACCCTCAACTCCATCTCCACCCTGATGCATACCAGCAAGGATCAGGCCCGGAGAGTGATTACTCAATTGTCGGACATCTTCCGGTACGCGCTGGATTCTCATTCCGGCAGGCTGGTCAAGCTGGCGGAGGAAGTGGATTTCATCGAAAGCTACATCCGCATTCAGCAAGTGAGATTTGGCGAGCGCCTCAAATTCGAAAAGGAGATTGACCCGGCATGCCTCGAACTCAGCATTCCTCCGATGATCCTGCAACCCTTGGTTGAGAATTCAGTGAAGTATGGCATTGGGCCCAAGGAGGAGGGAGGGACGATCACCCTCCGTATTCGTCGTGAGCTGAACGGTGTGTACTTCGAAGTGAGTGACAATGGGCTGGGCATTCACGCCAAGAAAGTCATGGATGGCAGCTCCAGCGGGGTGGGCATGAAGAATACGGACATGCGATTGAAAAGCTATTATGGACCTTCGGCAGCGCTCCGGGTAGTCGTTGGTCAGCACGGGTACTCCGTGAGTTTCGTGATTCCCGTGCTGGGGTCATTGGAAAAGCCCCCGGCCTTATCTGAACCTTTAGAAAAGCAACTAATATGAAGACGACTTGCGTGATTGTGGATGATGAGAAACTGGCCCGCGACCTGTTGCGTGAATACCTGGAAGGTTTCCCGGACATTGAGATCGTCGCGGAGTGTGCCAAGGGAAGTGAGGCAGTGGAGCAGGTCAACCGACTAAAGCCCGACCTCCTGTTCCTGGATGTCCAGATGCCCGGGATGAATGGTTTCGATGTTCTTGAAGAGATCGACCATGAGCCGTATGTCATTTTTATCACGGCCTATGATCAGTATGCGATCAAGGCCTTCGAGAAAAATGCCGTCGACTATTTATTGAAGCCCCTGGATGAGGAACGCTTTCGCACGGCCGTCAACAGGGCGATGAAAAGGAAATCAACGGAACGCGGTGGCATGGAGGACCTGCTCAAGAGTCTTCGCCCGGAAGGACGAAACTATGAGTCGCACATCTTTGTACAGAAGTCGGAGAAACTCTTCAACCTCCCCGTGCAGGATATTGTGTACATGGAAGCATCAGGTGATTACACGATTATCACCACGCTGAATGATCAGTTTGTGAGCTCTTCAGGGATTGGGAAGCTGGAAGAACTCATGGACCCGGAGACCTTCATCCGGGTTCACCGCTCCACCATCATCAATATCAATTACCTCAAGGAAATTGAGCGGCATTTCAATGGGGGAATGGTGGTGAAAATGCAAAGCGGTAAAAGCTTCCCGGTTTCCAGGACCTATGCCCGGTTGATCCGCAAAAAGGTAGTCTGACTTCAACGTCCCGGTGGGACGTCCAGTTTAACCCAAACCGTCGAAGCCACATGGGACTTGCGGTAGTGCGCGGCGTTCCAGGAGGGGCCATTCTTTACCAGGCGAATGACTTCTTCCTCGCAGCCATACCCCAATCCCTTCACGACATGAAAGTCCTTGAGTTGTCCGGATTCATCGACGGTAAAACCTATGGTGACCTTACCCGACACACCGGCCGCTTTGGCGGAAGCGGGAACCACGAGGTTGTTTTCCAGGTATTCACGGTATTGAGGCATGCCCTGGCTCGGGATGGCCAGGCGGAGATCATCGGCAGTGGAGGACGACCAGTTCGAAGGAGGGAAAGCAATCACTTCGCTTCGCTGAGCCGCATCATCCTTGAGTTGAACATTCAGAGGCACTTCATTTCCGGCGCGCTGCTCGAGCGGCTGAAGACCCGGGAAGGTGTATTGAACCACGGGATTTTCGGTGGTCACTGGTAAGGAATAGGTTCCGTCTCCACGGGTCCTGGTTTCCTGTTGTGTGGTGATGTCCCTTACCACAACATCCGCCAACGGAATATTGTCTTCCGCCTCCGTCACGGTTCCGGTAATCCGGCGAGAAGATGGCGCGAGGCGTTTTTCCCTGGGGGCTGCAGAGGCTTTCCGGTCGTACGGCGCAGCTTCCTCTTCGGCACGATCCGTTTTTGTTGCCGCTAGCGGAGCGGGTTCAGCAGTCGTGACGGCAGCACCGGAAGCAGCCTCTACTGGTGCGGGCTGGTTGGTCTCTTCGGCTACCGGCTCTTTTTTGGGTTCTGCCTGAGCCACGTGCTCTTTTGCTTCCGTCGTGGACGGAGACTCGACGGCTTTGCCTTGATCTTTGGTTTGGTCCACCGTGTCGGCGGCGACGGGCCCCGAACGTTCGGAAAGCACGGGCGCGGTTTCCGTGGCAGTGCCGGGACTCCGCCAGATCAGCCAGCCCAGGGCGACGGCGAGGACCACGCCGGCAGCCAGGCGGAGGCTCACCTTCCAGGGGGATGCGGGCACTTTGATCTTCTCGTGAAGGGTCTTGACATCCGAGGAGAATTCTGCGGGTGTTACCGATTGGGCTCCTTCGATGGCGTCGGCAAGGAAAGGATCAGACAAAGCCCGTTTCTCGAGCGCGTGCCGTTCTGCATCACTCATCTGGTTGTTGAGATACCGTTCTATATCGTCGTGCCTAGGATCCATGCTGTTCCATGCAGTTCTTCAGGTTTCGTTTCCCATTTTGAATATAACTCTTCACCTGGTTGTAATCATACCCGGTGACTCTCGTAATATCCTTGTAACATTTTTCTTCCAGGTAGAATAGCGTAATGCACCGTTGCTGTGGTTCCGCCAGCAATTGGAGGCATTTTTCCAGCCTTGGGGTGTCCTGGTGAAGCATAACTTCCTGCTCAGGATGCTCGGCCAGTCCGTTTTCCATAAGGAAAGGACTGATTCCTTCGCTCGGTTGGTGCTTTTTCGACCGAAGCTCCATCAGGCACTGGTTCCGGGCTTTCACGTAAAGCCATCCGCGGAAATTGGTGACTTCATGTTTGCGGAGGTCGTGGGTAAGTGCTTCATACAATTGCATGACGCCGTCGCGAGCTGCTTCCCTGTCCTTCAGGTATTTCAGGCACACACCATACACCATGGACGTGTAGCGCAGGTACAGTGTGCTGAGCCAATGCAGGTGACCTTCTTCCCGGTACAGCCGGATGAGTTCCTCGTCGGTCTGACTGACATCTTTGCTTTTCACGAACACAAATCAAGATAATGCTTTTTCCAATGAGGCGGACGGCGTGCTCCAGGGCGCATCAATTTCAGGATAAATCGCTAGCTTGAGCGCCAATTTCACCTATGGTTAAGATCAGCGGGGTCGTAATCACCTTCAACGAGGAAAGCAATATTGCCCGTTGCCTGGATTCCCTGCTTGAAGTCACCGACGAGATTGTCGTGATTGACTCCTATTCCAAGGACAGGACCAAGGAGATTTGTCTTTCCCGGGGTGTGCGGTTTATCGAGCACCCGTTTCGAAGCCATATTGACCAGAAGAATTTTGGCCTGACGCAGGCCGCCTACCCTTATGTGTTGTCGCTCGACGCTGATGAGTACCTGTCCGACGAGTTGAAGCAGTCAATCCTGGAGATCAAGGAGACCTGGCCCGCGGAGGCCTACCGCATGAACCGGCTTTCGAGCTATGGAAACCGATGGATCATGCATGGCTCATGGTACCCGGACAGAAAAATCAGGCTGTGGAACCGCTCGGTGGGTTTCTGGGGAGGAGAAAATCCGCACGATAGAGTCCTCATTAAAAGCGGAACCCGGATCAAACACCTGGATGGGAATATTCTGCACCGGGCATACAGGGATTCTAATTCCGCCCTGGAAAAGATTCAGCGTTATTCCGGGATCTTTGCCTTTGAGAGCGCGGGCAGAGAAAAAAGTTCCGTGGCTAAAATCATGGTTCACAGCCTGTGGGCCTTTCTCCAGGGCTATGTGGTAAAGCGCGGTTTCCTGGATGGATTTGAAGGCCTCATGGTGGCCGTGGCGGAAGCCAATCACGTCTTCTATAAATATGCCAAGCTCTACGAGGCCAATCTTCACTCCAGGCTGGGTAAGCGGATTATCATCAGCCGAACCGACAACATCGGTGATGTGATTCTGACATTGCCCCTTGTCGGCTTTATCAAGTCTCGCCGCCCGGACGCCGAGATCTACTTTGTGGGCAAGTCCTATACTCAATCGGTGATCAGCCATTGCCAGCACATTCATGGGTTTCTTGACCGGCAGGAGCTGCTCAGCAACCCTGAGAAACTGAAGCGGGTCAATGCTGACTCGATTCTCTTTGTATACCCTGACCGGCAACTTGCTCAACTGGCCAAGTGGGCGGGAGTGCCGAACCGGGTAGCCACGGGCCACCGGTGGCACAGCTGGCTGTACTGCAACTATCGCGTCGGCTTCAGTCGTGTCAGCTCCAAGCTTCATGAGAGCCTGCTTAATTTCAAGTTACTTACCCCATTCAAGATCTATTGGGATCTCGACCTGAAAGAAGTGGCTTCCCTTTACGGGCTTTCAGCCGCTAGCCATGGGCATAGCGAATGGCTGCGTCCGGATCGGTTTAATATTATTCTTCACCCCAAATCGAAGGGAAGTGCGCGCGAATGGAACCTGGACAACTATTACCAGCTTGCCAAACTTCTTCCGGCCTCGGAGTATCATGTTTTTATTACGGGGCTCAAGGAAGAGGGTGAGGTGATTCGCCTGCAGAAGCCGGAACTCTTTGAGCTGGAGCACGTCACTGATATGACAGGCAAGCTCACGCTGGATCAGCTGATGTCATTCATTGTTCAGGCCGATGGTTTGGTGGCCTGCAGTACCGGGGTGCTGCACCTGGCTGCCGCATTGGGCAAATTTGCGCTCGGACTTTATTCACCGATGCGTCCCATCCACCCGGGGAGGTGGATGCCGATCGGACCTCTCGCCAGTTACCTCGTCATTGACCGGAATTGTTCAGACTGCAGGCACAGCAAGGAGTGTCATTGTGTGAATGAAATCACACCGCAGGAAGTAGGTGGACGGATTGAGCACTTTGCCAAAACAACCATTGCCCAGCGACATGCATAATCCGGGGCAACCGAGGATAGCGATCGATTGCTCGCCATTGCGATATCCGAATACCGGGCTGGGCCAGTTTATCCTGTTGCTGGTCCGGGCGATGGATGCCGAAAAGCCCAGCGCCGACATTACGTACCTGGTACATGCGGCCTCCCGGTCGCTCCTGCCACCGGTCGATTCGCGGCACGTGGTCTATCTCAATTGGTTCCGGCGTCACCTGCCCGCCTGGATCCTTCCCGCCCAGTTTCCCCGTTATGATCTGTGGCACATCAGTTCGGAGATGTCACGAATCAGCCGTTTCCCAAAATCGTCCAGGGTACTGGTTACCCTTCATGGCCTGCATTTTCTTGATGAAGATCCGCCGGAACTGGCGGCCAGGAAGCTCAAGGAGGTTCAACAGCTGATTGATCGAGCCGACGGGATTGCTACCGTCTCGGCCTTCACGGAAGCGCTGGTAAGAAAGCACCTGGAACTCCGTGGGCAACCCATCAGGGTCATCCCTCACGGAGTGGAGGATACCCCGGGGAATGATCAGCGTCCCCGCGCCGGGCTGCCCGACGGAAAATTTCTTTTTTCAATCGGGACCTTTTTTGAACGGAAAAATTTTCATGTGCTTCTTCCGTTTCTTCAGCAACTGGACGGCTACTCGCTGGTCCTGGCTGGCAACAGCCGGACGCCTTATGGCGATTTCATTCGGGAGGAAATAAACCGGTGGTCACTGAGTGACCGGGTATTTCTTCCGGGCGAAGTCAACGATGCAGAGAAGCGATGGCTCTACCGGCATTGCGAGGCTTTCGTATTTCCTTCCCTGTCCGAAGGTTTTGGGATTCCGGTCATTGAGGCGATGAAGGCGGGTAAACCCGTGTTCTGCTCCACCCGGGGAAGCTTGCCGGAAGTGGGAGGAGAAGAAGCATTTTACTGGCATGAATTTGCTCCCGGCGAAATGAAGGATGTTTTCATGGAAGGAATCTCGAAGTTTCGTTCACAGCCGGAGAAGGAACAAAACTGCAGGAGGCGCGCGGATTCCTATACCTGGAAGAGGGCGGCTCAAAGTTATCTGGCCTTCTATTCTGAATTGCTGCGGTAATCCCTACTTTTGCCTTCCATCCAATTTTCTGATCCCCATGTCCTTGACGAATTGGCTTATTGTTCTTCTGGTCATCATGACCGTGGCAAGTCTCATCTTGTTCCAAAGTCTGAATTATTACCGGAGCCTGGTCAAGCAGAAGGGAGCCTTCCGTAAGTGGCCGATAAAACTCATCAACCTGGATGAGGTCGACCCCATCTTCAAGACCAACGAATTGGGACCAACCCTCGAGTCCCTGGTCAAGTTCATCGGCAGGGGTCACCTGATTGTGCCGGGCGGAACGACGGACTCGGAAGCGTGGGTCCTCTCGGTACTTTCGAAAAAAGCCAGGTCAATCTTTGAGTTTGGTACCTGCACCGGCAAGACCACGTACCTGATGGCGGTGAATTCGCCCCCCGATGCACAGATCACCACGTTGACCCTTCCGCCCGACAAGGTCCAAGACTATGTGCAGGATTCGTCCGACAGCAAGCGCGCAACCGAGCGTGCGCTGAGCGAGTCGGGATTTACCCGATTCCTGTATTCAGGAACCCCCGAAGAAAAGAAGATCACCCAGCTTTTTGGCGACAGCAAGCACTTTGATCAGAGTCCCTACCGGAAAAAGGCCGACTTGATCTTCATTGATGGGTCCCATGCCTATTCCTATGTGCTCAGCGACAGCCAGAAAGCCTTTGACATGATCGCCGATGGCGGCCTTATCCTCTGGCATGATTACCGCGGACCTTCCTTGAATAAGGATGTGTACAAGGCCCTTAATCAACTTTCCAGGGAAAAGCCGCTGCGTCACATCGAGGGAACATCCCTGGTGGTGTACCGGCAGCCCATGTCCACGAACCGGTAAAGGGACTTAAAGAAATTTTTTCTCCTTGAAACGGAAGCTATGAAGGTCTGTGGCTTCACCATTGTTCGAAACGCCGTTAAACTGGATTACCCGGTTGTCGAGTCCATTCGGTCAATCCTCCCCCTTTGTGATGAAGTGATAGTGGCCGTGGGAAAGTCGGAAGACAATACCCTGGAGGTGATTCGTGCCATTGATCCGGAAAAGATCCGGGTGATTGAAACCGTTTGGGACGACACGCAGCGGGAGGGGGGAAGGGTGCTGGCGCTTGAGACCAACAAAGCCTTTGCCGCCGTGCCGGCCGATGCGGACTGGTGTTTCTACATCCAGGCCGATGAAGTGCTGCACGAGCAATACCTGGACACGGTACGCAAGGCGATGGAGAGATATCTTGATGATTCGCGCGTGGAAGGACTGCTCTTCAACTATCGGCATTTCTACGGTTCCTACGATTACGTGGGAGCCTCATGGAAATGGTACCGTCGTGAAATCCGGATTATCCGGAATGATAGACAGATATTCTCGTACCGGGATGCACAGGGATTTCGGCGACGACCCAACGAAAAACTGCGGGTGAAGTTGATGGATGCGGAGATTTATCATTATGGCTGGGTCCGCGAGCCCAAAGCCATGCGCCGCAAGCAAGTCGCCTTCAGCCAGCTTTACCATGACGACCAGTGGCTCCAGGAAAATATCCCCAAGGAGGAGGATTTCGATTACCGTGAGATCGACTCCCTGGTCCGATTTGAAGGCAGCCACCCCAAGGTTATGGAAGCTCGGATCCGCAGGCTCAATTGGAGGTTTGACCATGACCTTTCTAAAAACCGGATATCACTGCGCGAAAAGCTCAAGCGAATCGCCAGCTTCCTCTTGCTAGGCTACCGGGTGGGCGAATACAAGAACTATAAACTGCTTCGATAGCCTTTCATCCTCTTGCCTTTTGGCTATTTTTGACCTTATGGACGAAGGTGTGCGCCAGGTTTATACGGAAGCGGAGAAACAGGAGATCTTCGAAAAGGAGTTCCTCCCGCACATCAATGCCATGTACAATTTTGGCTATCGGCTCACACTGGAGCGTGATGACGCCAAAGACCTGGTCCAGGATACGTACTTCAAGGCCTACCGGTTCATAGAATCATTCCAAAAAGGAACCAACGCAAAAGCCTGGTTGTTCCGCATCCTGAAGAACAGTTTCATTAACGATTACCGGAAGAAGACCAAGGAGCCGTCCAAGGTGGACTACCAGGAAGTGGAGACGTACTACAACTCGGACGACGTGCATCGGCAAATTACCCCGGATCTCCGGGTGGATTCACTGAAGGACATGATCGGCGATGAGATTTCCAATGCGCTCAACTCCCTGGATGTGGATTTTCGGACGGTCATAATCCTGTGCGATTTGGAAGGCTTCAAGTATGAAGAGATGGCCAAGATTCTCGATATCCCGATCGGAACGGTTCGAAGCCGCCTGCACCGGGCACGACAACTGCTGAAGGATAAACTCAGTGAATATGCCAAATCGATGGGTTACAAAAATACCTGAGTGATGAGCGAACCAACCAACCCTTTTGTGTCTTCCTCCGGCCGGCGCGCCACCTGTATGGAAATGCTCCAGCTTTTCCTCGACGGCGAAGTGACCACCGAACAGCGGGAGTATTTTCTCAGCCACATGGACCATTGCATGCCCTGCTTTAAAAGCTACCAGGTAGACATGGCCATCAAGCAGCTGCTGAAGGACCGTTGCTGCGGCGATGGCGCACCCGTTGACCTGGTGGCGCAGATCAAGGCGCAAATCATCCAAAAAGATTCCTGATGGCGGGCAAAGCGCTGATTTTTTCCGCCCCGTCGGGTTCCGGAAAAACCACACTGGTACACCATCTCCTGGCTCATAACCCGACGCTCGGCTTTTCCATCTCGGCCAGCACGCGCGACAAGCGGGGTCGCACGGAACAACATGGCAAGGATTACTACTTTCTTACCCCGGAGGAGTTCAAGAAGCGAATCGACAACAATGAGTTCATCGAGTGGGAGGAGGTGTATGCGGGAAACTTCTACGGGACACTCAAGTCAGAAATCGAACGCATCTGGAAGGAAGGGAAGGACGTGATTTTTGACGTGGACGTCAAGGGAGGCATCAACCTCAAGAAGTATTTTGGCGACAAGGCGCTGGCCATTTTCGTCAAGGTTCCCTCCCTGCAAGTACTGGAGGAAAGACTCAGGAAGCGAAGCACCGAGTCGGACGAAAGCCTTTCCCAGCGGCTGTTCAAGGCCAAATTTGAGTGGGAGTTCCAGGACAAGTTTGATGTGGTGTTGGTGAACGAAGACCTGGAAAAATCCTGTGCCGAAGCGCAGCGATTGTATGATGAATTCAGGAAAAAATAAAGCGGCCTGCCCTTGGAAGCAACCTCACAGAAAATCGGGCTCTTCTTCGGATCATTCAACCCGATCCATGTCGGGCACCTGATCATCGCCAACCTCATGGCGGAGAATACAGACCTGAATAAGGTCTGGTTTGTTGTTTCCCCACAGAATCCTTTCAAGCCCTCCAGGTCGCTGCTCCATGAGTTTGACCGCTTCGATATGGTGAAGGCGGCGATTGCGGACAATTACAAGCTGGAGGTGACGGATGTGGAGTTCAGGATGCCCAAGCCCAGCTACACCATCGACACGCTGACCGTACTCTCCGAGAAACACCCCAATAAGCAGTTTGTGGTTATCCTGGGTGAGGATAACCTGGAGAATTTTGAAAAATGGAAGAATTACCAGCAGATCCTGAATCTGTATGGCCTTTACGTATACCCACGCCCGGGTGTAACAGATTCGCCTCTTCTTCGTCATAGTCATGTACGGGTGGTGCCAGCCCCTTTGCTTGATATCTCGGCTACTTATATCCGCCAATGCATCCATGACGGGAAGTCGGTGCGATACCTCGTGCCCGAGCCGGTTGAAGCCATGATTCGTTCGAAAAATTTTTACAGGTAATTCCACTGTTCCGGCAACCCTTATGAATCACTTTGCGTCTTGGAGAGCAATGAAATGGACCTGCTTCCTGGCCGCCTGGCTGCTGGCATTCAACGCCCTCGGGGGTGGTGTACGGGGCACCATCAAGGGGGATGACGGAAACCCGTTGGCATTTGCCACGATCTACGTTCGGCAAACCGAGTCCGGGTCGGTGAGTGATCCCCAGGGCAAGTATGAGATTACGCTTCCACCCGGCCGTTACGACCTCGTCTATCACTTTCTCGGTTATGAGACCTTTAGCCGAAGTCTTGATATCGGTTCCGAGTTTGTCACCGTGGATGTGACGCTGAAGTCGCAGGTGATCCAGCTCCAGGCGGTTACGGTGAAAGCGGGCAAGGAAGATCCGGCGTACACCATCATGCGGAAGGCCATCGCCAAAGCGAAGTACCACACGCAGCAAATCGACAAGTACACCGCCAAGGTGTACATCAAAGGCAAGGGTCAACTCAAGGATTACCCGTGGCTGGCTAAAAAGGCGCTCGAGAAAGAGGGCATCACCAAAGACCGCGTCTTCATCCAGGAATCGGTCAGTGAGATCACCTATACCCGGCCCAACAAGTTTGATGAAAAGGTCATCGCGGTGTACACGAATGGAAACAATCGGAACACGTCACCCAACGCTTATGTCTTCGGCAGTCTTTATGAACCGGAGATAGCGGAGACTGTTTCACCCCTTTCCCCCAAGGCCTTCTCCTATTACCGCTTCACCTATGAAGGCACCTTCAAGGATCGTACGTATGACATCAGTAAAATCAAGGTGACCCCGCGGTCCAGGGGCGATAATGTTTTTGACGGGACGATTTATATCGTGGAAGACTGGTGGAGCATTCACAGTACCGATCTCAATGTGACCAAGCTGGGGATTAAGTTTCATGTGAAGCAGATTTATAATCCCATTGAAGACAAAGCCTGGCTTCCCGTATCCCAGCAGTTTGAAGTGGGAGGAAAAATATTCGGGTTTGAGTTTGTGGCGGAGTACCTCGCCACCGTGAAGGATTATAAGATTACCCTCAACCCGGCCCTTCCCCTGGAGATGACGGTTATCGATGAGACCGTACAGAAGGAGCAGGCGAAGGAGATTCAGAAGAAGTACAGCAAAAAGGGCCAGCAACTCCAGGACCGGCTCGCGGAAGGCAAGGAAGTTACCCGGAAGGAGTTGAATCAGATGGTGAGGGAGTATGAAAAGGAGGAGCGGAAGGAGCAGAAGGAGCCGGAAGTCATCGAAGAGACTACCTACAAGGTGGACTCCATGGCATACAAAAAGGATTCCCTGTTTTGGGCCGAGATGCGCCCGGTACAACTGACCCAGGAAGAAGTGCGTGGGTACAAGGTCAATGACAGCATTTCGGAGGTGCAACGCCGGAGGGATGAGGGTGACTCGCTCAAGCCCTCCAAAAGCAAAGGTTTTCAGCCTTGGGATCTGCTCATAGGGGATACGTACCATGTTGGAAAGATGTCCGACTTCCAGATTCATTTCCCCAACGGAGGCTTCAACACGGTCGAAGGATGGAACCTGATCTACAAGATGAGTTTCTACCAGCGTTGGGTGAAGCGGGACACCGCGAACCCGGATGCCCGGCCCCGGACTTCCCGGTTGGAGGTGACTCCGGTTCTTCGCTATGCGTTCTCCCGGAAAGTACTGACGGGAATCGTGCGGGTTGACTTCCGCCGCCAGGGCCATCGCTTTACCCTCGAAGGCGGCCGGTATGTTCACCAGTACAACCACGATGAACCGATCCATCATATCGTGAACTCCATCACCACCCTCTTTCTCGAGGATAACCTGATGAAGTTGTACGAGCGAAATTATGTGGACTTCAAATGGCGTGACCGGATCAGCCAGTACTTTACGGCATACACCCAGTGGACCTGGTCAAGACGGTCGGAACTGACCAACTCCAGCGACATCACCTGGATTGACTACAAAGAAAAGGAATACACCCCGAATGCGCCGGTAAACCAGGAACTCCCGACGACCAGTTTTCAGACTCACCATGCGTTTGTGGGTCTCATTGGTTTCGAGGCAAGACCCTGGCAGAAATTCAGGGTTCGCAACGGAAACCGCCAGCGGGTAAGCAACTCTTCCCCGGTATTCATGGCTGAATTCCGGCGCGGCTTTGGGGCGCTGGACAGCGATGTTTCCTACGAGATGCTTGAACTCGGCATCCGTCACCAGTTGAAGTTCGGAATACGGGGGACACTCGATCTTTTGGTGAAAGGCGGGACGTTCTTCAGCAACCGCCAAATGTATTTCATGGACTACAAGCACTTCCTGGGTAACCTGACTCCTTTTGTGACTACTGATCCCGTGGGCAGCTACCGGTTGCTGGATTACTATGCGTTCAGCACCCGCGACAAGTATGCGACGGTGAATGCTCATTACCACCTGAGGAAATTCCTCGTGACCCGTATTCCCTATGTGCGGCTTGCCGGTATTACCGAAAACCTGTTTGTCAACTACCTGGCCAGCCCGACGTCCAACAACTACGTGGAATTGGGATATGGATTGGAGGGCATCCTGAGATTGTTCCGGCTGGAATTCGCAGCCTCCTTCCAGCAAGGCAATTACCTGGCCACCGGGTTCCGGATCGGCATTGCGTCAAGCCTCGTCAATGCCTTTGACGACTGATGTGCGATAATCACGTCTGATTATTTGCGACCTTTGCAGGCATTGACGCCATGCAGCTTTCGTTCCCTGATTTTTTAAGACTTCGCCGTGAATTGCCCGTGATCGATGTGCGCTCCGAAGGCGAGTTCGAAGCCGGGCACATTCGGGGAGCCATCAATATCCCCCTTCTCAACAACGCCGAACGTGTGGTGGTGGGAACCGCCTACAAGCAGCATGGCCAGCGGCAAGCCATCCACGAAGGATTTCGTCTTGTCGGCCCGCGATTGGAAAGCCTGATTACCGAGGCAGAGAAAGTGGCGGCTCGTGGTGAAGCCATTGTGCATTGCTGGCGAGGCGGCATGCGCTCCGCCAATTTTGCGCAATTCATCGGCATGGCCGGGATTTCCTCCCATGTCCTGGCCGGGGGCTACAAAACCTACCGGCAAGCCGCACTGGACATGTTCCGCGAGAAACTATCGCTGGTTTCCGTCACCGGATGCACAGGAAGCGGCAAGAGCGATGTGCTGCGCGAACTGGCCCGCCAGGGAGAACAGGTGCTGGACCTGGAGCGCCTGGCCAATCACAAGGGGTCGGCCTTCGGACATCTCCTTCAGCCGCCCCAACCTAAGACGGAGCAGTTTCAAAATGAATTGTATGAGCAACTGCTCACTCTTGACAGGAGCCGGCGCATCTGGGTGGAAGATGAGTCCATTGCCATCGGCAAGATTTTCCTTCCACCCGATTTCTGGAACCAACTGCACCAGGCCCCCCTGGTTCGCATGGAGGTACCCAGGCCGATTCGTGTGAGTCGCCTGGTGGAGGAGTACAGCGCCGCAGATCGCGACGAGTTTCTGGCCATCATGGCCAAGATTTCGAAAAAGCTGGGAGGCCAGCATTTCCTCGCCGCCCGCGAGCGGCTGCAGCAGAACGACTGGCACGCCGTGATTGACATCCTGCTGAACTATTACGACAAGGCTTACGTGCGGAGCATGGAGCGGCGGAATACACAGTTGAAATTCTCACTGCCGTGGGACGGCACGGACATAACCGCCTACGCCAGGCAACTTATCCAACAGGTATGAGTGAAATACGATTGACCCAGTTTTCTCACGGTGCCGGCTGCGGCTGCAAAATCGCTCCCTCCGTCCTGGAAACCATCCTCCATGCTTCATCGGCGCCACGAAAGGACCCGAGACTCCTGGTGGGTAATGAGACCAAAGACGATGCTGCCGTATTCGACCTGGGCGGCGATCAATGTATCATCAGTACGACCGATTTCTTCATGCCTATCGTGGATGATGCCACCGACTTCGGACGTATCGCCTCCGTCAATGCTATCAGTGATGTGTATGCGATGGGAGGAAAGCCGCTCATGGCCATCGCGATACTGGGATGGCCAATCAGCAAGTTGCCGCCCGAGCTGGCTCAGCGGGTTCTGGAAGGAAGCCGCCAAGTATGTGCCGAGGCGGGAATTCCGTTGGCTGGAGGACATAGCATTGATAGCCCTGAGCCCATTTTCGGGCTTGCCGTCACGGGAGGAATCCGGAAGCCGAACATCAAACGCAACGATACGGCGCGGGCAGGAAACTGGCTGTATCTCACCAAGCCCATTGGCGTGGGAATCGTCACCACCGCACAAAAACGGGGGATCGCCGCGCCGGCCGATCTGCAGGAGGCCGTGAAGCTGATGACGACGCTGAACAAAGTGGGTGCGGAGCTGGGTTCGCTTCCCGAGGTAACTGCGATGACCGACATTACCGGCTTTGGCTTGCTCGGCCACCTGATCGAAGTATGCGAAGGAAGCGGCGTCTCCGCAGAAATCAATTACCCTGACGTTCCGCTGTTGAGCAACCTCCGTTTCTATACCGGGCAGATGATTTACCCGGACAATACCATGAGAAACTGGAGCAGTTACCAGTCCAGGGTGGAGGGAATCGGAAGCGAGTCCTTGCTCACCTTGTGCGATCCGCAAACCTCAGGTGGCTTGCTGATCTGTGCCGATGCTTCGGGCAGCGAAGCAATTGAAGAGATTCTCTCCCGGCATGGATTGCCCATCCATCGCATCGGAAAGCTGGTGCCCCGGACCGAGAAATCGGTTATCGTGAAAGGCGGATAAAGCTACCGGGCTTCAGGAATGATGAACCACATGATGCCGTAGATCAGGCATACGGGAACCACCGCAGTAACCAGGCAGATCAACACGATGCCCACCCGTACGAGGGAAGGGTCAAGTTTGAAATAATCGGCAATGCCTCCGCAGACTCCCGCAATCATGCGGTCGGTCGTGGAACGGGTGAGTCGTTTTTCCATATCACAGATCAATTCGTGTTGTCCCTTCAATTTCCATGATGAGATCGGGGCCGTAGCATAGGGAAGGTGTCTGATATCCTGGCTTGAAATTCCCAGCCAGGATTTTCTCGGCAATGAGTACGGCGGTCTTGGCCGTAAGCGTGTAGCCGCTGAGTGTAACCAGCCGACTCATGCAAGTCTTGCCGGTTTCATCCCACACCTTTCCCCAGAGGAAACTCTTTCCCCGTTCCCGTTTTTCGTCGCTGGGTCCCGGCGAGCGACGGTCTATCTGTTTCATCAGGTAGTTTTGCACGACCGGCAGACGGAGCAGCCACCCGAGGTAATTGCTGAGCCTTGCATTACGGATCATGCTGTCGGTGGCCCCCATGAATACTTCAATGTTGGGAATACCGGTACTGCGCCAGGCCGTGGAGATATCACCCCATGGAATACAAAGGCTATTAATATGAAAAGAGCCGAAGTCTACATTCAATACCTTCTGCCCCAGGGGTACGCGCGTTAGCTTTCCGTCCTTTCGGATAAGTCCGCCGTTGCCCAGGCTTTCCACGGAAGTTTTCTTCGTGCCCCGTGAGGTGCCGGGACTTGTGGAGGCAAAAGCCAGCTGCAAGTGGGTGGCCGAAGGGAGCCGGGACTTGAGGTGTGCGGCAAGGCAATCGGAGGGAACTACGTCAAAGCCGGTTCCAGGCATCAGGAGGATGCCTGCCTGCTTCCCTTGGGCATCCAGGTCGGCCAACATTTCGAACACCTGGTATTCCCCGGTAATGTCCGTATAGTGGGTTTGGGTAGCAAGGCAGGCCTCGGCCATTGCTTTGGCGGTGTGCTTGAACGGGCCCCCGCAGTGAATCACCAATGCGGCAGGCTCCAGGAGTCGCTTCAAACCCGGGACATCAGCACTATCTACGACCTCGAAAGGATAACCCGAGGTCTCACTTTGTTTCTGCAGCGCTTCCCGGTTTCGTCCGGCGAGCACCACCTGGAGACCTTTTTCTTTGCACAGGTTAACGATCAGGGTCCCGGTATACCCGTAAGACCCATAGACCACTACAAGTTTGTTGTTCTTCACGGGCGGGGTTATTGTAGCCTCTCTACTTTGGTGATAAAGTAGTTGGTGTCTCCTCTCCAGGGAAAGGACATGTATCGCTTCGTGAAATACAGGTTGACCCGTTCGCCGCTGAGGGCAACCTCCTGGAGGGACTTAATGACTTCCTCTTCGCTTTTTTCTACCGAGAAATCGAAGGTTTCCGCAATGGGACTGGTGCCTTTCAGCGCCCCGAAAGTTTCAAGATTGAGCTTTCCCTCAAAGGTCTTGAACACCATACCCTTTTCACTGATACGAACCACCTTGCCCGCCATGACGCCATTTTCGTAGGTACCCCAGTAGAGAAAAGCAAAGACCGCCGCGCCCAGGAGCAGCAGGATGATCAGAAGTTTCTTGAAGAAACTTTTGGTTTTGCGAAGGGCTCTTTGTCCGAGGGATTCGTCGTTCATGGGAGAGGGTGAGTTACACCGTCATAATTTCGGCTTCTTTCTTCTTCATCAACGCATCGATTTTTGCAATAAACTCATCAGTGAGTTTCTGCACATCTTCCTCGGCGTTTTTCACGTCGTCTTCCGGGGCACCTTTGATCTTCTTCAGGTGTTCGTTGGTCTCTTTTCGAACGCTGCGAATACTCACCTTGCCCTGTTCGCATTCGTGATGCACTTGTTTGACCAGTTGCTTTCTCCGCTCCTCGGTGAGCATGGGGATGTTGATGATTACCTGTTGCCCGTCATTCTGCGGGGTCAGGCCCAGGTTAGCCGCCATAATGGCCTTTTCGATTTCATGGATGAAGCTCTTTTCCCAGGGCTTGATGAACAGGGTCCGCGGATCGGGTGAGGTGATCGATGAGATCTGCTGAAGCGGACTCATCGCGCCATAATAAGGGACCAGGATACCGTCGAGCATCGAGGGGTTGGCCTTCCCGGCCCGAATCTTCGTCAATTCATGGCCCACGTGGGTGAGCACCTTGCTCATTTGATCGCGGGCATCGTCGAGGTAGAGTTCGATTTCTTCCATAAATGAAGCGTTGCAGTTAGCTAATCAGGGTTCCGGCGGCATCGCCCTGCAGGATGTGCTTGAGATTCCCCGGCTTATTCATGTCAAACACGATAATGGGAAGCTTGTTTTCCATGCACAGCGTAAAGGCCGTCATATCCATGATGTTCAGGTTCCTTTCGTAGGCCTCCTGGAAGGTCAGTTGGGTATAGCGGGTGGCATCGGGGAATTTCTCAGGATCCTTGGTGTAGACGCCATCCACCCGAGTGCCTTTCAGCACGACATCGGCCTGGATTTCAATCGCCCGAAGGCTGGCCGTCGAATCGGTGGTAAAGTAAGGGTTGCCGATGCCCGCGCCAAAGATGACCACCCTTCCCTTTTCCAGGTGGCGGATGGCACGGCGACGGATAAAGGGCTCACACACCTGCTCCATCTTTATGCCGGCCATGAGTCGAGTAAAAACACCGTGCCGTTCCAATGTACTTTGGAGGGCCATGGCATTGATTACCGTGGCCAGCATGCCCATATAATCCCCCTGCACGCGGTCGATGCCCAGGGCTTCGGCCTGTCCGCCCCGAAAAATGTTGCCGCCCCCGATTACAATGGCCAACTCCACCCCCAGCTCATGAACAGCCTTGATTTCCATGGAATACTGCTCCAGCACCTCCGGGTCCATGCTGTTGGTTTTCGACTTTCCCATCAGGGCTTCGCCGCTCAGTTTAAGGAGGATCCGTTTGTACTTCATGCAGGGTGGCTAAATCCTACAAATATGTTCAGGATTTTCCTGATTGAAAAGGACAATTGCCCGCTCAAGGGGTCTGGGCTTTCCTGAGTATCTTTGTGTCAAACAACGATTTATGGTTGAGGTACATTCCGCTCAGGAGGCTATCGCGCTGGAGGAGAAGTACGGTGCTCACAATTACCACCCGCTGCCCGTGGTGCTTAACCGTGGCGAAGGCGTATTCTTGTGGGATGTAGAGGGGAAGCGGTATTATGACTTCCTGTCGGCCTACAGCGCCGTCAACCAGGGACATTGCCATCCCCGTATAATCCGGGCCTTAACAGAACAAGCCAAAGAACTGACGCTGACCTCGCGGGCTTTCTACAATGACAAGCTTGGATTGGCTGAGCGATATGTCTGCGAGACCTTCGGTTACCAAAAAGCACTCTTCATGAACAGCGGCGCCGAGGCGAATGAAACGGCGATCAAGCTGGCCAGGAAATGGGGATATACCAAGAAGGGAATACCGGAGAACAAGGCCATCATTGTCGCGGCGAAAAAGAACTTCCACGGACGAACGACGACGATCATTTCGGCATCTACCGACCCCACTGCCCGGTCTGGTTTCGGTCCATTCATGCCCGGGTTTGAGATTATTGATTACGATGATGTGGCCGCCATCAATAAGGCGCTGGCCAATCCGAATGTGTGCGGGCTTTGGATTGAACCCATCCAGGGCGAGGCCGGGGTTTATGTTCCGCAGGAGGGATACCTCAAGGCCGCGGAGGCCGCTTGCCGGAAAAACAATGTGCTGCTCATGATGGATGAAATCCAGACGGGCATCGCACGCACCGGGAAAATGCTGGCTTCCGACCATGAAGGTGTTCGCCCTGATATGCTGATCCTGGGCAAAGCCCTGAGCGGCGGAGTGCTTCCGGTTTCGTGTGTGCTGGCGGATGATGCGGTGATGCTGGTCATCAAGCCCGGGGAGCACGGTTCCACGTTTGGGGGCAACCCATTGGCCGCCGCGGTATGCATGGAGGCGCTCCAGGTCGTCAAGGACGAGGGACTGGCGAACCGTGCGGATAAGTTGGGCGTCCTGTTTCGCTCCCGCATGAACGCGCTCAAGGCGAAAACCAACAAGGTCACCCTGGTCCGCGGGAAGGGACTACTCAACGCGATAGTCATTAATGATTCGCCGGAAAGTGATACGGCGTGGAATCTCTGCATGACGTTTGCGCAGAACGGCCTTTTGGCCAAGCCCACTCATGGCAACATTATTCGCCTGGCTCCTCCGCTGGTGATTACTGAGGAGCAGATCCACGAATGTTGCGACATTATTGAGAAGTCAGTTTTGGGGTAGCCGGAACCGGTGGATGTGATTGGTGGCGTAGGCAAAGGAAAGTGAAAGAAACACCACCCCGGTCAGGATAATCGGCGGAAGAAAAGTAAGCAGCAGCATGATGATGAAGGCGCCTCCAAAAACCACGAGGTTGATGGAGACAAGTCCTTTCCAGATCTGGGGAGATAGGTTCTTCTGGGCCAGGTAAAGGTTGATCATTCCGGCCAGCAGGTAAAGAAGGCTAAAGCAGGCGCTCAGCGCAGTAAATATGTCCCCGGTAGTGGGATGAAAATACGGTCCCAGGTCGGGGCGATAAGTGGACATCAATTCATGCAGTGTCCGTTCAGTTTGGTTGGCCGGTGTGGGCTCTCGCAGGAAACTCATCCCATGGATACAGGCTGTGATAATCTGCAGCACGGCGGTGACCCGGATCCAAAGCAGGTAATTATTCATGATCAAATCGCGTTATCCAAGCTAATAAAAACAGCCGGAATTCAAAAGAAAGTTGCTCAGCGCGTGGCGTTCAGGTTCCGCACACCGGCCGCCCAATAGAGGCTAGCCTTCAGTTTCTCGTATTCAGACCGCAATTTCAGGAACTTCATCTGCGACTGGATGAGTTTTTCCTGCTGAACATTGATCTTGAAGAGGTCACTTTCCCCCAGCTGGAGGTTGAGCAATTCGGCATCGAGCAAGCGCTCGTAATTGTCGACCATGGCCGATTGCTGGTTCAGGATCAGTTGAGTATTGGTGAGCTGGTTATATACTTGCTGGATCTGGTTGAGGATGTCCCGCTCCGCCTGGGTACGCTCCAACTGGGTACTCCGTATCTTAAGCTTGGTTTGCCCCAGCTTGGCACGCTCCTTTCGAAGCAATACGGGTATCGAGAAATCAACACCGAACTTATAATCGTTTCCAAGGGAAAAGGACTGGGCACTTCCATCAGGGGTGATGGGCTGGTTGAGGAAACTGTATTGAAGATCAAGTCGGGGTTTCAGGTATTCGACCGCCAGTTTCCGCTCCACCTCCAGTTGATTGAGTTTAATGCTCAGTTTCTGCAACTCCGGGTGATTCTGACGGGCCATGAACATGAGCTCGTTCAGGGTTTGCGTGCTGAGAGATTCCGGATCGCCGGTCAACACCGGGGCCACCGAAGGACTCAATTGGAGCGGATTCTGGTTGGGATCCCAGAGGTAGTTCGAAATCTTAATGCCCTGGTTCAAGAAGTCCAGGTAGGCTTCTTGCCTTTCAATCAGGCGTTGCTGCAGGGTGATCTTGGCCTGGACGGTATCAATGCCCGAGGCTTCCCCCATGGAGGCGTTCAGGTTCACCCGTCGATAGATCTCTTCGGCAATGCGGGTGTTGTTGGAAAGCAGGCGGTAGGCGTAATAGGTGAAATACCATTGCCAGTAATCTTTGGCGGCCTCCAGCAGGATCTTGTTGATCATTTTTACCTGTTCCGCTTCTGCCATTTCTGTGAACAACTGGGCCTGTTTTACGGCGGCTCGTCGTTCATCGGTAAACAAGCCGCGGCCCACGGGCAGCCGGATGCCGGTGAACAGTTGCTTGTAATCATCGCTGGAGGGAATGGACGATTCAGGGTTGATGAATGTCCCTTCGTTCTGCTCAATGCCAATTTTCGGATCGACCGGGAACCACACGGGTATCGTGAAAGCAGCGAGAAATTTGTTGTAGTACTCTTTGTCCTGATATTCCTTGGTGTTGTAGGAAGCTTCCAACTTGGGATCAAACGCACCCCGGGCAAAGCGGACTTCCTGTCTCGCGGCATCCGGCAGCAGCCTGGCTTGTCTTACCAAAGGATGATTCTCCAGTAAGGCGCCGTAGAAGTTCTCCAGCGTAAAAGCCTGTACGGTATCCGGGAGAATGAATACCGAATCAGACGAGGTTTGGGAAAACCCCAGCCCGGGCAGGACCGCCATGAGCAGGATGAAAAGAAGGGTTTTCATTCCTTGGAGTTGTCGGGTTCAGGTTTTTCTTTCTTCTGGTCCACAAAAACTTCCTTGGGTTCCTCGTAGAGACTCGGAGGGAATCCATTGAGCTGTCGCCACAGTTCGTACCAGACCGGGACGCTGTCCAGCATAACCCAGCCCATGGTTCCACTGCCTACCCGCAGCTGGCGCGGCCAGGCCGTGTCGGTGGAGTCAGGGGTCACCAGGATGCGGAATTCACCCGGATGAGTATTCACATAATCAATGACACGCACGGTGCCGCCAAAGGTTCCCACGGAGATACTGGGCCATCCGCTGAACTGAAGCGCAGGGAACCCGTCAAATTCGATGCGGACTTTGCGGCCAATACTCAGAAGGGGCACATCCATGGCCCGCACATACATTTCGACCGCAATGTCGTTGCTGCGGGGCATGATCGTACACAGGGCTTCTCCCTCCTTGATGGTTTGACCAATGCCGGCCTGGGTGGCTTTGACCACGTATCCGGTTTGGGGCGCCAGGATGAAGTACTGCTGGCTTCTGACCTGCATGTTCACATACTCATTCCTCAGTTTGGCCAACTCTGCCTGCGTATCAAACTGCTCGGCAAGGGTATTGTTCAGTTCCGATTCGGCTTTGCTGATCTTGTCCAGGTATTCGGCCTGGATGCGCGGCACTTCGATTTCTGCATTTATGAAATCCGCCTCGCTTCCCTGGTACTTATATTCAAAATCCTGGAACTTCGTCAGTGGAATGTTGCCGGCCTCGTAGAGTTTCAGGTTTCGTTCGTACTGATTCCTGGCGTTGTTGAAGCGAACACGCTCTCCTTCGAGTTTGGCCTTGGCTTGATCAACCTTCCCTTGCATGGCAGTATGCAGCGACTTGATCTGGCGTTGGAGCGCATTGGCCTTCTCATTCTTGGACTGGAAACTTTGTTCCTTGGAGGCAATAATCTCACGAAGCCGCTTCAGCAACTCGGGATCGAAATACTTCTCCTTGATTTCACTGAGGATAGCGATGGTATCGCCGGTATGAACCAGTTGCCCCTCATTGATTTTCCACTGTTGGATGCGGCCGGCAATGGCTGTTTCAACGGTCTGGGGGCGGTTGCCAGGCGATAACGCCGTGACTTTGCCCTTACCGTGAATGTTCTGCTGCCAGGGAAGAAAAAGCACGATCAAAGCCAGCAGGCCGACAGCCAGGAGAATCCGGGCAAGCTTCTTGCCGCTCTCCGGCGTACGAAGTGCACGGAGAGAGTAAAGAGCATCCGGCTGGAGGCCCTTTTCGATAGACTCGTTGGATATCCGTAGCATGGCGTTAGTCAATAATTCTTTTGATTCGGTCATCCTTCATCAGCTCGGCAAACGAACCTGTGGCAATCATCTGTCCTCCATCCAACACAATAACCCGGTCACAGGCCGACATCATCATGGGGTCGTTGGAGACGGCGACCAGGGTCCACGGATTGGAGGGGTCAATAATGGTTTGAATGAGTGAGAGTTTCTCCGAGCGGGGTAGGCCGATGAAGAAGTCATTCAACACCATGAGCCTTGGCTGTTTGGCGAGGCACCGCGCGAGGATCAGCTTTTGAATAACCGTATCCGGCAATCCTTTGCCGCCACTCAACAAGTGGGTGCTCAATCCATCGGGATACGAGTGAATGGTGTCGGCGAGGCCTACTTTCTGCAAGGCCTTCAGCACCCGCTCCGCGGAAGTGTGTGCATTGCCTACCGACAGGTTCTCCAAAATAGTACCGTCGAAAAGATCCTCCACGCTGATGTTCTTGGCAATCTTTTCCCGGAGGTGCGTCAAATCCAGGTCCCTGAGCGAGTAGCCGTCGAGTGTATAGGAGCCCTGGTAATGGGTATATAGTCCAGCCAGGATGTTGGTCAGCATCGTCTTGCCGCTCCCACCCGGCCCCGAAATGCAAATACGTTCACCGGGAGCGATCGACAGGTTGATATTGCGCAGACTGAATTCTCCTCCTACGGGTACGAAGGAAAGGTTGCGCACCTCCAGGGCAAATCCTTTTTCATGACGGGGGGTTACATCCAGGCCGCCAAACCGCTCGATGGGCAGATCAGTAACATGGGCAATCTTGTCGACTGCAGTCAGAAGATCATAGACCACGTCCATATACATAATGATCTTTTCCACGGAGTTGATGATGAGAATAATGACAATCTCGGAGGCCACCAGCTGACCCAGCGTGATTTCACGATTGACCACCAGCATGGTACCCACGATCAGCATACCGCCAATGACAGCAGCCTTGAAGAGGATGATGAAGAAGAACTGCGTACGCAGCGTATTGAAGTGAACGGACCGGTGTTTCAGGTAGCCGTTCACGTTGTAGTCGGTTTTCCGCAAGGGAAGGTCAGTGCTGCCGCCCAGTTTGAATGACTGAACCGCCCTTCCCAATTCCTCCAGCCAGTGCACCACGCGATACTTGTATTTTGATTCACTGATGGAGGAGTGAAGGCCGCGGGGCCCTGTCACGAAGAAGATGGCCACCAAAGTAGAAATAAGAAGAAGGCCGAACAGGATGAAAAAGGGGTGATAAAGAGAAATCAGGAGCAAGCCGGAAAGAATCTGGATTGCCGCGGAAGCGAGGTCAATGAGAAGCTTGGGAAGCCCTTTTTGCACCGTGATCACATCGAAGAAGCGATTGACGAGTTCGGGGGTATACTTCTCCGACAGCGATTCCAGCTGCAAGCGCGGAATCCGGTAGGCAAATTCCAGTGCGGCCTTGGTGAATACCCTTCGTTGGAGAAATTCCACCATGGTGATTTGAAGAATTTGAAGAGCACCGCCGATGAGTACGCCCAGGATAACCAAGGCAATCATCAGGTAGACTGAACTGAAAAATACGCCTCCGGAAATCAGCTCAACGGTCGTTTGTATCCCCAACGGGAGCGCGAGACTGACAAAACCGACCAGGAGGGCATAGAAAAGGATGTAGAGAATTTCCTTTTTTTCAGTGCCCAGCAAGCGGATCAGCCGCCTGATCGGGCTCAGGTTCTGATCTTCGCCTGTCGCCGGGCTTATTGGGTTCTCGTAGATGACCGATGTCAGGCAAAGCACCTCACCCGCCTCCGACTTGACCAGCCGGTCAAGGAAATTGGTATCCCAGTTTACGGGTTCGTGGGACGTTGCCTCCATTCGATAGCCGGCAGGTCCCTTCTTTCCGGGAAGCCAGAGAATAGGTTTGACATGCTCGCCATCCTGCTCAAAGGTTACTACCGGGCTGGTTTGTTCCTCCAGGAAAGCCCGTAGCCCGTTAGGTTGAATGTTATTCTTGACAAAGATGATTCGAGACAAATGGCCCGCTTCGGACAAGTCTCGTTCAAACTCGGGCAGATCCTTTCGGAGATAGGTCCGGGTATTCATCTCCACGGGATGGAGGTCGTGAAGATTGAGGCCATGATTCTGTGTCAAACCGATCTCGCGGATAATCCGCACGATCGAAAAATTGGTGAGCATAGCTATTTCTTTTGAATGGCCCCGAATACCAAAGACTCAATGAAAACCTGAAGTTGCGCATGCCGTTGCGGAGCGGGCAGTCGCTTGTCCAGGTTGGAAAGAGTGGGCAGATGTTCCAGGAAAAAGAGCTGCTCGTTGGCGGCCAGCAGGATGGTGCTGACCAGGGAATTGGGAAAGGGGTAATCGGGCGCCACTTCCTTGATGAAACCGGATATCTTTTTCGTAAGGGTCTTGAAACCACCAAACAGGCCAGCCTGGTTGTCATCATCAACCCATTTGGTAAGGTAGGTCTTTTCCAACTCATTGACCACGATGCGATGCAGGGCCTCCTCGTTCACATGTTGGAAGGAGGGGTCCGTCTTCTTTTCTTCGGTGATGACCCGGATAGAAGCACGCAGTTTTTCCTCCGGGGAATGGAGGCTTGCCGTGGCCAGATCCAGCCGATAGTCCAGCCAACTCCAGTACCAGGCAGTCAGGTAGTGAAGCAGCCGGTGTTTGTTTTCAAAGTACCGGTAAATGGAGGGCTCCGTGGAATTGACCTGGGCGGCCAGCTTCTTGAACGTGAACTGTTCAAAACCCAGCCCATCAATCATTTCAATGCCCTTGCTGACGATTTTCTGGCCCAATTCCGTCGATTGGGGGTCTCGCACGTAGAGCTTTTCGTTCAGCTTGAAAGTCAGGTGACCCATATGATAATTTTACTCGCAAATATAATAGTAATACTAACATATTCCCAAGGCAGTTATACTGCATTACTTAAGTTGAATAAACTTTGTCCTAATTGAGCTCCTTAATGAGGATATAGAGGCCGGTAATCAGTATGAACCAGCCAAAAGCTATGCGCAATTGACCCGATTTGTACCGTGCCGATAGCCGGCTTCCGATAACCATCCCGATAATCGATAGGCCGGTTATTCCCAGGAGGAAAGACCATTCCATCCGGTAGTTGAGTACGTCGCCCATAAACCCAATGAGGGAATTAAGTGCAATGATCAACAGGGAAGTACCGGCGGCCTTCTTGAACGGAAGCCCAGTAAGAAAAACCAGGCCCGGGATAATGAGGAATCCTCCGCCGGCTCCCACTAAGCCCGTAATGAAACCGATCCCGGCTCCCTGGGCAATCATTGGAAGGAAACCTCCTGGATGATCGGAGGGAGTAGGTTCCTTCCCCGCGCGGATCATGGGGATGGCCGCCAGGATCATAAGTACGGCAAACAGGCCGAGGAGGAGCAGCCTTTTGGTAATAAGAAGATCTCCGGACTGAAGCACCGTGTCTGGAATGGCAGGTACCACCCATTTGCGGGTGATGAAAATGGTCAGGATGGAGGGGATCCCGAAGGCAATTCCGGCACGGAGGCTCACCAGGCCCTCCCGATACTTGGAGAAGGTCCCCACGGCACTGGTTATTCCGACAATGAACAGCGAGTAGGCGGATGCCCGAACGGGCTCTGTATCAAATAGGTACACTAAAATCGGGATGGCCAAAATTGACCCTCCGCCGCCCAGCAGCCCCAAAACAAGGCCGATGGCAAGCGCTGAAAGATAGCCGACAATTTCCACCGCGTTTGACCTTTAGCGCATCCGCTCAAACTCCGCGATGAAGGCATCAGGGTACTTGTTCCGAATTTTTTCCTTGAATTTTTCTGCCTTAGCGCGGGTTGAGAATCCTCCCAGGATCAGCGCGTAGTATTTTGCCCCGTTGACGTTCTTGACCTGTACGGTAACCTTCTTCTGGTACGAACTCTTCAGGTTGTCGGCCACACGCAACAGGTTCACCAGCTCCTGATACGTGCCGATCTGAACGCCGAACCCTCCGGGAGTCATTCGTTTGGCTTCTACATCGTAGAACTCTTTTTCCTCCGGGGGGGCGACATCCGGCATAGGTCCAGGAATCACACTTTTGCCGTCCCCGGCATCAATTACCTCAAGGGTGACTTCCGCCAGGCCCTGCTGAACGAAACCCAGCTCTTCGGCCGCAGATTTCGACAAGTCGATGATCCTGTCATCCACATAGGGCCCCCGGTCGTTTATGATGACTTCCACCTGTTTTTGATTGGAGAGGTTGGTTACGCGGACGCGTGTTCCAAAAGGCAACGTTTTGTGCGCGGCAGTCCGTTTGCTGTGTTTGTACTTTTCTCCGCTTGCCGTGGTGCGGCCTTCAAATTTGTCTGCATAGAAGGAGGCCTTGCCCTGCTGCCGTTGTGCAAGGGTGCTTAACGAGATCGAAAACAGCACCAGGAGTAGTGAATAGCTTTTCATGGGATAAAAAATGTGACGGTCTTACCGTTGAGTGATCAAATATACGACGGGCGGCATCGTCAGAAGCGATGATTCCCGGGACCGGGAAAATAACCTTGGCATGTCCTTTTTTTAGCCTACCTTTGGCCGGCAAATAACGAGTCTAACTTATTTGCCATGGCCCTCGATCCCGCCAAGTTCCTTTTTGAAGCCCTAACCTACGATGATGTCCTCCTGGTGCCCGCCTACAGCGAGGTGCTGCCGCGTGAAACCAGTACGGTGACGCAGCTTACCGGGAACATCAAGCTGAATATCCCCATCGTATCCGCCGCCATGGATACCGTTACCGAATCGGCCCTGGCCATCAGCATGGCCCTCGAAGGGGGTATCGGGTTCATTCATAAGAACATGACCATCGAGCAACAGGCCGAGCAAGTTCGCAAGGTGAAGCGGTCACAGAGCGGGATGATCCTCGACCCGGTAACGCTCCGGATTAATTCCACGGTCAGGGATGCGGAAAAAATCATGCGTGAATTCAAGATCGGAGGAATCCCGGTTATTGATGATAACGGGAAGCTGGTGGGGATCATCACCAACCGAGACTTGCGTTTTCAAAAGGACTTCTCCCTACCGATTGAGCGAATCATGACGCGCGAGAACCTGATTACCGCGCCGGAAGGTATTACCCTGGACAAGGCGGAAGTTATTCTTCAGAAGTATAAGATCGAAAAACTCCCCATCGTAAATAAAAGAGGGAAGCTGACGGGTCTGGTGACCTACAAGGATATCCTGAAGAAGAAGAATAAGCCCAATGCCTGCCATGACCAGTTCGGTCGTTTACGGGTGGGGGCGGCCGTCGGTGTCACGCCGGATATGATAACCCGGATTGAGGCATTGAAGGCGGCGGGAGTGGATGTGATCAGTATCGATACGGCACACGGCCATTCGAAGGGTGTCATCGAGGCGGCGAAAAGAGTGAAGAAGAAATTCCCGGCCCTTGACCTCGTGGTAGGCAACATCGCCACGGGTGAAGCGGCTAAGGCACTGGTAAAAGCCGGTGCAGATGCCCTCAAAGTGGGGGTGGGACCCGGCAGCATTTGTACGACCCGTGTCGTGGCCGGCGTGGGACTTCCCCAACTATCGGCCGTATTTGAAGCCTCTAAGGCCGTAAAAGGCTCGGGCGTAAAAATTATCGCGGACGGAGGCATACGGTTTTCCGGGGATATCGTGAAGGCCATTGCGGCCGGCGCCGACAGCATTATGATTGGATCTCTTCTCGCCGGCACCGAGGAGGCCCCGGGTGACGTGATCATCTACGAGGGGCGGAAGTTCAAGTCGTATCGGGGAATGGGGTCCATGGAGGCCATGGATGAAGGATCCAAAGACCGGTATTTCCAGGACGCTGAAGATGACATCAAGAAACTGGTTCCGGAAGGTATCTCCGGGCGGGTTCCCTTCAAGGGCATGGTTGCCGAGGTGCTCTACCAGCTGGTGGGAGGCCTGAAGGCGGGCATGGGTTACTGCGGTGCCCGCAACATGGAGAAACTCAAACAGGCCAAGTTTGTCAAGATTACCGCTGCGGGTATGGTGGAAAACCACCCTCACGATGTAACCATTACCCGCGAAGCTCCGAATTATAGCAGGAAGTAAGTTTCACAAAACTTCCGATCTTAGCAGGCTCCCGCCGCCGGGATGCTGAACACTACGACTTTGAAGACCAAGGCCTTAGCCCGATTTTCCTTTATGGCAGCCACCGTGGCCTGGCTGGTCATGGTTTTTTCGGACGTCACGGTCCTGTTCAGCGACTTGAAGGGACTGACGCCCGATATTCCGGTTTGGCTGCCGAAGGTCATGCTGGACCTCTACATCGTCGGCCTGTACTATTACTATAAATTCAAGATCGAGCGCGACGAGTCGCTCAACTTCACCGACCTCCTGTGGAGGGTGTTTGCCACGGGCCTGGTGGCGACGGTAATGTCCCTGTCACTCCGGCTGCTCGACTTCCTCCTGGGATCCACCAAGCTTTCCTCGAATATCTTCTTCATCGAGGTTCAGTACCTGATGAACCTCGGACTGTTCATGAGTTTCCTTATCGCGGCGTTTACCGCATGGAAGCGACTGATCCTTTACCAAAAGTCAAAGTGGCTGATCCGGGGCTGGACCATTTTTGAAATCGCTCTTTTGGTGGTGTTGCTCTCGGATATCCTGCAGCTGATCCAGGAGGACTGGGCCCTGACCCTGATCAGCGTACTGACCGGCCTGCTGGCGCTGGTCTTGTCGGCCAACATGAAGTGGGTGGCCTATCTCAATTTCCGTCAGAAATGGACGAGCCTGCTGCTCCTTCTCCTCTCGTTTTTCTACCTGGGGTACTTCTTTTATACGACGAACCGGTTTTCGGAGGAGATTGCGATTCAGTCTACGGCCTTCCTGGAGTTTGGCGGGCACGTGTTCAACATTTACCTCTTCTCCTTTGTGATGCTGTACAGCATCTTTTCCTTCCTGGTGATCTTGTTCAACCTTCCCACCTCATCGGTATTTGAACAAAAGCTGGAGGAGGTGGTCAATTTCCAGCGGATAAGTCAGTCGGTGCAGACGGAACAAAGTGAAGAGAGTGTGTATGAGATCCTGCTGGAGAGTTCAGTCCGTTCGGTTTTTGCCGATGCCGCCTGGCTGGAGATCAAGGGCGATCATGAGCAGTCCCGGCTTCAGACGCGGAATATTGCGGAGACCGAGGCCGTGCGTATCCAGGAACACTTGAATGGCCGCCAGGTGCGAGGGGTGTTGGATCAGAGTTCAGACCGCACGCGTAACTTATCGGCTCACCTGGCCACCCTGAAAGGAACCAGGTTCCGGTCCATCATGGCCTTCCCCGTGCAGGTAAAAGGTGAAAAGATCGGGACCCTGGTATTGCTGAAAGAATTGCCGGACGGGTTCAACAAGGAAATGACCCAGATCGTTTCGGCGTTTGCCAATCAGGCGGGGATATCCATCGAGAACTTCCGCCTTCTCAAGGAGGCCCTTCAGAATGAGCGTTACAAGGAGGAATTGAAGATTGCCAAGACGGTTCAGAAAAGCCTGTTGCCCAACACCCTGGAGGTAGCCGAAGATTTCGAGATAGCCGCATTTTCGGAATCTGCCGATGAAGTGGGCGGTGATTATTATGACACCTTGCGCATCACCGAGCACGAAGTGGGCCTCATCATTGCCGATGTTTCCGGGAAGGGAACAACCGCGGCATTTCACATGTCGCAAATGAAGGGGATCTTCCACAGTCTTGCCCAGCAGTCGCTTGAGCCCAAAGAGTTTATGATCCGGGCCAACCAGGCCTTGAGGTATTGCCTCGAACGCGGGTCATTCATTTCAGCCACCTACTTCGTGCTCGACATCCTCCAGAAGAAGATCCACTATTCCCGAGCCGGTCATTGTCCGGTGCTTTTCTACCAGGCATCATCCGGCACGGCCATGTACCTGTCTGACCGCGGTGCTGCCCTGGGGATGGTCAAGAGCAAGGATTACTGCCACTACGTGGAGACCAAGTCGATCGCCTATGAGGCGGGCGATGTCATGGTCCTGTTTACCGACGGGATCACGGAAGCCAAGAATCCGCGTGGGGAGGAATTCGGATTGGAACGACTGAAGGAGACGCTGCAAGGTGTCGTGAACAAGTCTCCCCGGGAGATGCAGGAGTATTTGATTGCAGAACTGTATAAATATACCGGCACCGAGGAAATCGATGACGACTATACGACCATGATTGTCAAGTTCAGGAAATAAAGAACATTCAAAACCTAAATCCGTTAAAAACCTATGGTCCACATTAAGCGCTTACAGGAAGAGGGAGCTGACATCCTGGCCATCGTGGGTGAAATTGATGCCAGTTCATCCATTGAGCTCGACCTGGCTATTGCCAAGAGTGTTGGGGAGGGATTCAAGAAAATCCTCGTGGACTGCAGTGCGCTGGAGTATATCTCCTCGGCGGGGCTGGGCGTGTTCATGTCCTACATTGAGGAGTTTCGGGACAAGAAGATTGTGATGGTGCTTTATGGGATGAAGGAAAAGGTGAACAATACCTTCCAGATTCTTGGCCTGGCCGACCTGCTGCAAATCCGGCCAACCAAACAGGAAGCCAAAAAACTGTTGAATGAACTATCGGCATAAGATCGGCTGCAGCCTGGAGAACCTCAAGGGCATCCGGGACTTCGTTCGGAAGTCGCTGCGTACGCATGTGGCCTCCGAGGTCGTGCTGAATGAGATCATTCTGGCGCTGGATGAAATGTGTTCCAACCTCATGATCCATGCACACCACTGCAATCCGGATCATTTTCTCGAGATCAAGATCGATGTGCCCCGGAAAGGCAAGCTGGTCTTTGAAATTATTGATGACGGGGAGATGTTCGACATCAACAAGTTCTCCGAGCCTTCGTTGGACAACCTGGTTCACGAGAAGCGCAAGGGGGGTCTCGGCATCCGGCTGGTGAAAAGCATCATGGACGATGTTGAATACCTCACCCGCAATGGGCGGTTTGTTTGCCGACTTTCCAAAGAGGTGAAATAGGCTTTCTTGCCTATCCCCGTACACCTCGTATTTTTGCAGGTTCCAATTCAGCCCACCGTGCGATTCTATACTCTATTCGGGTTTTTCCTGCTGTCCCTGGCCGCCGCCGGCCAGCCAAAATCGCAGGCGTCCCGGCCATCTGTCCTGCTGACGGTGAACGATAATTCGGTCACTACCGAAGAGTTCGCTTTTTTGTTCCGGAAGAACCATCCCAGGAAGGAGGATTATACCGAAGATGGGATCGAGAAATACCTTGACCTGCTTATCACCTTTAAGGCCAAGGTGGAGGAAGCGGAGGCACGCGGATACGACACGACCAGGAATTTTCGGAAGGAGTTCGCCGGCTATCGCGCGGAGCTGATGAAGCCGTATACGGCCGACCGGGATCAACTCAGCCAGCTTACCCGGCAAGCCTATGAACGAATGACCGTGGAAGTACGCGCCTCTCACGTGCTGGTTTCGCTTAAAGCAAATCCTTCGCCGGAAGACACGCTGGCGGCCTATAACAAGACACTTTCCTACCGTGACCGCATCCTGAAGGGCGAGGATTTTTCTTCGGTGGCCCGCGCCTTTTCAGAAGACCCCAGCGCTAAGGTTAATGGCGGCGACCTGGGTTATTTCACGGTGCTCCAGATGGTGTACCCGTTTGAAGAGGCGGCTTACCAACTCAAAACAGGTGAACTTTCCATGCCGGTACGCACCCGGTTTGGCTATCACCTTATCCGGGTGACCGACAAGCGAATGGCCCGCGGGGAAGTGGAAGTGTCGCATATCATCCTGCGAACCGGTAACGGCGATGACGCGCGCGTCAAGGCCAAGATATTTGAGATCCACACGGAACTTCAGGCAGGAAGATCCTGGGATGAATTATGCAAAGAGTATTCCGACGATGCGTCAACCAAGAACTCGGGCGGGAAACTTCGTCCCTTTGGCGTAGGGGCTCTTTCCGGCGTCCCCGAGTTTGAGCAAGTCGCCTTTTCGCTCCACCAGCCGGGCGATGTGTCCGATCCATTCAAGTCGGCCTACGGCTGGCATATTGTCCGCCTGGAGCGCCGCATTCCGGTGCCGGCCTTCGAGCAAGTGGAGGAGTCGCTCAAACGTCGCGTCAGCCGGGATGAGCGCCTGCGCATGGCTGATGATAAGGCCCTGAAACGACAACTGGAAGCGGCCGGTTATGCAGAACAGCCGGATGTGAAAGAGCAGTTGCTTGCCTTGGCAGACAGTTCGTTGTTGAAAGCGTCATGGCGATATCGCGGAAGCCCTGAACTGCGATCCAGGACGTTATTCTTTCTGAAAGGCAAACCGTATTCGGTCGATCAGTTTGTGCGATTTGCCAGGGAAGAGCAGCAACAGCAGGTGGCTCAGCCTCGGGCGGCCATGGAACAGCTGGTGAATCACTTTGTGAAGTCAAGCCTGGAGGACCTGGATGACCTGGCCATTCGGGAAGCTCATCCGGAGTACCGCAACCTGGTCAATGAGTACCGTGAGGGCATGCTGCTATTTACGATCATGGAGGAGGAGGTTTGGAACAAAGCCTCCGAGGACACGGCTGCGCTGCGCGTCTATTATCAAGGTCATCAAGCAGCTTACCAGTCCGGGGAGCGTGTAAGGGCAACCGTGTTATCTTCCAATGATTCAGCGTTTGTACAAGCCATGCTTCACAAGATGCAACGAGGCGATTCACTGACCCGGGCCGAAGTCAGGAAGTTCAAGTCGGTACAGGGGCCACGCAACTTCGCCCCGGGGGAGAACAAGGCGGTGGACAGGGCACCCAGGGCCATCGGCATACACCAGGTCCGTGTGGAGGAGAACTACCACCTTGTTCAGGTGGAGTCGCTGGTCGCCGCAGGTATCCGCTCGTTGGAAGAGGTCCGTTCCCAGGTTATATCCGACTACCAGGATTACCTGGAGAAGGAATGGGTGAAGAAACTCCGCTCAAAATATCCCGCAAAAGTCAATAGTAAGGCCAGGAAATCCGTTATTCGTGAACTGACCCAGTCAAAATGAGCTGCACATCACGCACCTGGATCTGCTTGCTTCTGGTTGCCCTTAACCTGGGTGGCTGCGAGTTGATCCGTAGGAAGAATGAAGAGCCGCCCAAGACAAAAGGTCCTCGTGCGGTGGCCCGGGTGAATGACGTCTACCTCTATGAGACTGACCTTTCGGGTATCGTAGACAATCGAACCTCCCGTGAAGACAGTATGAGCCGGGTTACCGCCTATGTCAACAGCTGGATTCGCAAGCAATTGATTATCCAGGAGGCTACCCGACGGATGAACATTGACGAAGCGGAGGTTGAGCGCAAAGTGCTTGATTATCGCTATAGCCTGATCGGCTATGAATACCAGAATTTCTATATCCGTCAGCACCTGGATGAAAACATCAGCCTCCAGGAGATTACCGATTACTACAATACGCACCAGGATAACTTTGCGCTCAAACAGAATATCGTCCAGGGGACCTTCATCAAGGTGCCCCGCACGGCACCGCGAACCAACAAGGTCAAGGACATGATCTTCTCCAAAAAGCCCAAAGACCTCGAGGAGCTTCGGTCCTATTGTCTCAGTTTTTCAACCGCTTACCACCTGAGCGACAGTTTATGGATTGAGTTTGACAAACTGGTGGTCAACAGCCCGATCGCCGAGATTCCGAACAAGATTCAGTTTTTGAAGACGAATCCTTACTACGAGACGAGCGATGAGAATTACCTCTATTTCCTGAAGATCGACAACTACAAGATTTCCGACAACGTGTCACCGCTGGAGTTCGTAAAAGAAGACATTCGGAATATTCTGTTAAACAAAAGAAAAGTAGAACTTGCGAGGGCTTTGGAAGACGAAGTGTATGAAAATGCTGTTAAGCAGAAGAATTTTGAAATATTTGACCGTTAGCCTGGGGATGGCGCTGGGCATCCTGTCCGCGCACGCCCAGGAAGCTCCCCGCGGGTTCGTGGTGGACAAGATTGTCGCCAAAGTCGACAACTACATCCTGCTGAATTCGGAGGTGGAGGGCGCCTATCAGAATTACCTGGCCAATGGTGGCCGCCCGTCTGAAGAGGCGAGGTGCGGCATTTTTAGCCAGCTGGTCATCAATAAGCTCCTCGTTGCCAAAGCGGAGATTGATTCCGTGATTGTCACTGACCTGGAAGTGGACAATAACACCGACCAGCGCATGAACATGATTCTGCAGAACTCCGGCAATTCTCCGGAGCAGCTGGAGCGAATCTATGGAAAGACGCTGGAGCAGATCAAGCTCGAACTGCGGGAGCAGATTCGGGAGCAGTTGATGGGCAATGCCATGCAGCGGAAGATCACCAAAGGACTCGGCGTGACACCGGCGGAAGTAAAGCGTTTCTTCGCCAAAATTCCTCCCGACAGTCTGCCCTTTTATTCAGCTGACGTAGTCGTGGCACAGATTGTAAAGAAGGCCCAGATCAGTGAAACCCAGAAGCTGGAGACCAAGCTTAAGCTAAGCGAAATCCGCGACCGGATCCTGAACGGGGAGGACTTTCATGAGCTGGCTCGCAAGTTTTCGGAGGATCCCAGCTCCCAATACAATGCAGGGGAGATGGGTTACGTGGGACGAGGCAGTATGGTGCCTCCCTATGAGGCGATGGCGTTCAAAATCAAGGTGGGGGAGATTTCCCAGCCTTTCGAAAGCCAGTTTGGCTTCCATATTATGCAGTTGCTCGACCGTCGGGGGAACGAATATAACTCTCGTCATATTCTCATTTCCCCGGTGCCTTCCAAGCAAGACATTGCACGGGCCGAAGAGTACCTCGACAGCCTGCGCCTGGCCATCCTTCGTGATAGCATTACATTCGAGGATGCAGCCAAGAAGTATTCCGATGACCAGCGCACGAAAGGATTCGGGGGTTACTTTACCGACGAGGACGGCGGCACGAAAATTTCCGTAAAGGATATGGATCCCATTGTGTACTTCAATATCGACACCATGAAGGTGGGTTCGATCAGCCGACCCACCGTATACCGTACGGATGACGGGAAGGATGCCGTACGCATTCTCTATTTCAAGGAACGGCAGGCGCCTCACCAGGCCAACCTGAAAGATGACTGGCATCGCATCCAGGCCGCCGCGCTCGCCGAGAAGCGGGACAAGATGCTCAGCAAGTGGTTTGAAAAAGCCCGGCATGATGTCTTTATCAAAATTGATCCCGCCTTTGAATCCTGCGGAATATTAAAATAGCCACACGCAAACCCTCTCCGGATGCCTACTTATGCCAATGACATTGACGCGGCCAACGCCCTGTCGGAGTCCTATGCCAAGCTGAAAAGTGAGATCGCCCGGGTGATCGTTGGGCAGGATGAAGTGGTTCGGCTGGTTCTTACCGGCATCTTCTGTCAGGGGCATTCGCTCCTCGTCGGGGTTCCGGGCCTGGCGAAAACACTCCTGGTACAAACCATATCCAACGCACTCGACCTTCAGTTCAAACGCATTCAATTCACGCCCGACCTGATGCCGTCCGATATCGTCGGGGCGGAGACCATGGACAAAGAGCGGAACTTTCATTTTGTGAAGGGCCCCATCTTCGCCAACATTATCCTGGCCGACGAGATAAACCGCACGCCTCCGAAGACACAAGCCGCGTTGCTGGAGTCTATGCAGGAGTATGCCGTCACCATTGCCGGTCAGCGCTACGCTTTGCCCCAACCTTTTTTTGTGCTGGCTACTCAGAACCCGATTGAGCAGGAGGGAACGTACCCGCTTCCGGAAGCCCAGCTTGACCGCTTCATGTTCAACATTTTCCTCGATTATCCGAGCTATGAGCAGGAACTGCAGATTGTGAAATCGACCACCGCGGATCAAACCGCCTCCGTAAGCAAAGTATTGTCCGCCGAAGACATTGTATACTTTCAGCACCTGGTTCGCCGGGTACCTGTCGCTGACAATGTGGTGGAGTACGCGGTGAAACTGAGCCAGATGACGCGGCCGGGCCCCGGGGGCTCAGCAGCCGCCAATGAGTACCTGGAGTGGGGAGCCGGGCCACGGGCTTCGCAATACCTGGTTCTCGGGGCTAAGTGCAACGCCTTGCTGAACAAGAAGTATTCCCCGGATATTGAGGATGTTCGCGCCATCGCATCCGCCGTGCTTCGTCACCGGATGGTGCGGAACTTCAAGGCGGAAGCGGAGGGAATCACCGTGGATGCTATCGTAGCGCGGCTCATTGCGGCGAACTAGCCGCCCGGCTTTCATCACGGAAGCGACGGAACATCGCCACCAGGAAGCCCAGGGTAAGTAAGCCCGTGCCCAGCCAAAGAATGTTGATGAGTGGTTTTTCCATGGCCTTGATGATGACCCAGTCTTTCTGACGGGTCTGCAAGCCGAGGACAAACTCATTCTGGTCCGGGTGAATATTCAACAGGGTAAGCTTAACGCCCAGCTCGCCGGTTTCGTCAGGGATTCTTCCCACTTCAGTCCGGTTGCGGATGAGGAAGATGGGTTCCAGCGTATAGGTATCATGCTCGCCTTCAATACGGACGTAGATTTTCACGGCCACATCTTCGTCGCCCAGGCGCAACCCGGGAAGCTCCATGATCCGCTCCACCTTGTCGAGGTAGGCCACGTAGTCATTGACAAAGAACTTCTCATTCGGGTGCACACGAAGTTCCTGCAGCTCCGACCATTCCGGTTCGGCCTCGCGGTTCATCGGCGCCGAAACGTGGGTGTACAGGTCGCGGTCGAAGTTGCGGCGGATATCAGGTGAAGGGAGGATTCCACCCATCCCGGGATTCATCTGGACGCGGGGATAAAGTGTCGCCACCGTCTTTCCGTCCTGACGGAGGGCGATCTCATAAAAGGTGTTCTCGGGATAGATCTCAAAAGTATCGCGGGCCTGGTAAAGGACCTCATCCCGGTAGACAATGTTGCGTTTGGCCACGACCTTGAAAGGGTCTCCCGTAGGTTCAATATCCATTCGCTTCACATACCCCGACTTATGACGAGGCTCCAGCCGTTCGCCGAGGAATTCAATCTCATAGCCGCCCATGGTTCGGGGTTCGTTGACAAACAACAGGAGGTTGTCGCGATTGAATTCCGTTCCCATATCGCGGTTATAGAGCAGGCCGGTGTTGTTGAGCGACACGATCTTGGAGTACCCGGAAGAGTAGAGCACGCCGATCAGCATAAGCCCGAGTCCTACGTGGGCAATGGCCCCGCCTGACAGTCTCGGGTTGAGTTTCAGGGTGCGGTAGAGGATGCGGCTGTTGGCCACGATGACGTACAAGCCAGCCAGGCCGAGAACCATGAAGCCCGGATCGGTAAGGCGCGTCGTTACAATCAGTATGGCCAGCAGGATCAGGCTGATCATGATGGGGGTGGTGAGTTCCTTGCGGAGCTTCGAACGATCCATCTTGTTCCACCAGAAGAACTGGGCAGTTCCTGAAAGAAGGGCGACGGCCACGGCAAACCAGAGCTGAATGTTGGAATAGAACTGAACCTGGTTGGCGGGCGGTGCGAGGTTGGAGCGAATCCCGAAGATTTCCACCACGCGATTGTACACGGGAATAGAGGTCGGCACGAGTACCTGGAAGCCCATGAGGCAGAGGGCGGCGATGCCGAGGAAAATCCAGAACTCACGGGAATAGGTACTCAATTCTTTTTCGGACGATGGCATCTCTTTCCACCGCTTCACGACAAGCCAGGCCGCACCCAGTGTAAAAAAGAGCAGGTAGATAAGCAGTTGCCCCGACAGTCCGAGATCAGTGAAAGAGTGAACGGAGGCATCGCCCAGGATGCCGCTGCGGGTGAGGAATGTTGAGTACAGTATGAGCAGGAAGACAGACAGGACGAGGAGCAGCGACAGTTTAAGCGCGGTGGGATTGCTGCGATACACCAGCATGGAGTGGAGCGAGGCGATAAGCACAATCCAGGGAACATATACCGCATTCTCCACCGGGTCCCAGTTCCAATAACCGCCGAAACTCAGCGTTTCGTACGCCCAGTAGCCGCCCATGAGTATACCAAGGCCCAGGATCGCCCCGCCAAGAAGTGTCCAGGGGAGTGCGGGCTTGATCCATTCAGTGTACTTGCGCAACCACAGGCCGGCCATGGCAAAGGAGAACGGGACCAGCGTAAGGGCAAACCCCAGAAACAGCGTGGGAGGGTGAATGACCATCCAGTAGTTCTGAAGGAGCGGATTGAGTCCGTTGCCATCCTTCGGGATAAAGTCAGGCTGTAAGGTGAAGATGGGATCATCCATGGCATCGCGCAGGAGAATGAACGGCGAGCTGCCAATCTTGAGTTCGAGCCCGGGGATAACCACGCCGAGGATCATGGAGGCGAGGAAAGCCTGCACTAACGCGAAGATGGTCATGACCGGGGCCTCCCATGGTTGCCGGCTAAAAATGAAGAACAGGCCAATCACGGCGTGCCAGAACATCCACAGCAGGAAGCTTCCTTCCTGTCCTTCCCAAAAACAGGAAATCATGTACTGCCCGGGCAAGTGACGCGAGGAATGAGAATAGGCGTAGTGGTATTCGAAATAGTGCTGGTAGATGATCACAAACAGCGTAATGATTACGCCGAGGACAGCTACGGAGTGGGCGACAAAGGAAATGCGGCCATTGATAAGCCAATCGCGCTGCGCAAGCAAATCGTTATTGACGGTAGCCCGCCAATAGGCAAACGCAGCCACGAGGCCGGATACAAATGAAGTAATGACAAAGAGGTGGCCGAGGTTGCCAACAAAGTAGTGCAGCATGGGCTTTAACTAACTAAACCTTTGCGTTAAGCTTGTTTTCCTGGTACTTCGAGGGGCACTTCAGGAGAATCTTCGACGCCACAAAACGGTCGCCCTGGAAGCCGCCGATCACAACGATCTTTTCCGAGCGCGTGAAGTCCGGGGGCATGGGCTCGTTGTAATACACGGTTTGCTCCCGCTTCGCCTCATCGATAAGGATGAACGAGAACGAAAGGCGATCTGGCCCGGGTTCGATGCCTACGATCTGGCCGGCGGCATCCTTCTTCAATTCGCCGACGACGTGGATGTTGGTTTTATTTCCGGCGGAGGCCATTTGAAAGGCCTGGTCAAAGGATACGTACGTGCTGGCATCGCCCGCCGTGGAGAGAATGATGGCGATGGCGGACGCGATGACCAGGATAGCGATGATATGGGTCTTCTTCATAGGGGGTAACCCCGCAAAGGTACGTACTTTGGCCCAGTTGGTTGCAGCCTACTTTTTGCCCAATTCCTCCAGTTTTTTCTCGAGGCGGGAGGCTTTCCGATCGATCGAATAGAGATACAGAACCAGGCCGGCGAGAATGACCAGGCCAATGGCGACGACCACATAGATTTTACCTTCCGACCGCATCGTGTCGGCCATTTCCACCGGTTCCTGTGACCAGGCCGGCATGGCGAAGAAGAGAAGAAGGAGCAGGCTACTTATTTTTTTCATAGTCAAGGTCGAGAATTTTTTCTTCGGCTTCGAGAATCCGGATGCGGACCGAGGCGATCCACACGCCTAATAAAATCCAGCCGGCCACGGCGGGATAGAAGACCCTGCGCATGCTGCTGTCGAGGTCATACATATTGAATCCCGGGTTTCCGCCACTGCCGGGGTGCATGGAACTCGTGAGTCGCGGGATAATGAAGATCAGCGGAATCATGGCGGCAAAGGCGAAGATGGCGTACACGGAACTGAGCCTTGCGCGTTGCTCCTGGTTGTCAAGCGAGCCACGAAGAATGAAATAAGCCAGGTAAATCAGGGTGGCGATCGCTGCGCCATTTTGTTTGGGATCGCCGTGCCAGGGGGAACCCCAGGTGTAATTGGCCCAAATCATGCCCGTGAAGATTCCGAGCAACCCATACACCAGGCCGGCATGGGCGAACCCGGCGGAGACGCGGTCGTGAAGGGGTTGGTGGCTCCGCAGGTACTTCACCGCATACACCACAGAGACCAGGAACATAACCACCATGCCGAACCACATGGGGACGTGAAAGTAGAGCGCACGGATACTCTCATGGATGATAACCAGCCGGGGTACCTCCATGAGGAGACCGCCGGTGAAGGTGTAGACGAGCAACACCACGGCGAGAATTTTCCACCAGGCTCCTTTCATACCGGCAACGTTAGCTCCGCCAAATATAGGGGAAGAGCAAATAGGAAAAGGCTGACGCCATGAGATTTATGGCGACCAGCAGCAGCAGTTCGTCGGAGCTCGCTGCGCGATCCAGGCCGTCAATGCAATTCTTGGTGATCTTGATCGCCATGAGGAGAATCCCGATGATGATGGGAAAACTGAGAACGGCCATGACCATGCTCCCGTTATTGGTCTTGGCAGCGATGGCGGACAGCAGCGAGAGGGCCGCTGAAAACCCGAAAGAGGTCAGCACCAGGGTAACCACGAATAGAAATTCGTCCTGGATAGGATTGTGCAGCCAGAGCGCAAAAAAGAAGTAACCCGTTAGTGCAATCAGGGTGCAGAGCAGGAACCCATACACCATCTTGGAAAGGATGATCTGTTCGGGTGAAGCGAGGCTGTACAGGTAGGTGACCGTGCCGGGGCGCTCATGCAGGAAACTTTTTGCCACCGCATTCACCAGGGCAGACAAGAGGGCCATCCAGAACAAGGCGCTCCAAAGACCGGGCTCAAGAAAGCGATGCTGAAGACCGAGGGCGAGGTAGTTGATGAAAACTAGCGAGACGAGGTAAAGTACCAGGCTGAAGAAAAGAGATTTCTTTCTGAATTCCGAACGGACCTGATAGATGAGTAATTCCCGCACCGCTCAAGAAGGCGAAGTGGATAACAATATTCGTCCGATACTTATAGTCAGCCCGGCCGTGAGCCCGAGTGCAAAACCCAGGAGCAGCATCATGTAGAATTTGGGAAATACCGGATCGAGAAAGGGTGTAAAGCCCTCCATGACCTGGATGCTTTCGTGAAGTTCAAGGGCATTCCTGTAGTCAAGTTGCCTTTTGTGGAGTTCTATTAATTGAGCGTAGATATTGGTGGGGTCTACAAGAACAAGGCCGGCAGCAGTGGTTCCTCCGCTTTTTCTGCCGAGCAGGCTCACCTTAAGACTGTCAAGTGAGCGTATCTCTTTGTCCAGTTGTTCGATCAGTGTTTGGTACAACACTTCCCGCTGACGAACACGAACCTTCACAAAATCGATGTTGCGCAGATAGTTGAGCAACCCGGCCTGCAACTTGGGTAGTATTTCGACATTGGTTACCCGGGCGGTAATGGTCATTCTTACATCCCCCTCTTGGCCGTTGATCATCGTTTGCCCCACGGATTCGATTTTAACAGCGCGGATCGTTTTGGCTTCGTCTCCCGTAAGGCTAAGTCTTTCTCCAAGCACGCTATAGTTCTTTTCATTGATCAATCGACTGAGGTTATCCTCGAGTCTTTTGGAGAAATGTTCCTTAAGAATATCAGAGTTCAGGATTAGCTGGGACTCGTACCGAGGCGGAATCAAAAAAAAGCCGGCTACACCAATGGCTCCTCCGACCACCGTAGATAGCAACAGCAGGCGGCTGTTGGATCGAAAAAAATCGCGAATAGTTCGCGCCACTTGCCGCAGGTCGATCTCGTCGGAAAAGTCTTGGTTCATAGCGAAAATCAAAATGCAATATTACCAAATTGACAGGTCATAAGGACATTTCGGGGTCAATTGATTAGCTTTAGGCCCCTTTTATGGATAGGCAAGATGTTCTGATTACCGGGGCGGCAGGCTTTATCGGGTTTCATCTTGCCCGCAGGCTGTTGGATGCCGGTGGCTCGGTGACCGGCCTGGATAACCTGAACGACTATTATGATGTGCGCCTGAAAAAGGCAAGACTGGATATCCTCAAGGGTTATCCCTCATTCCGGTATTGTGCGATTGACCTTACCGACAAACCTGCGGTGGATCGTCTGTTTGAGGAGTCCCGGTTTCGAACGGTGATCAATTTGGCGGCTCAGGCAGGAGTCCGGTATTCCCTGATCAATCCATACGCCTACCTCGAATCAAACCTTCATGGATTCTTGAATATCCTGGAAGCGTGCCGCGCCCATCGTCCCGATCACCTGATCTATGCCTCATCGAGCTCCGTCTATGGAGCCAACCGGAAGATTCCTTTTTCTACCCACGATAACGTCGATCATCCGTTGGCGCTCTATGCGGCGACCAAGAAGTCCAATGAATTGATGGCGCACGCTTACGCGAGCCTGTACCAATTGCCGGTAAGCGGCCTTCGCTTCTTCACCGTATACGGTCCCTATGGCCGTCCGGATATGGCACTATTCCTTTTCACGGAGGCTATCCTGGCGGATCGGCCGATCGACGTGTTTAATTTCGGCCGCATGCGCCGCGACTTCACCTATGTCGATGACATCGTGGAGGGTATTGTGAGGCTCATGCCCAAACCGCCGACCGGCAACCCACAATGGGATGGGCTTCGTCCCGATCCGTCCACGAGTTATGCCCCCTACCGGCTCTACAACATGGGCAATCACCAGCCGGTTGATTTGCTCTACTTCATCGAGGTGCTGGAACAAAAGCTCGGAAAGAAGGCGATCAAGAATTTTGCGCCCCTGCAGGCCGGTGACGTCGAAGCAACCTATGCAGATTGTTCCGACCTGGAGGAGGTTACGGGTTTCCGCCCTCGTACTCCTATTGAGGAGGGAATTGGTAAGTTTGTGGTTTGGTATAAAGACTTTTACGGCATTTAGCGGTCATGGAGAAAATTGGAATCATCGGCTTGGGTTATGTAGGGCTACCGCTCGCGGTAGAATTCGGAAAGGTCATCGAAACGATCGGCTTCGATATCAACCTTCAGCGTATCGAGGAATTGAAGAAAGGGGTGGACCGCACGCTCGAAGTGGAAACCGCTGAACTCCAAAGCGCCTCGAAGCTTCGCTTCACCAGCCACCTGGAAGACCTCCGGTCGGCTACCTATTTTATTGTCACGGTGCCCACCCCGGTTGATCCTTACAAGAAGCCGGACCTCACGCCCCTCATTAAGGCAAGTGAGACCGTAGGCAAAGTGCTCAAGGCCGGAGACATTGTAATCTATGAGTCCACGGTATACCCAGGCTGTACGGAAGAGGTCTGTGTGCCGGTGCTGGAACGGGTCAGTGGATTGAAATTCAATCGTGATTTCTATTGCGGATACTCACCGGAACGCATCAACCCCGGGGATAAACAGCACCGTCTCACCAGCATTAAGAAAGTCACTAGCGGGAGTACGCCCGAAGTGGCCGAGCGGGTGGATGCACTGTACCGAAAGGTTATCAAGGCCGGTACGCACCGGGCGTCTTCGCTGAAGGTGGCCGAAGCCGCCAAGGTGATCGAGAATTCCCAGCGCGACCTGAATATTGCCTTCGTGAACGAACTGGCGCTGATCTTCGAGCGGTTGGGCATTGATACCCATGAGGTGCTGGAAGCGGCCGGAACAAAATGGAATTTTCTTCCCTTCAAACCCGGCCTCGTGGGCGGGCATTGCATCGGCGTCGACCCCTACTACCTTACCCACAAGGCGGAGGGCGTTGGATATCGCCCCGAAGTCATTCTTGCCGGACGCCGGATCAATGACAATATGGGAATCCATATTGCCAGCCGCGTGGTCAAGCTGATGGCGCAGGCAGACTTGCCGATACGCGGAGGGCGCGTCCTGGTACTCGGGCTCACCTTCAAGGAGAACTGTCCGGATATCCGGAACAGTAAAGTGGTGGACGTCATCGCCGAGCTCAAGACCTACGGGTTGGAGGTGGACGTATTCGATCCCCATGCAGACCCGGCTGAAGTGGAGCATGAATACCAGCTCAGCCTGGTGAAAAGACCTGGCAGCCAATATGACGCCGTGGTGCTGGCGGTTGCCCACCAGGAGTTTTCTCAACTTCCGTGGACGACACTCCGCAAGCCGAATACGGTCATTTACGACGTGAAGGGTGTGCTGGACAAGTCTTTTGTAACTGCCCGACTTTAAATCGGTATGCCTATGGAGCAGATTCTGGTCACCGGTGGAGCCGGATATATCGGGGCGCATACGCTGGTGGAGCTCCTTTCGTCTGGCCTTGCCCCGGTAGTAGTCGACAATCTCTCACGCAGTTCACATCGCCTACTCGACGGCGTAAAGAAAATCACGGGTAAGGATATTCCCTTCTACCCGGTGGACTGCACGGATGAGTCCGGGTTGAAGGACGTTTTCTCCCGCCATCCACAAATTACCGGCGTGATGCATTTTGCGGCATTCAAGTCCGTGAATGAATCGGTAGAACAGCCTCTCCTGTACTACAGGAACAATGTGGATTCGGTCATTTCTCTGCTGGAGGCGATGCATTCGGCGGGCGTTCATCGGTTTATTTTTTCATCCTCGTGTACGGTCTACGGTCAACCGGAGGTAATCCCCGTTGACGAACAGGCGCCTTTTCTTAAGCCCGAGTCACCCTATGGCGCGACCAAGCAAATGAGCGAACGGATACTCGAGGATGCGGTAAAGGCGTTTCCCCGCCTGAAGGTCGTTTCGCTCCGGTATTTCAATCCGATTGGCGCCCATCCCTCCGGCCTGATCGGCGAATTGCCTTTGGGTACACCTAGCAACCTGGTCCCGTATCTCACACAAGCAGCCATTGGTAAACGAAAGAAACTCACCGTATTTGGGTCTGATTACCAAACACCGGACGGCACCTGTCTGCGGGATTTTATTCACGTGGTGGATTTGGCAAAGGCGCACGTTTCCTCGTTGAAGAAGATCGATGAGCTGCCCAACCGGTTTGAAGCCTTTAACCTGGGTACCGGTAAGCCCTGCTCTGTCCTGGAGTTGATCCGCCTGTTTGAAAAGGAGACGGGTGTCCCGGTTCCCCATGAAATCGGTCCGCGACGGCCGGGCGATGTCGAAAAAGTATACGCCGATCCTTCCAAATCGCATCGGGTGCTGGATTGGCGCACGGAGTTGACGGTGGCCGAAGCACTGCGCGACGCCTGGAACTGGGAAAAAGAGATGGCGCATGAGACCCATTAAAATGGTGGACCTGCTGGGGCAATACCAGCGCATACAACCCGAGATCGATGACTCCATCCGGCAGGTCATTGAGTCCACGGAATTTATTCAGGGACCCGCGGTGCGACAGTTTGAGCAGGAACTATCGGCCTACGCAGGGGGTACACCGACGGTGACTTGCGGCAACGGGACCGACGCGCTTCAAATCGCCATGATGGCCCTTGGATTGAAACCGGGCGATGAAGTCATTCTTCCTGTGCACACCTACGTGGCAACGGCGGAAGTTATTGCGCTGCTGCGGTTGTCGCCGGTCTTTGTCGATGTAAATCCGAATACTTTTACGCTCGACCCGGCCAAGCTGGAAGGCCTCATTACCTCCCGCACCCGGGCGATCGTGCCGGTACATTTGTATGGCCAGTGTGCCGACATGGAACCGATCCTGGCCGTGGCGTCACAGCACCAGCTACATGTTATAGAAGATGCAGCCCAATCCCTGGGTGCCAGGTATCGTTTCCGGGATGGTCGGCAGGTCTTTGCAGGAACCCTGGGAACGGTGGGCACCACTTCGTTCTTTCCCTCCAAAAACCTGGGTGCCTTCGGCGACGGCGGCGCCATGTTTACCCGTGAAGAAAAACTGGCGGCTACCCTTCGCATGATTGCCAATCATGGCCAGCGCCAGAAGTATCAGCATGACCTGGTGGGCGTAAACAGCCGGCTCGACACCCTTCAGGCGGCAATCCTGCGGGTTAAACTCAGGCACCTGGACGAGTATGAATCACGGCGCCGGGCAGTAGCCGATTTCTATGATGCCCACCTGGCTGGCCTCGCCTTTCTGGAGACACCTTACCGTGCACCTTACTCGACGCATGTGTTTCATCAGTATACCCTTCGCACCCGGGGCGTTGACAGGGATGCCCTGAAAGACTACCTCCAGAAGAAGGGGATCCCTTCCATGATCTACTACCCGATCCCGCTTCATCTGCAAGCGGCCTACCGGAAGGCGGATAAGCCGGAAGGCAGCTTCCCGGTGACCGAAGAGTTATCGCGGTCGGTGCTGTCGCTGCCCATCCATACCGAAATGGATGAAGAGCAGTTGTCCTATATTTGCGAGGCACTGGCCCGGTTTGCCTGATCATGGAAAACAATTCATTCTTTGCCCACGAGACAGCCGTGGTGGACCCCGGGTGCTCCATCGGTGAAGGCACGCGGATCTGGCATTTTTCACACCTCATGACCGGGTGCCAGATTGGCAAGAACTGCAACCTCGGACAGAACGTGGTGGTTTCTCCGCAAGTGGTTTTGGGCAACAACGTCAAGGTTCAGAACAATGTCTCAATTTACACGGGAGTCATTTGCGAGGACGACGTTTTCCTCGGTCCATCCATGGTATTCACCAACGTGGTGAACCCACGCAGCGCCGTGAATCGACGCAGTCAGTACGCGCAAACCCTGGTCAAGAAAGGCGCAACCATTGGCGCCAACGCGACCGTGGTATGCGGCCATACCATTGGAAGGTTTGCCTTTATCGGCGCCGGAGCCGTGGTCACCCGCGATGTGCCGGATTACGCGCTGGTTATGGGAAACCCCGCACGGCAGACGGGTTGGATGAGCGAGTATGGTCACAAGCTGAAATTCGATGCAGAAGGGAAAGCCACCTGCCCGGAAAGTGGTGAAGTGTATCACCTGAAGAACGGCACCGTAACCAAACTATGAAGAACTTTGCCCTGATCGGCGTAGCCGGATTTATCGCGCCGCGCCACCTGCAAGCGATCCGGGACACCGGGAACAACCTGGTCGCCGCCCTGGACCGTTTTGACAGTGTGGGCATCATGGATTCCTATTTTCCCCATGCGGATTTTTTCACGGAGTTTGAACGCTTCGACCGTCACCTGGACAAGTTGCGCCGGCAAGGAAAAAAGATCGACTACGTATCCATCTGTTCACCCAACTACCTGCACGACTCGCATATCCGGTTTGCCCTGCGGCAACAGGCCGACGCCATTTGCGAAAAGCCGCTGGTGCTGAACCCCTGGAACCTGGACGGGCTGGCCGAGATTGAGAAGGAGACCGGCCACCGTGTGTATACCATCCTTCAGCTGCGTCTTCACCCGGCCATCAAGAACCTGAAAGACGAGGTGGAGAGCGCTCCGAAAGACAAGTTCTTCGATGTGTCGCTGGAATACATCACTTCCCGGGGCAACTGGTACCACCACAGCTGGAAAGGCGATGAATCGAAGTCCGGAGGGGTGGCCACCAATATCGGCATTCACTTTTTCGATATGCTCCTTTGGATCTTCGGGCCGCCGACATCGACGCCTCTGGCAACGGTAAGCGATGATCATGCGTATGGCACCCTGGAACTGAAGCGGGCCCGGGTGAAGTGGCGCCTGAGCATCAATGCGGCGCACCTTCCCCCCGAAGTCGCGACGGCCGGTAAGCGGACCTTCCGTTCGCTGAAAATCGAAGGTCGCGAGATCGAGTTCAGCGAGGGATTCACCGACTTGCACACCGCTTGCTACCGCGAAATTCTCGCGGGTAATGGGTTTGGAATTAACGAGGCACGACCTTCCATTGACCTGGTATATTCGCTTCGCAAAGGAAAGTCATGAATTGTGTGGAGACAGGCTTTGCGGGAATGTTCATTCTTCAGCCGGTCGTTCGGGAGGATGCCCGCGGTCATTTCTTTGAGTCATACAACAAGAAGTCATTCGGAGACGCGGGTCTTCACTTTGACTTTGTCCAGGATAACCAGTCGTGGTCACGCGGTGGAGTAATCCGTGGACTTCATTTCCAGGTCCCGCCGGTCGCACAAACCAAACTGGTGCGCGTCCTCCACGGCATCATCTGGGATGTGGTGGTCGACCTGCGCAGGGATCAGCCCACCTATGGCAAGGTTCATTATGTGGAGCTTTCGGCCGCGAACAAGTGGCAGTTGCTTGTGCCCAAAGGATTTGCGCACGGCTTTTCCGTGATATCGGAGTCGGCCGAGGTTCTTTACAAGTCGGACGGACTGTACACTCCATCGCTGGAGCGCGGTATCCGGTACGATGATGCCGACCTGCGCATCGAATGGAAAATAACCCCGGGTCATCAGCCACTGGTGTCGGACAAGGACCTGGCCTGGCCCCGGCTTTCGGAACTGCCTGGTTACTTCTGAGCCTTGTCTCATGATTCCCTACGAAGAGCTCAGCATCGTTAATGCACCCTACCGGAAAGAGCTTGCCGCCTGCTTTGAGGAGGTCGTTGTGCGTGGCCGTTTTATCCTGGATCGGGAGGTGGAGTTGTTTGAGAAGGAGTTCGCCTCGTTTGCCGGTTGCTCGTTCGGGGTAGGCGTAGCCAGCGGATACGATGCGCTCTGTATTATCCTACGGAGTCTTGACCTTTCTCCCGGTGGTGAAGTAATCGTTCCCGCCAATACCTGCATGCCAACGGTGCTCGCCGTCATCCATGCCGGATTTCAGCCCGTGCTGGTCGAGCCGGATTTTCGAACTTACAATCTTGATGCTGCGCTGATGGAGCGTGCCATAACCCGGCGTACGGTCGCTGTGGTGGCCGTGCACTTGTACGGTTCGTGTGCTCCCATGCCAGAATTAGTCGCGGTCGCCGAAAGGGCCGGGGTTCCAATCGTGGAAGACTGCGCCCAGGCCCATGGCGCTTCCATTTTCGGCCGCATGGCAGGAAGCTGGGGAGCAGCCTCCGCATTCAGTTTTTATCCAACCAAAAACCTGGGGGCCTTGGGAGACGGCGGAATGGTGCTCACCCGGTCGGCGGACCTGGCCAGCAAGGTGAAGGCGTGGCGAACCTATGGGGAAACGCAAAAGGATACGCACACGTACCCGGGTGTCAATTCCCGTCTCGATGAAATGCAGGCCGCCTTTCTTCGGATAAAGCTCCGGGACCTGGATCGAATGCAGGCGCACCGAAAGACCATTGCCGACATCTATGACGCGGGGCTTGGCCCCGACTTTATCAGGCCGCTCCGGAGGCAGGGATATACCGACGTTCACCATATTTACCCGATCCGCCATCCGGAGCGCGACAGACTTCGGGAACACCTCGCCAAAAACGGGGTGCAGACAAAAATCCATTACCCGGTTCCGCCTCACCGTCAGCCGGTCCTTCAGCCCGTTCTGTCGGGGCAAGAGTTCCCAATCACCGATGAAATCAGCCGCACGGTGCTAAGTCTGCCCGTTTCAACGGCTATTGAACCTTCCCAGGCCGAGGAAGTGGTTCGGGTCCTCAATCGCTTTTGATACGAGAGCGGGAAGGGGCGATTTCGTACTTTTACCCTCTATAGAATGAAGCAATGCCGGGTTCCAACCGGGTGCATGTGATCAGCCTCACAGACCTTTACATGGTGCGATGATATTTCGAATTGGACTGCTCTTCCTGCTCACCGGCGCGGCGCACCTGTTTGCCATTTTTGGACTGAAGTATATCGCTGGCCAGGGCGACCTGGCGGGCGTGGCAGGTATCGGCAAAGCGGAGGCGCTGCTTCAGTTTCTTATCAGCATTATTGGGTTTGGCATGCAGACGGAGGGTTTGCGTACGTTGGCGTTTGCTTCTGACTGGAAAGCCAAGCTGGACGAAATACAAACCGCGCGGTTAACGTTGTCGTGGCTGCTGGTGCTGGGCGCTGTGGGTGCGGTTTACGATTCGTCGTTTTGGTGCTTCCTGGCAGCGCCGGTGTTGGGATCAAGCTGTGATTATGCCTTGTATGCCCGTGGCAAACCCGTCTTGGCCAGCACCCTCGCCCTTTTCCGGGTGGTGTTCCCCCTGGGAGCGGCCATGGCCGTGGCCGGCCGCGTACCTACCCTGGCTCCCGAGACGTTCTTGGTGGCGTTCGTAGGCGTTTATGTGATAACCAACCTGATCATCTCCAAGACACTCGGTGCGTCTACATGGTGGCCGGCACGTCGGGCTTCTCTGAGTCTTTACATCAAGACGATTCCGGTGGGGGTGATTAACCTGGGTTATTACTTCTTCGGGCTTGGCATACTCTTCTTTGCTGAGTTTCTCTTTGCTGAGGCCGAATTAGCCGTGGTCTATATGGCCCTGAAGTTCTATGTGGTGTACCGTGGTGCCTTGAGAGTCATTCAGCAAGCCTATGTCAACCAAATGAACCATCCACTGGTGGGGTTGCGGGCTGACCAGATTTCCATGGTGATCGGGCTTGTCCTGCTGGGATCGGCCTCCTTGTTTCCGCAAAGTTTCATTACGCTATTCTTTGGGCAGCAGTTTACCGGCCACCGGGCGTTATTTGTTGGCCTGGGTGCGGCGGCGCTGGTGGCTGGTGTGTTCAATAGCTTTTCAACAACGGCCATACTGCAGAAGCGCGACCTTCCTATGATGCGGTTGATTGTTGCCTCTGTTTTAGTTTCGATATTGGTGCTGATCATTGGATATTGGGTTTCTCCGGCCCCGGAATCGGTCATGATTGCCCTGGGTGTTGGTGAAGTGGTCATGGCAGTGGGACTCATGAAATTGATGGATGACTCGTCGGGGATACGCGAACGCCTGCTTTATCTCCTGGGTATTTCCGCCGGATTGCTGGTGCCGGCATCAGCCCGGTATCTTTTCTCAGATTCGCTAATCCCCTATCTTTCCAGCTTCGCGCTGATGGGCGGGTTGATCCTTGTCGTTAACTATTCGAAGTTCATCCATCCTGTAAAAACTGATGAGTCCCGTTGAGACATACCCTGGGGCAGGAAGCGCCACGAAGGCAGAGAATGCATGGGAATTCCTTTGCGGGGCCTTTGTGTTTTCCATCCCCTTCATCGCGGGCCTAAATTCTGCGTTGGTTATTGTCCTGCTCGCACTCTGGTTCTTTCTCCCGAAACGAACAAATTGGCGTGAGAGTGGGATAGTTATACTGGCTGCCTCGATGCCCTTTTGGCTCGCTGCCGCAGGAATGATCTACACCGATAATGTCGAGGAAGGGCTATTCCGACTTCAGCAGAAGGCGCTGCTCCTGGTGTTGCCTTTACTTTTTCTGACGATTCACGTAGACCTTGGTCGTCTTGCGCGGACCATGATGAGTCTCTTTGTGCTGGGGGTGACTATAGCATGCGCCGTCAGCGTATTGGCCAGCCTTTATCAGTGGGGGCAAACCGGAAGTTCCCAGTACTTCACCGGTCATGGCCTGGCGCGGTTCCTGGACTTGTATCCGTATGTGTTCGCCCTTTTGTGCCTGGTTGCGTTGACCGTTCTGGCGGAGGCGGAGCGGGGATCTATAGCGCTGTATCCTTGGCTGGGCAGAAAAGTGCGCCTCGGGCTGGGTATCCTACTGGTGGGCTTCCTGTTGCTGTTGGCTGTCCAACAGGTGATCCTGATCTGGGTTTTGTTGACGTTGTTTTATGCCTGGAGAGTGCTTCCGCAGAAGAAATGGGTGGGCGCTATTGCGGTTTTTCTGGTGGTCCTTCTCGCGATGTCGGTTGCGCTGGTGGCTCCCCTGAGGGAGAAAGTGAACGACATCGTTTCAGGCAGTGACAGAAACACGATTCCTCTTGATCAGGAAGGGCCTATGAAACAGGAGTGGAACGGGATCGCGGTGCGTAAGGCGATCTGGACGTGTGCGTGGGATCTCATTCGGGAGAATCCAGTTTGGGGAGTCGGCACAGGCGATGGCCAGGACGCACTTCAGCAGGCCTACGCCAACCGGAAGTTCCACCTGGCGGCCTTGTATAACCGCTACAATGCTCACAATCAGTATGTGCAGACCCTTGTTTGTGCCGGGGTGATCGGGCTGGCCATATGGCTGACATCCATTGGCTGGCTCCTTTGGAAATTCCGTCACGAAAGTCTTTTCCTGTTTACGTTTGCCGCCTTGCTGTTCAGTATGCTTACAGAGTCGATGCTGGAGACCAACAAAGGAAATTTGATAGTGGCATTTGTTTTATCGGCCTTATTGCTTCCGGTTCGTTTCAAAGTGGCATCCAGCAGGGCTTCAGGCTGAAAACATGGCAAGACACTATTCATCCAGCAAAGCAGTGGCCAGCAAGTTGCTGGAGGCCATTGCCGCACTTCTTTCTCTTCCCTGGCGGGTGGCCCGAAGGCCCCGGCCAGCGCTGCGGCGCGTGCTTCTGGTTGAGCCTTTCCAAATGGGCGATGTGCTGTCACTGACCGCAATGATCGATCCGTTGGAACGGAAATTTGGAGCATTGGAATGGTATGTGCTTACCAAGCCAGCGGGCGGCGCGATCCTTCGAATGGATCCCAGGATCAGCGTGCTTTCCGTGGATTTTCCCTGGTCGGATCATGGCGAAAAGAAGATTTCGGTCTCACGTACCTGGAATGCGATACGCCAGGTCTGGCGTTTTCGCAGAATTGACTTTGATCTTGGAATTGATACGCGCGGCGACATCCGATCACAGTTGTTAATGGTGATATCCGGATGCCGGATGCGATTAGGGTATCGCAGCTACCTGAATTCGAACCTCAGTGTTTGGGGTTTGTTGCTGACCCATTACCCCATTCGTCCAAAATACCGGCATCGCTTTGAATGGAACCTTTACCTGCTCACGGCCCTGGGTATGGAGGAGTCGGAACTTTTTCCACTGCGACTTCCATGTTTTTCTCCATCCTCTGCGTCTGAACAAGTTGGTAAACGGTACCCGGTAGTCCATGTAGGCGGAGGTTGGATTCATCGTCGCTGGCCCGAGGAGAACTGGATGGCTCTTATTCGCTGGCTTGCCCAGCGTGTTGATTGGGTGCACGTAATCGGCGGTGAGGGCGAAAGGGAGATTCTCGACAGGATTGCCCTTGGTATACGGGAGAGCGCCAACGTGCGGATAGAAGTAACTGACTTGAGCGGTTTGGTGCGCAGTATTTCACGTTGTTCGTTTTTTGTCGGGCTCGATAGTGGCCCCATGAATCTGGCGGCTAGCCTGAATAGGCCATCGATTGCCCTTTTCGGACCCGGAGATACGGAGATGTGGAGGCCGCTGAGCGCGGGTAGCGTGGTTGTTCGGCGAACCGAGAACTTTCCCTGTAGTCCCTGCCTGCAGATAACTTGCCTGTATCCCGGTCGGAATTGCATGCACGCCATTCAAGTGGCCGATGTTGTGTCTATATTGGAGCGTTTATTGAATGACATATCAAACCAGCCCTCCACCCCATGAGTTGTTCTGTTTGCTCATCCACTGACGTCCAGCCTATTTTCGATAAATCGCTGGAGGCCTCGGAATGGATTCTTGGTGGTGTCAAGTATGGGTATGTACGTTGTTCTTCCTGCCAACTCATCCAATGCGACCCTACGCCGGACCAGGCCGCCCTTATGGAGTTTTACCAGGCATCCTATGCCTATGACTGGTTTGACAGAAATGCTTTTTATAAGCGCTGGCAGGCCCGTCACCGGGTGTCACGCATTGCTTATTTGTTCGCTGATGGAATGAAATGCCTGGATTTTGGGTGCGGCCATGGTTTCTTCGTCGAGGCCATGAATCGAAGGGGAGTTGACACGTACGGATTTGACATCGGAGTCAGCAAGATCCAAAAAGATCCCAGCGAACGGACTGCTTACCGGGCCACTTTCGGCGAATATGACCGCACTGGGTTTGATATGATCACTGCATGGCACGTGCTGGAGCATATGCGAAAACCGGCGGAGACAATAAAGGCATTGAACGAGAGGCTAAAGGAGGGAGGCAGACTTGTACTGGCAGTTCCTAATGGAGCGAGCCTGGGGATCCGGTTGTTTGGACAGAAGTGGGGGTGGGTTCAGCAGCCGTATGTGCACATTAGTTTATTCGGGCCGAAGAACCTTCCGCTGCTTTTGGAGAACCACGGTTTTGTAGTCGAGCGCGTGCACACCCGGGAAGCATGGGATCAAAACCTTTACGACCTCCTCATTACCGCCCTGTTCTATCGTCACCGATCGCGCAATGCCGTGCGAACGTTTAACCCCTCCCTTCGAGGCACCGTGATATTCCGACTTAATCAATTGGTGCGCCTGGCATTTACCCCATTGTCTTACTTGTATGCGGCACTGAGAGGCCAGCGTGGCGATGGCAGTGAACTGGTGGTGATTGCGCGTAAACGCAATTCCTAGGAAGGTCTCTTTTGAGTCAGCAATTGCTGATCAGACATTGTCTTTGACCGCATCAGCAACAAAAGCGGAAACGATGCAGCATAGAGAAAATACTTTAATTGGGGAAGGCTCAACAACATGCTCATCGTCATCGAGAATTTCTTCCGCGTGAGAAGATGGTAGTTTCCAATCGGGTAATAGGTTAGTCCAAATTGCCTGGCCAGCGATTGGAAAGCGGCATGCGTGTAGAACATTACGTGCTGACCATGGTCAAAACCATAGTAGTACCATTCCGATGGATTAGGGATGGGCTCAGGTAAGAGCTCGGTGGATAGCAGTATGGTGTCGGAGAGTTTAAGCAGTTGCTCCACCTCTTCTTTCGGATTTACGAAGTGCTCAAAGCTCTCAAACGTGGTGACCAGGGAGTAGACCTCCGGGGAACCCCCTTCGAACCCTCTCGCCAGGACATTTGGGGTATAGGGGTCTGTCCAATAGAAGTCGAATCCGAGATCTCGCATAAGGCGGGTAAATAATCCGGTTCCTCCCGCATAATCGAGAAATCTCTTTTTTCTGCCCAACAAAAGAATGATGATGGATGCGGTAATTCTCGCGGCTCTTTGGTTGCGATGAACCAAGCCAGTGTCCCCGAGATTGAGTGAATGACGATAGGCCTCCTCCAGCCAATACGGCGGTTCTGATTGAAGCGCACCGCAGGACCGGCAGGCGAAATATTTAACCTGGTATTTGTTCAATACCGTGGCTTCAAAAATCAACTGAAGCTCACCTTCGCAAATTCGGCAATTCATAGTTTTTTGGTTCGGCCATGGCACGAGCCACAAAGCCCAATGATATCCAATATAGCCCGGACATGGTTGGTGATTCCAGTACCAGGTTAAAGAAGCCCACAATAGTGATGATGACGAAGCCTATAAACAGGCCTCCGTCGTTTCGATGATTGAGATAATAGTGCTTGTACTTGAAGAAGTCCCGAAACACCGCACGGTAGATCAGGAGAAACAGTACGACAGAAACAAGACCAAGACGCACAAAGATGGTAACAAAGGTGTTATGCGTTCCAATGACATGGGCAATGTACTCGTCGGGATAGCCAAGGTCGGTGGTGGTGACGTCCGGATGATAGGGCAGAATGGGCGTTCCAAATCCCAGGCCCAGCAGATTGCCCGGGAAAGCCTCTACCAAGGTGCGGTACCAAAAAATCATTCGCCAGCTTGAATTTTGATCGAAGTTAAACCAGGGATGTTGCCGGTAAACGTATTCGACATCCCCAAAGAACCACTCTTTATTTACGTTGTAGAGCTTTAAATAGGGGATAGCTACGTAAAAGAGAATGCAGAAGCCGAGAAAGGCGGCCAGAGAGATCCACTTGATATGGGTGTAACGCGGCACAATAAGGACGCCCATTACGGCACCCGCGATGATTATCACGGTAAGGGAGGTGAAAGCAGCAAAATAGAGACCCAGGAGAAACAGGAAACCCAAGACGCCCACCCATTGCCACCGTCGTTGTATTATGGACAGCCAATATGCGAAGGAGCTTCGGTCAACCCATCCAAATTTTCCCATCGCGAAGGAAAGCAGTCCGTAGCCCAGGATAAGTCCACGCAACCTGCTGTAGAATGAATACTGGGCCTCATACAAGCTGTATCCGAGAAAGAAGGCAAACACCGAATACACGATGCTCAGGTGGCGGAAATAGTAATACCAGTTCGTTTTCAGGAACAGGCTCACCACAGAATAGAAAAGACCCAGGAAGAGAAAACCCATGACAAGCCGGTAAACGGAGTTGTCGGGCACGCGCAGCTTCCAGTTTTGGCGGAGGCTGATTCTTAGAAAATAGATGAAGCCGATAAGGCTCAAGAGCTCGTTAAAAAATAGGACCCGTTCAAAGATGAAGTAGTTGATTCCATACAAAAGGATCAACACCAGGAGGATGCTGCTGAACCTTATTTTCATGACTGGGGTAAGCGAGGCGGAATGATCACGCCCAAAGGTAAGGATTCGCTGTTGTATTGGGAGACAAAGTGTCACGAGGAGTATCCGAAAGGGTAAGGAAACCATGGGTCGGGACGGTGGGAATAAAAATTTCAATTGAGGTTTTTGTCTTAATATTGTGCGTCCTTTTTTTCCGGCCAGTCCCTACCCTTCTCATGAATCGATATTCGTTATTCGGAATTTATTATTGTGCGACAGATTATGAAGAGGCGTCGACGGAGATAGTGGAACATGCCCGGCTGCGAACGTCGTACGGTGTTTCGGCTCTGGCCGTCCATGGGCTTATGACAGCCTATTACGATCGGGCCATTCGTGAGAAGGTGAATGCCATCCCTATGGTAGTACCGGATGGGCAGCCGGTCCGCTGGGCACTCAATAGTTTCTTCAGGGCTGGCCTTAGGGACCGCGTGTATGGTCCGGAGCTTACCCTGTGGGTGCTGGAAAAGGCAAATACCCAAAAGTTATCGGTCTATCTTTTTGGGAGCACAAGACAGACCTGTGACCGGTTTGTTGAGTTTATTCGTCGACGTTTTCCTGAATTAATAATTTCGGGGGTGCATGTGGACAGGTTTCGGGACGCTACGCCTGAAGAAGACGTGGAAGACATAAAAAAAATCAATGCCTCCGGCGCGCACCTTGTTTTGGTGGGCAGAGGTTGTCCACGACAGGAGGTGTGGGTTGCCGAACACCTTGGCAAAGTCAATGCCGCGATGATGGCAGTGGGTGCGGCGTTTGACTTTCATGCAGGCGTGTTGCCCCAAGCCCCAGCCTGGATGCAACGGGCCGGCCTGGAGTGGCTATTCCGACTTATCCAGGAACCTCGACGACTGTGGAAGCGATACCTTGTCACGAACAGTCAGTTTGTATACCAGTTTTTGCGTCATAAACTATTTGTCAGATGAAGAAATTAATTGTTACAGGCTCCTCTGGCTTAATCGGCAGCGAAGTGGTCAGCTACTTCACTACACAGGGTTGGGCCGTTTGGGGCATTGACAATAACATGCGGGCCGACTTTTTCGGGCCACAAGGGGATACCCGATGGAATCAGAAACGTCTCGAGGCAACCTTTCCGAATTTCAAACATGTCGAATTGGATATCCGTAACCGACCGGATGTGATACGCTTTATCGCCGAGATAAAGCCTGATGCCATAGTACACACGGCCGCCCAGCCCAGCCATGACCTGGCGGCCTCCCGACCATTTGACGACTTTGACGTGAATGCGGTGGGGACACTGAACCTGCTTGAAGCCAATCGACTGTGCAACCCCGAGACGCCATTTGTGCATATGTCGACCAACAAGGTTTACGGAGATGCACCGAATGAGCTGCAACTCGTGGAGCTGCCCACGAGGTGGGACTTTGCCTCCCCTGACTATGCAAACGGTATCAAGGAAGACTTTCGGATCGACCAGTCAAAGCATTCTCTTTTTGGAGCCTCCAAAGTGGCTGCAGATGTTATGGTGCAGGAATATGGACGGTATTTTGGAATGCCCACTTGTTGTCTCCGCGGAGGATGTCTTACTGGTCCGAACCATAGCGGGGTCGAGCTGCATGGTTTTCTGAGCTACCTTATTCGCTGTAACCTGGAAGGGAGGAAGTACACCATCTTCGGATACAAAGGGAAACAGGTGCGTGATAATATTCATTCTATCGATGTGGTATTGTTTATCCGGGCCTTTCTTGAAAAGCCCAGGTTAGCCGAAGTGTACAATATCGGCGGAGGGCGCGAAAATTCGATCTCCATCCTGGAGGCCTTTGAACTGATCAGCAGCATCTCCGGAAAGAAGATGGTGTATGATTACCTGGACAAGAATCGTCAAGGAGATCACATCTGCTATATTTCAGACCTTTCCAAGATGAAGGCTCATTATCCCAACTGGGGTATCACCAAGGATCTTCGTACGACCTTTGAAGAAATTCACGAAGCCTGGGTGCGGCGAGCGGCCAACTAGAATGAATGCACGTTGCGGAATATGACCCTATACCTCGGAGATCGAAGCGGCAAAACCTGGGGGGCACGTGCATATGACCTTCTGTTCGCTCTGTTCATTTTCCTTATCCCCATCTCCCAGCGACTGAGTGCCGGGGCACTGGTACTGCTGGTCGTGGTTACGCCCTTTGCCGTGGAAAGAAGGAAGTGGATTGAAGGCGTCCTGGCGAGCTGGGACCTACTTGTCTACTTTGCGGTGCTTGCCATCGGCTTGTTCTATTCTACGGATCTGCCCCAGGGTCTTCGTGTTCTGGAGACCAGCCTGAGCTTGCTGGCGGTATCTTTTGTGGTCGGCTTTTTCTCCCGGGAGATTGACCTGAAGACCGGGATACTTTACCCGTTTGCCGCGGGGTTGTGGGCGGCTGGCGCCATTTGCCTTTTCCGGGCTGGCCAGGCCTATTTTGGCGGCGCAGGAGTAGAGGTCTTCTTCTTCGAGCGATTCACGTCAGCCATCGATACCCAACCCACCTATTTTGCCTACACCCTGATCGTGGGTATCACCGCCGCGCTTTATGTGCTGCACTATGACGAGCGGAAGCCAACCGTTATCATGATCCTCACGCTCGCCTTCCTGATGTTTATTCTTCTTCTTACGGGCGGGCAAACGACGTTCATCAGCCTTCAGATGATCCTGGCCTTCTTTCTCCTAAAATTTTTTCTGGGGGAACGCACGCGGGAGAACATGATACTCTTTCTATTGGTGCTGGCCATGGTGGCCTGTGTCTTTCTCTACACCTTTCAGCTAAGGACACGTCCTGAGTTTAATACGGTCAGGGATCAGAATGACTATTGGGAAAGGTCGGTGCTGTGGGAATCCGCCCTCAGGGCCAACCGGGATATCCTGCTGGGTGTGGGCACGGGTGACTATAATTTGGTATTGAATGAGTACTATCGGGACCACAACCTGGGTTCGTTTGCCGCGCGCAATACCAATGCACATAATCAATATTTACAAAGCTATTTCATGAATGGCGTATTGGGTTTGCTGGCGCTGCTCCTTGCGCTCGCCCGGCCGCTTTACCTCTACGCCAGGCGGGGTTCGCCGTTGGGCATTCTCATGATTTTTCCCTTTGTCGTCTATGGAGTCACCGAGGTTTTCCTCGGCCGCTACCAGGGTGTCGTTCTGTTTGCCGTACTTCACCAATGGGTGATTGCCCGGTACTACTCGGAGGAGAGCAAGTTATTTCGCGGATGAGACCAATCGGCTATGTCCTACACCACTAAGATTATTCTCTTTATCGCGGACATTTGCTTCCTTAACCTGGCCTTTTATGGGGCGTTCGCCAGCCCGCCCAACTCGGGAGAGTACATCAGCCTGATTTACCTGATCGTATATTCCAACCTGGCGTGGATGTTCCTTGTTCTGGTGGCCAATCCTTATGAGGTAACCAAGAACTGGACCGTTTCCCGGGTGACCAAAAGCCAGCTCATCTTCATTTTTATCCACCTGCTGGTGATTGCTTCCCTGGTTATCTTCTTCGAAAAGTCCTACTCGGCGTGGAAAATCCTGGTCGTCTATCTCATCTTCACGTTGTTCTTTCTGGCGGCCCGCCTGATCGTTTTCTATATCCGCCGGATCCTCACCCGGGAAGTGATTCGCAATTGCCTGATCATTGGCGACAATGACCTGGCGAAAGAGGTACGGCGGCACTTCCTCATGAATCCGGCCGATGGCTACCGGTTCGTGGAGAGCATTGACTTCGATTCTCATTTTATGGAGCGGGTACAGACCATCACGGCCTCCCGGGAAATCCACCAGATTATCTGCTGCGTTCCCAACGTGAAGAAGGAGGAATTGAAGGAGCTGATCGACTTTGGATTAAATTCCCTGATTAGCGTAAAGATCATTGTGGATCCGCCATCGTCGGGGAGCGTACTCCTGGGAGAAGATGAGCGGACACCCGGACTTGAGATTCCTGTCCTCGCCCTCGACGAGCCAAGGAATCAATTGATCAAGCGGGTCTTCGACCTGGTGGGTTCGATCCTGGTATTGGTCCTGGTATTGTGGTGGCTGATCCCGATCCTCGCCATTTTGATAAAGCTGGATTCAAAGGGCCCCGTATTCTATTTGCAGCCCCGAAATGGCCGGAACAACAAGCCTTTCCAATGCATCAAGTTGCGGAGCATGGTGGTGGTAGAGGGAAGTTCGGACTTTGTTCAGGCCACCCGTCAGGATTCCCGGATCACGAGAATTGGCAAATTCCTTCGAAAGAGCAGCCTTGACGAGTTCCCGCAGTTCTTCAATGTGTTGGTGGGGGACATGTCATTGATTGGCCCCCGTCCGCACCCCATCAAACTGAATGAGCAGTTTTTGCCGCTTATTTCTAACCTGATGTCTCGCCACTATGTAAAGCCGGGGATAACGGGGCTTGCCCAATGTATGGGTTTCCGCGGGGAGACCAGGGAACTCGGCGATATGGAGAACAGAATCCGTTTAGATCGATATTACATCGAAAACTGGTCCATTTGGCTTGATTTTAAAATTGTCATCCTCACTGTCGTGAGCTTAATTCGGGGTAGTGAAAAGGCCTATTAGCATAATCCTCCGTCCGGCTCCCTGGGCCGGCTGCGGCATCAGCCTATGAATGATCTGAGTCATTTGGTGTTTCCCGCCATATCGTTTGTGATATGCGTGCTGCTTTTCCCCCTGGTGATCAAGATCTTCAAGAACCTGAATTGGTTCGATGCCCCGGGCACGCATAAGATCCATGCCGCCTCGGTTCCATCCATGGGGGGAGTGGCCATCATGATCGGGGCCATCCTAGCCTTGCTTATGGGCCTGCCCCTTCAGCAGTGGATTGAACGAAAGTACTTTTTCATTTCCCTGGCCCTTATGTTTCTCATCGGCCTTCGGGATGATGTCCTGGCGCTCACGCCCCGGCAAAAACTCATGAGCCAGTTTCTGCCTGTTCTCATCACCGTGTTCCTCGACAAGGCCTTACTGAATTCTTTTTACGAATGGAATAGTGAGCCGCTTCCTCCCTACCTGTCCTACCTGGTGAGCTTTGTGGTCATTATCATTGTCTCCAATGCCTACAACCTGATCGACGGTATCGATGGGCTGGCAGGGGCTATCGGACTGATCGTCCTTCTTTCATTTGGAATCTGGTTTATCATGACCGGCGACCGGTACACGGGCCTGGTCGCGCTTTGTTTTGCCGGCGCCCTGCTGGCCTTCCTGGTCTTCAACTGGCAGCCTTCTTCCATTTTTATGGGTGATACGGGTGCGCTGACCATCGGACTTTTGCTATCGATCTTCGCGATCCGGTTCATTAATGTCAACAGCAGTCTCCCTCCGGATCATGCCGCGAAGTTTACCGCTTCCATATCTACCTCATTTTGCATCCTGATCGTGCCGCTCTTTGATACCTTCCGGGTGATTCTCATCCGGTTGCGGAAGTTTCAATCGCCGTTTCACGCCGACAGGAACCATATTCATCACGGATTCCTGGCCGCCGGAATGAGTCATGCCCAGGCGGTGGTTTGGATCGCCCTGATGAATGCCGGTTTTGTCGGGCTCGCCATAATGATGCGAAAGCAGCCCGACTGGGTGCTCCTGCCGGTCATTGTAATCGCCTGCTTGTTGATTAATTTTGTCCTTCACCGGATACAAAAGAAGCCGGTCTGACCTCTTTCCATGCTCGAAACGCTAAAATCCCTGCAACAGGAAGTCCAGGCTATCCGGCCTTCCTCGGCCGAAGAACTGGAGTCCTTCCGCCTGAAGTACCTCAGCCGTAAGGGAATCATACCGAGTCTTTTCGACGAACTTAAGCAGCTGCCCTCGGAGCAAAAGAAGGAGGTGGGCAAGCCGCTTAATGAGTTGAAGCAATACGCGGAAGGGAAACTTAAAGAGTGGACGGCTCAACTGGCCGAACGTGCAGGACAAGGCGAAGCGCCGGCTGACCTGACGCTGCCGCCGGTGCCCAACACGCTGGGAAGCCTGCATCCGCTTACCCTGACCCGCTATAAGATTATTGAAATCTTTGAAAGGCTGGGGTTCAGCGTGGCCGACGGACCGGAGATCGAAGACGACTGGCACAATTTCTCGGCCCTCAATTTTCCGGAGAATCACCCGGCGCGCGAAATGCAGGACACGTTTTTCATTGAGAAGAGCCCGGATGTGCTGCTCCGGACGCACACGTCAAATGTGCAGATCCGGTTGATGGAGAAGCAGCGCCCCCCGCTCCGCGCGATCATGCCGGGGCGCGTATACCGCAACGAAGCCATCTCCGCCCGTGCCCACTGCTTTTTCCACCAGGTGGAGGGGCTCTACGTGGATCGCAACGTGGGCTTCGCCGACCTCAAGCAGACGCTCTATCATTTTTCCAGGGAAATGTTCGGGAAAGACACGAAGATCCGTCTCCGGCCTTCCTTCTTTCCGTTTACGGAACCCAGCGCGGAAATCGATGTGTCGTGCTTCATTTGCCATGGCAAAGGGTGCAACATCTGTAAACATTCCGGGTGGGTGGAGATCGCCGGATCGGGGATGGTACATCCCAACGTGCTCCGTCACGTGAACATCGACCCGGAGGAATTTACCGGTTTTGCCTTCGGCATGGGCATCGAACGGGTGACCATGCTGCGCTATGGCATTAACGACCTGCGTCTCTTTTCTGAAAACGATGTTCGGTTTCTCCGGCAGTTCAAAGCTGTCTTTTGATGGAGCGCATCCGCACCGTTGGCGTGGTGGGCGCCGGCACCATGGGGCAGGGTATCACCCAGGTGTGCGCCATGCAGGGATTCGAGACACTGCTTTTTGATGTCAACCCGGCCCAGGTGGAGCGCGCGCTGCACCAGGCAACGAATAGCCTGGAAAGCCTGGCTCAAAAAGGCAAACTGACCCCGGAGGAGCAAAGACTCATCAGAAGCAGGATAGCGCCGGCAAAACAGCTCACGGAACTTAAGGTTGACCTGATCATCGAAGCGGCGATCGAGCGCCTTGACGTAAAGCAAGATTTGTTTGTCCGGCTGGAGACCATCAATGGAGGCAAGGCGATCCTGGCCACGAACACTTCATCGATCTCCATTTCTAAAATTGCTTCTGCACTGAAGGATCCTTCACTATGTGTCGGACTGCATTTCTTCAATCCGGCTGAGCGAATGAAGCTGGTGGAGGTGATTTCGGGCGAGCGTACTTCTCCGGCGATCCGGGACCTGATGATCGCCTTTTCCCGGGTTCTGGGAAAAACGGCCGTGCTCGCAAAAGATTCTCCGGGTTTTATCGTTAACCGGGTGGCCCGGCACTATTACGTGGAGTCGCTCAAGTTGCTTTCCGACAAGGCCGCCGACGTACCTGGAATAGACCGTCTGTTGCGCGCCTCGGGATTCAAGATGGGGCCCTTTGAACTGATGGACTTGATCGGTGTGGATACCAACTTGTCCGTGACGACTTCCATCTATGAGGGATTTGGACGGGTACATAAGTTTGCGCCCAGTCCGATTCAGCAGCAGCTGGTTCGCGATGGTCACCTGGGTCGGAAGTCGGGCAAAGGATTCTATTCCTATGAAGAAAAGAAGTAGCCGGGTATGGGCATGGACACTGACGGCTTTACTGTTGGCCTGTCAGCCGGAAATGAGCGACGATCCCATTCCGCTGATTGCCTTTCCTGATCATGTCATCAACCTGTTGGCTCCTGAAAACCAGGCGCTCGCCGTCAACGGGGGCTACAAAGAGATCAACTCGATCGGGGTCCGTGGGGTGATACTCTACCGGCAAAGTGCCACCACCTTTCTCGCCTTTGAGCGAAACTGCTCCTTCAGGCCCAATGAAGCGTGCGCCACGGTGAACGTGCACGTTTCCTCCCTCTACATGATTGATCCTTGCTGCAACTCAACCTTCAGTTTCGACAGCGGCTCGCCCACGGGAGGAATGGCCTCAAGGCCGTTGCGCCAATATGTTACTGAATTGGTGGGCCTTCAGCTTACCATTACGGACGAAATTCTGAATTGAAGACATTGCCCTGGAAGGGGCGTCTGTTGAATTCAGAATTTCGCGTTTTTGCTCCCGTAGAGGTAGTAGATCACCAGGCCGATAACAAGCCAGGTTCCGGCAATCATGAAGATGATTTTGTTGAGGAACAGCATGACGCCGCCACAACAAATGATTCCGAGAATGGGAACAACCGGGAACAAGGGTGTCTTGAAGGGGCGCACATACTCCGGATGCTTGTACCGGAGAATGAGTATGCCCAGGCATACAATCATGAATGCCAGGAGCGTGCCGATGGAAACCAGTTCTCCCAGGATGCTGATCGGGAGCAACCCGCAAGCGATCATGGCGATTCCCCCGGTGATCACAGTGGCTACATAGGGCGTCTTGTATTTCTCATGGACTTTTGAAAACGGGGAGAAGAACAAACCGTCATTGGCCATGGAATAAAAGACCCGGGTCTGTCCCATCAGCATGACCAGAATCACAGAGCTGAGTCCTGCAATCGCGCCCAGTTTGATGAACGGGCTCAACCAGGCAAGCCCGGAGCCGGCTTTATCGATGGCCACCGCGATAGGCGCTGCAGTGTTTAATTCGCTGTAGGGGGCAATACCGGTCATCACCAGCGCCACCAGGATGTACACGACGGTGCAGATAAACAAGGAACCCAGGATTCCCCAGGGCATATCCTTCTGAGGATTCTTGGCTTCCTGGGCGGCCGTTGATACGGCATCAAATCCAATGTAGGCGAAGAAGATAACCGCGGAAGCCCGAAATATTCCGGACGTACCAAACTGGCCGAAGGTGCCGGTGTTCTCCGGGATGAACGGTGCCCAGTTTTCAGTTTGAATATACTGCCATCCGAAAAGGATGAATAATGCAATCACCGAGAGCTTGATGATCACAACCAGGTTATTGAAGTTGGCGGATTCCTTGATGCCCCGATAGAGCAACACGGTGATGATGAAGACAATCAGTATGGCAGGAAGGTTGAGAATAGCCCCGGTAAATACCAGTTGATTGCTGGAATCAAAAACGATCGGCGCACTGGAGAGTGCTTCAGGAATGTGAATCCCAAAGGAAGCCAGGAAGTTGACGACGTAGCCTGACCAGCCCACGGCGACGGTAGCCCCGGAGAAAAGATATTCGAGAACCAATGCCCAACCGATAATCCAGGCGACAATCCGCCCCATCGTGGCGTAGGCATACGTGTAGGCGCTTCCTGCAATCGGAATCATGGCCGCGAACTCGGCATAACAAAGGCCGGCAAAGGCACACGCAAGGGCGGATACGATGAAGGAAATGGTGACCGCCGGACCAGCATATTGCGCAGCGGCTTGACCAGTAAGTACAAAAATGCCTGCCCCGATTACCGCCCCAATCCCCAAGGCAATGAGATTGTACTTGCCCAGGGTGCGCTTCAGCCCTTTCTCACTTCCGGACTCGGCCTGAAGTACATCCATGGGTTTCGTCGTAAAGAGTTGGTTGGCCATATCTGTGGTTTAGGTTTTGTGGTACAGTACGTTCAGCAATGATCAGGTCGGTAAGCGCGTCCGTCTTGGTGAAGCCTAAAAGTAGAAAATATATTCAATTTCAAAACCGGCATTTCCACGTCAGGCACCCTCCAGCCAACCGTGGCTGGCAAGCAGCATGAATAGCCGCTCCCGGAAGGCGTAGACGTCGTAGGGCGCATTGTAGAGCACAACCGCCAGGATTCCCTGGGAAGGAACGGAGATGTAATAAGCGGCAAATCCCCCCTGGTGCCCGGTATGACAGATAACCTTGTGCCCGTCCGGAGTGCGGTCAATGAACCACGACCAACCGATGAACGGAGGTTCCGGGCTGGTCCACTGCGGAAATTTCTTCACTATCGCCGAAGAATCAATAGTAGCACCGTCAAGGAAGGTGGCCTTGCGAAGAGCAAGTTCATAACGAGCCAATTCTTCGACCGAACTCCACACACCTCCGTTGCCAGCGGCACAAAAGGTAGGCTCTTCCCCAAAGTCATCTTCCCTCCACTTACCCCCGATGCGGGTATAGCCATGCGCCACCCCGGATGTAGGATGGGCGCCATCCGTAATGGTGCTCGAAATCATTCCCGAAGGCTGAAAGATTCGCTGGGCAATAAACGCCTGCCATTTCATGCCGCTCACCTGCTCGATGATGAGGGCAAGGCCGTTGAAGGCCGGGTTGGAGTATTCATATTGCGTACCGGGCTCAAACACCAGCGTGTCGGTTTGGGTTACCGGGTGCCAGTTCTGCGCATCGTTGGCCGTAAGGTAGAATACCGTATCCCGATTCACCTGGCGGTTGTCCGGCAGGCCTGACGTGTGAGTCAGCAGGTGTTTGATGCGCACGCGCCTGGCAATCTCCTTGTTCTTGAATTCGGGAAAGTACTTTTCAAGGCTGTCATTGACCGAGAGTTTTCCCTCAGCCTGCAGAATGAGAATGCCGTAGGCGACAAAGGTCTTGGAAATGGAGCCAAGATTGAAGAGGGTTTGTGGGGTGATCTTCTCACCGGAGGCGAGATCGGCCAGGCCATAACCTTTGGCAAGAACTACCGAAGTATCCTTCATCACCAACACGGCACCACCCGGTCCATTAGGTTCCACCTGGCCAGCGATGAATTCATCCAATTCGGCGGAAAAGTCCTGCCGGGTGTCCGGCGAAGAGCAGGATGCGGCAGCCAACAGCAGGAGAAGAGCCATTCGTTTCATGGCTTCTTGCCGGTGAGTTGGCGGATGAGGTCGACTTCCCGGGGATCAAACGGAGTGCCGTCGCGACGGAATATATCATGGAACCATACCGACGGCTCCTGGGACCCGGGCTTCGATCCCCACGGGAAGATGGTGTTGGTTTTTCCGCTCACCAGACCCCAGTTAATCGCACCCACCTGGTACCTCTTAAGGACCGGGAGGTTTTTCTCAAAAGTGCTGTTATTGGTACGGGCCATGTACTCGCTGCAGAGGATGGGCTTGCCAAGTGCCTGGAGTCGTTTGATTTCGTCTTCAAGGTTTGAGGCATCGCTGTAGTTGTGGAAAGTGACCACATCGGAATGGCGAAGCTGGTAGTCGTTATAGCGGCGGAACTTCTCGCCGCCGTTCCAGGTCGCGCACGTCAGGGGTTGCGAAGGCCGCACGCTCCAGGCCCACTGAAAGACTTTTTCAAGCAGGGGATACGTGATTTCTTCCATGCCGCTGTTGCCCGGCTCGTTATAGAGATCCCACAAGAGAATCCTCCGGTCGTCACGAAAGCGGGTGAGTATACCTTTGGTATAGGCTTCAAGGGCCGGCCAACGCGAGGGATCGGCAACGATGGCGGGGCCGGGAGCGCGCAGCCAGCCGGAGTTGTGTACGCCGGGAACAGGATCAGGCTGCTTGCCGGGCCTCGGATCAGGGAGCCAGCAGTCGTCGAAAAGAACGAAGATCACCCGGATGTGATGGCGGTCGGCTGTTTCAAGAAACTTTTCAATGCGTCCCGCAAACTCTTCGCGGTCATTCTCCCATAGCAAGTTATGCAGGTAAACACGCACCGTATTGAAGCCCAGCCCTTCGGCCCATCCGAGTTCACGGTCAATGGTCGGCAGGTCGAACGTTTCAGGCTGCCACATTTCCAGCTCGTTGATGGCGGTGCTGGGGATGAAGTTGCAGCCCACCAGCCAGGGTTGCTGTATTCCCCAAGCGTTGGCCTGCTCCTTGGTCCATACGGGCTGAGCGATTGCAGCCAGGCAGCCAAGGCTCAGCATCCAGAAAAAAGTGAGACGCTTCATGGTCTCATTTCTTTTTGGCCGGCAGGTCAGGCAGCACAAAATTGTCCAGCGGGCTGGGGAGTCTCATCATGGCCTCGATGTCTTCGACTTTGCGGGGGGCGAGCGCGGACAGGTGATCGTTGCCATCTTTCGTGAGCAGGTAATCGTCTTCGATCCGCACGGCTATGCCCCACCATTTGGGATCGCAGGGACTGTTCTCGGGAATGTAAATGCCCGGTTCGATGGTAATGGCCATTCCTTCTGCCAGTTGGTTATACTCTCCTTTATCGTGTACATCGAGGCCGATGTGATGACAGCAGCCATGCGGATAGTACCGGTGCTTCTCACCATCCTTGATGATGCCCAGGTCCTTCAAGCCCTGGTCAATGACTACCCGGGTTGCTTTGGTGAGATCAGAAAAGTTGGTTCCCGGCTTGCAGATTTTCATGGCCTCTTCCTGGGCCTTGAGTACGAGTTCGTAAATCTGCTTTTGTTCCGGGGAGAACTTTCCGCTGATGGGAATGGTGCGGGTGATATCGGCCGTGTAGCCACGGTACTCCGCGCCAAGGTCCATGAGGATAAGGTCTTTGGATTCGATGGAGGGCTTATAATTTTCCTCGTAGTGGAGAATGCAGCCATTGTGACCTGACCCCACGATGGACGGGTATCCCACATCTTCGGCCTGGTATTTCTTGAATACAAATTCATGAATCCCCTGCACCTCCAGTTCGCTCATGCCCGGCCGCATGGCTTTCATCACTTCCACCTGGGCCTGGCACGATACCAGTACCGCTTTGCGGATCAACTCGACCTCTTCCGGTTTTTTGATGCCTCGCAGCTGGGCCATGATACCGCCAAGACTTCGCGTGTCGAGATTATTTTTGGCAGGCTCCGGGTTGACGGGGATTCGGGCGGGATCGGGATAATTGACCTTCAGTTTGAACTGGGCAACCAGGTCGGCCAGGTCGGAAGAATCGCGTGGATTGTCTCGCACATCGTTTTTGAAGTCGTAGAAGAGCACTTTGTCGAATTTAGAAAAATCGAGATTGTAGCGCTTGAACTCTTTGTTGGCGTAGGCGAACTCGAGGCCCCACTTTTTTTTCACGCCCTCTTCGCCCAACCTGCGTCCCGTCCACATTTCCATCATCTCGTTTCGCATCTGCACGAATATGATTTCATCGTAGAGGCTGCCGTCGGCCGCTTTCTGTTTGTCTTTGAAGATTAGCAGCACCGAGTGTGGCTCCTTGTACCCGGTGAGGTAGTAGAAATCAGGATCCTGGTGGTACTCATAATCCACGTCGTTGGAACGGTTGCGCACTGCCGCCGCAAAGAATACGGCCACTGAATTGGAGGGCATTTTTTCGCGCAGCGCCTGGCGTCTTTCGCGGTGGAATTCCTTCGTCAGGAAATCGTCGGGAAGATCTGGATTCTGGGCCAGGACGCTGAAGGGGGCTCCCAGCAGGAGTAGGAGGAATGGGATGTATTTCATACGGTGAGCAGCTATGGATTCATTCAAAGGTAGTGTCTTTCCCATTTCCAGCTACCTGTTTTTGGTGGGGCGGGTTTAACCTTCTTTACGGGATTCTCCGGGTTGATCCATTCACCAGGCCGGGCAGGGGATAAGACAATAGGTAAAGTTGTTATATTTAAAGATGCGGTTCTTGATCCCGACAGCAATTCTGGCCCTCCTGTTTTTTGGCGGCGTTGCGAACGGCCAGTCTTTGCTGGAGCTACCGTTAGACGGCTCAGAGCAGGACAAAAAGCTGGCCCAATTCCTGGAGGAGTTTGAGCGAAAACATGAGGTGAAATTCTATTTCCTCGACGAGTGGATTGCCCCCTTTACCATCGACGACAGCTATGCCGGTCAGACCCTCGGGGACCTGCTCGAGAATGTTTTGCGGGAGTCCGACTTGAGTTTTGTCGTCGTCCATGACCGCGCCCTGGCCTTCGTCAAAGATCCAACCGTAGAAATCACCCGGCGGGAAGCGATCGTAGCGGCTGGCCGCCGACAGCAGAGTATCGAAACCGCCACCGTGGGTAACCCTGACCTGTTCCGCCCGGGACGATTGGTCACCTTGCGTGGGCGGATCATCCATGAAGAAGACCGCACACCCATTACAGGGGCCACGGTAGTACCCAATGGGGTGCGCGGAACCACGACTGACCGGGAAGGAAGGTATGAGCTCCGACTGCCCAGCGGACGCCACGTACTCAGCATCAACTTTATTGGTTTCAAGGAGCGTACCATCGACCTCACCTTGTACGAGGGCGGAGACCTTAACCTCTCTTTGCAAGAGTCACCGGTGTTACTGGAAGAGATAGTCATCAGCTCGCAGCCTATCAATGAGCTCACCGTTAGTCGGCCAGGTCAGCTGCAGTTGTCGGTGGGAGCGATGAAGAAACAACCCTCCCTGCTTGGCGAGGCCGATCTGGTTCGTCAGTTGCAGTCGCTTCCGGGTGTCAACACCGTAGGAGAAGCAGCAGCTGGATTTAATGTGCGCGGAGGAAGTGTCGATCAGAATCTTGTCCTCTATGACGGACTTCCTCTGTTTAACACGTCACATGCCCTCGGGTTCTTTTCTGCCTTTTATTCTGAGGCGATCCAGGAGATGAGCTTCTATCGCGGAGGTATTCCCGCGGAATTTGGCGGGCGTGTGTCTTCCGTTCTGGACATCCGGTCCAAGGCAGGGGACCCGGAGCGTTGGCGCGTCAACGGAGGCATCGGGTTGATTTCGGCCAACCTGATGGCCCGTGGTCCGTTGGTGAAAAACCGGACCACCCTGGCGGCCAGCGTAAGAGGCACCTACGCCAACTGGTACCTCGACTTGCTAAAGAACACCTACAAGGACCTTACTAACAGCCAGGTGGGCTTCTATGACGGCGACTTGCGCTTGGAGCACGCGCTGAGTAACAAGTCGAAGCTGTCGTTTTCCTACTATCGCAGCTTTGACAGACTCCGTGTGCGCGGGGATACGACGTTTCAGTGGGTGAATCAACTCATCTCCGTGCGCCTGGACCAGATGTTTTCGCCCCGATTTACGGGGAGTTTTCTTTTGGGAGTGGGAGATTATAATTATACCGTATCCAATGTTCAGCCAGCCCAGGGTTTCGACCTGGACTACCAGGTTACCTACCCCACACTCAAGATGGACTTTTTGCTGACGGCGGGTGCCCACCGGCTTTCCTTTGGTATCCAGTCCACCTACTATGCCTTCAACCCGGGCCGTCTTCGTCCCACCACCGCGCAGTCCAGCATCCGATCGGTGACGATGGAGAGCCAGCAGTCGCTCGAGAGCGGCATTTACCTTGCTGATTCATACAATCTCACTGACCGCCTGGTTCTGGATGCCGGAGTCCGGCTTTCGTCGTTTGTTCAGTTTGGCCCGGCTACTGTGAACGTCTACAGCCCGCCATCTCCCATCGAAGAAGATAACCTGACCGACAGTATCAAGTATGCTTCGGGTGAGACAGTAACCTCCTTCATGGGCGTGGAGCCCCGCGCCGCCATTCGTTTCTCGCTCGACAACCAGTCTTCGCTCAAACTGAGTTATCACCGGATTTATCAATACCTGCATTTGGTGAGCAACACCGCCGCCGTCACCCCCATCGACATTTGGCAGCCATCCAATACCTTCTTTAAACCGCAGGTATCAGACCAGATTTCCGTTGGATATTTCCGTGACTTCAAGCAGAAGATGTACGAAGCCTATGCGGAAGTGTTTTACAAGGAGATGGACAACGTGCTGGATTTCAAGGACGGCGCGGAACTTATCCTGAACAAGACGCTGGAAGCGGATCTCTTGCAGGGAAAAGGTTTGGCATACGGTATTGAGGCTTTTTTGTCGAAAAGCCAGGGAAGGCTTACCTGGACGATGAGCTATACTTATTCACGGTCCTTGCGCAAGTTTGATCCCGGCACGGAGACCATCAATAACGGAGAGACGTTCCCTTCAAGTTATGATCAGCCACACATGCTCAATCTTTCCTGGAATTACCGTCTCTCCAGACGCTGGTCGTTCACCGGGAATTTTGCTTACCGCACAGGGCGCCCGGTGACGGTCCCCGTATTTGGATTTACGGTCGATGGTTACGGGGTCGCCTATTTTTCTGGCCGGAATCAATACCGTATTCCGGATTACCATCGGCTGGATCTCGCGCTGGTGATCGAAGGGAGTCATAAGTTGAAAAAGCCATGGTCGGGATCGTGGACCATTTCGTTTCTCAACGTCTATGCCCGCCGTAACGCCTATTCCTATTTCTTCGCCAGTGATACGCCCGGAAAGATTGATACTTACCAGCTCTCAATTCTGGGAACGATAGTACCATCGGTCACCTACAACTTCAAGTTCTGAGCGCAATGGCCTGGTCCCGTTATATTCTGCTCATTCTGCTGGCCTGCGTGGACAAGACTGATTTTGATTCTGGTGGTACCGCGTTTCCATTGATAATTGACGGATTATTCTCAACCAAGGCGGCGGAAGTTCGTCTGTCCCGGGGTTATCGTGTGAATGGGGGGCTTAACTACACAAGGATACCCGGGGCTATTGTCTGGATTGCCGACACGGATGACCCCTCCTGGAAACTCATTTTGAAAGAGCAGAAACTGAGTTTCTATGAATACCAGGCCTTTAATGGTACGATATACTCCTATTCAGGGGCAGTTACTCCCAAAGCAGGTCATCATTACGTGCTTCACGTCATTGTTGATTCGAATGAGTTTGTATCTCTTCCACAGGAGGTTCGGGAGCCTGGGAGCATAGACAATATCTACTTCACGTACACGTCGGGGTTCAACCGGGATAAAGGAGTAGAGGAGGATGGGCTGAATATCCTCTTTGATGCCACTGTACCATCCGGTGAGGATCGTCATTTTCAATGGCGAATGTTTGGTACATTTTCGGTACTCGCCGATCCTGCGGCGGGACCGGAACGATGCTGGGTAACGGAGCGGGAAGACGCACCCCTGCTCTCGTCGAGTGCGTTTGCCACACGATATGCCGGGTTGACAGCCCGGTATGTGCCCATTACATTTGACAGGTTCAACGACCGCTACCGGGTTGAAATCCGGCAATATGAAATCTCCAGGGAAGTGTGGGAATTTACCGAAGCTCTAAGATTTCAGCTTAAGAATGGCTCAAGTCTCTTTCAGCCCCCCTTCTTTGTGCGAAAAGGAAATGTCATATCATTGAACGGACAAGCTAACGTGATTGGGATTTTCACGGCGTCCATTGACGTCAGTCGTGCGATTTATATTAAACGCTCCGATTTACCGCGTGAACTATATGGACAACCGCTTCCGGCAAATTGCCTTAGGGTATACCCCGGATCGGTGGCGTATCCACCACCTTTCTGGATGTGATCATGAAGTACTACGGTGCCCGATTCTTTTTTTTCCTGTTGATGTCACTTGGTTGTGTCGACAAAGCAGATATTGCTCTTGTATCGCAACAACTGCCATTCATTATTGAAGCCGCGGTTACCAATGCTCCTGGCTCCGATACCGTGAAAATCACCAAAGCCTATCCTGCCGACGGCGGCTACTATTCCCGGGTCGGCGTCAGTGGCGCAAAAGTCCGGATCATCAGTGATGCAGGGGAATCCGATAGACTGACCGATATCGGCCGTGGAATGTACATTACCGACACGCTGCAGGGCGTCATCGGCCGTAGTTACCAGCTTCTCGTCTCCCTATCCGATCAAAACGGAGAGCACCATTACCAGTCGACCGCCCAACGCATGTTGCCGGCCGGGGCAATTGATGGCATCACGTATGAGTTTACCAGCCAGGTAAATTCTTCCACCGGCCTTTCAGAGAATGGGTTCAATGTATATGTGAATTCCTCCGTAAGCGTGTCCAGCAGCCGGCGACTGCGGTACAAGATCCTGGGTACCTACAAAGTCAACACAAATCCTGAACTGATCCAGATCAGGACGGACTGCGCCACTCCGCCCTGCCCGACCATGTCGCTTCCCTGTGCCACGAATTGTGAATGCTGTGTTTGCTGGGTGTCGGAACGGGAGAAGTTTCCCGTGCTGCTCGATCCTGATTTCGTAGGGGGTACCACGATCACCCGGATCCCGGTTCATTATATTCCCATCAACAACTACACGTTCAACGAGCGATACCGGGTGGAAGTCACCCAAATGGAACTGTCACAGGACGTCTATGACTTCTATTCGGCCTTGCGCAAGCAAATGCTGAATGCATCAAGCCTTTTTCAGCCGCCATTCTTTGAGTTGCGCGGCAATGTGGAGGCGCAGAACCAGGGCCCGCGCGTGGTCGGAATTTTTTCGGCAACAGCGACAACCAGGCAGCACCTGTACATCAATCGGGGCGATGTGCCCTATGATATGGTATCGGAGCCTATCGCCGCAGACTGCAGGGCCGTAGCAAAAAATAGCAGCAACCAGATTCCTCCGTTTTGGGAATGAGAACAATTGCCCTTTCACTTATAGCCTTGATCAGCGCTTTTTCTCTTCAGGCGCAAGAGGATGCGGTGCGGGAAGTGAGCCGGCTCCTTGAGACCAGCCGGAGCAACTTTCCCGCCATGAGACCCCAGGTGTTCTTCTCACAGGATAAATACACGCCGGGCGATACAGCCTTCTTCCGAATGTTTATCCTCACTGAATCAGAGCGCATTCTGGCGGCGCGATCTTTATTTACCCTCGAATTGGTGAACCGCGAAGGAAAGACTGTCATGCGGCAGGTGGTTACGTGTCAGCCCTTTGGTGCCGCCAATCAATTGATCCTTCCGGACTCCCTGGCCCCGGGAATTTATGAGGTGCGGCTTTTCAGCGAACGAATGACGACGGCCTATGGGCTGGTCTCGTCGCTATGGATTGTGGGGAGCACTCAATGGGTGCGATCAATGCCGGATGGTTTTAACATCACCTTTCATCCGGAAGGTGGTCACCTGGTCCCGGGCACGCTCAATCGCCTGATCATCCAATCTCACGGGCAAATGCCCGAGTCGGCAAGCCTGCATGGCGAAGCTGGCCGGATCATGCCCGTTGAGTTTGAGCAAGGACTGGCGTCTGTGCATTTTGTCCCGCTGGCAGGCCAGAGGTACCGGTTGGAATACGTGGGAGGTGGTCAGGTTCATTCGGCGGATCTGCCTTCGGTCGAGATCGATGCGGTAACCCTTCGGGTTTATCCGGGGCCCCGGAAAACTCATGTGGTGGATATCACTTCGGGGCCCAGGGCACCTCGAAAGGTCTTATTGTTTTTGATGGCAGGGCGGCAAGTGGTTCATAGTCGTGAGGTGCGCTTTAATCAGGAAGGCAAAGCCAACCTCCTGGTGACAGAGGGTTTTTTCCCGGAGGGTTTTTCGGAGCTCTTCCTGCTGGATGATGAACTCAAGCCCTTGTCTTACCGCCCTGTTTACTTGCCCGGCGCGCCGAAAGCAACGGTGTCTATTGCTGAATTACCCGAAGCGGCCGGGCTTCGTGCTGAAGTGGGCGTTTCCATGGCCGTCACCGATGAGGCCGGGCTTCCAGTCCGCTCAAGCCTTACGGTGGCCGTAATTCCTGAGGGGACGAGGATGAGGCCCATCCGAACACCGGATCCATCGCTTGAATTGCGCCAGATTCGGCCGCAGTTTGACTGGACGGCTCCCGCGTCGAAAGTGGAAAGGGAGATCATTGCTCAGAATCCCCTGCCAGCCCATTTCGTTCCGAACTTTCCTGTACTCTTGCACAGTGGGAGCCTCAATCTATCCGGGAAGGTATATTCCACAGATCCGGATGCTCCGCTTCCTTACCTGAGCCGCATCGTCATTTACCTGCATAATGACCTGATCCAATACGAGACGGCCATTGATGGGGCCGGAAATTTTCACTTTGACAAGATTTATGATTTCATGGGGTCGGACAAAGTCTTCTACAAAGTCATCAACCAGCAAAACAAGACCCTTCGGGCGAAAGTCGACTGGTCGATGAATCTGGGTGAAGAGATCCCTGTTTCCTTGCCCACGTTTGAAACCTCAGCCAAGGAAGATCCCTACGGCCTGCTCAGAAGCCGGAAGCGAACCATCGACCGTTCCTTCAACTACTTCCTCCAATCCGATACCGCCTCTTCAGTGGTAACCAACTTCAATGAGGTGCTGGAACGTGAGTTTCAGGGGGCAGATATCATCATGCGGCCGAGCGAATACGTACCCTTTGAGACCATGCGAGAACTCATCCTTGAGGTAGTTCCGGCCTTGAAATTCCGTGTTCATGGCAAAGATAGCGCGGTGGAGGTGTCGCTGACCACCAAAAACCCGGCCTTTGTCCCGATGCGTTACGCGGAAGGAAATCCCCTTTATGTGATCGACGGGTACCTGACCACCAACACGCGGTACCTGATGTCACTTTCGCCCCGCGACATCGAGGCGGTGAAAATCATCAACGAGATCGGCAAACTAGACAAGCTTCAGAACCTGGCCAGGGACGGCGTGCTCTTTATTCAGACAAGAATCCCCGAAAAAACACGGCGTGACATCGAGAAGGAGCTGTATCCCATCGCCGGACTAAGTCCCACCCTGTCGATGCCCATGAACTATCCTTCACAGAAGCGTGTGCCGGATTTGCGTTCCTTGCTGTATTGGACGCCGCTGATGGACACCGACAGCACGGGTCGCGCTCAATTTACCTTCAGAACCTCCGACCTTCCTGGCCCCTATTGGCTCAGGATCATGGGTGTCACGGAAACCGGGCATATGTTCACCGCGGAGAAGCGGTTTGAGGTGACATTTAAGTAGCACCAGGCTCTTTTTGAGACGCCCCCCGAATGGTTAAATTTGATTTATGATGAATATTGGTCGAGGGGCAATTATTGGCTGTCTTTGCCTGGCGGCTGCCGCTTGTACGTCGCCCGGACCGTCGCGTAACTGGAAGAGCATAGAGCGATCCTTGCAAACCCAGTTCATTGCAGCAAATGACGGCGATACCATTGACCTTCCTGAAGGCCACTACATGTTCACCCGAAGTCTCACACTGGATGGTAAGTCGAACATCGTGATTCGCGGGAAGGGGATGGATGAGACCATTCTCTCCTGGCTGAACCAGGCAGAGGGAGCGCAAGGATTCCAGGTCAGCAACTGCCGGAACATTGTTCTTCAGGATTTTTCGGTAGAGGACGCCAAGGGGGATAACCTGAAGGTAAACGATACCAGGGGCATCACCTTCCGGCGTATCCGTTCCGTATGGACGGGCGGGCCGAGAACAGAAAACGGAGCCTATGCCATTTACCCGGTACTCTGCAAGCAGGTGCTGATGGAGGAATGCATCGCCGTGGGATCATCCGATGCGGGAATTTATGTGGGGCAATCCGATTCGGTGATTATTCGCAATAACACGGCCTACTGGAATGTGGCGGGCATTGAAGCCGAGAACAGCCGGTGGGTCGAGATCTATGGAAACGAGGCCTACGACAATACAGGCGGCCTGCTGATTTTCGATCTTCCCGGGTTGACCCAGTATGGCCACACCACACGTGCGTACAACAACCGCATCCATGACAACAACCATGAGAACTTTGCGCAGGAAGGAAATATCGTCGCCAGCATTCCCCCGGGCAGCGGCGTCATGATTCTCGCCACCCACGACGTACAGCTTTATGATAATGAGATTGTAGACAATCAAACCGTCGGCGTCGCTGTCGTCAGCTATGAGCTGGTCGCCGCCATGAATGAAGGTGTCGAAGAGCAACCCGATGCCATCGGCGGGGCGCAAACGGTAAATAACCGGTTTCGCGAGGACTCGCTCTATAACCCTTATCCTTATGAAGTTTCCATTTTCCGCAACCGCATTTCCAACACGCATTGGTTTCCCTCCATGCAGAACGATATTGGCAAGTTGTTGATCTGGTATTCTCCCTTTACACCACCGTCTTTGCTCTATGATGGTATCGAAGACCCCAAACGGCCCCAGCGGAATATCTGCTTCGCCGAAAACGGAGACGTCCGGTTTGTCAACCTCGACGCTGGCCATGATTTTGAATCGTTGTCCACGGATGTGACACCATTCGTGTGCCCTCCGGAGAAACTCAACCCACGATGAGCACACGGTTCGGACTACTTGTCCTGATGACCCTTCTCCTGGGTTGCGGACCAGGTGAGAGAAAGGTCATTGTGGAGGAGGAAGTGCCTGGGGATCTGATGGCTGAGCTGGGACCTGAAAAACTTTCCAGTTACGGTTTCTTTGACGGCCCGCTCCGGGACCTGCGGCCGGCGAAGAATGTTCATTTCTATGCCATCAATTCACCGCTTTTCAGCGATTATGCGTTCAAGGCAAGAATGATCCGGCTGCCGGAGGGCGCCCGAATGCGGTATCATGAGACGGAGACGTTTGAGTTTCCGGAGGGAACCATTCTCATCAAGAATTTTTATTACCCGGCGGACTTTGGTAAACCGGATGGCGAGCGGCGTTTGATGGAGACGAGATTGCTGGTGCTGCGCGACGGGGAATGGCAACCCTTGACCTATATCTGGAATGAAGAACAAACCGAGGCGATTCTCGAGCCTGCCGGCCGAACCCTGCCGGTGTCATGGACGGAAGGGAAAGGGGTGGTGCGCACCATCGACTACTCGGTACCCAACCTGAACCAATGCCGGGGTTGTCACCTGAAAGGAGATCGGGTAATGCCCATCGGACCATCTGCTCGCCAGCTGAATGTGGGCAGCCAGTTGGACCGGTGGAACCTGGAAGGACTGGTTGATGGAATGCCGGACGTACCCCACATTCCACGCCTGGCCAATTATGAAGATTCCCGGGAGCCGTTGGAAAACCGTGCCCGGGCCTGGCTGGAGATCAACTGCGCGCACTGTCACCGTCCGGATGGGCAGGGAAAAACCTCGGGCCTGCACCTGATGGCGGACGTGACTTCGCCGCTGGCCCTGGGCATCGGGAAACCACCCGTAGCGGCGGGCAAAGGTTCGGGGGGAAGGAAGTACAGCATCGTTCCCGGAGAACCCGATGAGTCGATCCTGGTCTACCGGATTGAATCCACTGACCCTGGTGTGATGATGCCCGAAATGGGCCGGCGGCTTGTACACGAGGAAGGAGTAACCCTCGTGCGGGAGTGGATCCAATCCTTGAAGTAGCTACTCGAGATCGCGAATCTCGAAATCTTTTCCCTTGCCATACCGGTAGATTTCTGAGAGCGGGTAACGTTCGAGGGTGTGGAGATCTTTGACGCGGAATTCCCCCTCCGCCAGTTTCTCCTCGATTACTACCTCATGGCGGTCGCCAAAGTTGATCACGCGGTATTTCTTGCCAACGCGGAGTACATCAAGAGAGAGACCGTTCATGGCAGGCTGAGGATGGTTTAGATATCTTCTTCGCGTTCCAGCATCAGAATGGAAGCCTGGGGCACGATGAAGTATTTTTCTTTTTCATAGATCACTTCGATGGCGCCCTTCTGAAGGAAGATAGCCATATCGCCTTCCCGCGCCTGCAAGGGAAGGTACTTGACGGACTCCTCCTTGCCTTTCCAGGCATCGTCTTCATCCGCAGGCAGGGGCAGCGGGTAGCCAGGCCCGGTGAGAATCACGTAGCCCTTTTGAATTTTCTCCTTTTCCTGCACCCCCGGGGGCAGGTACAGTCCACTCTCGGTCTTTTCGGAGTCTTTCGCAGGTCTGATCAATACGCGATCGCCAACGACGATGAGCTTCTTAAGCTTGTGATCCGAAGTCATATTCTATACGAGTCAGGGTTTCTTTTCTGAAAACAAGTCTCCCTGGTCTTTGTTCTTTTTGGCCTCTCCCTCGACGCTGTACAAGGGCAGCTTGTTGATCTCCCGGCTGAGGGTGCTGTCCTGCGTAAGGATTCCTTTTTGATTCGCTTCGCTCTTCAGTCGCTCCGTCTCACTTTCCAGCTCTTTCGTACTGATTTGCTTTGACCGCTTTTCGATGGGCGGGTTGAGTTTTTCGGATTTTTCAAACTCCACCACCTTGTCGAGGAAGTCCTTGGGTAAGTCTGCCTCGCTTCGATAAACCAGTTCAAAAAACTGCTTGGCAAAAAATCCATCGATCTGAATCCGGCGCTTGGAGAGGTGTACGAACTTTCCGATCACACGGCAGATGTTCTCCCGTTCTTCCGGGCTGAGTTGATCGGCGAATTCGTACTCTTCGATCTTCTTCAGCGCCAGGATGATGGGCTCCAGCGCATCCAGGGAAATCACGTAGACTGTGTAATCGGCCAGTTTATACTCGAACTGATCAAGCACGTCCAGCGTATTGGTAGGCACCACCAGGAAAACCTCTTTCCGAACGTCTTCTTCACGCACGTACTTGATGGCATGTTCCACCTGGTTCTTCAGGTAGGACGGAAAATTGGTGAGATCGTCGCCATAGGGGCTCTTGGCATCAAAGACAATGTACTCGTCTTTGATCTTCAGGGTGTTGTCGGGGTTGCCCCGAAACGGAACCTTGTCTACATAGTCAATGGCATGCCGGGTGCAGATCGCCTTGATCCGTGAGCGAACCCGTTCTTCGTGGGTCGACCAGGTCTCCTTCAGTTTCTTCAGCCGCTCAATTTCCTGCCGGTGCTTCTCATTGCGTTCAGCCTCTTCCCGCTGTTGCTGCGTTTCCGTCAGCTTGTTGAAGTTGGCGATAGACTGATCATACTCCTTGCGTCGCTGCTCCTCGGAGGCCTTCAACCGGCTTACTTCTGTGCGGAGCGCCTGGATCTGAACTTCCTGGTTTTCGGTCTGCTGCTTGAGTTCAATGCCCCGGCGCAAATACCCTTCGTTCTTTTCCTCCAGCCCGGCCAGCCGCTTCTGGAGTTCTTCCTTTTCGGCCGCCAGCCGCTGCAGGGTTTCCTTCATCTGGGCGACTTCCAGTTTGGCCTGCTGAACCGTATCGCGAAGATTTTTTTGCTCGTTGCGTTCGATCTCCAACTGCGTCTCTGTCCGGGTCTTCGCATCACGCAGGTTCTCCAGGGTGGGAATGATTCGTTGAAAATCACCCATGGCGTCAATCAGCAGGGACTTAACCGCCCCCCAACGGAAAACCCTGTCCCACAGGCTGATGGTTTTCAGCCGCTCGAACAGCCTCCGCAACGATTCCATCGCATTATCCATGATCAGAATTCAATCAGCACCTGCCCTTTTTCCACACTGTCGCCTTTCTTGATCTTCACCTTCTTGACAATCCCGGCTCCGGGTGACTTGAGAATGTTTTCCATCTTCATGGCTTCGAGGATCAACAGCGGATCCCCAGGCTTGACTTCATCCCCGGCCTGCACACGGAGATCGATAATCAAACCCGGCATGGGTGCTTTCACCGAATTCACTTTACTGCCCCCGGCAGCATGCATCCCCATTTTCTCCATGAGAATGTCCACATCATCGCGCAGCTTGACGCTATAGCGCTGACCACGGATCTTCAGGTCCACCGTTTTGGTTTCGCGGTCGATGCGAACGACTTCGGCCGGGTAGCTCCGTTGCTGGTATCGGATGTGGAACTGGCCGTCGCCGAGTGATACAAGATCCCATTCCAGCCGTTCACCGTTCACTTCCATGCCATCCGGTTGAGGCTGAAGGGTAAAAGTCTTCCCGTCAAATTGTGCCTGGTACATGCATCAAAAATAGCACGTGTTCACGGGGTTTGGCCTAAAATTGTCAAATTTGTTGGCTTGGCGCTTTTCAAGCCAGCTATCGCGTGAACTGGTCCTCTCTTCTTTCCGCTCAACGCCTCGGGCAAACTCCTTCCACCGCAGAGGGATCCCGCAGCGCATTCGAACAAGATTACGATCGGATCATCTTCTCGCATCCGTTCCGTCGCCTGCAAGACAAAACGCAGGTGCACCCGCTCCCGGAAGACGACTTTGTGCACACCCGCCTCACGCATAGCCTGGAAGTCTCCAGCGTGGGCCGTTCGCTGGGAAAGCGTGTCGCCGAGACGGTTCTCCAGCGACACCCCGAACTGGCCAGGCAGTTTTCGCTTTTTGATTTTGGCGCTATCGTGGCCGCCGCCTCGCTGGCTCATGACCTGGGCAACCCGCCCTTTGGACATGCCGGAGAAGATGCTCTGTCGGACTATTTCCGCAAGCGCCCGGAGGCACGCCAGGACCTTACGGACGAACAGTGGGCTGACCTTCTCTCCTTCGAAGGCAACGCCCAGGGTTTCCGCATTCTGAACCAGGCCTCCTATGGGCTGAGACTCACCCTCGCCACGCTGGGCGCTTTTACAAAGTATCCGTGCCCATCGCATTTTCAGGGAAGGGATGCTACCCGTAAAAGCCAAAAGAAATTTGGATTCTTCGACACCGAGCGGGAATCCTTTGAGGCAGTGGCCGGCGCGCTTCAACTTTCATCCCCGGCATCGGGCGCCTGGCATCGACATCCGCTGGCCTTCCTGGTGGAAGCCGCAGATGACATCTGTTACAGCATCATTGACCTGGAGGATGGTTGTAATCTCGGATTAATTTCCTTTGAAGAAACCGTCGAGCTGTTGGCGCCCATCCTGGGAGAAAAACTGCATCGGGGGAAACTGGGCCGGGACGAGAGCCTGAACAAAAAGCTGGGAACGTTGCGGGCGCTGGCCATCGGAGAACTCATCGAAGCCTGCACGGGAGTTTTCCTGGATGAGGAGCGTGGTATCCTGGAAGGCACTTTCGACGGCGCACTGACCGACCGCTCCCGATTCCGTGAATCCCTTCGTGAAATCTCGAAGCATTCGGTGGAGAGAATATACCGGGCCCGCCACGTGGTTGAGATTGAGGCGGCTGGACACGAGGTGCTGCCGGGATTATTGGAGGAGTTTCTGGCCGCGGCTTTTGCCCATCAGAAAGGGGAGAAGTCAAGAAAGTACCAGAACCTGGCACTTCTCCTTCCGCCGGAGGTCCGGCATGCCGTCCGGGAGACCTCCAGTCGCTATGTCCTGATTCGCTCGGTCATCGATTTCGTGTCAGGAATGACCGACAAGCATGCCCTGAACCTGTATCGCAAGATCAAGGGGATGTCCCTCTGAAGCCCTCCCTTTCAAACCTTGATTGAATTCCCTTGGGACCGCCCTGCTGGCCCTCAGGAAAGGCACGAAAACTGCTAAAATTCAGTTAGTTTTGCCCCTCAAATTTAACCTCCGGATGTGGTCCCACGTCGCCGATAGTATCATTCGCTTCCGTCTCCCGCTCATGGGTGTGATTATCGGCATCACGGTGGTCATGGGTTACTATGCCTCCCGGGTGGAGATGAGCTACGACTTCGGGCGGGCCGTGCCTCCCAACGACCCGGATATGCAGTTCCTGACCCGGTTTCGGGAACAATTTGGCGAAGATGGAAACATGGTGGCGGTGGGCCTTCGCGACAGTTCCGTTTATGAGTTGAAGAACTTCCAGCGGTTTACGGAACTCAGCATGAAGCTGCGCACCATTGAAGGTGTCAACGAAGTGCTTTCGCTGCCCCGGATGAAGATCATCCAGAAAGACACCGCGCGACAGCGCTTCACCATTGCTTCGCTGTTCCCGGACACCGTCAGGAGCCAACCCGAGCTTGACAGCCTGCTTATGGCCGCCGAGAATCAGAAGTTCTATGCCGGGCAGCTGGTTAATCCTACCAACGGGTCCACGATGATGCTGATATCGGTGGATAAAGAGTATGCCAATTCCGCCAAGCGGGTCAAGCTCACCCAGGATCTTCGCGATGCGGGTAAAGCCTTCACTGACCAAACCGGCATCGAACTTCGCTTTGCTGGTCTGCCGTTTATCCGCGCCGTGGTGGCCGAACAGGTGCGAAAGGAACTGTCGCTATTCCTCTACTTGTCCGCATTGGTTACAGGGGCCATCATGCTCATCTTCTTCCGGTCATTCCGCGCCGTGATCTTTTCCATGATCATGATCGGCGTCCTGGTCGTCTGGACGTTGGGGACCATCACACTGCTGGGCTTCAAGATCACGCTGCTTAGCGGGCTCATTCCCCCCGTGATTGTCACCATTGGAATCACCAATGCTATTTACCTGCTTAACAAGTATCACCTGGAGTATGCCCGTCAGCGGAACAAGATGGAAGCCATTCGGGTGGTGGTGCAGAAGATGGGACTGGCCACTTTCCTGACCAACCTCACCGTGGCAATCGGGTTCCTCACGCTGCTTTCCACCGACATCCTGATTTTGCGCGAATTCGGCATCGTGGCAGGTATTAATATCCTGGCCTTGTTCTTCGTGAGCCTGATCATGATCCCGGGAATTCTCTCGTGGCTGCCGGAACCTTCTCCCAAACACTTGCGGCACCTGAACTTCCGTATCCTCGGGGGATTTGTCAACATCGTGGACCTGTTGGTTCATCGGCACCGCACGGCCATTTACCTCGTCACTTTCCTGATCACGTTGTTTTCCGCACTGGGGATGCTGCGTCTCCACTCGGTATCCTTCATGGTGGACGATATTCCGGCGGAGAGCCAGATCAAGAAAGACCTCCATTTCTTTGAAGCCAATTTCAGCGGCGTGATGCCGCTTGAGATCGTGGTGGACATCTCCGGAAAGCGCAAGCGCCAACTCCTTGAAATCAAGAACCTCGAGGCCATCAACGATTTTGAGAATGCCCTCGACTCGATCACAGTAACGTCCCGCCCGGTCTCCATCATCAGCCTGGTGAAGGCGGCCAAGCAGGCCTTCTACAACAACAACCCGGACCGCTACGAACTGCCCACCAAGACGGAGTCGAGCTTCATCCTTCGTTACATGAAAGGACAATCCGACAACAGCGGGTTGGTCAAGTCGTTCGTAGACTCCACGTTCAACAAGATGCGGATCTCCATGCAGATGGCTGATGTCGGTTCGAAGCGGATGGATTCCCTCATCGGAAAAATTATCCAGCCCAAGGTGGACACACTGGTTGCGGAGCTAAAGCGAAACCTGAAATCGGACAAGGATTCCGTCAGTGTGGCCGTCACCGGGACATCAAAGATCTTCATCAAGGGGAACAAGTTCCTGATCAACAACCTCACGGAAAGCCTGGTGCTGGCCTTTATTCTCATCACGCTCTCCATGGCTTTTCTTTTCGCCAACGCCCGTATGATCCTCATCTCGTTAATTCCCAACCTGATTGCCATGATGATCACGGCCGGCCTGATGGGGTATCTCGACATTCCGCTCAAAGCCAGTACGGCGCTGATCTTCAGCATCACGTTCGGGATATCGGTCGACAATTCGATCCGTTTCCTGGCCAAGTACCGCCAGGAGTTGCTCGCCGGGGGTTTCTTCGTGCCTCGCGCGGTCAGCGAGAGCATCCTGGAAACGGGTAAAAGCATTATCTACACGTCGGCGGCCCTGTTCGCCGGTTTCATCATCTTCGCCTTTTCCGATTTCGGCGGCACCATCGCCCTGGGCATCCTGACGTCCACGACGCTGCTGATCTCGATGTTTACCAACCTGATTCTCCTGCCTGCGCTGATCATGACGTTTGACAAGCCGAACCGTGAGTCGCAGAAACGCCTGATCGACGACTTTGATTCCAGTTTTTACGGCGAGGAGGAGGATGAGGAAATTGACCTCAGTAAAATCCGTATTCATGACCGCGTAGGCGCCGCCGAGTAGACGCCCGCAACTATCCCACGTACATGACAGTGAAGTATAAAGAAGACAAGGAGCAATCGCTTGGCAAGATCGCCGAGGAAGTCCTCGCCTTTTGGAAGGAGAACAAAATTTTCGATCAGTCGGTCACCAACCGGGAGGGAGCGCCCGCCTTTACATTCTATGAAGGCCCTCCGTCAGCCAATGGAACACCGGGCATCCACCACGTGATGGCCCGTACGGTGAAAGATATCTTCTGCCGGTTCAAGACCCTCCAGGGATACCAGGTGAAACGCAAAGGGGGATGGGATACCCATGGATTGCCGGTTGAACTCCAGGTGGAAAAGGAACTGGGCATCACCAAAGACGATATTGGCCGCAAAATCAGCATCGCCGACTACAACCGGAAATGCCGGGAGACGGTGATGAAATACAAGGACCAGTGGGACGACCTGACTGAGAAGATGGGTTACTGGGTGGATCTCCAACATCCCTACATCACGTACAATAACCAGTATATCGAGACCCTGTGGTGGATCCTCAAACAATTCTACCAGAAGGGGCTGCTTTACAAGGGCTATACCATTCAGCCGTATTCTCCTTCCGACGGCACCGGGCTTAGCTCACACGAACTGAACCAGCCGGGCTGCTACAAGGAAGTAAAGGATACCTCCGTCGTGGCACAGTTCAAGGTGATCCGTGACCAGGAATCCGATTTTCTTTTCGGCAACCAGCCGGGCGATGTCTGTATCCTCGCCTGGACCACCACGCCCTGGACGCTGCCTTCGAACACGGCGCTGGCCATCGGCGTAAAAATCCAATACGTACTCGTTTCCACATATAACCCGTACACCTTCAAGCCGGTGAAGGTGGTGCTGGCCAAGGACCTGGTGGGTAAATATTTTCCTGACAAGAATAAAGATCTTCCGCTGGAAGGTTACCAGCCGGGAGCCAAGGCAATTCCTTTCCGTGTCGAGATGGAGTTCCCCGGGAGCAAGTTGATCGGCGTTCGCTATGAACAACTAATGCCCTACCTGCAGCCGCTGGTCGACGCCGACAAGGCGTTCCAGGTAGTGGCCGGTGATTTCGTCACCACGGAAGATGGTACGGGCGTGGTGCACACGTCGCCCACGTTTGGTGCCGATGACTTCCGGGTGGCTAAGCAGCATGGAATTCCACCGCTGACCGTGCGTGATGAAGCGGGAAATGAAGTGCCCACCGTAGACAAGAAAGGAAAATTTGTGCGTGAGATCGGCGCCCGTCTCCTGGAAGGCGTTAACCGATACAAGATCAAGACGCACAAGCCCCTCGGCGAGAATGACTTTTATGTCAAGAACTATACGGATGAAGATGAGTCCCATCCGGACTACAAAACCACGGATGTCATCATCTCCATCATTTTGAAAGAAGAGAACAAGGCGTTCAAAGTAGAGAAATACGAACACACCTACCCGCATTCCTGGCGTACCGATAAGCCGGTGCTCTATTATCCCCTGGATGCCTGGTTTATCCGCACGACGGCGCTCAAGGACAAGATGGTGGCGCTGAACAACACCATTAACTGGAAGCCGGAATCCACCGGCACCGGCCGCTTCGGCAACTGGCTGGAGAACCTGGTCGACTGGAACTTGTCGCGTTCCCGGTTCTGGGGCACCCCGCTCCCGATCTGGCGCACCAAAGACGGGAAGGAAGAGATGTGCATCGGCTCGGTGGAGGAGTTGAAGCAGGAGATGGCCAAAGCGGAAAAGGCGGGTTTCAAGTCCGAGGTAAAGATCAACGATCCGGGATTTGACCTCCATCGTCCGTTTGTGGACCAGATCGTCCTGGTGAGCCCTTCCGGCAAGCCCATGTACCGCGAGCCGGACCTGATTGACGTGTGGTTTGATTCCGGCGCCATGCCCTACGCGCAATGGGGACTTGATACGGAAAAGCTGAAAAAGGGACATCCCCAACCCTTTAACCAAGGATGGGACGGCGCCTTTCCTGCCGATTACATCGCCGAAGGAGTGGATCAGACCCGCGGTTGGTTCTTCACCCTGCACGCCATCGCCGCCTTGCTCTACGAAAGCGTGGCCTTCAAAAACGTGATCTCCAACGGACTGGTGCTCGATAAGGACGGGAACAAAATGTCGAAGCGGAAAGGCAACGTGGTTGATCCGTTCAGCACGATCGGCAAGTTTGGACCGGACGTGGTGCGCTGGTACATGATCGAAAACGCGCCGCCCTGGGACAACCTGAAGTTTGACATGAACGGCCTGGTCGAGACCCAGCGCCGGTTCTTCGGCACGCTGATGAACACCTATTCGTTCTTCGCCTTGTATGCCAACATCGACGGCTTTGTGAAGGATGAATCACGGACGGTGCCGCATGAGAAACTCTCCCTGCTTGACCAGTGGATCATTTCAAAGCTCCAGTCATTGATCGAAGAAGTCACCGAGGCGTACAATGCCTATGAGCCGACGACTGCAGCAAGGGCCATTCAGACGTTTGTCAATGACCATTTATCCAACTGGTATGTGCGGCTCAATCGCAAGCGTTTCTGGCAGCCGCTGACACGTGGCGAACTTTCCGAGGACAAGAGAGCGGCTTACGAGACGCTGTATGAGTGCCTCATGGTAGTCAGCCAGCTGATGTCGCCCATTGCGCCGTTCTATGCCGAGCACCTGTACCGGAATCTTACCGGTAACATCCGTGACAAGGCAAAGAAGGCAGGAACCCCTCTTCGCTTTGAATCGGTTCACCATACCGACCTGGTCAAGGCGGAGACCGATCGGCGCAACGACACCCTCGAGCGATCCATGGGCTATGCGCAGACCATTTGTTCGCTGGTGCACTCCATCCGGAAAAACAGCAAGATCAAGGTGCGTACGCCCTTGCAAAAGGTGCTGCTCCCCGTGCTGGATGACCGGTTTGCCGGCCAGGTGAAGAGCGTGGAAGACATCATCAAAGCGGAAGTCAACGTGAAGTCGATTGAATACATCGACGATGCCTCCGGTCTTCTCGTGAAGAAGGTGAAGCCCAACTTTGCCAAGCTGGGCAAGCAATATGGGCCCCGGATGAAGGAAGTCTCCGCCGTGATTCAGTCACTGACCAAGGATGAGATCAACGGCCTGGAAAAGGCCGGTACGTTGAGCAAGGGTGGGTTTGACCTGGTGCTGGAAGACGTTTTGATTTCTTCGGAAGACATTCCGGGCTGGTCGGTGGCCAACGACGGGGCGATCACCGTGGCCCTGGATATCCAGGTGACCGAGGAGCTTCGCCAGGAGGGGATTGCCCGCGATTTTGTCAACCGGGTCCAGAATATCCGGAAGGACATTGGGCTGGAGGTCCTGGATAAAATCAACATCGAGCTTGACAGCCGCGGAATGGATGAACAAACAGGCCGCGCCATCCGTTCCTTTATACCGTATATCACCCGGGAGACCCAGGCGCTTACACTGGATATCCGGGACAATGTGACCGGGGCTGTGGAAGTGGATATGGATGAGTTTGTGTTGAATGTGCGTGTTTCGAAAGCCTGATTGTTGAAGTTCATGAAAGGAGCAAAATATTTACTGATCGCTGTGGGGATTATCCTGGTGGACCAATCCAGCAAGTTGCTGGTGCACCGGTACATGGAACTTCACGAGGAAATCAACGTGTTGGGTGAGTGGTTCAAACTGCACTACCTGCTTAATCCCGGCATGGCTTTCGGCATTCGCTGGGAGAGTGAGTTTGGCAAGCTGGCCCTCACGGCATTCCGCATAGTCGCCATGACGGGCATAGGCATCTTCCTGGTGCGTTCCATCCGCCGCGACGCTCACCCGGGATTCCTGGTGTGCCTGGCCATGATCCTGGGTGGAGCCATCGGGAATGTGATCGACAGCACCTTCTACGGGGTTTACCTGCACAATGCGCCATTCGATTCCCCGACGCCTTGGTTTCATGGGCAGGTGATCGACATGCTTTTCTTTCCGATCGTTGAGTTTCACTGGCCGGTCTGGGTCCCCGTCGTGGGAGGGGACTATTTTCTGTTTTTCAGCCCGGTGTTCAACATTGCGGATTCGGCCATTTTCCTGGGAGTGCTTTTCATCATCATCTTCCAGAAGGCCTACTTCAAGGTCGCGCATGAAGATGAGCGGCCGGCAGAAACCGTGGTCTCTGTTCCTGAAGCCCCGGCTCCGGACAGCAATCCTGAACCTCTTTCCTGATGGCTGAGCAGCTAAACATCTCGACTTCCGCCGACAAGCGCGAACGGTATGCGGTGCTGGTGCCTCAAATCGAGTCACTGGTGTCCGGCGAGCCGGATCTCGTAGCCAATCTCTCCAACATCGCTGCAGCCCTGCGGCAGACGATGAATTTCTTTTGGGTGGGATTCTACCTGGTGAAAGACAACCAGCTGGTGCTCGGGCCGTTTCAGGGGCCCATCGCCTGCACCCGGATTGACTATGGCAAAGGGGTGTGCGGAACATCGTGGAAGGAGAAGCGTACCCTTATCGTTCCGGATGTGGAGCAGTTTCCCGGGCACATCGCCTGCAGTTCTGAATCGCGGTCCGAAATCGTGCTCCCGGTGATGAAGCAAGGTGAAGTCGTGATGGTTCTCGACGTTGACAGCGATCGCCTCAACGATTTTGATGGGATCGACCAGGAGGCACTGTCACGGGTAACGCGGATCATTGAAGGATGCCTCGCGGACTGACCTCCGCAGCCCGTTTTTTCCCTATCTTTGTGAAACCCTCCGCCGCGTGGTAAGGAAATTCTTTCCGCACGACAAAAATTATCTCCTCGAAGGAGCTCAGCTTCGGGTGCGCGACCGTCTCCTCACCCGGCTCATCGACAAGGCCGTAGCCACCTACCAGCGGGAGCATAACCCGCTGGGCCTGAATGATGCCTTCAGCGAACGGATCGCCAACTACTACCCCACGACCCTGGAAGCCCTTTACCCGTTTTATGATACCCTGGCAGGCGTCTATCGCTTCAAGTACGGGGATAATCAACTGGCTTTTCTTTGGGATGGCCGGGATCACAGCGACAAATACGAGGAAGACTGGACGTCCACCTTTGAGGAATGGACCGGGTTGCTTTGCCGGGAACCCCAGTTTGCGCAAGCCGTACTGGACCTGACGGTATTTCTTCCGCAGAACACCACGCTTCATTTAACGGCGGCGCGCATGGAGGCTGTGATGCTGGGCCGGTTTGAGCTGAAAATTCACAAGCAAAAGGGTCTTGTGCCCATGCGGGTGGCCTAAAATCCAACCTCCTCACGTCGGTCAAATTATTATATTTGACAAAACCCCTAAACCGACATGAGAAAGTGGTTCATTATCGGCAGTATCGCCGTTACTGCCCTGTTGATTTTCTGGTCCTTTTATTGGATCGACGTGCTGTTCCTTTTCATCCTGGTCGGCCCGGTGATCATCATGGGTATCCAGGATATGCTCCAAACCCGGCAATCCATTCGTATCAACTTTCCTGTGGCGGGACGGTTGCGGTACGTATTTGAAGATCTCCGGCCAAAAATTCAGCAGTATTTCGTCGAGTCGGATACGGATGGCGCGCCGATCAACCGCAACGAGCGTTCGGTGATCTACCAGCGGGCGAAGAAGCAAATCGATACGGTGCCCTTTGGCACGCAGCTGGACGTCTATGCCGAAGGATATGAGTGGATCACACACTCCATTGCGCCGAAGGATTTCCATCACATGGACCACAATCCACGCATCCGGTTCGGGGGCAGGGAATGCAAGCAGCCGTATGCCATGAGTGTGCTTAATGTATCGGCCATGAGTTTTGGCTCACTGAGCAAGAATGCCATACTGGCCCTGAACGCAGGCGCCAAAATCGGAGGGTTTGCACATAACACGGGCGAGGGAGGACTGAGTCCCTACCACCTCGAACCCGGAGGAGATGTCATCTGGCAGATCGGCACGGGGTACTTCGGTGCGCGCACGGAAGACGGCAAGTTCTCCGACGAGGCATTTACCGCCAATGCGACAAGGCCCAACGTGAAGATGATTGAGATCAAATTGTCGCAAGGCGCGAAGCCCGGCCATGGCGGCATCCTTCCGGCCAAGAAGAATACGCCCGAGATTGCCGCGATTCGATTGGTGAAGCCGGGTACCACGGTATTTTCTCCACCTTTCCACAGCGCCTTCGGTACACCGGAGGAGCTCCTGAAGTTTATTCAAAGGCTGCGTAATCTTTCAGGCGGAAAGCCGGTGGGGTTCAAGCTATGCATAGGCCGCAAGACGGAGTTTCTCTCTATCTGCAAGGCCATGGTGAAGCACAAGATTTATCCTGACTTTATCACGGTGGACGGCGGAGAAGGAGGAACCGGCGCCGCGCCCCCCGAGTTCACCAACTTCGTAGGCATGCCGCTGCTGGACGCGCTGGCTTTCGTAGATAATTCCTTGCGCGGCTTTGGCATCCGCGACGAAATGAAAATCATTGCTTCAGGCAAGGTGCTGACTGGTTTCCACATCCTTCGGGCCATGGCCCTCGGCGCCGACACCTGCAATTGCGCCCGGGCTATGATGATGGCGCTGGGTTGCATCCAGGCCCTGGAGTGCAACAAGAACACGTGCCCTACCGGGGTGGCTACCCAGGACCCCTACTTCATGAAGGGGCTTGTGGTAGAAGATAAAAAGCAGCGTGTCGCCAACTTCCACAAGAATACGGTCGAGAGTTTTGTGGAACTGATGGGCGCGATGGGCATTGACGACCCGGAGAAGATCAACCGTACCCATGTCTACCGCCGGGTATTCATGAACCTGGTAAAAACGTACGAGGAAATTTATCCGACCATTCCGGAGGGCTGCCTCCTCGAAGGAGGGGATGTGCCGTTCGATTACGAGTCCTACATGAAGAAGGCCGCCGCCGAGTCATTTGAAGCCTAGGAGTGTCATGCCGAGCGAAGTCGAGGCATGACGTGGAGATCTCTTTGATCAGCCCTTCCGGTTCTTCCGGTGTTCGATTTCAAGCGTCACCAGTCGGGTAATCATGATCGCCGGAAACAGCTGGCCAAACAGGCCTTCAATCATCACCAGCGACTTGGCACCCAGGTTGATGGGGGTAATGTCTCCAAACCCCAGGGTGGTCAGCGTGACAAAACTGAAATAGACAAATCGCGAATAGTACGTTTCTGTTTCTCTAATAATGTCAGTCATTTGGAATGACAAAGGATCGATCAGATAGATCAGGTGATACGCCCGTGAAAAGATCAGCCCAATCAGGAGGTAAACGGCCACCGCGCCCTGGATCCGGTGAAAGGTGACATCTCCTTCCCGGAAGATGTGAAGAAGGACGATGACCATGAGGGCCAGGAAGAAAAGACTCGCGAGGACGTCGTCTGCGATATGAAGGAAGGGAACATCCTGGAAACGAAGAACCCATTGCGTCAGGAAGGAGAGCACGGCAAGAATGAGGACCGCCACTTTAGCCTTCAGGTTGGGTCCGATGGCAAAAACCCCGGAAAGCAGAATCAGGGAGTAGACCACAGCAAAAGACAATTCGCCGGCCCGGAAATGGGCGAATGGAATAATCAGAAAGGTGTTGAGGGTAAGGTAGAATAGCAGCGCGCTCAGGCTGCGGTCCTCATTCCAGAACGCATTGTTTCTTTCGAGTAGTCTCCGGAGCGTCATGTCCGCTCGATTTTGAATTCAACATAACCTTTCGGGGCGGCATCTTCAGTGACAAACGTCAGCACACGGGCCCGGGGCGGACCTTGCCGGCACCAGTCCGCAAAGAGGGCCAGTGTTTCCGGCGGTCCCTCCGCATCGATAAGCACGCTGCCGTCCGGCTCATTGCGGACAAGGCCGGTGATTCCCAGGCGATCGGCTTCGTCTTTGGCAGACACCCGAAAAAATACGCCTTGGACTTTCCCGGATACGCGGATCAGCATGCGCTTCATCACTAGAAAATGTAGTCGGTGCTCAGAAATGTAGATTCCCGGTTTCTCAGGATTTTTCCAACCAGCTGCTTGTTCTCGTTGGTTGTCTTGGCGGCCACGATGGTCCGGATCGAGAACACGCGCAAGGCGTCAGCAACCGACAAGGTGCCTTCCGCGGAATCTTTTCGGCCGTTGAAGGGAAACGAGTCTGGCCCGCGCTGGCATTGCGTGTTGAGATTGATGCGGCCCACCTGGTTGGAAAAGTCATCAATGAACCGGGCCATCCTGCGGGAATCTTTTCCAAACAGGCTCACCTGTTGACCGAAGTTGGAATTGAGCACGTAAGTGACGGGCTCTTCATCGGTGTCAAAAGGCACAATAGGGATGACCGGCCCGAACTGCTCTTCGTGGTAGATTCGCATCTTGCTGTTGGCCGGGTAAAGCACCGTGGGGTTGAAGTAGGAGCGATTGACTTCGCCGCCGCCGGCATTGAGGATGCGCGCCCCTTGGGCGAGCGCGTCGTCCACCAGTCCCTTCAGGTAGTCGGTCTTTCCGGGCTCCGGCAGGGGAGTGAGCGATACACCCGGCTCCCACGGCATCCCGGCTTTCAATTTGGAAATCGCGATCAAGAAACGTTTTTGAAATTCGTCCACGATGGAGCGATGGACGAAAAGAATTTTGAGTGCGGTACAGCGTTGTCCATTGAATGATAGTGTGCCGGTGACGCATTCGTTCACCGCATTGTCAAGGTCGGCGTCGGGCAGCACGATAGCCGGGTTCTTGGCGTCCAGGCCCAGGATGGCCTTGAGACGGTGCGGTTTGGGATGCAGTTTCTTCAGGTCGTTGGCGCCCTTGTTGGTGCCGATGAAGGCAAACACGTCGAGTTTGCCGGTTTCCATTAGCGCTCCTACAGTTTCGCGTCCGCGACCATAAATGATGTTAATCACGCCGGGCGGGAAGGAGTCCCGAAAAGCCTCCAGCAGCGGACGAATCAGGAGCACGCCGTATTTGGCGGGTTTGAACACTACGGTGTTGCCCATGATCAGGGCAGGAAAAAGCGTGGTGAATGTTTCGTTAAGGGGATAGTTGTAAGGACCCATGCACAGGGCCACTCCCAGCGGAACCCGCCGGATTTGTCCCATGATGCCTTGCTCTTCAATGAACCTGGCGCTGTTGCGATCCAGTTCCTTGAGCGCGCGAATGGTGTCCAGGATATAATCACACGTCCGGTCGAATTCTTTTTCGGAATCCTTCTGGGGTTTCCCGATTTCCCACATCAGGAGATTGACCACGAGGCTGCGTTGTTCTTTCATGCGGACAAGGAAGCGCTCAACATGCTCAATGCGTTCGATGACGGTCATTCGAGGCCAGGCACCGTGTCCGAGATCATAGGCGGCTACGGCAGCATCCAGTGCCTGCAACGATTCTTTGGAGGTAAGCAACGGAGTGCTGCCGATGGTCTTTTGCACCAGTCCCTTTCCATCGTGTACCCATACCGGGCTAACCACGGGGTTCATGTCTCCCTCCCAGCGACGCAATTCGCCGGCGATGAGGTATTCGCGTTGTTCAAGAAAATCAGGAATCCTGGCGGAGGCTGGTATGGAGGACTCCGCAGGGAAGAATTCGGGTGTCATAGCAGGGAGATGATTTTGGGTTTAGGAAACGGTAGAGATCATGGCAACCGCGGATGACGTTCCAATCCGATCGGCACCTGCGCTGATCAGTTGGAGCGCCTGGTCGCGTGTCTTAATGCCCCCGGAGGCCTTGATGCCTACGGCCGGGGGGAGTACGGAGCGCATGAGTTGAATATGTTCCAATTTCGCCCCGGCCGGGGCAAAGCCGGTACTTGTCTTCACAAAATCGGCCCCGGCATCTGCGCACAGCGCACAGGCTTCGCGGATTTCGGATTCAGAGAGATAGGCGGTTTCGATAATTACTTTCAGCAGCGCCTGCCGGCCGTGGCAGGCCTTGGCACACTTGGCAATTTCCACCTTGGTCCACGGCATGCCCGTCTTGAATGCGCTGATGTTCCACACCACATCGATCTCGTTGGCACCGTGGTCAAGGGCGCGGCTGATTTCATCCAGCTTGGTTTCTGTCAGGTTGTAGCCGAGAGGGAAGCCCACTACAGTAACGAGCGTGATGGCATCCTGGCCAATCTCGCGTTTGGCCCGCTTAACCCAATAGGGGGGCACGCAAATGCCAAGGAAGTTATACTGCCGCGCTTCTGTCACCAGCCTGTCGATGTCGGTGATGGTGAGTGTGGGGCTGAGCGCCGTGTGTTCGAGGTGTCGGTGCAGGTCCATGCTTGCACCACGATATTACGAAAGATTAGGGTAAAATCTTCCCGGATCGACCTTTAGTCGGAGGCTCACATGTCCCCTCCATAGTAAACCTGCAACTAATGTCTTACCCCACACTCGTTGCAGTACCTCATTTTATGCGGAGGTCTTCGCTTGGGAATACGCTTATGCCCGAAGTAACGGTGATCCTTGAATTGCCGCTTGTCGAGGTACTTCAGGATACGTTGTTTCTCTTTGGCCGCTTCCTCGACTCGCTGATAGAATTCATACTGTGCCGAGTGTTCTACTTTCTGCCGTTTTCGTTTGGCCGTCTTCGCATGCCGTGGACTGTACACACCAACCTTTTTTCCGGGCTCGCGCGAGGTAGGGACTTGCTGCGCCAGAGTCCTGCCTGCCAAAAGGCCCATCAGAACCAGTAAACACAAGAATGGCTTCATGCCGGATAGAACGGCAGTTCAGATGGAATATTGTGATCGGGTAACGTGGCCGATAGGTTGGCCCGGGGCCTCTCCGTATTCAACTGCTCTTGGCTTCCAGCATGGTTTGCTGGCGCCTGTAGGTCCACGGGGGCACAGGATTCTCTTCACTCCAGATACCAAGGCTTTTTTGGCGTGCCTCTTCTTTCAGGGCTTCCAGGGTGGGGTCGTTATGCTTTTCTGCGGGCCAGGCCAGCCCGGCTTTGACCATTTCCTGGTGCGGGTCGGTGTCGGAGTCAAGATAGATCCTTCCTATCCGGTGACCCTGGCGATCTCTGCCTTGAAGCTGAATGGTGACCTTCTTCTTCAGCACCAGTTCCTTCAGGCGTTTCGTTGACTGTTCGGCAAAGCGCTGTCCCGGCTCCGGGCTGTCAATGCCGTGAAGAAGCACGCGGTACGTGTCATCGGTTGTTTGCACGAGCAAGGTATTTCCGTCAATGACGTCCACAACCGTCCCGTGAATGGGCGGTTGGGCCATGGTGATGAAGGGGACAAAAGCCAGCAGACAAATGATCAACTTCTGGGTCTTCATGGAGCAGGAATTCTTATTGTAAAGTTCCAACCCTCCCGGTTGCCGTGCACAGCAACCCTGATGAGGTACCTTCGCATGTACCTTTTTCACCGCGTGTGAAGAAACGGGGCGGGTAACCAAGGAATGCCCCAGGGCAGATTACAAAAAAAGACGCCCTGGCGATTTCTTGCCAGGGCGTCTTGTGAGAAACGGGCTACTTACAGGTGAATCACCTCGCCATACGCTGCGGCGGCGGCCTCCATCACGGCTTCGCTCATCGTCGGGTGAGGGTGAATGGACTTAATGATTTCGTGCCCGGTGGTTTCCAGCTTGCGGGCCACTACCACTTCGGCAATCATTTCGGTCACGTTGGCGCCGATGAAGTGGGCGCCCAGCCACTCGCCGTATTTGGCGTCGAAGATGACCTTGACGAACCCGTCGGCCGCTCCGCCTGCCTTGGCTTTGCCCGATGCGGTGAACGGAAACTTGCCCACCTTGATCTGGTAACCGGCTTTCTTGGCGGCCTCTTCCGTATACCCGACGGAGGCAATTTCCGGAGAACAATAGGTGCAGCCGGGAATGTTGTTGTAATTGATGGGCTCGGGGTTCTTGCCGGCAATCTTTTCCACGCACACGATGCCTTCGGCGGAAGCGACGTGGGCCAGCGCCGGGCCGCGGGTGATATCGCCGATGGCATACACGCCCGGGACGTTGGTTTTGCCGAAGTCGTCGACGATCACTTTGCCTTTGTCGGTCTTCACACCCACTTCTTCGAGGCCGAGGTTTTCCAGGTTGGTCGTGATGCCCACCGCCGAGAGGACAATGTCAGTTTCAATTTTGATCTCACCGGTAGGCGTCTTGACGGTGGAGATGCAATGCGGACCGCTGGTGTCGACCTTGGTCACCTCGGAGTTGACGTGAATCGTCATGCCGGCCTTCTTGAACGACTTCTCCAACGCCTTGGATACTTCTTCGTCCTCCACGGGAACAATTCGCGGGAGAAATTCAACGATGGTGACTTCCGTGCCGATGGTGTTATAGAAGTAGGCAAACTCCACGCCGATCGCCCCGGAACCTACCACCAACAATTTCTGCGGCCGCTGGGGAAGCACCATGGCTTCCCGGTAGCCGATAATCTTCTTTCCATCGATTTTCATGGCTGGCAATTCGCGTGAGCGACCGCCGGTGGCCAGGATGATGTGCTTGGCTTCGTAGTCGGTCTTCTTGCCGGCAGCGTCGGTCACTTCCACCTTGCCGCCCTTCTTCAGCTTGCCGTGACCGGCGAGTTGCTCAATCTTGTTCTTCTTGAACAGAAACTGCACTCCTTTGCTCATGCTGGCGGCGACGTCGCGGCTGCGCTTCACCATCGCGGCCATATCGGGAGCGGCTTCCTTTACGGTGATGCCGTAGTCGGAAGCATGCTGAAGGTATTCAAACACGTTGGCACTTTTGAGCAGGGCCTTGGTAGGGATACATCCCCAGTTGAGGCAGATGCCGCCCAACTCGGCTTTTTCCACTACGGCCACCTTCATGCCCAGCTGAGAAGCGCGAATCGCCGCCACATATCCTCCGGGCCCGGAGCCAATCACAATCAGGTCAAAATTTGCCATACGGTCGTTGAAGTTTCGGCCAAAGATAGCCGTCAGACAGTTCACTGAAAAACGCTATTTTTGGCCCGCTGACTGAATTTCTCCCACCCAAAAAATTATCCCCGAATGAAGCTTCTTCAGAATAAAACGGCGCTGATCACAGGCGCCTCCAAAGGAATCGGCCGGAGCATCGCCCTGCGTTTTGCCGAGCAAGGCGCCAACGTGGCGTTCACCTACCTGTCCAGCGTCGAGCAAGGCCAGGCCCTGGAGGCGGAACTCGCCGCCAAGGGAGTTAAAGCGAAGGGATATCGTTCGGATGCGTCCGACTTTGCCCAGGCTGACAAGTTGATCAACGATGTAGTGGCGGAATTCGGATCGCTGGATGTGCTGGTCAACAACGCGGGTATCACCATGGACAACCTGCTCCTCCGGATGACCGAAGAGGCCTGGGACAAGATCATGCAAGTTAACCTGAAGAGTTGCTTCAACACGGTGAAGGCCGCCTGCAAGCCGATGATGAAGCAGAAGTCGGGTTCCATCATCAACATGACATCGGTAGTGGGGCTGAAAGGAAACGCAGGTCAGGCCAATTATGCCGCCTCGAAAGCCGGGATCATCGGCTTCACCAAGTCGGTGGCCCTGGAACTGGGTTCACGGGGCATTCGCTCCAATGCCATTGCGCCGGGATTTATCGAAACGGAGATGACCGGAAAGCTGGATGAGAAAGTGGTGCAGACATGGCGCGATGCGATTCCGTTGAAGCGCGGCGGCAAACCCGAGGATGTGGCTGACGCCTGCATTTTCCTGGCTTCCGACATGTCCTCCTACATCACCGGCCAGGTGATCCAGGTGGATGGCGGAATGCTGACCTGACCGGTCAGCGCTTCTCAGATTTTTCCTTGCAGCTGCTGAAGTTCGGTGAGCGCCCTGCTCAACGAGGCACACAATTGACTGGCGAGAACGGGGATGCCATCTGTTTTTTGGGTGTAGACAAGTTCTTCAATCCGGGAGGCATCGGTCCTGGACTTCTCCAACCCGATCATCTTCAGCGAGGACTTGATCCTATGTACGGCCTCGGCCACCTTCGTCCAGTTCTTGCTTTCCGTCTGCTCCTGGATCGTCCGGATGCTGTCGGGCAAACTGGTCGCAATGGCATTAACCATCGCGCGGACAAACTCAGCATCCTGATGGGAGGCCTCGTGCAGGTACTTGAGATTGACAAGCTTTTCATCCCCCTTTGCGGAGGCCTTCAGGGGCCTGTACTTCTGAATTCGCCGAAAAAGTTGCTCGGGAGTGAACGGCTTGGAAATGCAGTCGTTCATGCCTGCCTCCAGGCATTTGTCCACGTCTTTTACAGAGGCGTTGGCGGTAAGGGCCAGTATGGGCACCTGGTTGGCAGGGGCGGGGCCTGACCGGATGAGGCGGGTAGCTTCATAGCCGTCCATCACGGGCATTTGAACATCCATGAGTATAAGGTCGTATGACTGGCGGGAGTGCTTATCCACAGCTTCCTTCCCGTTTTCGGCCATCTCCACTTTGCAGTTCCACTTCTTCAGCAGCGAGCCGGCATAGAGCCGGTTGATTTCGTTGTCTTCCACCAGTAACACCAGCAGGGGTTCAAACGTGAGAAGGTCCTGCAGTTTCGTCTCTGTTTTCGGTTGGGGTTTACTCTGGCGGGACGTACGGGCCAACGGGAAAGGCAGTATTACCGTGAAGAGAGAGCCTTTTCCCGCCTCGCTTTGCACGGATATTTTTCCGTGCTGGAGATTCACCAGCTGACGGGCAATGGTAAGTCCCAGCCCGGTGCCTCCGTATTTGCGGGTAATGCTGGCATCGGCTTGCGTAAAGCTTTCGAAAATGTCGGAGAGTTTTTCCGGTGCGATGCCGATCCCGGTGTCTTCCACCTCAAATCGCAGGTGATGCATGTGTCCCGATTTCTTTTCGAGCGTGCAGCGGATAGCGATGATTCCCTGGTGGGTGAATTTCACCGCATTGCTTACCAGGTTGGTGAGAATCTGGTTGACCCGCACGGGGTCTCCCACAAAATTCTTGTCTGCTTCCGGGGCAAGCTCCACGGAGAGGGCTACTCCTTTTTCGGCCGCCTGGACCGCGAACGTATCCGCCAGCGTCTGAAGGAGATGACTCATGCTGAAATCGATGCGCTCATACTGGAGCTTCCCCGATTCAATGGAAGCCAGGTCGAGAATGTCGTTGATGATCACCTTCAGGTTTTCGGCCGCCGTCCGGATAGCAGTCAGGTAGGCGTGTTGCTCGGCCGGCGAGGTATCCTGGCTGAGGAGGGTGGTCATCCCCACGATCCCGTTGATGGGTGTACGGATTTCATGGGACACGTTGGCCAGGAAGAGGTCTTTGGTTTTTTGCGCTTCAATGAGCTCTTCCGACATCCGCTTGCGATCGGTAATGTCGCGGCAGTCTAGGACCAATCCGGGAAGGCCTTCTTCCTGCTTCAGATTGATGGTGTTGAACTCATAGTGACGCCGCTCGCCGGTTCGTGTCAGGAACTCAAATTCCACGGCGGCGGCCCGGGCTTTTTTCGTGCACGCCTTGAATTTTCTGCGTGTCTCGGAGACCGTTTCGGCAGGCATCAATTCGAAAAAGGATTTTCCCTTTAGGCTGCCGGCGCGGTAGCCCAGTTTCTTGACCGACGCGTTGTGATAAAGGATTTTTCCGTCGTAGTCAACCACCAGCACGATATCGGAGCCATCATCGACGACCGTTTGGTAAAACTTTCCCCGGGTGATATAGGTCTGCAGGGACTTCTTCATATTCCGGCTGCTTCCATTTCCTTCAGGTAGCGGTAGATGGACGACTTGCTGATGTTGAGCCGCTTCGCCACTTCCGGAACGTTGTTGTCGTATTTGTTCAGGTACGAGCGGATGAGGCGATAGGTATATTCCTCCAGTGTCATTTCCCGGCTGGGAAGCGCCGGCTCGCTGCCCACTTGTGAAAACGTGATATCCTGCGCACGGATTTCGCCGCCTTCGGCCATCACGGCGGCCACATCGATGATCGACTTCAGTTCACGCACGTTTCCGGGGAAGGGGTACGTCATGAGTTTTTGCTGGGCCTCTTCTGAAAATCGAAGTTTGCCGAGGTTGTTCTCCACGACGGCGCGGTCGAGAAAATGCTTGGCGAGCACAAGGATGTCTTTTCCCCGTTCGCGCAGCGGGGGCAGGTGAATGCGCAATCCCAGGAGGCGATAGAAAAGATCGCTCCGGAAGCGTCCCTGCTCCACTTCGGTCTCAAGATTCCGGTGTGTGGCGACAATGATCCGAACGTCCAGTTTGATCACTTCATTGCCACCTACACGTGTCAATTCCTTCTCCTGGAGCACCCGCAGCAGTTTGGACTGTAGGTTGAGGTCCATTTCACCGATTTCATCGAGCAGGAGTGTGCCTCCCTGGGCCTCTTCAAATCGCCCTATCCGGCGGGCCTGGGCACCCGTAAAAGATCCCTTTTCATGGCCGAACAATTCGCTCTCCACAAGATCCCGTGGAATAGCCGGAATGTTCACGGCGATGAACGGCTTGGCTTTTCGGTCTGAATTGTAGTGGATGGCTTTGGCCAGGAGTTCCTTCCCGGTACCGGTTTCACCGGTCAGCGTTACGGTGATGTTGGTCTTCGCCGCTTTTTCCATCAGGGGGAAAAGGTTCTTGACCGGTGCGCTCAGGCCGATGATGGTCTTCTCAAAATCATAGCGCCTGGAAATCTCCTGCCGCAACCGCCCGATTTCTTTCCGCATCGTGGCTTGCTGCAGGGCATTCTGCACGGAATTCAAAATGCGTTCTTTGGCATCGTCGTCTTTGCTGATGTAATCAAAGGCGCCGGCTTTCAAAAGTTCAACGGCCGTGCGAATGCGCTCCTGGGCGGAGACGATGATAACGGGAATCTCGGGATCGAAGTCCTGGATCTGGCGAAGCACGGTTTCTCCCGGCATGTCGGGCAAGGCATAATCGAGAGTGACTACCGCCGGGCGCCGGTGGAGTTGCTGCAAAAACTCCTTGCCCGAAGAAAAGCAGTTGACCTCGTAATCCGGGTTCAAACCCAGGACATACTGCATGAACTTGAGGTAAACCGGATCATCCTCAATGACAAAAATGCGCACGGATTCCGGTTCGTACATGGGGGGTGTCTAGTGAATGTACGTCAATTTAGCGGACATCGGCCAAAAACAAAAAGGCCGGAATCCCGGCCTTTTGCTTGTTCTCTGTTCAACTTTAGACGGCGATGCCCAAGGGTGATATCACTTGTCGCTGGGCAGCCGTAACGATCCGAATGCCTTTCTTGATCGTGGTCTCCGACACATGGTGCTGAGAGGCCAGGAGACGTACTGATTCGCGGTACGTTTTCCCCTGCATCTTCAGGTCCATGAAATCTTCGTAGTACTGGATGTACGACAAGATGGTCGTGCTGACCACGCGCGTCCTCACCAGGTAGTCGATTGTTCCGTTGTGATACAATTCCATCAGGGATGTCATAACTCCTCCTTTTCTTTTCCCTACATGATGGAATAAGTGTGCCAAGCCTCAAAATCGCCCAAATTCGAAGATTCTCACTTCTTTTTGTCCTAGTTTGGACCCCGGAGTCTCAAAATGAGACAAAACTATGTCCATGGGAATTCGTTCCAAAACCAGGAAAAACCCTGGTCATTATGAACGAACTGGAGCGGATTATCCGCCTTCTCAACAAGACCTTCGACAAGGGTGCGTGGCATGGCCCCACCGTGAAGGAGGTGCTGCAGAATGTCAGCCAGGAACAGGCCTACTGGCGTGCTGGTACCAGTCATTCGATCATCGAATTGGTCCTTCACATGACCAGTTGGAAATTATTTGCGGCAGCCCGACTTCGGGGTGACGAATCGTACCAGGTGGCGCCGGACATGAATTTCCCGGAGCCTGGTTCCCTATCCTGGGCCGAGGCATGTCGCCGTTTGGAGACCAGTCACAACGAACTGATCGATGCGGCCCGGGGCTTTGAGGAGGACCGATTGGGTGAACTCGTGCCGAGCAGTTCGTTTAGGTATACGTATTACACCTTGCTCCACGGCATAACCCATCATGACCTCTATCATGCCGGCCAGATTCAGTTGATCCTGAAAGCGAATCATCCGTGAGCTAACGGCCTGTAAACTTAGCGTTTACGAGCGCCTAACAACTGTTGTGTAGGAGTTGCCAAAAACTTTTTCTGGCCTGGCGCTTGGATTGTTGACTACGGCCGGCGTTATCTTTGTCCACGTTCTTTAAAATTTCGCTTATCCAGAAAGGCAGAGGGAAATGGCCCGATGAAGCCTTGACAACCTGTTCTCATTTCGATGAGAGCAAGGTGCCAAATCCAGCTCCGATGTAAATCGGGAAAGATAAGTTAGAATCAGCTTCGAATACTTCGTACAGAAAATACTCAAGCTCTTCTGATTTGTCGGAAGAGCTTTTTGCTTTTTCCGGAATGCCCTTCGGGTAAGTGATGATGTTAAACCAAAACACAAATTCACTGCCATGGGCAAAACGACACAACTCATCCACTCCGTTCCGGTCGACGAACTGACCGGTTCCATTTCCGTTCCGATCTATCAAACGGCCACCTACGTGCAGGAAGCACCGGGTGTAAACAAGGGATATGACTACGGACGTTCCAACAATCCCACCCGTCACGCCCTGGAACAAATCGTTGCCGGGCTGGAAGGCGGACGTTCTGCGTTCGCGTTCGCGACGGGACTTGCGGCCATCGACGCCGTGCTCAAACTTCTCCGTGCCGGCGATGAAATCCTCGCGGTCGACGATATCTACGGCGGAGCGTACCGGTTGTTCACCCACATCTACGAGAAGTTCGGTATCCGGGTCACGTATGTGGACACGACCAACGTGGAGAATGTGGCCGAGTGTATCACCGAGAAGACCCGCCTGGTATGGCTGGAGTCGCCCACAAATCCCACCCTTAAGATTTCCGATATCGAAAAGATCGCGTCCCTGGCTCACGCCAAAGGTGCATGGGTGGTGGTAGACAATACGTTTGCATCTCCGGTGGCCCAGCAACCCCTTCGTCTGGGTGCCGACATCGTCGTCCACAGCGGCACAAAATACCTGGGCGGGCACTCCGACCTCGTGGCCGGGCTTGTGATCGTGAACAATTCCGACCTGGCGGAGAAGATCAAATTCATTCAGAATGCTTCGGGGGGGATTCTCGGCCCACAGGACTGCTGGCTCCTCATCCGGGGCATCGAGACCGTTACGCTGCGGGTGGAGCGTCAATGCCGTACCGCACTGCGCGTAGCCGAGTTTCTGTCTGGGCAAGAGGAAGTGGCCGAGGTCTTTTACCCGGGCCTTCCGAGCCACCGCAACCACGACATAGCGGCACGCCAGCAGTCCGGACTGTTCGGCGGTATCGTATCGTTCTCCCTGAAGGAGAATACGGAAGCCGCTGCTGTCCGATTCGTAACATCTACTACCTACTTCAAGTTGGCCGAAAGCCTCGGTGGAGTGAAGAGCCTGCTGTGCCATCCAGCACAAATGACCCACAAGTCCATCCCCCGGGAGAAGCGACTGCAGGCCGGCATTTCTGATTCCTTGATCCGGCTATCCTGCGGCATTGAAGAGTCGGAAGATTTGATCGCCGACCTGAAGCAGGCGTTTCGCGCGCTGGCCACCCAGGCACAGCGCCAGGTTGAACCTTTAAAAGAATGGGCATGAGCAAGAAACTAACCTTGGGACTGTTTGGATTTGGTTGCGTAGGCCAGGGGCTCTACCGCGTACTCCGGGAAACCTCCGGGCTGGAGGCTGAGATCCGTAAGATTTGCATAAAGAATCCGGAAAAGTCGAGATCTCTTCCGGCAGGATTCTTCACCACATCAGCCGATGATCTGCTCAATGACCCGGACATTGATGTGATTGTTGAATTGATCGACGATGCCGAGGCGGCGTGGCAGATTGTCCAAAAGGCAGTGCGTCACGGCAAACACGTCGTGACCGCCAACAAGCGCATGGTGGCCAACCACCTCGACGAGATCAGGGCCTTGCAGCGGGACTACGATCGGTCGGTACTGTATGAAGGCTCCGTTTGCGGGAGCATTCCCATCCTGCGGAATCTAGAGGAGTATTATGACAACGATCCGATCAGCCGAATCGAAGGCATTGTAAACGGCAGTACAAACTACATCCTGACGA
>JAEUUE010000089.1 GCA_016787605.1 Cyclobacteriaceae bacterium
TCGGGCGGGTTTCCGATGCTCCAGGCGTTGAACTCGTTGCCTCTCGCCGCCTCGGCCGCCAGCCAGTTGGGATACGTGCGGTGCATGCCCGTGAGCCGCGTCGATTCATGGCTGTCGACCATGATCTGGAATTCCGCTGCCTTGGCGGCTACGCGGTTGTAGTGGTTGATCATCCACTGCCCCTCGTGCCACTCGCCCCGCGGGATGATGCGCCCGACATAACCGGTCTTGACCGCATCGTAGCCGTACGTCTTCATGAACCGGAACGCCTCATCAAGCCGGCGCTCGTAGTTGGTCACCGAGGCCGAGGTCTCGTGGTGCATGATCATTTTGACGCCTTTCGAGGCCGCATACTTCTGCAGTTCGGACACGTCGAAATCCGGGTAAGGCGTCACGAAGTCGAACACGTCTTCCTTCCACTTTCCGAACCAGTCTTCCCATCCCACGTTCCACCCTTCCACGAGGACACCCTGGAACCCGTGGCGCGCGGCGAAGTCGATATACATTTTCGTATTGGCGGTGGTGGCGCGGTGCATGCCATGCGGTTTGATGGTCTTCCAATCGGGATTGGGACCCACATTGACGGGATAGGTATAATCCCATGAACCCTTGCCCACATGGATCTCCCACCACACGCCGACCATCTTCTGCGGCTTGATCCAGGAAGTCTCCGGGATCGCGCACGGCTCGTTCAGGTTGAGGATCATGCGGGAAGCCAGGATGTCGGTGGCTTTTTCGGCCACAATGATCGTCCGCCAGGGCGTTTGAAAAGGTGTCTGGGCATAGGCCATGTTGCCGACCGCGTCGGGCACCAGGTTGCTGCTCAGCGCCGACTTCTGGCGGTCGACGTGGAGCTGCATGGCCGGATAATTGGCCAAGGCGGCTTCATGCAGGTTGATGTACAGTCCGTCCGAGGTCTTCATCATCAGCGGCGTCTGTACGGAGGACGAATCCTTCACATAGCGCGTACCGATTTCCGTCGATTTGGTGGCCATTGCGCCGGCATCGACCTGGCTGAGCCGGGAGGTAGTGTACACATATTCATTGGTGTCGAAGTCGCCGGGTATCCAGAATGCCGTGTGGTCGCCGGTGAGCTGGAAGCCGCTCGTTTCGCCCGACACGATAAAGTGGGTCATGTCTTTCTGGGACGGGAGCCCATAGCGGAATCCCACGCCGTCGTCAAAGACACGGAAGACCAGGTCGAGGTAGACGGGCTTGTCGCCTGGCCGGACCAGGTGAACCGTCAACTGGCGGTAGTGGTTGCGGATGGAAGAGGATTCGCCCCAGACCGGCGTCCAGGTTTCGTCGACCACCGTGGAGTCGGCGCCGGCTACCCGCAGCCCGCGCGTCAGGTCGTGTTCTTTCAATTGGAGACCCAGGCTCGACGGAAGAATGACGGGTCTTTTCTTGTATTGCACCGCGTATTGCGGACTGCCTGCAGCGTCGAGGCGGACCGTGAGAGAAACCGTTCTTCCGGGAGAAGAAACCTGGTACGATTGACTCCGGCCGGCATGAGCAGCGACAGCCAGGAGCGTGATCAAGAGAATTATCCTTCGCATGGACAAATATTGAAAGATTGTGCTTTCGGTAAAAGCCAAAAGATCTGGTGATCTTGGAGAGTCGCCCGAAAATCCGAACTTTGGCGGCATTCGGTTATCCCACAATGGAATTCACCATGAAAAAACTCCTTTTCGGCGGCACCTTGATCCTTCTCAGCTTAGTGGGTCAGGCACAGGAGCAGGCCGCGGAAATTCCAAATCGTCCAAATACCATCAAGCTGGATATTACTTCCCATTGGCTTTACCGTGATGCGGTCGTGGTGTCTTATGAACGAATTATCAATGCCAGGCGCTCCTGGTCCGTCATCTTAGGTTATCAGCGGTTGCCTAACCAAAGCTTCTTCGGAAACACGATCACTGTCACCAGGGATGCCTCGGCCAGCGGCTTGAAGATCGGTGGGGAATACCGCTTTTACCTGGCCAAGGAAAACAAATTCGACGCCCCGCACGGGCTATACCTTGGCCCCTACTTTTCCTATAACCGGTTTCATAATGAACGGGTAATCGAGGTCAACTCCGGGACATCCCCGGAGGTAGCCAACTTCAACTCTACGTTCAGCGTCTCCAACCTCGGTGTTCAACTGGGCTACCAGTTTGTCTTTAATGACCGCTGGACCATTGACCTGTCCTTCATGGGGCCCTCCTTTTCCTTTTATCAGGCCAAATTTGACCTGACCGGCACTTACACGTTTGATCCGGACAACGTCGCCAATGAAGTCCTCGACGACTTAATCAACCGGTTTCCGGGGCTGGGTGACTTGCTGGCGGGCAGCACCGTGGTTTCAAACGGCAAACTGGAGGCATGGGCCTACGGCTACCGCTACCAGATCCAGGTAGGGTATCGGTTTGGCAAGAAGAAAGGATCCTAGGGCTTCCTGGGAAACGTCTCGATCGTCACCCGGTCAATCTTCCCGTTGAAGTCTTCTTTCCCGCGATACGGCACATGGACGGGCGTATTCTCATCGGTGCCCACATCAGCCGATTCGTCAATACCAAACGTGTTGGCATTGGTGTGCGTGATTTTACCCTCGCCAATCTTCTGACCGTCGAGCATCAGCGTAGCCGTTCCACCCGCTCCCCGGCCGCCATCGTAGGCGAAATCTACCGTGAGCGAATGTTTACCGGCGGGAACCTTCTGCGTACCGGTAACGGTGTATGACTCCAACCCCACCCAGTTGTAGGTGTACGACAGCTTTCCATCCATCATATAGAAGGTCCAGCCACCGAAGTCGCCGCCCTGGCAGACCAGCACCCCGCTGGCGCCATTCTTGACGTCGACATCGGCCTGGATCTTCAGGGAGGTATTCTTGATGTTGATAAACGCGTTCTCCGGAATACCTCTGGCCCCCTCGTAAAGAACGAGCTTCGTGCGGCCGTTCATCAGGTCGGGACGACCGGCGATGCTGGGATCGAGGCGCTCAATGCTCCGGTCGTCGAGCGGAAGCACGTGGTACTTGACGGCCTCTTCCAGGAATTTCTTCTTCAGCTCTTCCAGTTTGGCCGGGTTCTCCGCGGCCAGGTTCTTGGCCTGGCTGAAGTCTTCATTGACATTGTACAACTCCCAGATGTCTTCCGTGAGCGGGCGACGGGGCTGCGGTTCCCAGGGTGCCTTGTGAATGGTGCCTGCGAACCAGCCTTCATGATAGATGGCCCGGTTGCCGATCATTTCGAAATACTGCGTGGTGCGGCGGTCCGGTGCGGTGGCATTATCGAAGCTGTAATTCATGGCAATGCCTTCAATCGGGCGTTGTTCGATGCCGTTGACCATGCGCGGCGCAGGAACGCCCACTGCCTCATAGATCGTCGGAGCCACGTCGATCACATGGTGAAACTGTGACCGAACTTCCCCTTTGGACTTGATGCCGGCGGGCCAGTGCATCACCATACCGTTGCGGGTACCACCAAAGTTGGACGCTACCTGCTTGGCCCAGGTAAACGGCGTGTTGCCGGCTACCGCCCATCCGGCGGCGAAGTGATTGTAGGTCTCCTCTGTCCCCAGTTTGTCAATCATGCGGAGCTGCATGTCCAGGGTCTCCTGTACCCCGTTGAAATACGTATTCTCATTGAACACGCCGATCATGCCTCCTTCGGCGGAAGAACCGTTGTCGCCCACAATGTAGAGGAACACCGTGTTGTCCAACTCACCGCGCTCTTCGAGGGCGGCCACCAGGCGACCCACTTCATAATCGGTGTGCTCGGCGAAGCCGGCAAAGACTTCCATCTGTCGCTCAAACAGACGTTTCTCGTCGGGTGTGAGCGCGTCCCAGTCCTTGATGGCCTCAGGCTTGGGGGCCAGCACCGTGTTCTCGGGAACTACACCCAGCTTCTTCTGGCGGGCCAGGGTCTCTTCGCGCAGTTTATCCCATCCGCCGGAGAATTTGCCCCGGTATTTTTCGATGTACGACTTCGGCGCATGGTGAGGCGCATGGGTGGCTCCGGTGGCGAAGTACAGGTAGAATGGTTTGTCGGGGGTCAATGATTGCTGCGTATTCATCCACGCGATGGCCTGGTTGGTCATGTCGGTGGTAAAATGATAATTGGGATCTTCTACATTCGGATAGACACGGGTGGTGCCGTCATATACCATGGGGTGCCACTGGTTGGTCTCCCCGCCGATGAAGCCGTAGAACTTGTCGAAGCCTGAGCCGGTCGGCCAGCGGTCATAGGGACCGGATACCGACCCTTCCCAGGGAGGCGTCTCGTGGTATTTTCCGAATGCCGCCGTGCTGTAGCCGTTCATGCGCAGCACTTCCGCGGCAGGTGTAATCGACTGCGGACGAATGGCACTGTTGCCGGGAAAAGCGGTGGCCACTTCCATGATGGCACCCGCGTTGTTGCTATGGTGGTTGTATCCGCTCAACAGGGCCATCCGCGTAGGCGAACAAAGCGCGGTGGTGTGAAAACGGTTGTACTTGAGCCCGTTGGCGGCCAGTTTCTCCAGCGTAGGCATGTTGATCGGTCCTCCGAAGGCGCTCGAATGACCAAAGCCGATATCATCGACCAGCACAATAACCACGTTGGGTGCCTTCTCCGGCGCCTTCACTTCAAAGCGGGCCGGCGCTTTCACGTTGCGAGCGTCCAGTTCGGTAATGACGGGCGGATCCGGCTCCCGGATCGGCAACACCGTCCGGTCGATGGACCCATCAGTGGCAACTTTAGTTTCAGTTTGCTGGGGT
>JAEUUE010000094.1 GCA_016787605.1 Cyclobacteriaceae bacterium
CCGAAGATCAAAATCGACTACGAGGTGGCCCCGGATGTGCACCTCGTCTCCGACCGCGACCTCGTGCGCCTCATCCTCGAAAACCTCATCGATAACGCGGTGAAGTACTACAACGACTCCGAACGCGTCGAGTCTTTCGTACGCATCAAGGTCGCCATGGAAGACGGCAAGGTCACCGCCCGCGTCGTCGACAATGGGGTGGGGATATCCACCATGAACCGCCAGAAGATCTTCCAGATGTTCGTTCGCGCCTCCGAACGCTCCGATACCGGCGGCATCGGCCTCTACCTGGCCAAACTGGCGACCGAAAAGGTGGGCGGCGACATCAGCCTGATCTCCACCAACGAGAAGTACACCGAGTTCGTGGTGCAATTCCCGGCTACTCTGCCCAAGGCTGCGGCCGACAAACGCGCCGAAGAAGCCCAACGCCGTGAAGCAACCCTTCGCGCCGCACTCCAGGGTTCCACCAGTCAGTCCTGATCCCAAAGGGCACCAAATCGCGCCCCACGCTGTTCCCTGATGTATTGTTTTTGATCAGATTGCTTTTTTGTCCGATCCGGATTTCCAGATCGGAGTCGGCAAACAGCCTCCATGCGTTCAACGATCGCTGCTGCACGCGCCGGCTTTTCTTCTGAGGATAAACCGCTAACCAAAAATTTTGCGAAATTTGACGCTTGTCCCTCAGGGGACCGTACTTCAGATCCACATCCAACCATGGCAGAAGCCAAGAAAATCAACCGATATACCGTCACCGCGGCCCTTCCGTATGCCAACGGCCCCAAACACATCGGCCACCTGGCCGGTGCCTATATCCCGGCCGATGTTTATGTAAGGTTTTTACGACTTTTAAAGAAAAATGTGGTTTTTGTGTGCGGCAGCGACGAGCACGGAACCGCTATTCCCAACCAGGCCCTGAAGGAAGGAACCACCCCGAGGGAAATCATTGACAAGTACCACGCCCTCATACGAGACTGCCTCTACCAACTGGGCATCTCCTTCGATGTCTACCACCGGACCAGCGAGCCGATCCACCACGAGACGTCCCAGGAGTTCTTTCTTGATCTTCACGGCAAGGGTCTGCTGGCCGAGGAAACCTCGGAACAGTATTTCGACACCCAGGCCAATGTTTTCCTCGCCGACCGCTACATCATGGGCACCTGCCCCCGCTGCGGCCACCCGAATGCCTACGGCGACCAATGTGAAAAGTGCGGCTCCACGCTCAGTCCCAACGAACTGATCAACCCGCGCTCGACCTTGTCAGGTACCCCGCCCGTGCTCAAACCCACGAAGCACTGGTACCTTCCGCTGCAGAACTACGAGCCCTGGCTCCGCGATTGGATCCTGAAGTCGCATGCCGACGATTGGAAAACAAATGTGTACGGCCAATGCAAGTCGTGGATCGACGCGGGATTGCAGCCCCGTGCCATGACGCGTGATCTTGACTGGGGCATCAAAGTGCCGCTGCCGGACACGGAGGGCAAAGTCCTCTACGTGTGGTTCGATGCACCCATCGGCTACGTCTCCGCCACGCGCGCCCTCTTCCAGGAGCTCAGCCAGGGAAAGCGCACGTTCTCCACGCCGCAATCCGACTTCGGAAAAGTGAGCGCCGATGACTGGAAGAAATACTGGCAGGCCGAAGACACCAGCCTCATCCACTTCATCGGGAAAGACAACATCGTTTTCCACTGCATCATTTTCCCAGTCATCCTGCACGCCAGCGGGAAGTACATCCTTCCCGACAACGTGCCAGCCAACGAGTTCCTCAACCTCGAGGGGGATAAGATGTCGACGAGCCGCGGCTGGTCGATCGAGATGCATGACTACCTCCGCGAATTCCCCGGCAAGGAAGATGTGCTCCGCTACACGCTGCTCACCATCATGCCCGAAGCCAAAGACAGCGAGTTTACCTGGAAAGACTACCAGTCGAAGAACAACAATGAGCTGGTGGCCATCTTCGGGAATTTTGTCAACCGGGCACTGGTGCTCACGCAGAAGTATTTCGACAACAAGCTGCCGGCGCGCGGAACCCTCACCGAGATCGACGAAAGACTCATCGCCGAGGTACAGGCGTTTCCTTCCCGCATTGCCGCCGCTATCGAGGCCTACAAGTTCCGCGAGGCCACGGCCTTGCTGATGGACCTGGCCCGGACAGGTAACAAGTACCTGGCCGAAACGGAACCCTGGAAACTGGCCGCGAAAGATTTGGCTCGTGTGGGAACGATCCTGAACCTCGCCCTGCAGGTGTCGGCCAACCTCGCCGTGCTTTGTGAACCGTTCCTTCCTTTTACTGCCGACAAACTCCGGGGAATGCTGGCCATGAAAAAATTGTTGTGGGATGACACGGGGTCTGTGGACCTGCTGCCGGCCGGCCATGCCCTCGGTGTTTCCAGCCTGTTGTTTGAGAAAATAGAAAATCCTGTCATCGAAGCACAAATTCAGAAGCTGATGAATACGAAAGCCCCCGAACCGACCCCTGCCGCCAAGCCGGCCGCACCATTGAAATCCGAAGTCACGATCGACGATTTTGGCAAGCTCGACATCCGGGTAGGGAAGGTGCTGGCGGCCGAGAAAATGGAGAAGTCCAACAAGCTGCTCAAGCTGACGGTCAATAGCGGGCTGGATACCCGAACCATCCTGAGCGGTATCGCGCAGCATTATACGCCCGAAGAGATGGTCGGTAAACAGGTGGTGTTCATCGCCAACCTGGCGCCGCGCAAAATGATGGGCCTTGAATCGCAGGGCATGATCCTCACAGCGTCGGATGCTGACGGCAAGGTGAAGCTGTTGCAGCCGGCAGGAGAGGTAGATCCCGGCGCGACCATCAGCTGATCGGCATGCCACGTCGACTTGGACTTGCTGGCCTTCTTGCCGGTTGCCTGGTAACCGTTGCCGCTTCCGCACAAACCGATTATCCTTCGCTGATCAACCGTGCCGACTCGCTCTACGCGGCGAAAAACTATCCACTTTCTGCACAAACCTATGTGCAGGCTTTTCGGGCCAACGGGTGGAAGGGGAGCGGCGATGAACATTACAATGCGTCCTGCTCCTGGGCCCTGGCCGGAAATCCCGACAGCGCCTTTCACCATTTGCAGAAGATTGCCTCGTTAATGACCAACCTCGATCACCTGACGACTGATAAGGACCTCGTCAGCCTGCACGCCGACAAGCGTTGGGCTATCCTCGTCGAGCAGGTGAGGCGAAACAAGGAAAAGGCGGAGGTCAACCTCAATAAGCCGCTGGCCCGGGAATTGGACAGCATTTACGACGAAGACCAGAAGTACCGCCTGCAGATCGAAGGGGTGGAGAAACAGTATGGCCGTGAATCGAAGGAGATGCAGGAGTTGTGGAAGGTGATCATGCATAAGGATTCCCTGAACCTGAGACGGGTCACGCAGATTCTCGATCAATACGGCTGGGTGGGCCGCGACGTGGTCGGGGGTAAAGGAAACATGACGCTCTTCCTGGTGGTGCAGCATGCCGACCAAAGGACCCAGGAGAAGTATCTCCCGGTCATGCGGGAAGCCGTCAAGGCGGGACGGGCCGATGCCCGGAACCTCGCCCTCCTCGAAGACCGTGTCGCCCTGGCCCAGGGCAAGAAGCAGATTTACGGAAGCCAGATTCACTACGATAATGCCACCGGGAGGTACTTTGTCGCACCCATCGAGGATGAGCCCAACGTGAATAAGCGGCGAGCTGAAGTGGGTTTGGAGCCCCTGGAAAATTACGTGCGTCGCTGGGGAATCCGGTACACGCTTCCCAAACACTAATCACGCCAGCGGGGGGAGAATTCCCCAATGATCGGGATGTGTATATTTGCCGCTTAACCATTGATGGAATAAACTCCGACCTATGAACCAGAGAATTCTCCTGATCCTGGCCGCCGGCCTTCTCGCAGCCTGTGGCACTCCGAAGAAAGAAGAGAACGAACGCATCCTGAAATCCGGGCTCTTGCTCGAGTACATGGACTCGACCGTAAAACCCGGCGATAACTTCCAGATGTATGTAAACGGGGCCTGGATCCGGACGACGGAAATTCCCGCCGACAAGTCCAGCTATGGCATTGGCCGGATGCTCAACGACCGCGCCCAGGAAGATGTGAAGAAGATCATCGAAGATGCCGCAGCGGCCAACAAGCCAGCCGGCACCGATGAGCAGAAAGTGGGTGACCTCTTTGCCTCCTACCTCGACATGAAGCGTCGCGATGAGCTGGGAATCACCCCGATCCAACCGGAGTTCCAGAAGATCGACGCTATTGCCGATTACAGCGCCCTTGCCGAATATTTCGGTTATGCCACCATTTATGGTTACGGCACGCCCATCCAGCTCTGGGTGGAATCTGACCTGCAGAACCCTACCATTTATTCCCTGTATACCGCCCAATCCGGCATTGGCCTGCCCGACCGCGAATACTACCTGGCCAGCGATGCAAAGTCGTTGGAAATCCGCAAGGCCTATGTGGGGCACATTTCTAAAATGCTGGAATTGGCCGGCGTTGCCAACGGCAAAAAGCTGGCGGCCGACATTATGGCGCTGGAAACGGCCATCGCCACTAGGCACATCACCAAGGAGGAAGCCCGCGATGTGCAAAAGATGTACAACAACTACGGCGTGGACTCCCTCGATAATGTGATGAGCCGTTTTGAGTTCCGCCGTTTCCTCAATGGGGCCGGCGTAACGGAAATTGACCGGATCATCGTCACCCAGCCCACCTTTGTCATGGCGCTCAATGACCTGGTGGCCAAAACCAAAATGGACACCTGGAAGGCTTTCCTGAAGTGGCATCTTATCAACGCACGGTCAACGGAACTGACGACCGCCATGGATGAGGAGCACTTCAAGTTCTACGGCACGACACTCACCGGCCGCACCCAGCAATTGCCGGCGTGGCGCCGCGGGGTAGACGTCGTCAACGGCAACCTCGGTGAAGTGGTGGGTAAGGTGTATGTGGAAAAGCACTTCCCCGCCGAAGCCAAAGAGCGGATGACGAAGCTCGTGGGCAACCTGATCGAGGCTTACAAGGCCAGCATCAACGAACTCGACTGGATGGGAGCGGAGACGAAAATGCAGGCCCTGGACAAGCTCTCCAAGTTTACGCCCAAAATCGGCTATCCCGACAAATGGAAGGATTACAGCGCGGTGACCATCTCGAAAGACAACCTGGTCGCCAACCTGCAGAGTGCCGAGCTGGCCACTCACAAAGAGCAGATCGGGAAGATCGGCAAGCCCATCGACAAGGCGGCCTGGCAAATGACTCCCCAGACGGTTAACGCCTACTACGATCCCACCAAAAACGAAATTGTTTTCCCGGCTGCCATCCTTCAGCCGCCGTTCTTCGATCTTAACGCGGAAGATGCGGTCAACTATGGAGCCATCGGCGCCGTGATCGGGCATGAGATCGGCCATGGTTTTGACGACCAGGGCAGCCGCTTCGACGGCAACGGCGTGCTCAAGAACTGGTGGACGGAGAAAGACAACGAAGAATTCAAGAAGCGGACCGCAGCGCTGGTCGGCCAGTACAATGAGTTTAAAGCGTTACCCGACCTCAACGTAAACGGCGAGTTTACCCTCGGCGAGAACATCGGCGACCTGGGAGGCTTGAGCATTGCGCTGAAGGCCTATAAAATGAGCCTCAACGGCAAAGAGGCCCCCGTGATGGACGGCTTTACCGGTGTTCAGCGCGTATTCCTTGGCTGGGGGCAGGCATGGCGCCACAAAGCCCGCGAGAAGTCGCTACGCATGCAGGTGAGCACCGATCCCCACTCACCGGCCAAATTCCGCGTCAACGGCGTGGTGCGCAATGTGCCGGAGTTCTATGAAGCCTTCGGCGTGCAGCCCGGCGATTCCTTGTACCTGGCGCCGGAGAAGCGGGTAAGAATTTGGTAATTACACCCTCATACATATCCTTCATGAAAAGGTTTTTCTCCTTCCTTGGTTTTATTCTGGTGGTCAGCGGTGCCTGGGCACAGATCAAGTTTGAGCCGGGCTACTTCATCAACAACGATGGACAGCGTACGGAATGTGAAATTCGGAATGTGGACTGGGAAAGCAACCCGACCGCATTCCAGTACAAGGTGAGTGGCGGCGAAGCCCAGGAGGGACGAATAGAGGGAGTCAGGGAGTTTGGGCTTACCGGCGGATCGGTATTCATCCGGTTCATGGTGGACATCGACCGGTCCAGCGATATCATCAACAATCTGTCGAAGGAACGGAACCCGGAATTCAAGAGCGAGATACTGTTCCTCCGCCGCCTGGTGGTGGGCAAAGCCGTGTTGTACGAGTATGTCGATGCGGGTCTCAAACGTTTCTTCTTTTCGATGGGAGAAGTCGAGCCAAAGCAGTTGGTCTACAAGCGCTACATGCAGTACGACCCTTCGGGTAACTACCAGACCGGCTATGCGGCCAGCAATGATCTCTATAAGCAGCAAATCTTGAATGACCTGACGTGTTCGTCCATCAGCAAGCGAGAAGTGACCAACCTGAAATATGAGCGCGCCCCGCTCATGAAGATCTTCCTTAAATACAATGAGTGTATGGGGGGCGCAGTGGCGCCCGCTGAGGCTACCACTCGGGAGTCGGCCATGCACCTCACGATCCGCCCGGGGTTGTTCAGCAATGGCGTGTATGTGGACAACGGCACCACCCGTACCGAACTGGACAAGGCGCTGGCCTTCCGTGTCGGCGTGGAGCTTGAATTGGTATTACCGTTCAACAAAGGTCTCTGGTCCACCACGTTTGAACCTGTCTTTCAGACCTACTCTACCAAATCGTCGACGGGTACCATTAGCGTCGATTACAAGTCCATTGATCTCACGGTCAGTCTCCGGAGATACCTGTTCATCAAGGATAACGGCAGTTTGTACCTGAACTTCGGCGCGGCCTACGGTCTGCCCCTGGGAGGAAAAGGAGCCTTCAAGATCGGCGGCATATCCCTCGACATATCTTCCGCCATCAACCTGACCGCCGGGCTTGGCTACCGTACGGGCAAGTTCAGCGCAGAGTTCAATTATGCCTTCAACCGAGGACTGCTCGGCGACTACGTGCTTTATGCCTCCGGGTATGGAGGTCCCGGGCTGGTGCTTGGTTATCGGATTTTTTAATTGGATTCCTACACCTGACGTTGTCTTCGTTCAATTCGAACGGAATTCGGAACCCTTGACGAACTTCAAGTGGTGAATTTGCCGGCATGGGGTTACCTTGTGCTGGCCAAGTAGCCACACCACGAATGATCCCTCGGATTGCCGGATGCCTTCTGCTGCTCCTCTCTTTCGCGACCTTCGCCCAGGACCGAAAGCGTGCCCGTGACCTGGGTATCGTCGTCGGCGTCCTTCCGGCCGGACCGCTTAACGCCATCACCGATGTGCCCGGTGTGAAGGTGGGTCATACTACCCTGAGAAACCAAGCCTCCGTGCGAACCGGCGTCACGGTCATCCTGCCTCATGACGGAAACCTCTTCCAGCAAAAGGTGCCGGCCGCCATCTATGTGGGCAACGGCTTCGGAAAACTGGCCGGCTCCACCCAGGTGGAGGAATTGGGCAACCTGGAAACTCCGATAGCGCTGACCAATACGCTGAACGTCGCCGTAGCCATGGATGCGCTGGTGGAGCATACGCTGCAACAAACCGGCAATGAACAAGTGCAGTCTGTAAACGCGGTGGTTGGCGAAACCAACGACGGCTACCTCAATGATATTCGGTCGCGACCGCTCACCAAAGCAGATGTCTTCCAGGCGCTGCGCTCGGCAGCTTCAGGAAGGGTAGAGGAGGGGTGTGTAGGCGCCGGGACCGGGACCATATGCTTTGGTTTCAAAGGGGGCATCGGCACGGCATCGCGGAAACTGCCGTCATCGCTGGGTGGATATACCGTGGGCGTCCTCGTGCAGACCAATTTCGGCGGTGTGTTACAGATCAACGGCGCGCCGGTAGGAAAGGAATTGAAAAAATACTACCTCAGCGACCAGCTCAATGAAAGTCCCGACGGCTCCTGCATGATCGTGGTGGCTACGGATGCACCGCTGGATGCCCGCAACCTCAAGCGCCTGGCCCAGCGTGCCCTGCTGGGGTTGGGGAAAACCGGCGGCATCGGTTCCAACGGCAGCGGCGACTATGTAATCGCCTTCAGCACGCACCCGGACCTGCGGATACCCTTCAACCCCCGGGAAAAGACTCAAACGGTAACCCTCCTCGCCAACGATGCGGTCTCCCCGCTGTTCCTGGCTGTCATCGAAGCCACCGAAGAGGCCATCCTGAATTCCCTGTTCCTGGCGACCACCACCACGGGTCGCGACGATCGCCGGATCGAAGCCTTGCCTCTCGACAAAGTGATTCCGATATTGAAAAAATATAACGTCATCCCCTGATCATGCTGGCCTACCTCAACGGCGAATTCCTTCCCCTCGAAAACGCTCAGCTGCATGTGAGCGACCTCGCCATCCAGCGCGGATACGGCATCTTCGACTTCTTCCGTGTCAACGAGAGGGTGCCCCTTTACCTGGAAGACTACCTCGACAGGTTCTACCGGTCCTCGGCCATCATGGGGCTGGAAGGCGTCATCGACCGGCCGGCCTTGAAGGAGGTGGTTTACCAGTTGATTCGGAGAAACGGGATGCAGGAAGCCGGGATGAAGCTTATCCTCACGGGTGGCTATTCACCAGATGCGTACCACCCCGTCAAAGGCAACTTCCTGGTGTCGCAACACCCGCTTGTGTTGCCCACAGCCGCCCAGGTGGCCGAAGGTATATCGATCATCACGTACCCGTACCGTCGGGAGATCGCAGACGTCAAAACGATCAACTACATCATGGGGGTATGGCTGCTCAAGAAGATGAAAGAAGCCAGGGCCGCCGACGTGTTATACCATCGTGACGGAATAGTATCTGAGTTCCCTCGCTGTAATTTCTTCCTGGTCACCCGGCAGGGAACCCTGGTGACCCCGGCCAACCATATCCTCCACGGCATCACCCGGATGCGTGTGCTGGAAGTGGCCCCATCGGCATGCCCGGTCGAGGTGCGCGACGTGCGGCTGGAGGAGGTCTATGAGGCCGGTGAAGCTTTCCTGACCAGCACCACCAAGGGTGTTCTTCCCATCGTGAATATCGACAATCGCCCCGTTGGCTCCGGCAAGCCGGGACCCGTTACCCTGGCCCTGCGCGACTTGCTCCGGCAGCGGGAAAGGGCAGAACTTCAAAAGTCGCACCAGGTGCAAAACTCTTGAGTCATGAAGAAAAGGAACTTCCTCTTGCTTCCATTGGTCCTGGTCCTCGTTTCCCTCCACACAGCATGGTCTCAGTCATTCCCCGATCGCGTCATCGGCCAATGGACGGGCATCATGCACATGTACAAGGATGGCAACGTACGGGATAGCGTGAAAATCCGTTTGAAGGTCGTGCGCGGCGCCACAGCAAATACCTGGTCGTGGAAGACCGAGTACCTTTCCGAAAAAATGCCCATGACGAAAGACTACACCCTGAAGCAGGGCGAGTCGTCGTCCACCTATCTCCTTGACGAGGGAGGCGGCATCGTGCTTCAGGACTACCAGTTTGGCAACAAGCTCTATTCGGTGTTTGAAACCCACGATGTCTTGCTCACGTCGACCTATGAGCTCCGTGGCGAGGAACTTGTCTTCGAAGTGACCTCGGGCAAGAAGATTCCCGGAGGAACCGAGGTGATTAACTTTACTGTCCAGTTCTTGCAGCGTGCCGTACTCCGAAGGTCTCCCTGATTCATCCACGATTTAAACTCCACCCCGCATGTATTCACGTTTTCTTTTTGCCCTCTCGACTATCGCGCTGGTCACCGCCTGCGGACCCGCAGAAAAGAAGGCGGAAGTACCGCCTCCTGACCCCCTCGTGGTCAATCGCGACACCACGGTTCGCCCCGGCGACAATTTCTTCCGATACGCCAACGGCGGCTGGTTCCAGCGCAATCCTATTCCACCAAGCGAGAATTCCAACGGCTTGTGGAGGATGATCGGCGATACGATCAACGCGCAGGTGCTGCAGATCTGCACCCGTTCGGCAGCCGCGAAGTCGGAAAAGGGGAGCAACAAGCAGAAAATCGGCGACTTCTATGCCTCGGGCATGGACACCATCACCATTGAGAAAGCAGGACTGGCTCCGCTGAGGCAAGAAATGGAACGGATCCAGCAGGTGACCGACATCCCCTCCATGCTGAAAGCCATGGCTCACCTGCATACGCTCGGTGCCGGACCCGGCTTCTCTTTCTACCTGGGCCAGGATGACAAGATCAGCACGAAATATGCGCTCTTCTTCTACCAGGGCGGGCTGGGTCTCGGCGATCGCGATTATTATTTCAATACCGACGAGCGGACGGTTAACATCCGCAATGAGTATGTGAAGCACATGCATGCCATGTTCATGCTGCTGGGGCAGGATGAATCGGTGGCTGGAAGGAACTCTACGCAGATCATGATGCTGGAGACCGAGCTGGCGGAAGCCTCCCGGAAACTGGAGTCGCTGCGGGACCCGGTGAAGAACTACAACAAGATGTCGGTGAAGCGCTTCAAAGCCCTCACGTCGCGGATCGACTGGTCAGTGATGCTGGCGGAACTCGGCGTGCCTCAGGCCGATACGGTAATCGTGGGTCAGCCTGAGTTCTTCACGGCGCTCAACCGCGTGCTGAGGAACTACTCGCTGGATGACTGGAAAGCCTACCTCACCTGGAACCTCGTGGATGCCTATGCCTCCTACGTGAACCGGGATATCGAGCAGCAGAACTTCAAGTTCTACTCCACCATTCTCAACGGGGTCACCCAGCAGCGCCCCCGGTGGAAACGTGTGGTCCAGCAAACCAACCGGTTCCTCGGTGAGCTGATCGGACAGGTGTACGTGGAAGAGTATTTGCCCAAGGGTTCGAAGGAAAAGCTGCTCGAGATTGGCAACGCCATCCGCGACGTCTATGCCGAGCGCCTTCGCAAACTGGATTGGATGAGTGAAGAAACCAAAACCCGGGCGTTGTCGAAGCTCTCGGGAATCGTCATGAAAGTGGGGTATCCTGACAAGTGGAAGGACCTGAGCGCCCTGGAAATCGATCGGAGTTCTTACTGCGCCAACGCCATGCGGGCCAACGCCTGGGAGCACGCCGACCGCATGGCCAAGTTCGGCAAGCCCGTTGACCGCACGGAGTGGGGAATGTACCCTCAGACCTACAACGCCTATTACAATCCCAGCAACAATGAAATTGCGGTTCCGGGTTGCAACATCCTGGTCCCGGGTTTCGAGAGAAAACTGGCCGATGATGCGATCCTGTATGGGATTATCGGGGGTTCTACGTTCGGCCACGAAATCACACACGGTTTTGACGACCAGGGCAGCCAGTATGATGAAAATGGCAATTTGAAGAACTGGTGGACCGAAGAGGATCGGTCGAAGTTCCTGGCCAAGACAAAGAAGATCGTCGAGCAGTACAGTGCCTACACCGTGCTCGACGGCAAGCACATTAATGGCGACGCCACCCAGGGTGAGAACATTGCCGACCTTGGCGGTGTGGTAATGGGCTATGAAGCGTTCAAGCGTACCGCCCAGTACAAGGAGAATCAGGTGATCAGCGGATTGTCACCCGATGAGCGGTTCTTCCTCGGGTATGCCTACGCCTGGATGATCAACACCAAAGATGAGTCGCTGGCCCGACAGATCATGACCGACGTCCATTCGCCTCCGGAATTTCGGGTGAACGGCCCGTTGGCCAACATGCCCGAATTTCACAAAACGTTTGGCATCAAGCCGGGCGACCCGATGTACCGTCCGGATAGCCTGCAGATTGTGATTTGGTAAACAGCTGAAAATAGAAGAAATATGAAGCCAATCATCATTGTCCTGGTCACGGTGGCTGCTGGCTCCTTGGTCTACGGATTATATCAGCGAAATGAGGTGGGTTCACTGCGGACGAAACTGGAAGCGGCTGAACGAAGAGCACTTGTGGCAGAAGCGGATGCTATGCGTCTGCGAGACATTGCGGAGCAAAATCGATTGGCCGCGGAGAAGGCGGCGGAGGAAGCCCGGATGGCCATGATGCTGGCCCAACAACAGGCGGCCGAGAGCCGGAAGCGTCGGCGATAGATAGTTAAAACTCCTGCGTTATGAATAAAGTGATCATTGGTCTGCTGGCCCTGTCAACCCTCGGATCCGGGGGATGGGCCCTGTATGAGCGAGGACAGAATGAACTGGCCGTGAAGAGTGCCGAGCTCGCGGAAGCCCGCGCTCTGGAGGCTGAAAAACTGGCCCGAATTCAACAGGCGATTGCCAACGAATTGAAAAAAGAGACGGAGGTAGCCATGGCCCGCGCCATGGAAGCCAGTGCGAAAATGGAGGCGTGTTGTAATAAACGAAAATAGTCATGAGAAACTGGGTCCTCCTTCTTTTGTGTACCTGGAATCTTATTTCCATGGCCCAGACCAACCCGCTCTGGTCAGAGAAGAAAGTGAAGAACTACCTTCCCCACATGACCGTGCCGGAGGTCAACGACTTTCTCACCCGGTCAGACATGGTGATCATTCCCATCGGCGCCATGGAGCAGCATGGGTACCACCTTCCTATCGGTACCGACTTTATCAACGGCGTGGAGCAATGCAAACTCATCGCTCAGCAGCGGGATATCCTGGTGGTGCCTGTCTTGATGGCGGGGCAGTCGCCCTACCACATGGGCTTCGCCGGCACCATCACCATGAAGGCAGAGACGATCATCCAGGTGCATATGGAAGCCGTGGAAAGCCTGATCCAGCACGGGTTCAAACGCTTCATCATCCTCAACGCCCATACCGGCAATACTGCGGTCAGTACCCTGCTGGTCGACAAGATCAATCAGACCACGCCGGGCATCGCGGTGCTGTTTGAACAGGCAATCGCCCCTTTCCGTGAACGGACCGCTGGCCCCCCGCGGCCTGCTGCTTTCGACCGTCATGGCGGAACAGGGGAGACATCTTCCTCATTGTACCACATGCCTTCGCTGGTGCAGCTGGACAAAGCCGTGCCCGCCACGCTCACCCTGCCGCCACACCTGCAGGCCATGCTACCCCAGGTGAACGCGGGAGACCCTACGGCCACGCTGGTCTTCCTCGCCGAAGGACTAAAGGCCAAGGAGACCGGTAAGAAGACTTCCTCGGCGGAGATGTCGTCGACAGGCGTCTGGGGTGTAGTTGATCCCAAAGAAGGAACGGCAGCGCGAGGTGAAGCCTCCAGCACCAGTACCGTCAACGCTGCGGTGAAATTTATTGATCGATGGAATGAGCTGCGGCCTTACAAACCCCGTAAGTAAGTCATGAGAATGGTATGGTTGACTTTGCTGGCAGGTGTGACGTTGGTGGCCTGCAGCACCAACGAGAAGCAGATTCGTTCTTCGACCGAGATTCCTTTCACGGTGCAGAGCACCTTGCCCCACGATCCGAAAGCCTTCACGCAAGGCCTGCTCATTCACCGGGGTGAATTGTATGAGAGCACGGGCCAGGACTCCTCCTGGATAGGCATCGTGGATATTGGCTCCGGGAAAGCCACCCGAAAAGTGGTGCTGGACAACAAATATTTTGGGGAAGGGATCGCGGTACTGAACAACAAAGTGTACCAACTCACCTGGAAGAATAAGAATGGATTTATTTACTCGATGCCTGACTTTAAGAAGATCGGCGAGTTTTCCTACAAAGGAGAAGGTTGGGGCCTGACCACCGATGGCAGACACCTGATCATGAGCAACGGTACCGAGGAGATTACCTTCCTGGATTCGGCGTCCCTCAAACCGGTGCGGACGCTGACGGTCAAGCACGACGGGGTGGCCGTCTCCGATCTGAATGAACTCGAGTATGTAGATGGAAGCCTCTATGCGAACATCTGGCAAACCAACCTGGTAGCCAGGATCGAACTGGAAACCGGGGAGGTTACCGGCTTCCTCGACTTGACGGAGTTGTCCCAGCAGGCCCGGCGCGTCAACCCCAACGCCGATGTACTCAACGGCATCGCCTGGCACCCGGCCACCAAAACGATGCTGGTGACGGGGAAGTTTTGGCCTTACCTTTTTGTTCTGAAGTTGAAGTGATCTTCTCACACCCCGGTTCGCTTCCTGAGACTCATCGTGCTCGGCGTAAGCTCAAAAAATTACTACCTTAGGTTGCCTGTCCACCCCAGGTGTATATGCGACTCAGGTCAGTTGTTCTTCCTGTTCTACTTCTCCTTTGTTTTCATACAGCAAACAGTTGGGTCTACCCGGAGCACCGGCGTATCGCGTTGCTGGCCATTCAAAAACTCAGTCCGCAGCAGCGGGCGGTGCTCGACAAACTATGGGCCCAGGCACGCCGCGGAAACGAAGGTCGTCTCACCGCGTCGGTAATCGACCCGGAACAAGGGCTTCATCCTCCCCAGATCGACTATGCCGCCTGGACAGGCATTTCGGGCGACCATAGTTGCTCACCGAACGATATGCTGGATATTGTATTGAAGAGCGACTGGATTCTCAACGTGGCCCACATCGCGGCCCAGCTGGAAGCCGATATCCGGACGGCGAGGAACCAAAGCGAGCACATCAACGCCATTCGAAACTCAGATATTCGTCTCCAACGAGCCGATGCGGAGTATGCCACCCGCGCCGGATCAAATAACGTTCACTTCCTGATGGCACGACCGGAAGTGAATACCGACGGATCGGACTATTTTGTGCTGTGCCATGCCGCCGGTGCCGAACTCAATGCGATCGGGATGTACTCCTGGTTTCATACCAGCGCCTTGAACAAGATTTCACGCCTTCGGGAAGACGGGCGGACTGACGAAGAAAAGACCTTGCTGGCCCTCGCCGCCCTGGCCGACGAAGCGTTTGCGCTCCATTTCCTCGAAGATGTCTTTGCGTCGGGCCATACAGCGGGAACCTGGGGAGTGGCCGCGGTCAGAAAAGGAACGCACGATTACTACAACGAAAAGGGACTGGAGGTAACCACCTGGAACGGCGAACGGGCCGTCATCAAGGGCGATGCCTACATGCGCGATGAAGACGCTGCATTTGCGGCAGAGTCGGTGACCCTGAGCCTGCAACAACTGATCATGGCGGCCACGGGCGAGCTAAGGGTTCGTCACGAAGGCGACCTTACCAGCCTGGAGGAACGACCGGATACGTTCAACGTATGCAAAAACAACTTTCAGCCCCGCTGGCAGCGTCGTGATACGGTGAACATGAAGCGTGAGGTACTCACGTACCTGCCCCAGGTGCTGAGGGCGACGCCGGTGCCTGGACTGGCCAACGGCGTAGGAGAGTTGCCCAGGTTTCGCGCGGAATTGGGAATGTTCTATGGAGTGTCTTCCTCCATAAACGGAAGGTACGCCTTCGGGGGTTTCGCTGAAGGTCAAACCAACCAGGGTTTCATCGGCGGATTGGGGGCTGGTCTTCGCTTTGGTCTTGGCCTTGACGGTGTACTCAATGAAGCGGGCGACGGTCTCGTATTTGTCCAGGCCGGCATACGCCAGGATGCCTCGTCGTCGCACAATTTCCTTGGCGACCCTAACGCGACTCCCGTGGGCGCGCTCACGTCCGCCATACCGGGACGGGCAGGATGGGATTTCCGAATGCGTCTTCCGTTCTGGCTCCTGCCGGGAGATCTGCTCGTGGTAGGACCAATATTGTACTTGATATCACCACAGAAAGCGCAAGAAATGGGTGTCATTGCCGTCAACGGCGGACTCGTACCCTGGCAAACGGGATGGCAAACCGGGATCGGGAGGTTCCAGGTGATCCTCGGCCGCGAAGTCGGGCTCTCCCTTTATGGCACCAGCACGTTCGGCAACGATGCCCTCTTTGTGCCGTCACCCAATGGAATACAGGTCATTTCCTATAGTTCTACGAAATGGGATTTTCCCTTCCTGGAGTACCGGCCCACCCGGTCGTTCTCCCTGAACCAGGCTTCCAGCCTGCTCGTTCAATTCTCTGCCGGGGTTGATTTGCCTTACAACACTCAATTGCTGGAGCCGGTGGGTGAGCCACAGGTCAAACTCAGCCCGGTGTGGTACCTGGGCGCCCGGATTATCTTCGACTGGAGGAAGTACTTCTAAGTCCCGGTTGTTCCCTTGGTGTTGTAGAGGTTCATGGCGCGCTCTGCGCCGATGGTGCAGAATCCAAGGATCGCTTCGATGGCGCGGTCCATGTAAGCGGGCAACGCATCAAGTTCTGTCTTTTCGAAATTGCCCAGGACGTAATCCACCTGCTGGCCTTTCGAAAATTCGCTGCCGATGCCCATCCGAAGCCGCGCGTAGTTCTTGCCACCCAGTATCTCTTCGATATTACCCAGCCCGTTATGCCCGGCGCTGCTGCCCTGGGCGCGCATGCGCAGGGTGCCGAACGGCAGGGCAATGTCATCTACCACCACGAGGAGGTGCTCCCTGGGAATATCCAGTGCCTGCAGCCAGTAGGCAATGGCCTTGCCGCTGAGGTTCATGTAGGTATTCGGCTTGATCAGGTGGAGCTGTTTTCCCTTGTAGCGGAACTC
>JAEUUE010000100.1 GCA_016787605.1 Cyclobacteriaceae bacterium
TATGACAACGATCCGATCAGCCGAATCGAAGGCATTGTAAACGGCAGTACAAACTACATCCTGACGAAGGTGGCTGAAAAGGGGCTTTCGTTTGCCGATGCCTTGAAGGAGGCGCAAGCCAATGGATTTGCCGAGTCAGACCCCCGTCTTGACGTGCAGGGCTATGATGCGTCGTTCAAGCTCTCCATTCTTCTCACGCACGCCTTCGGCCTGAGGGTGAAGCCAGAGCAAATTGTCCGCGTCGGTATCGACCGGCTTTCGGACCATGACCTTGCCTTTGCGCGATCTCACGGCTACCGGATCAAGCTGGTCGCCGGCGGTTACCGGCAAGGAAGCGAAGTGTATGCCTGGGTAGCCCCGAAGTTGATTCCGCCGGGAGATCCTCTGTTCGGGATCAAGGACGCGTTCAATGCGGTTCGGGTGGAAGGCCTTTTTGCGGAAGAGCAGCTTTTTATAGGAAAGGGAGCGGGGGGCAACCCCACGGGCTCGGCGGTGCTATCTGACGTGTCGGCGCTGCGTTACAATTACCGGTATGAGTTCAGGAAGTCGGCGACAGTGCATCGGCTGGCCTACTCCTGTCAGGCCGTGGTTTCGGTCCGCGTGGGGTGCCTGCCGGGAACCCGGATTTCGCCCCTGGATTTCGTTCAGTTCCAGGGGGGTGTTCGAACGAAGGATTGGCACCAGCTGGAGGGTGATATTTCCCTGGAAGTCTTCGCCGAATGGTCCTCCCGGAACGACATAAGCCTTGTCTTGTCCCCGGGGGCCTTGGCCCGCCCCTGGAAGCCGGTTAAACAGAATGAACTGGAGGCCGCCTAGAGGGGGTTTTTCATTGGAGAAAGCACTGATTTTAAGCCTCCGTCAATATATTTGTGGTCTTAAATTCAGAACGGCATGCTCCCCATCGTTTCCACGTCCATTATCGCCTTTACGCTGGTCATTCTCCTTCTGGTGATCCTCCTGTTATACGCCCAGAAAAAACTGGTACAGTCGGGTCCCGTGAAGATCAGCATCAACGGCGAGAAAGTCCTGACGGTATCCGCCGGAAGTTCGCTGCTGTCCACGCTGGCCAACGAGAAGATTTTTCTTCCTTCGGCATGTGGAGGCGGTGGCACCTGCGCCATGTGCAAATGTGTGGTGGAGGCAGGAGGTGGAGACGTGTTGCCTACTGAGCTGGGGCACCTTTCCCGCCAGGAGCGGAAAGAGAATGTCCGGCTGGGTTGCCAGGTGAAAGTTAAGCAGGACCTCACCATCCGTATCCCGGAGGAGATCTTTGGAATCAAGAAGTGGGAGTGCGAAGTGGTATCCAACTACAACGTATCCACCTTTATCAAGGAGTTTGTGGTCAAATTGCCTCCCGGCGAAACCCTGAAATTCGAAGCGGGCGGTTACATCCAAATTGACGTGCCGCCGATCACCGTTGACTACAAGACCATGGACATTGCCCCGCATCCTGACCTCGGTCACAAGCCGGATGTGTTCAAGTCCGACTGGGATAAGTTCAAGTTGTGGGATCTGAAAATGAAGAACGAGGAGCCGATCTTCAGGGCCTACTCCATGGCCAATCACCCGGCCGAAGGAAATATCGTTATGCTCAACATCCGCGTGGCTACGCCGCCCTGGGATCGTCAGAACAATAAGTGGATGGATGTAAACCCAGGCATTTGCTCTTCGTACATCTTTTCGCGCAAGCCGGGAGATAAAGTGACTATTTCAGGTCCTTACGGTGAGTTCCACATTAACCCTACCCAGCGCGAGATGATCTATATCGGCGGAGGCGCCGGTATGGCCCCGCTTCGTGCACAGATCTTTCACCTGTTCCATACCGAGAAAACCAAGCGCAAAGTTTCCTATTGGTACGGGGGCCGCTCCAAGAAAGAGCTCTTCTATACGGAACACTTCCGGAACATTGAAAAAGACTTTCCGAATTTCAAGTTTTACATCGGGCTCTCTGAGCCGCTTCCGGAAGATAACTGGAAGATCAAGCAGAGCCTGGATGATGCGTCTGGCGACGGCTATGTCGGCTTCATTCACAAATGCCTCTTCGATAACTACCTGAAGAACCATGATGCCCCTGAGGACGTGGAGTTTTACCTCTGCGGGCCCCCGATGATGAACGCGGCCGTGCTTAAAATGCTGGATGAAATGGGTATCCCCAAAGAGAATATCCGCTTTGACGACTTTGGCGGGTAATTCTCCGCTGGACCGCTACTCAAAAACCTTCCGGGGCCCGTCCGGAAGGTTTTTTAGTTCATAAGGGTTAGCTTTGGTAAACCATATGCCATGGATCTTACCTTGTTCTTCTCCCCGGTAGAGGAATCCATTTACTCGTCGACCACGCCCGTCACCTCATTCTTTCACAACATCCGGGCCTATACGGAGAAGATGCCCGACTATGCCGGGGCTCACCTGGCTTTAATCGGCGTCAATGAGACGCGTGGGGCAGGGCATCATCCGGGCACGCTAAACGCCCCGGACGAAATCCGCCGAAAACTCTATGAGTTGAAAAAGGGCTCCGGCTCTTACCGGATCGTCGACCTGGGAAACCTGAATCCGGGGGTTGACCTGGAGGAAACCTACGTAAGGCTGAGCGAGGTGTGCCGCATCCTTTTGGAGAAGAATATCCTTCCGGTCATCCTGGGCGGAACGCAGGACCTCGACTATGGCCAATATTGCGCGTATGAAACGTTCGAAAAACTGGTCAGCCTGCTCAATGTGGACGCGTTCCTCGATCTCGAGGACAAGCATGGCGTAGCCGCGGACCGGCGACATTTGCACCGCATCCTTCTTCATGAGCCCAACTATCTCCTGAGCTACACCCACCTGGCCTACCAGACGTACCTGATCGACCCGGCTTCCATCGGGGTGTTGGAAAAATTGTATTTCGAAGCCTTTCGCGTCGGGCAAATGCGCACGAAGCTCTCTGAAATGGAGCCGGCCATCCGGCAGGCCGATATGCTCTCCTTCGATATTTCGGCCATTCGCTCTTCCGATGCGCCGGGGTGCGACCGGGCTCAGCCCTTTGGATTGATGGGGGAAGATGCCTGCCAGATCGCCTGGTATGCCGGGATGAATGAAAAGCTCAGCTCCATCGGGATCTATGGATACAGCCCGGCGATGGACGACGCGCATCGCAAGACGGCATCGGTGATCGCGACCATGGTCTGGTATTTCATTGAGGGGTATTACCACCGCAAGAATGAACAGGATTTCCGGAGCAACGACTTCACCAAGTTTACTGTTTCGATGCCGGGCGATCCGGATACGCTCGTCTTCTACAAGAGCCGTTTTACCGAGCGCTGGTGGATGGAGATACCGGGGTCCGGAAAATCGGCCTACAGTCGCCCCAGCATTGTGCCCTGCAGCTATACCGACTACCAGACGGCCACGGCCGGGGAACTCCCGGATCGGTTCATTACGGCGCTGGGTAAACTTTAGGGGAGTACGGCGATAACCGTCCGGCCGCCTTTCGTCACGTCGCCGACCTTTACGGTCACGTTAGTACCCTGAGGCAGGAAGATATCCACCCGGGAACCAAATTTGATGAATCCGAACTCATCACCCTGACCGAGGACATCGCCCTCTTTGATATACCATTTGATCCGGCGCGCCAGCGCCCCGGCGATCTGCCGGAAGAGAATTTCTGTCCCATTCGCCATGCGCACGGCAATGGAGGTGCGCTCATTCTCCGTGCTGGACTTCGGGTGCCAGGCCACCAGGTATTTTCCGGGGTGATACTTGAAATAGCTGATTTGTCCGCCGGCCGGCATTCGGTTTACGTGAACATTGAATGGCGACATGAAAATGGAGACCTGGATCCTCCGTCCCTTGAGGTATTCAGGTTCATCAGCCTCTTCGATCACCACCACCTTGCCGTCGGCCGGCGCTAGAATTTGCTTTTCGTCCCTCTTCACCTCAAAAACCGGGTTACGGAAGAATTGGAGGATCAGGACATAAATGACCAGGCTTATCCCGACCGCAATTTGCAGCATCAGTTCTTGCCCGGGCATCAGGTAACTGAGAAGCCAGTTGAGCCCGAAGAGAACCACTAACAAAACGAACAAGAGCGTTCGGCCTTCTTTGTGAATTGTCATGAGATCAAGGTATAAATGAAGAGGGCAAGTCCGAAAACTTGCCCTCAAAGGTATCAGAAAGATTCCGGTTCGGCCAGAGCGGAACGGAATTCCGGTCAGTATCCGCCGCGGTACTTGTACGTTTTGGCCACTTTGTCGATGGCGACCATGTAGGCGGCAATGCGCATGGACACTTTGTATTCCGTGGCTACGCGGTACACATTGTCAAACGCGTCCTTCATGATCCGGTCGCTGCGCCGGTTGACACGCTCGGCGGTCCACTTGTAACCAAGTCGGTTTTGCACCCACTCGAAGTAAGATACGGTCACCCCGCCGGCATTGGCCAGGATGTCGGGCACCACACTGATGCCCTTCTCGTAGATAATGCTGTCGGCTTTGCTGGAGGTGGGTCCATTGGCGCCTTCCACGATCAGTTTAGCCTGGATTTTCTTGGCATTGCTGACCGTGATCACGTCTTCGGTAGCTGCGGGCACCAGCACATCAACCGGAAGGGTGAGGATCTCACCGCCGGCGATCTTCTGGGCCTCGGTGAAGCCATCCAGCATGCCCTTGTTGGCATCGCGGTACTGCACGGCCTTGTCGATATCAATGCCGTTTTCGTTGTAGTAGGCACCGGAGAGGTCGCTGATGGCTACCACTTTCAGGCCGCGTTCGGCGAGCAGGCGGGCGGCCCACATGCCCACGTTGCCAAAGCCCTGGACAGCGCACGTAGCGTTGTACGGGTTGATTTTCAGTTTGCCCATGGCGGCCAGCGTAGTTACCATTACACCGCGGCCGGTAGCCTCGGTACGGCCCAGTGAGCCGCCGAGTACGATCGGTTTTCCGGTGACAACGGCGTTGACGGTCATGCCGCGCGTGCGGGAGTATTCGTCCATGAGCCAAGCCATTTCACGGGGACCCGTTCCCATGTCAGGGGCGGGGATGTCTTTATCGGCGCCAAAAATATCCACCATCGCCAGCGTGTAGGCACGCATGAGTCGTTCGATTTCCCCGGCCGACATTTCGCGCGGGTTGCAGTTGACGCCTCCTTTTGCACCTCCATACGGGATATCAACTACCGCGCACTTCCAGGTCATCCAGGCGGCGAGGGCCTTCACTTCATCCAGGTTGACGTGCGTGTCGAAACGAATACCGCCTTTAGAAGGACCCAGGATCGTTGAGTGGATTACCCGGTAGCCCTCAAAGACGCGGATAGTGCCGTCATCCATGGTGACCGGCAGCGAAACAATGACTTGCCTCGCCGGCACTTTCAATACATTGTAGATCTGTTCTTCCAGGCCCAGCAATTGCGAGGCGGTCTGGAAGCGGGACATCATCGCCTCAAACGGATTCTCTTTATCCAGTAGCGGGGCGGGTTCGATATAGGCCATGGTATGAAAATTAGTGTGGATGTTTCCGGGTTTGCCCGATTCCTTGTCGTCATTTCGGAGCAGCTCGAAAACGGTTGCAAAGATATAGAATTAAGTCATTTCCTTACGGTTTGGGAGGCTTTGCCGTCGGCGGAACAAACCCGTTCCCTTGGGGTAAAATCCCCAATATCCGACGGATTTTGGAGGGATAGCGATAGAATGGTTTGACGGACAGGCCGGTTAGCCAGGGTCTGCAGCCGGTCAGAATATTTCGAGAAAGGCGACGATGAACGGTGCGGAAATGAGGAGGCCGTCAAACCGATCGAGGAAACCGCCATGACCCGGCAGCGCGGTGCCGGAATCCTTGATCTCAATGCTGCGCTTCAGCAGGGATTCAATGAGATCGCCATAGGTGCCGCCGACAACGATGATGCCCCCAATGACCATCCATTGCCAGGATCGTATGGTTGGTTCATGCCCGATGTAGCTGAAGAAATAAGGCAACCCATACGCGAAAAGCAGGGCGAGTGCGGCGCCGCCGATCACGCCTTCCCACGATTTCTTGGGGGATATCCGCTCGAAGAGTTTGCGCCTCCCAAAGAGCGTGCCCGCAAAATAAGCCCCGGTGTCGCTTGCCCAGAGAATGAACAGACAGCCGAAGATGATCTGGTAGTCGTATTGATTGTTTTCAAAAGTGGCAATGTTCAGCAACGCAAAGGGAACGGCTACATAGAACACCCCCAGGAACGTGTACGCAATGTTGGTGAAGGGCTTGCGTTCAAATTTCTTGTACAGCTTGATCATGTACACGCAGGAGACCAACGGAAAAATGACGAAGTAGTAGCGGTAAGAAATTAGGTTGGCTTCAATGAGGAACGAAAGGGAAAAAACGACCAGGCCGCTGATGGTGCCGAACGATTTTTGAACGATCATGCCGTCCAGGCCTGCCAGCGCGTAAAATTCACGGAGGGTGAGCAGGCAAATCAGGAAGAAAACGGCGAAGTAGGTCCAGGGTCCATACAAGATGCAGGACACTACCACGGCCGCCCCGATGAGTGCGGTGATGAGCCGTTGCGTGAGGTTACTGTACTGCTGGAGGGGTTTCACTTGACGCGTCCGGGGGTAGAAGATTTTTCCTGCAATAATACAGTAATCCGGCCATGAGCAATAAGGCAGCCGCCACATAAGGCCAGGGTGCGCTCTCTGTACTCTCCACATCCAGCGAATGAACCTTCAGCTGCATGAGGTAAATGGCCACGACCTGGATGCCGTTGTTGAGGAAATGAAGGAGAATGGGAATCCAGAGATTGCCGGACCAGTAATAGACGTAACCCATTACCGCCCCCAGGATCAACCGGGGGAAGAATCCGAAGAACTGCATGTGGAAGGCCGAGAAGAATGCAGCCGACAGCCAGATGGCGACATGGGGGTTGCCGAAGGCGCGGCGGAATTCGTTTTGAATCAAACCGCGAAACACCAACTCCTCACCCAGGGCCGGGACAACGGCGATAACGACGAAAGCCAGCAGGAAGGATAACGGTGTTAGGTTGGCCAGGAAGGCCTTGACCAGTACGGCGGCCTGGTCTTCGAATTGGCGCAGGAATTCTCCCAGTGCCCCTGTCCAGGAAGGAAGTTGAACATGGGCGTTCCATTCCGCAATCGGGGAGATGCTGACGCCCAGGGCAATGACCAGTGCGCCGAGAATCAACACCCACGGGAGCGAAGGAAACCCGCCAAAGAACTTTGCCAATGTCCGGTGCTCAAAGGCCCGGAGGTAATACCAGGGGATCAGCACGAGTCCCACCAACGAGGCAACTCCCTGGGCCAACAACATGATGTTGCGGATATCGGGGTGATTCAGCGGATCGGACAGTGCCTCGAGCAGGTTGCCCTGGTACAAAATCGAAATGATGAGCATAGCCACCACGTTTCCCATGACGATGTACCCGAAGATGACCATGGCCAGGATCCGCAAAATGGAAACGGAGGCTGGGCGGTCAGAAACAAGGGAAGGGCTCATGTGTGGCCTTTTGGCTATTTTTGCGCCAAATATGGCGAAATCTTCACGTTAAGTACTCGCCGCCACGATGGTAAAGATTGGTGATATATCCTTGGGTGAATTTCCGCTCCTCCTGGCGCCGATGGAGGATGTGAGCGATCCGCCTTTCCGTGCGGTGTGCAAAGCCGGTGGCGCCGATCTCATGTACACGGAGTTTATCTCCTCAGAAGGCCTGATCCGCCAGGCGGCGAAGAGCCGTCAGAAGCTGGATATTTTTGAATACGAGCGACCCATCGGGATTCAGCTGTTTGGGGGCGACATTGGTAATATGGTGGGCTCCGCCGAAATCGCCGCTTCCGTGAACCCCGACCTTATTGATATCAACTATGGCTGCCCGGTGAAGGCCGTCGCTTGCCGGGGTGCCGGCGCGGCGCTTTTGCAGGACATCCCCAAGATGGTGAAGATGACCGAATCCATCGTGAAGAGCACCCGCCTGCCGGTAACGGTGAAGACGCGCCTGGGCTGGGACGACCGGACCAAGAACATCACCGAGGTGGCGGAAAGGCTCCAGGACATCGGCATCAAAGCGCTCACAATACACGGAAGAACCCGCGTGCAGATGTACAAAGGCGAAGCCGACTGGACGCTTATTGGTGAAGTGAAGAATAATCCCCGCATTCAAATCCCCATCTTCGGCAACGGCGACATCGACTCACCGCAAAAGGCAGTGGAGTACAAGAACCGTTACGGAGTGGATGGCATTATGATCGGGCGCGCGGTGATCGGCGCCCCGTGGGTCTTCCGTGAGATCAAGCATTATATGCAAACCGGGGTCCTTCTCCCGCCGCCGGATATTGCCGAGCGGGTACGGGTATGCCGCGAGCATGTGGAGTTCTCCATCCGCTGGAAAGGCGACCGGCTTGGGGTTTTTGAAATGCGGAGACATTACGCCAATTATTTTCGCAGCCTGCCCGACTTCAAGCCCTACCGGACCCGATTGGTGGAAGCCAATACGGCCGGCGAAGTATATAGCATCCTGGACGAGATCGGCGAGGTGTTCTCCCAGGCTACTGCGCTGGCATGAACGTTAACTAGAGCGGCTTACTACCTTCCTTACTTTGGAAAACAAGAATAACCCGTCTTTTCCCATTCTGCTGCTGGCCGTACTCTCACTCATCTGGGGTACGTCGTTCATCCTGATGAAGAAAGGGCTGGTGGCGCTCACCCCGGTGGAAGTGGCGGCCCTTCGAATCACGGTCGCCGGCATCCTGGTTTTCCCTATTGCCGTGGTGAAATGGAAGGAAGTAAAGCGGGAGCAGGTAGGCAAACTCCTGATCTCCGGTCTGCTCGGGGTTTTTATTCCTGCCTTTTTGTTCACCACCGCCCAAAAGCACATCGACAGTTCGGTGGCCGGAATCCTCAATACGCTTTCCCCCCTGTGGACGCTCATCATGGGCGTACTCTTTTACAAGCAGATTTTCCGCCGCCCCGCCATCCTCGGTATCCTCGTCGGGCTGGCGGGAACGGTATTGCTGATGTTATCCCGTAGCGGCGGATCGGTCATCGGGTTCAACGCCTATGGCTTGCTCATTGTATTGGCGTGTGCCTTTTACGGCACGAACCTGAATTTTGTCAAATTCAACATCACCCAGCTGGGATCGCTGGCGATCACCAGCGTGTCCATCGCACTCATCGGGCCACTCGGCGCACTGGTGCTCTTCGGCATGACCGACTTTGTGCAGCATCTCCAGACAGTACCGGGTGCCTGGACAGCCGCCGGTTATGTGGCCTTGCTTGCCTTGATGAGCACGGCCATCGCCGGGTTGATCTTTAATAAACTTGTCCGTATCACCACGCCGATATATGCCAGCATGGTTACGTACATCATGCCGCTGGTATCCGTCATGTGGGGCGTGTTGGATGGCGAACATCTTTATGCCGGCCACTTTATCGGGATGGCGGCCATCCTGGGCGGCGTGTACCTGGCCAACCGCAGGACGATGAATGAATGACTCACCGCACCGACTATATTATAGTTGGCCAGGGCCTGGCCGGTTCTTCCCTCGCTTTTGAACTTCTCCAGAGAGGCAAGAGTGTCGTTGTGTATGATGAACCGATGAAGAATCGGGCGTCGGTCATTTCAGCGGGCATCTGCAATCCCATTACCGGCAAGGTAATGACCACGACGTATGCCGCCCATCTTCTTTTTCCCTTTCTTCATCAGTGGTATGCCGGTGCAGAGCGGATCATCGGGAGAAAATTCTTCCACCCGATGCCCCTTTACCGTCCATTTCTTTCGCAGCAAGAACTTGAGCAGTGGAAAATGAAGGCTTTGCAGGAGCCTGTCAGGATGTTTATCAGGAAAATTCATGAGACCAGCTCGGCCGGAGAGATGCTCAATGATCCATGGGGTGGGCTGGAACTTGACCTGGCCGGTTACCTGGATGTAAAGGGGTGGGTTGACGCCGTCCGCAGTCTTCTCAGGGATCGGGGAATGTACCGGGAGCAATCCTTTGATGAGGGTGAAGTGAGAGTTACCGAGGAGGTTTGTTATCAGGATGTCAGGGCCAGCCGCATCATCTTTTGTCATGGACTTGCGGCCCGCCAAAGCCCATGGTTTGGCTACCTGCCCATCCGGCCCTTGAAGGGGGAGACTCTGACGGTGCGGCTGGCGCTGCCCGCCGGGAGGATCATCAGTCGGGGGGTTTACGTGGTGCCGGCGAAAACTCCCGGTGAGTTTGTCATCGGATCGACCTACCAGCATGAACCGTTTCCGGCGGGGAATTCCCCCGAAGGAAAGGCCCTGCTGATGGAGCGCCTTGCCGCTGTCGTAAGGGTGGCTGCAGAACCCATTCACCAAGATTGGGGTATCCGGCCCACCGTGACCGACCGGCGGCCGTTGATGGGAGGCCACCCTCGCGAAGAAAGGGTTGTTATTTTCAATGGCCTGGGCACGAAAGGTGTGAGCCTGGCTCCCTATTTTGCATCCCGATTGGCCGATTGGATGGAGGGGATCAACGCGTTGCCGGACGAGGTCAATATTTCAAGGTTCAAACCGTTATATTCGAACTGACTGTGTTGAAGATGCGATTCGGGTTGTGCGTACGGTTTTTCTCCGTCTTTGCGGGGATTTTGCTGCTTGCACTTTCCGCCCGGGCGCAGATGGCGAATGAGTCGTTTGGAAGGAACCGGGTTCAATACCGGACCTTCGAATGGCAGTATATCAGCTCCGATAATTTCGATGTCTATTATTATGGGGACCGCCGGCGTGTAGCCACCGAGGCGACCCAGTACCTGGAGTCGGAGTTCGACCGGATCACGGATCTGATCGGGTATCCCCCTTACCTCAAGACCAAAGTATTCCTCTACAACTCGGTAACGGACATGCACCAAAGCAATATGGGCATGCTCGGCAAGCAGTACCGGGTGGGCGGGGAAACGGAATTCATCAAACCCTACGTTGAGATCGCGCACCCGGGGACCCTCGAAGGATTCAAGGAGGAGCTTATCCTCAAAGTCACCGACCTCATGATCCATGAGATGATGTTTGGAGGAAGCCTGAAAGACATGTTTCAGAGTTCGGTCCTGATGAACCTCCCGGAATGGTTCATCTATGGTGTGTCTGCATATGCGGCGCGCGGCTGGGACGCAGAAATGGATGATTATGCCCGGCAGTTTGTACAAAGCAAGCAGGTGAATAAGGCTTTTCGCTTGACGGGCGCTGAGGCTTCGCTCATCGGGCAGTCGATCTGGAATTATGTGGTGGAGAAGTATGGCAAGGCCAGCGTGGCCAACATCCTCAACTACACGCGGGTAATCCGTAATGAGCAAAAGAGCATCTACATCACGCTGGGTATACCGTTCAAGCAGCTCGTTGCAGATTGGAAGCGCTACTATGGCGAAGATCAGCAGCGTATCAGCGCCAGTTACGTGCCGGCTTCCGATTCACTGCGGCTCATTCCCAGACACCGCAAGACGATCGTCTACACCACCATGAAGATCAGCCCGGATGGCAGAAATATAGCCTATGCGGAGAATGACCGGGGCAAGTATACCGTGATTGTCAAATCGCTTGAAACGGGCAAAGAGACGACCATCCTGACGGACGGCAACAAGGTGTTCAGGCAAACCGTCGACACCAGCCTTCCGCTGGTGAGTTGGGCTGACGGTCACACGCTGGGTGTGATCGGTACGCGGTATGGTCAGCATATCTTCTGGCTGTATGACCTGACTACCCGGAGCAAGATTCCGCGAACCCTTAACCGGTTCACCAACATACGCAGTCTTAATTTTTCCGATAACGGAAGACTCGCCGTGATCAGCGCCGATCTCGACGGCCAAAATGACCTTTACCTGATCAGCTCGCGACGAGACCTTACCCGGCGCCTGACCAACGACTTGTTCGATGACTTTGATCCGATTTTTGTCCCAAAGACGAATACGCTTGTCTTCAGCTCCAACCGCACTACCGATACGGTGAACACGGTCCGACGGGACTTTGCAAAAGCAGCGTCCAATTATAATCTCTTCGTTTACAACCTGGACACGACGACGAATGTGGTTACCCGGATCACTAACACCCTCAGCCGTGACTATTCCCCCAAGGCGGTAGATGAGAACAACATCTATTACCTCAGCGATCAGCGGGGCATCATTAACCTGTTCCGCTTCAACCGGCAAACGGGGGTTTACGCCCAGGTCACCAATTTTCAGTCCAGCATTAAGTCCTTCGATCTTCATCCAGAGTCGGGAGTCTTTGCGGCCGTCATGGTCAACCGGACACGGGAAGACATCTTCGTTTATCAGCCCTTCAACCTGGAGCGGCAAATCTTCACCCCGGCTACCCGCCGGAAAGAGACCCAGCAGGTGCGAAACCTGACCGAACGGCGCAAGCGCGAAGTGAAGCAGGGGGTGACCCTGAAGGAACTCATCAATGAGCGCTTACAGCAAAAGCGTGACACCGTTCCCCCGAAGCCAAAGCCGGACACCCTCAGTCGTCCTGCCGTGGATACGATCAGGCCTATCCCGCGTACCAGCCCCCGCGATTCTCTCACCAAGGATTCGCTGGCGGTGAAGAAGGTGCCGGCGGAAATCAACGTCGACGACTACACGTTTGAAGAAGCGGCCGTCAAGCGGGATACCGTGGTGAAGCCCGTAACGCCACCCAAGAAGGAGCCTGATGTCAATACCGACGACTACCGTTTCGAAGATGAGGCGCTGAAGACGCAGAAGCCGGGGGAGACTTTTCTCAGCCGCTATATGAAAGCCAAGGAGGGCAACCGGATTACGGGGCCATTCCCGTATCAGCCCAAATTCAGTTATGAAAATTTCACCACGGATTTTGTCATCGACCCGCTCCGGGGCTTCAGCATCCGGCTGGAGACGCAGATGAATGATATTCTTGAAAACTTCCGGATACACGGCGGGATCCAGACGGCTTTTGATTGGAAGAGCGGCGATGTATTCGGTGAATTCCATTACCTGAAGCACCGCGTCGACTTCAGCGTCCGGTACGACCGCAAAGTAATTTTCTGGTCCCAGGCCGAAGAGTCGGGCACCAGCACCAACGTTCAGCGCCAGAAGTACTCTTGGCAAAAACTGGAAATCGGCGCTTCGCTTCCGCTTACAGTACGTACCCGGGTATCGCTCAAGCCTTTCGTCGGCTATACATTCTACGAAGACCTCGGACCCGATCAACGCATTGTGTCTCCCCCCGCGTTTCGTCCCTCCAAGAGTCAATGGTATGCCGGCGGGCGCGCCGAATTCGTATTTGATAATTCGCTCAACAGCGGGCTCAATCTCATGGAGGGAACGCGGGCCAAGCTGGCCCTGGTGCACTATGAGGGACTTGGAAACAAGAATGCAAGCTTCTCCCAGGTTTATGTCGACGTCCGTCACTATCAGAAGATTTATCGCGAGATCGTCCTGGCCGTCCGCGGGTATGCCGGCAATTTCTTTGGCAATGCGCCCAAACAGTATGTGCTGGGCGGAGTGGACAACTGGTTCGGGAACTCCACCAACTACGAAGGGGTAAAGAACCCGCTCTATGTGAAATCGGGCTACAATGAAAACCTGGTGTTCACGGAGTTTGCCACGACGCTCCGAGGATTTGACTATGCCACTCTTTATGGCACGAGCGTAGCCATGTTTAACGCGGAATTGCGCATGCCGCTGGTCCGGGCACTGGGTGGCGGCTCCACGTCGAGCGGTTTCCTGAGGCATATGCAGCTCACGGCGTTCTATGATATCGGAACCAGTTGGACGGGTGCTCCCCCCATCAACTCCGAGAACAGCCTCCGCACGGTCGAAGTAAAGTCCGGGCCTTTCACGATAGACCTCAAACAATACCTGAATCCCTGGCTCTACAGCTATGGACTCGGGTTCCGATCCATGATTCTCGGTTATTACCTCAAATTCGATTATGCGTGGCCGGTGGAGAACTTCAAGGTGAAAGATCCCCGGATCATGGTTTCCGTGGGGTTAGACTTCTAAGCGCTGTCGTTCCGTATCTTGCGCAAAATTCCCGCTGTATATGCTGCGTTCCATGACTGGCTTCGGGCAGGCCATCGGCGTGGTTGGCGAAGGGTCCATCCATGTCGAAGTAAAGTCGCTCAATTCCAAGTTTCTTGATCTCAACCTGAAGCTCCCGGCGGCGCTATCCGAAAAGGATATGGAAATACGCAACCTGATTCAGGATCGACTTGAGCGGGGCAAGATTTCCGCCACCATCACCCTGGACCGGCACCTGGCCGGAGCGCAACCCGCCCGTTACCACGAAGAGCGTTTCATCGCCCACTACCTGGAGTTGAAGAAACTGGCGGACCGGGTGGTGGCACCCTATGACACCCTGTTTGAGTTGGCGTTACGCTCACCCGAAGTGTCCCTGGAGGAGGGAAAGGCTTCCCCGGAAATCCTGGAAAAACTGATGGATACGCTTACGGCCGCGCTGGCTCACTGCAACAAGTTTCGCGAGGACGAAGGCCGGGTACTGGCCGGCAAGCTGGGCGGATACATTGACCAGATTGAACAAGGGCTGAACAGGATCGAGTCGCTGGACACCGGGCGCGTGGACAAAATACGAAAGCGGCTTCGTGACCAGGTGACCGACTTCTTTGGCGAGGAGGGTTTTGACAAGAACCGCCTGGAGCAGGAGTTGATCTTCTATGTGGAAAAACTTGATATCCATGAAGAACGGGTACGATTGCGCGCGCACCTTTCCTACTTCCGTGAAAGCATGAAGAGCGCATCCGGAGGCAAGAAGCTGGGATTCATCTCCCAGGAAATCGGCCGCGAAATTAATACCATCGGTTCCAAGGCCAATGACGCCGCCATGCAGCGCGAGGTGGTGGGAATGAAGGAAGAACTGGAAAAGATCAAGGAACAGTTGAACAATGTTCTTTAACCGACGGTTACAGGCGTTGCTGATCGCCACCGGGTTCCTCCTGGCGGCGATGGTCACCGCCGTGGGACAAACCAAATCCTTCAGCCGAACTTCCGATGAATTAATCGGCCTGTGGTCGGGAGAAGGCGAGATGATTGAGTTCCGCAGCGACGGAAAATGCCGGTATGCGGATGAATTATACCCTTATGCGCTCTCGCAGGGCTTCCTGGTTATCGATACACCGGGAGGATCAGTAACGTTCGCCTATGTGATTAAGTCCGGGCAACTGGTGCTCACGGCAAACGGACAGCAGTCGGTGTATACCAAGGTGACCGGCGCCCGACAGGTCAAACCGTCGTACAAGGATTTGCGGAATCCCGCCGACCTGGTGGGCCAATGGTGTTATTTAAAAAGTTCAACGGGCTCGTATTCCGGCCGTTGCATCACACTTCGTGCCGATGGCACTTATTTGTATGTGGAGGAAGGATCCAGAAGTGTTCAAACCGAGGAGCTGACCGGCGGTACTTCGGCGCAAGCCTCAGATTCCGGCACCTGGTACGTAGAGGGGGACAGGTTGTACTATACTTCGGCGAAAGAAGGACCCGGCTCCTACCGGCTGGAACGACGGAATCATCCGGTGAACAGCCAGGATCCGATGATTGTGCTTGATGATGAGCCTTTTGTGACTACGGTACGACGTGCCCCCTGGAAGAACTGATATTCCCGGAATTCGTACATTTAGTATCTCCAACCAATCACGATAACCATGAGCACATCCATTTCCCGCAGGGCGTGGTTTAAGTCCGCCCTCACCGCCGGAGCGGCCATGCCGCTGGGCCTTTCTCTCGTTCAGGAGTTGATGGCCGCACCCGCAAGCCGTGCAGAGGTCGAATTCCTGTCGTCGCTGAATGGGAAATTGGTGCGTCTCGGATCCAATGAAAACCCTTACGGGCCATCCTCAAAGGCCCGCGAGGCCATCCAGCGGTCCATTGGAGAGGGGAACCGTTATGCTTTCGATCAGAGCCAGGAACTCAAGGAAATAATTGCCGCGCACGAGGGAGTGACCCCCGATCATATTTTCATGGCCGCCGGGAGCGGGGAAGTACTGGCCATTACGGGCATGACCGTTGGTCTGGAGGGTGGTTCGGTGTTGTCGGCCTATCCGACCTTTACCATGCTGATGAACTTTGCCCAGAAGTTCAAGGCCCGCTGGGATAAGATTGACCTCGACAAGAACATGGCGCATGACCTGGAGGCCATGGCCGCCGCCGTGAAGCCGGATACGAGGATTGTTTTTGTGGTGAACCCGAACAATCCGACGGGTACGGTGGTCGACCATTCGCGACTGAAGAACTTTTGCATCGAGATGGCAAAAAAGACGACCGTATTTGCCGATGAAGCTTACCTCGAGTTCCTCGAGCCGGCCCAGCAGCAATCCATGGTGGAGTTGGTGAAGCAAGGGCACAATGTCATTGTCTCTCGCACGTTCTCAAAAATCTATGGGTTGGCAGGCCTTCGGATCGGGTATGCTGTCGCCAAGCCTGACCTGATCAAGAAACTGGAAGACAAACAACTGGGGACTATCCTCAACCAGGCTGCGCTTGCCGCGGCAAAAGCCAGCCTTGGCGACCAGGAATTCATGTCCTACACCCGAAAGTTGAACGCGGAAGCGCGTGCCTACTTTACTGACTACCTGGATCGCAAGAAATGGTTCTACGGCAAATCGTTCACCAACGTGGTGCTCTTCCCCGCGCCGAAGAGTGGTAAAATGATCCTGGAGGAAACCATGAAGCGTGGCTACCAGATCCGGGTCTGGGATTACCAGGCCAAGGAATGGTGCCGGGTGAGTATTGGCACGCTGGACGAAATGAAGTCGTTCGTTAAGGTATTTGACGAGATCGTCTCCTGATCAAACAGCTACGACCTGTGCCGGAATACCCGGAAGACCAGCGTGCCAGTGAACAGGAAAGTGATCGCCATTATTACTGGGTAGTGCCCCTGGGGCGCATCCAGCCAGGAGGAAACTGACTTGTCGATGCTGTGTAAGCCCAGGACCATGACGCAGGCGAAGATCAGCAGAAGAACCACATTATAATAGACAGAGGGACGATGTTCACGGTTGATGAGTCCTTCGTCGTTGATCAGCAATATCAGGAAGGCGGTAAGCAGGGGTAACACCAGTCCATTCAATGCCTGGACGAGCAGAATAACGGGAATGGGTTTTAGTCCGCTCATCCCGACCAGGAACCCGGTTAGCAGAACCACTGCCCACGTCCACCGCTGCGCCGCTTTTCCCCACCCGAATACCGTGGAAGCAATCATGGAAGCGGCATAGGGTGAAGTGATTGCCGACGAGAAACCGGCTGCAAATAATCCTGTCCCCAGGGCCCATGCGCCGACCGGCCCCAGCGCCGCATGAAGGGCATCCGATAACTCACGGAAATCACGGAAGGAACTTACTGACGTGCCGGCCACCAGGATAAAGGCCGTGATCAAACCACCGATGATGACCGAGATGGTCAATCCTACACGCATGAGGGGAACCGTCTGACCTTTGCTGACACCGGAGCCCAGGAAAACATTGTAGGGAACAATCGTGGTGCCGACCAACCCCAAGGCCAGCAGTTCTGATCCTGGCGGTATGCGGGGAACCAGCGAAGACCTGACCACTTCCGTGAATTCGGGAGGGCGGTTGAATGCCAGTGCGGCAAACGCCACGCCCATGATGGCCACGAGAAACGTCATGAGCCAGCCGATGGTCTGCCGGCGATCCGTCCAAAGGATAAGGGCAACCACCAAAGCCAGGAGTGGCGTCAAAGTGAAAATGGTTGCGGACGTCATCAGTTGAAGGCCGGAGACGGCTCCAACAATATTGCCCGCCTGGTAGGCCGCGCACCCCAGGATGACTGGTCCTCCAAGGAAGAAGTTGAGCCAGGCCCCTTTGCGTTCTCCGTAACGTTGGATCATGGCCTTGCCCATCGGCAAGCCGCTGACAATGGCCAGTCGCGCGGACACTTCCTGGAGCACAATGCAGGCGATGGTGGAGAAGACGACGGCCCAGAGTAAGTCTAGCTTGAAAAGTGCGCCGGCCGAGGCAGCGGTCGTGACTGTTCCTGGACCGATGAATGCCGCTGAAATGACGGACCAAAGGAGAACGGAAGAGAGTCTGTTGTTTGCGGTCACGTCTCGGACAATAGCGGTATGGACTGTAATTCCCTAAATTTACAGATGTTTTTGGCTGTATTTGCGTTGAAAATCAGGGGAGGGCATGCTTGGCTGGCATGGTTTGCCCTCGCCTTGGGGCTGATTTTGGTGCCCCAGGGTCTGTTGGCACAACGCGGTAAGATCATCAAGTCTGCCACCACCCCGGTGCTCGATCCCAACGGCGACACCTTTGTATCGCAGTCGACTCTCGGGTTCTCCAATGATGGCTATAATGTCGATGAGTTCGAACTGAAGATGTTCGGTATCCCCATCGTGGGGTCCGGTGATTCATTGGCCGACAACCAGGCGGGAGCCAAGTGCGGAATTACCGACATCACCGTGGATAGCCGGGGTTACGGGGTATACGGCGTCATCGACAACAACGACAACCTCATCTTTAGGTTTCGCCTCGGAACGGATAACCCCAGCGTGGAAGCCTATACGATACTTATTGACACCGATGGTAAGATGGGTCCGGATGATCCTAATTCAACACCAGACAACCCCGGCTTTGAAATCGACATTACGCTCATCAAGAATCGAAACCAGGGGGTATCCATTTTTAACATCGATGGCATTGAAAGTTGTCCCACCCCGTTGCGGAGCTACGGCTTTGACACTCACTTTCAGATCGCCGTGGCCGATGTAGTGAGCTGCGGCAATCCCGACTACTTCTACGACTATTACGTCCCGTTCTCGGCGTTGCAGCAATTATTTGGCATCACTAAGGATACGGAGCTGCGCTTTGCCGCGGTCACCAACACTTCGGCCACCTGCGCCATGGCGGGCAAGATTTCCGATGTAGCCGGAGTGATCGACACCAAGTACAATGGATGCAACACTTGTGCCTTTCTGGATTTGACTTCCAACCAATGCCCTACCAGCCTGAACAACCTGTGTTTTACCTGTGGCGGTTTTCAGGTCGGCGTGACCCCCAAGCCGACGCTCAACCTCCCGGTGAAAGCCGGACAGAGCTTTGTTTCAGGCATGCTGAAGGATCCTGATGGAACCCCGCTCGTGGGGGCCAGCATCTTTATCCAGGTTTTTAATTCTGCGGACGTGTTGGTAGATCGGGACACCGTACCCACCGACGGCAGCGGTTCGTGGCTTTCCACTTTTTCCTACATCCTGAATCCTGGTGACTCGATCACAGCCCGGGCCCGCGCGGTTGACCGCTGTTCTTCCGCAGGCTTGGGCTCACAAGCGAGCTTCACCATCGTGGTGGTCAATGTTCCGCCTACGCTGACCGGAGTGATCACTGCGGCGACCTACACGGAAAATGACCCGGCGCTTCCCCTGCAACCTTCTTTGGTCATCACGGATCCGGACAACCTGGTACTCGAAGGAGCCACTGTTTCCATAACTTCAAACTTTCAGTCTGGCCAGGATTTGCTCTTGTTTGCGCCGACCGCTGGAATTACCGGGGTGTTCAATTCTACCACCGGAGTACTGACCTTCACCGGCACCGCTACCCTGGCCGCCTACCAAACTCTACTGAGAAGTGTTTCGTATCAGAATACCAGCGATAACCCATCCGGCTTGACTCGTATGATTCAGGTACAGGTTTTCGATGGCCTGGATCCCAGCAACGCCCTGAATCGGTCGATCAATGTCGTACCGGTAAATGATCCCCCGGTTGTTTCCGGTTCCCCGGCCCAGGTACAGTACACCAGCGGGTCGCTCGTTCTGGACAATACCCTTACGGTGAGCGATGCCGACAACCTGGTGATTACGGGAGGATCGGTGGCCATCACCAACAACTTTATCCAGGCGGAGGACCAGTTGAACTTTACGAATCAGCTGGGGATTGCAGGCTCATATTCGGCCGCTACCGGTGTTCTTACGCTTACGGGGACCACCTCCTTGGCCAACTATGAAGCAGCGCTTCGGACCGTAACCTATTCGAGCACGGTACTGACGCCTAGCCTGGTAACGAGACGCGTTTCGTTTGTGGTGTCGGATGGACTGGCCAACAGCTCGCCGTTTCACAAGTTTGTCGGTATAACCCCGGTCAACTATCCCCCCATATTTGTGGATGGGTCAAATAATCCCATCACCACGATCTCGTTGGTTACCCCCGAAGATGTACCGCTCAGTACCTGCATCACCGTCTTTGATGTAAACAGCGACCCGGTGACCATCAGTGGAATCAGCCTGGTGTCGGGAAGCGGAACCTTTACGCTGACCGGCCCGCTCTGCTTCGCCTATGTTCCGGGATCCAATTTCAATGGGGTAACGACAGCCACGATTACCATTTGCGATCCGCACAATGCCTGCGCCACGGCCACGCTGGAAATCACCGTGACTCCCGTAAACGATGCGCCGGTGATCACCGGGTCGCCGGCGGTGATTCATTACCCGGGTTCTGCCGTTCCCGTCGATAATACTCTGCAGGTCACCGATGCCGACCATGCAACGCTGACGGGCGCCACTTCGGTCATTGATGGCAACTTTGTTTCCGCCGAGGATGTGCTGGTTTTTGTCAATCAGTCTGGAATTACAGGAAGTTATAATGCAGGCACCGGGCAGTTGACTCTGACAGGCAATGCCACCCTCGCCGCCTATTCTACGGCATTGCAGAGCATCACGTACTCCAACGCCTTCCAATCTTCGTTGTTGACTCGCCGCATCTCTTTTGTGGTGACCGACGGTACGGATTCCAGTTTGCCCTTCCGCAAATTCATTGAGTTCGCCGGGAATGTGAATCGGCCACCCTTCCTGGTGGACGGGTCGAACAACCCGGTATCCGAACTCTCCTTTCAAACCGATGAGGATACTCCCGTTACAGGCTGCCTGACCGTGGTGGATCCCGATGGCGACCCAGTATCACTTACGTCTATTACTCTGGTGTCCGGCTCCGGAAATTTTGTACTCACGGGAGGACTATGTTTCCAATTCACACCCGCTCCGAACTTTTCCGGCCAGGCTTCCGCCACCGTGACGATCTGCGATTCGAACAATGCCTGTGCCAATGGTACAGTGCTGGTTACCGTAAACCCGGTCAATGACCCGCCTGTAATCACAGGATCTTCCGGGTTGGTGGTCTACACCAGTACCCCTGTGTCCGTGGATGATGCGGTGTCGGTATCCGACGCCGATCATGCCCAACTCGCATCTGCATCGGTCGCCATTAGCCTGAACTACCAGGCCGGCAAGGATGTACTTTCGTTCACGCCGCAGGGTGGCATAACCGGATCGTTTGACGCCGGCACCGGAATCCTATCCCTGGCGGGTTCAGCCTCCCTGGCCGATTATACACAGGTACTTCGCAGCATCACGTTCTCCAACTCAGACCAGTTTCCCTCTACGCTCACGCGGCAGCTGAGCTTTTTGGCAAACGACGGGGTGGCAAACAGCCAGCCGTTCATTCGGTTTATTGATGTACTGCAAGTAAATGTCGGCCCCCGTCTGACCGATGGCACCAACCCGGTAGATACTCTTTATTACACCATCCAGGAAGACACGCCGCTATCCACTTGTGTGAATGCCACAGATCCCAACGGCGACCAGGTTTCCATTGCCAGCCTGGATATCCTGTCGGGCACCGGCACCTTTACCCTCGATGGAGGTCTTTGTTTTACGTTTGTTCCTGGATTAAACTCCGTATCCAGGGTGACGGCGAAGATTACGGCCTGCGATGGAGCCACCAACAGCCTTTGTGTAATCGGGGGTCTTGTCATCACGATCCAGCCGGTCAATGATCCGCCCGAAATCACCATCAACACCATCCGGGTAAACGCTGATGAAACGACAGAGATTTGTCTGACAGTGACGGATGTGGAAAATGACGGTGTGTTCTACAGCCATGGCGTTTCGCTCACCGGGAACTCGACGCTGGACAACGGTTCTTCCTCCACCGACCTCTGTTTCCTGTATACCCCGAATACGGGATTCGAGGGTATTGACCAGATTGACATCACCGTGTGCGAAACGAATTCCCCAACTCTTTGCACCACGAAGACCATACCGGTGGAGGTGAAGTACCCCAACCGCCCTCCCCAGACGATTGTGAACGGTGTTCCCGGGGCAACGATCAGCCTGACCACACCGGAAGATCAGCCGCTGGTATTCTGTTTTGAGTCGGTTGACCCGGATGGCGACGATGTCACCCTGTTCGAGGTGCAAAACGTGATAGGCGGCGGCCGGTTGGAGACTTACCAGAATATTGAATTCTGCTTCACCTTTACGCCCGAGAAAGATTTCAACGGGCTGGCCACCTGGACGATCATCGTTTGCGATGATCAGGATCCCAGTTTGTGCGGCACGTTAACAGCCAACATCCAGGTCACTCCCCAGAACGATGCTCCGATTGCAGTGACCGACACCCTCTCGGTGCTCCGTCACACGGTGTCAAAGTTCAACATATTGGCCAATGATTATGACATCGAGGGCGGTTCCATCCTGCTGACGTTACAACCCAAGTTGCAGGCAAAGCATGGCCAGGCCGTGTTGTCATCGGATGGATTTGTCACGTATACCTCGGATCGTTACTACCGCGGAATGGATTCCCTGGTTTATGAAATCTGCGACGACGGCTCACCGGTAGGTTGCAGCCAGGCGACAGTTCTCATCCAGATTTCAGACCTGCCCCTGAGGATTTACGAAGGGGTTTCGCCCAACGGCGACGGCATCAACGATTACTGGAGAATGGATGGTATAGACTATTATCCTGAAAACTCTGTGCGTGTATTTGACCGGTACAATAACCTGGTCTATGAAATGAGCAACTACAACAACGAAGATCGCGTGTGGCGCGGCGAGGCCAACCGGGGGATCACGCGGGGCAAGTTGCCGGATGGCGTGTACTTCTACAGCATCTACATATCGAAGGATATTCCGAGTTTGAGTGGGTTTGTAGTGTTGAAAATGGAGAAATGAAGAGGCCCGGTTTCATATTCGGAAGCTTGCTGCTGCTTCTGGCCACGGCATCATGGGGCCAGCAGGAAGCGACCTATGCCCAGTATATGTTCAATGGCTTGGCTATTAACCCCGCCTATGCCGGCCAGCATCGGGCCCTGAGCGTGAATGTGCTCTCGCGTTTTCAGAATGTGGGTCTTCCCGGTGCTCCGACCACGCAGTCGCTGGCCGTGCATTCCCCGCTGATGAACCAGCGATTCGCCGTCGGGGCCTTGTTTGTACATGATAAGATTGGCGTAATCAGCCAGACGCAGTTCAGCGGAATCTACGCATACAGAATCCCCGTGTCTCTTCGGGGCACCCTCTCCTTTGGTATTCAAGCGGGATTGAGCCGCTATGCGGCACAGTACTCCGCCCTCGATATCTATCAGTCGGACCCGGCCTTCAGCCAGGATATCAACGAAACCCGGCCGAACATCGGTACCGGGATCTTCCTGGATCATACCGACTGGTATGTGGGGTTGAGCGCTCCGCACATGCTCAATAACGTTTTTACCCGTGACAGTGATCTCATGACGATTCACCAGCCCTTCCCGGTCATCCTCACTGGCGGGGTCGTCTTTCCGATCAGCCGGGCCATTCATTTCAAACCCAATACGCTCATTAAGCTGGTGGATGGCCGCCTTGTGGAGATTGATATCAATGCCAACTTCCTGTTCGACGAAGTGATCTGGGCGGGCATTTCCTACCACTCTTCACAATCCCTGAGCTTCCTGGTTGATCTCCAGGTCACCGATCAGCTCAGGCTGGGCTATTCCTATTCGGCAGCGTTCGGTGAAATCAAGACGGTTCAAATTGGTTCCCACGAAGTCTTTCTGGGATACGTATTCAAGTTCAACAGCAAGGGGATTGTTTCGCCCCGCTACTTCTGATGCGCCAGGTTATCATCATCTTCTTTTGGTGGGTGGGGTTCACGCAGGCCTGGAGTCAAAGCACCAACATCTCTGGCCTTTTTCAGAATCCCTTCAACAAGGCGGAAAGAATGTACATGCAACAGGGGTACCGCCACGCGATCAACCTGTATCGGATTGTGCTGGACCGCAACCCCGATCATCGCCTGGCCAAAGCCCGCGTGGCCGACTGCTATTACCGGATGGGGCAGTTTGAAGAAGCTAACCGCTGGTGCCGCATGCTAATAAGCGAAGGCCAACCTACTGCCGATGAATTCTACCACTGGGCCCAGGTGCTGAGTGCCCTGGAGCGGTATGACTCCGCGTACCAGGCCTATGCCAAGGCGCTGGCCCTGGACAGTACCGAATGCAGGGCAAAAACAAAGATGCAATTCATTGAAAGAATGGAGTTCTACCGGAAGGACCCGGCTTCCTATGCAATGAACCGTCAGTGGTATAATTCCCCGGTATCGGATTTCTCCCCGCGTCATTTTGGCGAAGGCATTGTCTTTGTTTCTTCCCGCGACCGGGAGGCATTTATCAAGCGCACGCCTTGGGACGGCCTCAGCGAACAAGAGGGCCTCTTGAATGCCTTTTACGTGGGCTCCTCCTACGATTCTTCAAAGTCGCTCGACGACCAAGTAAGCCTGTTTTATAGCCGCTCACTCAACTCACCCTACCATGATGGCCCTGTAACCTTCTATCAGAACGGAACCCGTATTGCGTACACGCGCAACCTGGTTGAAGACGGCAAGCCGGTCAAGGATGAGTGGGGACGGGTGAATCTTGAGCTTTATTTTGCCACGCTGGGCGACAACCGCAGCCTGACCCGCCTCGAAAAGTATCCCTACAACAGCCGTTCCTATTCGATTGCCCATCCCTGGATTTCGGAAGATGGCTCTGTGCTGTACTTCTCATCCAATATGCCCGGAGGCAAAGGCGGTGCGGACCTCTATGTGAGTTACTATCGGGAAGGTCAATGGACAAAACCGGAAAACCTGGGCGACGGCATCAATAGCCGCGGTGATGAATTCTCCCCTTATTGGTGGAACGATCAGCTCTTCTTCTCGTCGGATGGATTCGGGGGCTTCGGCGGCCTGGACAATTTCGTGGCGTCGCGCACCGGTGACGTGTTTGGCAGCCCGGAAAACCTGGGCTACCCCTTAAACTCTTCCCACGATGATTTCGGTCTGATCATCGATGGCGCCGGAAGGGAGGGTTATTTTGCCTCCAATCGCCTGGATCGCAACGATGATATCTACAAGTTTCACCTGAGGAAAGTAACCGTCGTCGGTCACGTCCGTGAAATGCGATCCAACCAGGCCGTGCCCCTGGCCGGGGTGAGCCTCCGCGAAAATGGACAATCAGAACCTGTTCAAATTATCACGGATGAGCGCGGCAACTTCCGTGTCGAACTCGAAGTAGAGAAGGACTATCATGTGATCGCCTCCAAAGAGGGCTACGCTACGCTGGGCGAGCAGGTGCTCCAGTTGGGGCAGGCCTCGATTGTAGCCGATACCCTGGACGTCACCCTCTGGAAGCATGCCTTGTTTGCCCGCGGAGTGGTTTACAGCGATGAACTCCAGCAAAAGCTTCCCGGGGCCACCGTCTATCTCCATAACCTGAAGACGGGCACCGTGGATAGCATTAAGACCGGGGAGCAGGCTGCCTACCACTTTCTTGTTCTGCCCAACATGCAGTACCGGATCAGCGCCCGTTATCCCGGATACCTGGAGCGGGGCTTCAACTTGAATACCCATAATCTCTTCGAGGGCGATCTCCTCAATGACTTTTTGCTGGAAGAAGTGTACCTGGATAAGATGACCGTTTTCTTCGGCTATGATCAGTGGATTCTGCGGCCGGAGTTTGAAAGGGAACTGAATCGCATTATCCGGAGTTTACAAAAGAACAAAACGGCTACGGTCTATATCGGCGCTCATGCCGACACGCAGGGTACCCGAGAATACAACAAGAACCTCTCGGACAAGCGCGCCAATGCGGTGGTCCAATTCCTGAAGAACAAAGGGATTGTCTCTTCTCGGATTCAAGCCTTCGGGTTCGGTGAGGAGTTGATCCTCAATCTCTGCAGCGACGGCGTGGATTGCTCCGACGAAGAGCATTCCAGGAACCGCCGTGCGGAAATAAAGGTTCAGACCGCGGAGATGCGATAAGCCTCCTACCGGGCTGCCTCGCTGCGAATAAACCCTCCGTAGAAAATCGCGTTGAGCAACATCTTGTTGGTGCCGAACCAATACGCCCGGAAGGCGAGGTCTTCGGTAAACCCGATCACGCGCCCACGACCCATCGCCAAAATACCGGCTCCGGAAGTGTTCTTGAACCTGGGGTAGTTTCTTTTGGACATGTACCCGCTCAGCATCGGCGAGTTCCCGTAAATGACCGGGTTAGCATAGGGACCTTTGGCCTTCTCCATGAAAAGGTTGTTCGATTTGAACATCGGAATCCGGGGAGAATAATAGCCGTACAGCAAGGGATGGGTCAGATCAACTTCCGCCTCCACGATGGCACCGCTTGTCTCCTGGGCGCGAACCGCATCCTGGATTTCGCCGTAGGGCCTTGGTCCGCTTTCCTTCTTGGTATCTCCGTCGGTAAGCGGCCGCATGTCAAATTTGCCCAGCCCGGCGGAAGTGAACCAGTTGAGTGCCTGTTCAAATCCAATCACCACTCCGCCGTTCTGTATCCAGGTCTTGAGTTTTTCCCTGGCAGGCTCGCTGATGCTGTTGTACGATCCGGCAGGAAAGATGATGGTGGTATAACGGTTCAGGTTTGCGGTATTGAATACGGCTACTGGCAGACAGGTGATGGGGATATTGAAGCGCTGATCCAGGAGATGCCAGATTTCACCGGCATCGGTGGGAGATACGCCGCTAAACCCGGATCCGCCGTCGACCAGGAGGGCGATGCTGGGCTTGGACAATACCTGGAAGGAACTGCTGCCCAGGCTTACGCCCCGGTAGTCGAGGCCGGTTTGAAAGCTGTACATGTCGATGCCGTCTTTCTCGGCGATTTCGCGAAGGAAGACTTCTATTTGCTCCGGCGCCTTATCCTGGTTGTCCAGGGGAACCAGGATGGACCCCGCCTCAAATCGCTTCCCGGAAGCATGGTAGAAGGGCTCCGTCGCTACTTTGACCCTGATTCCGTGGCTCACCAGGCGATACAAGGCGCGAGGAGAGTAGTACCCGTAGGTTTCAAAAGCGAAGGCATACCGGGTTTTTTCACCGATAAACTTGCCGACAGGCACGATGGCTTCCTGTACCTTGGCACCCAGACCCGGGGCTGTCTTCAATTCCTCGTAGTCGAGGCCAAAGGCCAGTGGAAGGGTCCAGCTGCTGATGTCATAAAAGATGCTGTCCTTGAATTGCGTCATCTTCCCGAACATGCCCTTGATGAGGCGGTATTTCGGCTGGTTTAACGGAACTACATAGCTGGACTCGGCCGGGTAGGCTTTGCCGTTGATCGTGGAGGTACCTGCCGCGGCATACACATCCACCTGGTGCCGAAGGAGAATGTCAAGCAAGTGATACGTTCTGGATCTGTCGCGCGAGGTAAAGAGATAACCCTTCACCGGATCCTTGGCGGCTTCGGCCAGGGCACTTTTGTAGAAGTCGCGCTGGTAGTTCAGCAAGTCCTCACGCAGTTCGTTGACGGCTTTCAGCGAGCTGAGCATAGTGACAAAATGATTGCGGATGGTGAACGGGAAGGTGAGGATTCCGTTGACGCTCTCCTGGGCATGACCGCGGGAACTGGCTTGCTCGAAGAGGATGCCGATGGCTCCTTCGACATCCGGGTAGGTCGACCCCTTGCCATAGTAGAAGTCATCATATCCCTCTTGCGTAAAGTACAGGGACCCGATCTGGTCCAGGGCCTTGGCGTGATACTCGCCCATCTTCCGGGTAAGTTCCTGGTTTCGCTCGGGCGTGATGGGATTAACCCGGGAAGGTTCACCCGGCATGAAGAAGAAGGTTGCGTTGGTCCCTTGCTCGTGGTGGTCGGTGAGTACATTCGGCTTCCACCGCTGAAACTGGGTGATGCGGGCCTGCGACTCAGGCAACTGGGCGACCAGCCAATCGCGGTTCAGGTCAAACCAGTAGTGGTTGAAGCGGCCACCCGGCCAGGCTTCGTTGTGTTCCATATCATTGGGATCGGGAGAAATGAGTTTACTCTTGCGTGAGTTAGCCCAGGAGGCAAAGCGGGTAAGGCCATCCGGGTTGAAGCTGGGGTCAAAAAGGATGATGGTGTTCTGCAGGAAGCTTTCGATTTCCTGCCCTTGTGCAGCCGCCAGGTAGTAGGCCATCACCAGGCCGGCGTTGGCGCCGCTGGGTTCGTTGCCGTGGATACTGCAACCCAGGTAAAAGACGGAGGGCATTTTCCGGGTATCCAGCTGGGCCGAAGCGGCCGGATCAGACAGTTGCACGTGCTGTTTCCTGATGCTCTCGATGTTTTGGTGGTTTTGGGGCGAAGTGATGGTGAGCAGCAGCAGCGGCCTGGCCTCGTAGGTTTGCCCGGTCACCTCAAGGGTGATACGATCCGAGGCCTTGTCGAGGGCCATCATATAGTTGACCAATCGGTCGTGGCTGATGTGCCACTCGCCGACCTCATGACCGATGACCGAGGCGGGGGTGGGAATGGCCGGGTTGAACCGGACACCATCGGGGAGATAATAGCTGAGATCAACCTGGGCCGTCGCGGAAAATACGACGAACAAAAGGGCAATACTGAAGGGCTTGCGGGTCATTTGCTTGAAGTAATAGTTGAATACAACGTTACCATTCTCCAATCATTCAATCAAGAAACTTCTACATCAGGGTCACGCCGTGAATGGTTATGTTAATGATTTGTTTGTAACATTTAACGGGGCGGTAAAGCGGCTGTGACAGGAAAAACAATAGTTTTGTTGGGTCAAAAAATCACCTAATCCCCAATCCTATGAGGAGAATTCTACAGTTCCTGGTTGTCATCCTACTGGCAACCCCGCTGGGTGTTGCCGCGCAGGGGGTAACCACAGCGAGCCTAACCGGCATCATCAAAGACAAGACGGGAGAAGTCATTCCCGGTGCCAACATTGTTGTCACGCACATGCCTTCCGGGACCACCTATGGGGCGGCATCCCGCGTCGATGGTTACTACAACATTGAAGGGATGCGGGTAGGCGGTCCCTACACCATCAAGGTATCCTTCGTAGGATACAAGGAGCAGGTTCAGGAGGAAGTTTATCTCGAGCTGGGACAAACGCTCATTTTGAACTATGACCTGATCTCCGAGGCCACCGAACTCCAGGCGATTGTGATCACCGGGGTTCAGGATGCGATCCTGAACTCGGAGAAAATCGGCGCTTCGTCCAACTTCAGCAACCGCTCAATCACCCGGCTGCCGTCCATCGGGCGCGACTTCCGTGATATCACCCGGTTGACCCCCCAGGCTGGAGGCGGCAACTTCACGTTCGGGGGACGCAGCAACCTCTACAACAACCTGACGATTGACGGGGCGACCATGAACAACGTGTTCGGGTTGAACCCCCTCCCGGGAGGACAGTCTTCGGTGACACCCTTCAGCATGGATGCTATCCAGGAGATGACCGTTTCATTATCGCCTTTCGATGTCCGTCAGGGCAACTTCACCGGAGCGGGCATCAGCGCGATTACACGGAGCGGTACCAACGAGCTCAGTGGTTCGGCCTACTATTTCTTCAGGTCGCAGAGCTTCGTGGGCACTCAAATTGACGGCGTGGAAGCACCTGTGCCCAACTTTGATTTCAAGAACTACGGCTTCCGCCTCGGTGGCCCGATCATCAAGGACAAGCTCTTCTACTTCGTGAACGTGGAGTTCGAGCAGCGTGCCGACCCGGCCTATACGTTCCCGGTTCGCAAGACCGGCGAGCCGATTTCCAGCACCAACACACAGGCCACGGATGATTTCGACCCTGCAACCGGTCTGGCCGGCTTAAGGGACTTCCTGATCACGAACTACAACTACGACCCTGGCGTTTACAAGGACCTTACCCGGGCCACGGAAAGCAAGCGCTATGTCATGCGCCTGGATTACAACATCAACCAGAACCACAAGCTGACTATTCGAGGTAACATCACGAACGCGTTTCTGGACCAGTTCCCCAGTGGCTCCGGGGGTTTTACCGGCGGCCCGACCGGCGGACGGGGTAACTCCAACAACGTGCTTTCGTTCTCCTCTTCCTTCTACCGGATCAATAACAACCAATATTCAGGTACGGCTGAGTTGAACTCCGTTTTCGGCGGAGGAAAGTTCTCCAACAACCTGGTGGTGGGCTACACCGCCCTTCGCGATTTCCGTCAGAATGCGGGAGGACTTGATGTGCCCAGCATCGCTACGGTAGACATTCTCGGTCCCAACGGACAGACGATGACCACGTTCGGTCCGGACCCGTTCACCAAGAATAACAAGCTGGACCAGGATGTGATTCAGTTCAATGACAACTTCACCATCTACCTGAAGGACCACACGGTTTCGCTGGGTACGGCCAACGAGTACTACAGCTTCAACAACGTGTTTACCCAGGTGGTTAACGGCAACTACCGGTATAACAGCCTGGCTGACTTCTACGCGGATGCGGATCCGGGAACGACCGCCTCCCAGCGTCCGGCCAACTATAACATCCAGTATGTTGCAGTAGCCGGTGGTCCGGATGCCACGGCCGCTAAGTGGTCGGCGCTTCAGCTTGGCTTCTACGCCCAGGATGTGTACAAGGGAATTAAGAACCTGACCTTGACGGGCGGTGTTCGCGTGGATATTCCCGTGTACCTCTCGGACCTGCCGAGAAACAATTATGTCAACTCTATCGACTTCAACGGTGAAAAGCTTCGCGTTGGCGGATGGCCTGAGACCCGGCCGCTCATCTCTCCCCGTATAGGCTTCAACTGGGATGTGAACGGAGACCGTTCCACCCAGGTGCGCGGAGGAACCGGCGTGCTCACCGGTCGTATCCCGTTTGTATGGCTTTCCAACGCCGTGAGCAACAACGGTCTGTATTTCGGACAGTTTGCCTCCACGAACGTGCCCTTCGATCTGACGGGTGATGGATTCCCTTATAACTTCCAAACGAGCCCTTACGTAGCCCCGGAGAAGGATTATTCTGACCTGGTAAACGGAAACCCGACGTTGGTCACCAACCCGCTCAACCGCAACTATGGCAGATCCTCCATCGTGCCTGCCGTGAACACGGTATCCAAGAACTTCAAGTTCCCCCAAGTGTGGCGCACCAGCCTGGCGGTTGACCAGAAGTTGCCTGGCGGTATCGTAGGAACCATGGAGTTCATCTATACCAAGGACATCAATGCGGTACTGATCCGCGATGCTAACCTCCGCCCTGCGGTGGCTACCGTGGCCGGTGACGGACGTCCGCTGTACGGGGCGTCTGGCGCTGACCGCCAGATTTACGGCAACGACCGGCGCTTGTCGGGAGAAGTCGGCCAGGCCCTCGTGTTGGACAACACGGACGAGGGTCATCAGTGGAGCATTACGGCGCAATTCCGCAAGAATTTCTCCCGTGACTTTACGTTGATGGCTGCCTATACCTACACCGACGCCCGCGAAATCAACAACCAGGGTGGATCCACGGCCGGTGGTGCCTTCTCATCACAAACTAACGTGCTGGGACCCAACCTCTCGGGCACTTCGTATGCCTTTGCGCTCACCCCGCATCGTATTGTGGCCTACGGTTCCTATCACTTCGAGTACATGAAGCGCTTCGGAACCACCATTGGTCTCACCTATGAGGGACGTACCGGGTTCAATTACTCGTATGTCTACAGCGGCGACATGAACAGCGACGGCGTAAATGGTAACGATTTGCTGTACGTACCCAGGAACAAGAGCGAGATTGTGCTGGCCTCAAGCAATGCCAACGATCCCCGCACCCTGGATGAAATCTGGAATCAGCTGGACAACTACATCAAGCAGGACTCCTACCTGAACGCCAACCGCGGCAAGTATGTGGCCCGTAACGGCGCCTTCGCCCCCTGGGTGGATCGCCTCAACCTGAGCGTCCTGCAGGACTTCTATTTTGATGTCAAAGGCAAGCGTCATACCCTGCAGCTTTCGGCGAACATCGAAAACGTGCTGAACTTCCTGAATTCGAGCTGGGGACTTACCCAGACGCCTTCCCGCACCCAGCTGATTCGCTTCCTGGGTTACGAAACGCCCCATACCGCCGGATCGATTGCATCTCCCACCAACGGGGGAACGCCCTGGGCTGCAACCACGGGTCGCCCTATTTACGCGTTTGACCTGAATGCAGACGGAACCCCGCTGCGGTCTACCTACAACTTTGATACGTCGGCGAGCGCTCGCTGGCAGTTGCAGCTTGGTGTACGTTACATCTTCTAACCATCCCCAAAACTGACTCCAATGAAAACGATCAATAAATCACTACTGACTACCGCGGGGATTCTGTTGGGACTGCTTAGCTGCAGTGAACCCGAATTGCCTACGCCAAATACCTTCTCCTCCGGGGCCACTTACAAGGCCACCTTTAGTTTTGCCAACGCCACTGTAGACGCCCCTTCCCTTGATTTCTACGTCAATGGAGTTAAGCTGGGATCGGCGACTCCCGGAGGCGGCTCTTCCCTGGTGACAACCGTTCAGATCCCGACCCCCGGTATTTCCGGCGGCGTGACTGCCAATACCGCGATTCGTGCCAGGGCAACCAGCGGAACCATCGGCGGCAAGCTGGGGTCCGCGGACCTGATTTTCCGGGCGACGAACAACGGAACGGGCATTTTCGCGGCTGTCAACAATGCGAACTATACCGTCATTGCGGTCGATAGCATCAACCGTCCTGTTCCCGTTCGCTTGAACCGTCAGACGGCTACTATCGCGTTTGCGGATGTGACCTACTGGAACCCCAATACGCAATCGATGATTACCGCCAGCCGACGCGACTCCCTCAACCCGGTTAACTGCCCGGCCTGTCTCAACTGGGATGGCGCTGCGCAGAATCCCTCGACGGCCACGGAGTACGCCAACCTGGTTACGGTTGGACTCGTTCCGCTGGGCCTGACCGATCCGGGCGGTGTCCGGTTCTATGTGACTACCGATGCGCCGCTGACCTTTAACGCCGGTAACGTGGCCACAAACGCGGGTATCCGGTTCATCAACGCGGTGGCCAATGCCAACGGAATTTCTGCGGCGCCTAATGCCAACGGAACTTTTGGCGGGCCCGCCATCCACGCTCGTCTTCGACCATCCGCAGGCCCTAATATCACGCTCGCCTCTGGTACCAGCAGCGTGGTAAGTGTGGCCGGCGGCTTTAGCCCTACGGTAGGATCCCGAACCGCTGGCAATCTGGCCTTCACTTCCCAGACAATTGCCACGGCCGGAACGCCTACGGTCTATACCCTGGAAGTCGCTACTGATGCAGGGTATACCAACATCCTGTACAGCACTTCGGTCAGCTTCCTGCCCGGAAAGAACTACACGGTGTTCGTTCGCGGTATGGCCGGCGCTACGGGCACCAAGGCCATCACCCATGGTGTGATCACCCACTAATCATTCACTCTAATTGACAACGACTATGAAAACACTGAATATAACCCGCAGGATGCTGTTGGTGGGGGTATTTGCGCTTGCCTTGGGCAGTTGCAAGGATGACTTCGAAAGCCCCGCTACTCCTACCGGCAAGCCTATCGCTGATGTCATGGCTGCCGATGCCAATTTTACGCTGTGGACAGCGGTAACGAAGCGTGTTGGAATCTACACGGCTCTCGCGAATAATAACTCCGGGCTCGTGACGATTTTTGCGCCTTCCGATCCGGCGATGACCACCTACCTGGCCACGACCTACGCGGCCCAGTTGCCCCTGCCGATCACGGAAGCCAGTCTCCTGACGTTCATCGACGGCCTGTCTTCGACAAGCAACCCGACGCTGGCATCGTTTACCAGTACGCTGGTGCCGGTACTCAACTATCACATGGTAAGTTCCAAGATCATGTCCAGCATGATTACGGGTACGCAGACGTTCGCCACCCTCAATGGCGCGCGCTTGTCGGTATCCAAGATGGGATCTACAGTGGTGCTCAATGGCAACAGCGCCACCAACGGAGCCACGGTAACCAATGTGGACCTCTCGGGTTCCAATGGAGTTGCCCACACGATAGACCGCGTGATGGCCGTCGTGGGAACGGCCACCGTCCTTACACCGCTAGGCTTGTCGATCAGCTACTCGACCAACCCGCCCACGGTGACCGGGGGAACGTCTTCCGACGCGAACGATTCGGACTTTGATTTGCTGGCCGCGCTGATCCGGTACACCGGCACCACGCCAACTATCCTGCCGAATGCTTCGCCTCTTCCGGATTTCACCATCTTCCAGGCCAACGACGGGCTGATCCGTGCATACATGGCCTCGATCGATGGCACCCTGACCACGGAGGCGCTTTGCTACACGTATATTTCCACGCTCACCGCAAGCAGCACTACCAGTCCGACGCTGGCGGACCTGACCACGCTCGTCCAGTATCATGTGCTGGCCGGCCGCTACCTGGCCCAGGATATCACGGACGGACAGCAGCTCCAGACGCTGGTCACCACGGGCAAGATTACGGCTAGTGTCGCCCCCGGCCCTCCTACGGTAATCACCCTGCAGGATGCGAATAATGCGGTGACCAACCCGGTCATTACGAGCTCTAATATCCTCACGAACAGTGGAGTGCTTCACACCATCAACGGTGTGTTGAGGCCGAACTGATTCAGGATTAGGTACCTGTACAAAAGAGGCTCCCGGGAGCCTCTTTTGTTATTTGGGGGATTTCCGTATTTTGAGTTATGGCAGGAACAGTCCCGGTTCGCGTTTTGCTGCTTATTGCCATGCTGCTCACCGGCTGTCGCTGGAATACCGGTCAATCCAACTTTACAGAGAGCCCCGAGGTAAGCATCGACCTGGATCAAATCCGGGAGCGGGGATTCCTGCAGGCGATCGTCGACAACAATTCGATCAGCTATTTCATTTACCGGGGCCAACCGATGGGGTATGAGTACGAGCTCCTTCAAAGCCTGGCCCGTCAACTGAATGTAGAGTTGAAAATCAAGGTGCTCAGCGGGATCGAGCGGGCGATCGATCTGCTGAACCGGGGTGAGGCCGACCTGATCGCGTTTCCCCTGACCATCACCCGCGAGCGGACGGAATACCTGGCTTTTACCGATGCCCAATTTACCACTTGCCAGGTGTTGGTGCAGCGGAAGCCTGCAAACTGGCGCCGCATGCCCCCGGCGCGGGTTGAGCGGATGCTGGTGCGTGATCCGGTCGCCCTTATCGGGAGGAAGGTTCACGTCATGAATGAATCCTCTTTCAAGGAGCGCCTGGAGCACTTGTCCCAGGAGATCGGAGGCGACATTGAAATTGTCGAAGATAGCGCCACCGCGGAGACAGAATCCCTGATTACCAGGGTCGCTAAGGGAGAAATCGAGTTTACTGTAACCGATCAGACGCTGGGGATGGTCAACGCCATTTATTACCCTGATCTTGATGTAAGTACCGTCCTGAGCCTGCCGCAGCAGATTTCCTGGGCGGTGCGCAAGAACTCCCCCGGGCTTCAAACGGCCATCAATGGCTGGCTGGCTGCGCAGAAGGAGAGCGGCCGATTCAAGATCGTGTATGACAAGTACTTCAATAACCCCCGTTCGTCGCAGATCCGAATGACGAGCGCCTATTCGTCACTGGGAGGCAATAAACTCAGCCCGTATGACGAGGAGATCAAACGGGAGGCACGCAACCTGGGATGGGATTGGCGTCTCCTGGCTTCCGTGATTTACCAGGAGTCGAATTTCCGACCCAATGCAGAGTCATGGGCGGGGGCAGTAGGCCTGATGCAATTGATGCCGGCAACAGCCATCGAATTTGGAGCCGTCGACCGCACGAACCCCCACCAAAGCCTGCGCGCCGGCGTGCGCTACCTGAAGTACCTCGACAAGCTTTGGTCCAAATACGTGCGCGACCCGAATGAGCGCATCAAGTACGTACTGGCCTCCTACAATGCAGGCCTCTCGCATATCCTCGATGCCCGTAACCTGGCCAAGAAATACAGTAAAGATCCCAACCGGTGGGAGGACGTGGAGTCATTCCTTCGCCAGAAGTCCAACCCCAAGTATTATCGAGACCCGGTGGCGGTAGCGGGCTATTGCAAGTGCGAGGAGCCGGTCAATTATGTCCGCGATATCCTGGCTCGTTTTGAGGAATACAAGATCCTTATCGAAGAGGTTTGAGTTGCCCTACGATCTCGGCGAAGTTCAGGGATTCCCACCGTTCGGCGATGTGAGGCGTCTCCATCACCTTGTCCATAATCACCTTTTGACGGCGGCCCATTTCGAGGGCTTCTGAGTACCGAATCTCTTCGTGAAATGTGACCATGGAATACAGCGGAATCCACCGGGTGGGGTAGAGTTCATGGAGCCGGGCTTCAATCTTCTTCCGAAGAAGAAAGTCGGGGTCAGCCACCAGGTCCCGCATCTCTACAAAATTATCGAGGGCCAATTGGGCGATGGCGTCCGCATCGGCCTTGCGCAATTGTTGATATTCCGGAGCGGCCTTGCTCCAGTCGTCCTGGTGCTTATCGAGCAATTGGTTGAGCACCGCACAGTCCTCAAAGCCGGCATTCATCCCCTGGCCATAAAAGGGGACAATACCGTGGGCCGCATCGCCGATGAGCAGGGTGCTGTTTTTCACCCAGGGGGTGCACCGGATAGTCACCAGCGAGGACGTGGGATTATCCCGGAAATCTTCCAGGAGGGAGGGCATCTGCTCCGTCGCATCCGGAAAAGTCTTGCGGAAGAAAGCCATCACCTCTTCGTCGGTATTCAGTTGCTGAAAGGATTGCGGGCCTTCAAAAGGGAAGAACAGGGTTACCGTAAAGGTCGCATCCGGGTTGGGCAAGGCAATCAGCATGAAGCTTTCCCGCGGCCAAATGTGCAGCGCCTCTTTCTCCAGCCTGAACTCGCCGTTGTCTCCCGGGGGAATCCTCAATTCTTTATATCCGTGTTCGATGAAATGCTGGGAGTATTCGAAGCGGTCCGTTATTTGCAAAGCCGCACGGATGGCACTGTAGGCTCCGTCGGCGCCAATGATAAGGTCGGACTGATGGTGGCGTGTGTCGTGCTGGTACTCGAAGGTAATCTCGGTCTTCTCCAGGTTGACTTCGATACAGCGATGCTCAAAGAAGAAGTTGACGCCCTGCTTTTCGGCCTCGTCCATCAGGAACATGTTCAACCCGCTGCGGGAAATCGAATTGATGAATTGCCCGCTGGTGCCGTAAGGCTGATAGGTCAGCTTCCCCTGCAGGTCGTGCATCAGCCGGCCACGCATGGGAACCGAGTGCCTCTTCATTTCAGCGGCCAGGCCAACTTCTTCCAGGGCCCTGATGCCCCGGTTACTCAGGGCCAGGTTGATCGAACGGCCCCCGCCGAGAAAACTCTTGCGCATGTCGAATCTCCGTTCATACACGCTGACCTTGTACCCGCGCTTCGCCAGGTAGATGGACAGCAGGGAGCCCACAAGGCCCGCACCAACGATGGTGATAGTGGTAGGTCTTTTCTTCATTTCGGCAGGATCTGGTGATTCAAATTGGACACGGGGCCCATCGAAACATATGACTAAAATCAGGCGATGCTATAGCGATTCAGCAAGGAGGGTGGCGAATCGATGGACGTCCTCAAAGGTATTGTAGAGCGGCACCGGCGCGACACGGATCACGTCAGGCTCCCTCCAGTCGGCAATTACGCCACGACGGGTGAGGGCGTCAAACACCCGTTTTCCGCGTTGATGATTCATGAGGATGGAGAGCTGGCAACCCCGCGCGGAAGCATCGCGCGGCGTGATCACGGTATAATGCTTGCCCCCGGGATCTATTTCATCCAGGAGAAAGGAGAGGTAACCGGTAAGCTGAACGCTTTTCCGCCGTAGCGCGGGCATTCCTACCTCCGAAAAGATTTCCAGCGACGCAAGATGGGCCGCTCCGGTAAGAATCGGAAAGTTGGACAGTTGCCAACCGTCAACCCCGGGCATGGCGATAAAACCTTTCTTCATTTTGAACCGATCGCGTTCATAATGACCCCACCAGCCGGCCATCCGGGGCAGGTTTCCATCAGCATGGCGCTCATGCACAAAGGCTCCTGCCACGCTTCCCGGCCCCGAATTCAGGTACTTGTAGCTGCACCACACGGCAAAGTCCACCTCATCGCGGTGCAGCGCCAGCGGGACATTTCCGACCGCGTGTGCGAGATCAAAGCCTGCCATGGCGCCGGCTGCATGGGCCGCCGAGGTAATGGCCTTCAGGTCAAAGAACTGTCCGGAGTAGTACTGCACGCCGCCAAACAGGACCAGCGCCAGTTGGCCGGCTTCATCGCTGATCGCCTGCAGAATATCGGAAGTGCGGAGATAATGTTCGCCATTACGGGGTGACAGTTCCACGAGCGCATCCTCGGGATGGATTCCGTGCAGCCTCAGCTGTGATTCTACGGCGTATTGGTCCGAGGAGAAAGCCCCGGCCTCCGTGATAATCTTGAATCGCTTCTTGTCGGGCCGGTAGAAGGTCGTCAGCATGAGGTGCAGGTTTACCGTCAGCTGATTCATGGCCACGACTTCCGAGGGTTTAGCCCCCACCAGTTTAGCCAGCGGCTTCTTGGTGAAGTGATGGTAATAGAGCCATGGCCTGCGGCCATGAAGGTGCCCCTCTACGCCGAGTTTCGCCCAATCCTCCAATTCTTCCAGCAGGAAGCGCCGGGTCCGTCGCGGCTCCAGGCCGAGGGAGTTTCCGCACAGGTAGATGGAGGGTTTCCCGTTGACTACCGGGATATGAAATTCCTTACGGTATTTTTTCAGCGGATCCTTTTGATCCAGGCGTCGGGCAAAGGAAAGCGAGTTCTCGTAGTTCATGCGGGGAAATCAGGCAGGCGAATGAGTGGCTTCTATGGAATGTTGATGGTGCTTGGCATGGTAGGCCGTAAAGTAGAGCATCTCGCGCAATGTAAGTTTGCCTAGCAGGGGATGGGGAAGGATCAACGTATCGAGCTCTGACTCGGTGAATCGATCGATGCGACGACGGAGCTGGTCGACTGTGCGGCCAAGGCGACGATAGACGCGGTCCAGGTTTCGCGGAATACCGGGTATGAAGGGGTTGGAGGCTCTTCCGCCGGCAGTCAGCTTGGCCTGGTACCTGGCCACCAACTCATCAAATGTTCGGCTGGGTCGGTTGGAACGGCCGAAAATCAGGGGGAGCAGAAACTTCGGCAGGGTGAAAGCCAGGGTCACCGGTCTGACACTCTTGACCAGGTGCTCCGCTTGTTGTGCCGGGCTCCATTTGCCGGGCGCCGCCATGTGTGCCTGCACATCCGGCATCCGGCGCATAACGGCCAGGAAAGAAGCGTAGTTCTCGACGAGGAGGTTTTGAATTTCCGGTTTGGTCATACTAAACAAACCGCGGGTCGGCTTCCATCACGGCGCCGCACTTTTTGCAGGTACGCATCTCCAGGGAACCATAAAACTCCCGGAAGCGCGGGAGAAAGTCGGTTTCAATGTTGTTCAGGTGAAACTTGTACTCGTGCAGCTTGTTGTTGCACTTCTCGCAGAACCACATGAGCCCGTCATCTTCGGTGGACTGACGTTTGCATTCGATCACCAGCCCGATAGAGTTCGGCGTGCGGATCGGAGAGTGCGGCACCCGCCCCGGAAGAAGGAACATATCACCTTCGCTGAGGGGGATTTCCACGGCTTTGTCGTCCTCCTGTATTCTCACGGTAATGTTGCCTTCGAGCTGGTAATACAATTCTTCAGTTTCGTTGTAATGATAATCCTTCCGGGCGTTGGGTCCGGCTACGATCATCACGATGTAGTCACCCGCGTCGGCGTAGAGGTTCTTGTTGCCCACCGGAGGTTTAAGCAAATGACGGTTTTCTTCAATCCATTTCTTCAAATTGAACGGTCTGCGAATGGCCATACGGACTGCTGCTTTAGGTATGTAAATCTAACCCTTTTCAGTCTATCTTTATCACCATGGAACTCAGTCTGGCAGGCAAACGGGCCGTGGTTTGCGGGAGCACCCAGGGCATCGGAAAGGCATCCGCGATCGAATTGGCAGCCTTGGGCGCCAGCATTACGCTGGTGTCCCGAGACAAGGTAAAGCTCAAGGAAACCCTGAAGGAACTTCCCGTGACCAAGGGCCAGGCGCACGATACGCTGGTGGCCGACTTCAACTACCCGGAGCGGCTCCAGTCAGCGATGGAAAAGTTCACCTCTACGCACCCCGCGCATATCCTGGTCAACAATACCGGCGGGCCTCCCGCGGGTCCGGCTTTCTCGGCGTCGCTGGATGAATTTACCAAGGCGTTTGCTAACCACCTGCTTTGTAACCAGGTATTGGTCCAGGCCCTGGTGCCGGGAATGAAGAAGGAGAAGTACGGCCGGATCATCAACATCATCTCGACGTCTGTGAAAATTCCGATCCGGGGACTCGGCGTGTCCAATACCATCCGGGGGGCGGTGGCCAACTGGTCAAAGACGCTGGCCACGGAGTTGGGCGCCTTCGGCATTACTGTGAACAATGTGTTGCCTGGCGCTTCCATGACCGGGCGTCTCGAAGCCATTATTCGTGACCGTGCCACCAAGCAGAAGAAGACACTCGATCAGGTGAGGGAAGAGATGGTCAGCGAGATTCCCGCAGGCCGGATTTCAAGTCCTGCGGAAGTTGCCGCGGCGGTGGCCTTCCTTGCCAGCCCGGCCGCAAGCTATATCAACGGAATCAACCTTCCCGTGGATGGCGGGCGAACAGGTTGTCTTTGAATCCTTCCCATGGAAAAGATTGCAAACTATATCAACGGCCAATGGCTGGCCCCGACTTCCGGAAAGTACCTGGATAACATCAACCCCGCAACCGGCGAGGTGTACAGCCTTATCCCGGATTCCGATGCATCGGATGTTCAATTGGCGGTGGACGCAGCGCGAGCTGCTTTCCCGGGCTGGTCCACGTTGCTGGCGGAAAAAAGACATGCCGTACTGGCCCGTCTTGCCGATCTGATTGACCGGGATGCCGATGCGCTGGCAATGGCCGAATGCATCGACCAGGGAAAGCCGGTTAAGTTGGCCAAAAACATGGACATCTACCGGGCGGCGGCCAACATCCGGTTCTATGCGACGGCATCCATGCATGTGGCCTCCGAGGCGCATGCTACCGGTGCGGAGGCGATCAACTACACTCTTCGAACACCCGTCGGCGTGGCGGGTTGTATTTCTCCCTGGAACCTTCCGCTCTACCTGTTTACCTGGAAAATTGCCCCGGCCCTGGCGGTCGGATGCACCGTAGTGGCAAAACCCTCGGAGCTAACCCCCATGACGGCCTACCTGTTTACCAGGCTCTGCAGGGAAGCCGGGCTTCCGGACGGGGTGCTCAATGTTGTCCAGGGACTGGGCCCCAAGGTGGGTCAGGCCATCGTGGATCATCCCGATATACCGGCGATCTCTTTTACAGGTGGCACCGTTACGGGGAAGAAGATCATGTCCAGCGCGGGACCCATGCTGAAGAAGCTCAGCCTCGAGCTCGGCGGCAAGAACCCGAACATTGTTTTTGCCGACGCGGACTTCGACAACGCCGTGGCCACCTCGATCAGCAGTTCGTTCACCAACCAGGGGGAAATCTGCCTGTGTGGCTCACGCATTTTCGTGGAGCGAGCGTTGTTTGACCGGTTCGTAAAAGCGTTCGTGGAGAAGACCAAAGAATTGGTGGTCGGCGACCCGTTGGATGAAAAGACCCGCATCGGTGCGCTGGTCTCCGAAGGCCACATGAATAAAGTATTGTCGTACATCGAACTGGCCAGGAAAGAAGGAGGCACCTTGCTCACCGGGGGCAAGAGAGTAACGGTTCCCGGTCGATGCGCCAATGGATTTTTTATCGAGCCTACCGTGGTGGTGGGGCTTCCCCAGGAATGCCGAACCAACCAGGAAGAGATTTTCGGCCCCGTTGTGACGATCATGCCGTTTGATACGGAGGATGAAGTGATCGGCCTGGCCAATGCGACAACGTACGGCCTCTCCGCTACGGTCTGGACTACTCACCTGACGCGCGCACATCGCGTGGCCGCCCGGCTGAAGAGCGGCATTATTTGGATCAACTGCTGGCTCTACCGCGACCTCCGCACCCCGTTCGGCGGGATGAAACAGTCTGGGGTAGGTCGTGAAGGAGGCTGGGAAGCCATGCGGTTTTTCACTGAGGCAAAAAACGTCTGCGTCCGCCTGTAGGATCTGATGTTTTTCTTCGACCACGAAAGCATTTTTTTCACGCTCTGGGGATACCCCATGAGCTACCTCGAATTCTTCGGGACGCTGGCCGGCGGGGTGGCCGTATGGCTTTCCGCCCGGGGGAATATCTGGAGCTGGTCCATCGGGATTGTCAACGTGGTCCTTTTCTTCTTTCTCTTTTACCAGGTACAGTTGTACCCCGACATGTTCCTGCAGGTATTCTTCTTTGTCACCAACCTGCTGGGCTGGTGGCGATGGGCCCATCCAAAGCCTGGCGAGGAGAACCGGAGAAAGGAGCTTCGGGCCAGCTGGATGGGATTTCAACCCACGTTTGTTTTGCTCCTGGTGACCCTTGCGGCCACGGCTGCATTCGGATATTTTGCCAGCAGCCTGCATGAATTGTCTCCGGCATTTTTTCCCTTGCCAAGCGCATTCCCCTACGCCGATTCTTTTGTGCTGACAATAAGTATCGCGGCCACTTACCTGATGGTCCAAAAGAAAGTAGAATGCTGGGCGGCGTGGATTTTGGCGGATGTGGTCGCGACTTACCTCTATTTTTCCAAGAGCATTTTGTTTGTGGGTGTCGAATACCTGGTGTTTTGCCTGATCGCCGCGTACGGCCTTTGGCAGTGGAGCAGGGAAGCCAGGTCGTCCAGAGTCAGGCTGATTTGCCTGTATGGCCCCGAAAGTACCGGCAAGTCTACGCTGGCCCGCAAGTTGGCCGAGCGCTACCAGACGGTCTATGTTCCGGAGGTGGCCCGCGAAATGATCGATTCAAACCGGTTTACGACGGAGGACATTGTTCGTATCGGGCGGGAGCAGACAGCCCGGGTGCTGGAATTGGCGAAGAAAGCAAACCGCGTTCTCTTCTGCGACACGGACGTGATTACTACGGCCATCTACAGTGATGTATATCTCCACGAGATTCCCGGCGAACTGGAAGATCTTGAAAGAGCGATCCGCTATGATCAGTATTTCCTCTTCGACGTCGATGTCCCCTGGGTAGCCGACGGCCTGCGCGACCTGGACAGCAGGAGGGAGGAAATGTTTGCCCGGTTTAGAGTTGAGCTGGAGCGGAGAAAAATCCCCTATGTCCTGGTTTCTGGTTCGTACGAAGCACGGGAGCGAGCGATTGTATCGGTCGTCGACAAGCTGCTTATGCAGAAATCGTGACAGGGCCTCTTCCGGCCCGGTGGCCTTTCCGGGCAAAATAGAAGATGTAGATGTAGCAGGGGAGTACAATCCAGAAGAAGGCAGCGGGAGGCCCCAGGCTGGGTGCAAGCCGGGCGTAGATCTGCGGAATGATGGCGCCGCCCGCGATTCCCATAATCAGCAACGCGGAGCCGATCTTCGTAAAGGAACCCAGCCCGTCGATCGCCAGGGGAAAAATCGCGGGCCACATCAGGGCGTTGGCAAAGCCCAGCAACGCGATAAACACAATGGAGAGGTAGCCGTCGGTCACATAGGCCAGGCCGCTGAAGAGCGCGCCGACGATCGCGGAGATGGCCAGTGCCTTCTCCTGGCTGATCCATTTCGGTATGGTGAAAATCCCCAGGATGTAGCCCGCCACCATAGACCACAAGGTGTAGGAGGTGAAGTTTTTGGCTTCATCGAGGCTGATGCCGATGGCTTTTCCATAAATGCTGATCACATCGCCGGCCATTACCTCAACGCCCACATAGACGAAGATACAGAGAGCACCCAGGAGGGTGTGGGGAAACTGAAAGATGCTTGTCTTCCCCAGGTGCATGCCGCCTTTGTCTTCCGATCCCGGATCGATCTCAGGCAACTTGGAATACCGAATCATCACGGCCAGCAGGACCAGCACGGCCGCCATGACGCCATAGGGCAGGATGACCCGCTGGGACAGTTCCTGCAGCAACTGTGTGCGCACGACCGTGTCGGTAGCCGACTGGATCTGTTGTTCAATGGCGCTGGCATCACTCAACACAATGGCCCCGAGAATCAGCGGGCTGATGGCTCCTGCCACTTTATTGCAGATGCCCATGATACTGATCCGGCTGGCTGCGCTCTCAATGGGTCCGATTACCGAGATGTAAGGGTTGGAGGCGGTCTGCAGGAGCGAGAGGCCCATGCCCTGCACGAAGAGGCCGGTAAGAAATAAGGTGAAGTCCCTGCCCATCGCCGCCGGGATGAACAGCAGGGCGCCTCCGGCCATCACGGCGAGGCCGAGGGACATGCCGTTCTTGAAGCCTGTTTTTCCCAGGATCATTGAGGAGGGGATCGCCAGGAAGAAATAGGCCATGTAAAAGGCAAAAGTCACCAGCAGGGCCTGGGCATCGGTGTGCAGGTCGCAGGCCAGCTTCAGGAACGGGATCAGCGTACCATTGAGCCAGGTGACAAATCCGAAGATGAAGAACAAGGCGCCGATCACGACAATCGACATCGTGTAATTGGCAGAGCGGGGAGCATTGGACATGATGCTAAAGTATGGATAAAGTGGATTGAATGTGTATTTTTAAGGGTACATCCTTTGACACTAATTCTTACCTGCGATGAATAACAAGAAGACCCTCTCCCTGCTCGTCATGGCGGCCGGCATGGGAAGCCGCTATGGAGGCATTAAACAGATTGATGGCTTCGGTCCCAACGGGGAGACCATTATGGATTATTCCCTCTATGATGCGTTGCGTGCAGGGTTTGGCCAGATTGTTTTCGTTGTGCGCCAGGAAATTCTCGAGACCGTCAAAGAGATGTTCCTGCCCAAGCTGAAGGGCAAAGCCGACGTTCATTTTGTGATCCAGTCGTTGGACAAGTTTGTGCCTGACCGGGTAGGCCCGGTGGACCGCAAGAAGCCGTGGGGAACTACCCATGCCATGCTGTGCGGCAAGGAAGTCATCCAGGGTCCCTTTGCCGTCATCAATGCCGATGATTTTTACGGACGCGATGCCTTTGCTTCGTTAGCGAAGTTCTTCCAGACTTCGGCACCCGATGAGCATGCCATGGTGGGTTACACGCTGAAAAATGTGTTGTCTGACCATGGCAGCGTGTCACGCGGCGTGGCGGAAGAGCGGGATGCTGAGGGTTACCTCAAGGTTCTCAACGAACTGGCCAAGATTGTCAAGCGCGACGGAAAGATCTACTCCCAGGAGAACACCGGGGAGCGACTGTTGGATCCCATGTTACCCGTATCCATGAATTGCTGGGGCTTTGGACCAAGTGTGTTTCCGTTGGCGGAAGAGATGTTCCGCGAGTTCGTGGATCACAATATCGGCCACCCATCGGCGGAATTCTATATCGCCCTTTTAGTCAACGAGATGATCCGTCGGAAGAAAGGCAGGGTACGCATCGTTGATGGGGGCACAACCTGGTTTGGTGTTACATACAAGGAGGATAAAGACGAAGTCTCCGGCAAGATCCGGCAGCTGGTGAAGGACGGAGTGTATCCGGAGAAGCTTTGGGGCTAATCCTGCGCGGCCAGCTCCTGATTCATGGCGGAGGTTGCTCAAATCCTGCAGCGGTACCATCTCGATTCCGCCCACTTCAAGGTGGAGCGTATCGGTTCCGGGCACATACACGCCACCTATAAACTGACCGGACCCCGCAGCTATGTGCTTCAGCGGGTCAACAAGAATGTTTTTACACAGCCGGAACTGATTGCCTCCAATCTGCGCCGGGCCGCCGACTACCTGAAATGGAATTCCCCGGATTACCTGTTCCCCACGGTGATCCCCTCAGCGGGCGGGAAAGAGATGGAGTACGACGAGGAGGGTTTCCCCTGGCGATTGTTCCCCTACATCGACAATACGATTACCATAGATAGTGTCTCCTCAGCCGACCAGGCGACGCAGGCAGCCATGGCCTTTGGCAGACTCAGCCGTTTGCTGGATAAGGCGGACGTCAGCTCCTTTCACCCGACGATCCCAAGGTTCCACGACTTGGCGTTGCGAAAAGTGCAGTTTGAAGAAGCATTGACTGGAGCGGGCGACCGTGCACAGCCTGCCGCCCAAGCCATCGAATCAGCCAAGAGGTTCTTCCCCCTGGTGGATGAGTATGAGGCGCTGATCCGGTCGGGTTCCCTCAAGGAGCGCATCGTGCACAATGACACGAAAATCAACAATGTGCTGTTTGACCGGACCACCGGCAAAACCGTCGCGGTAATCGATCTGGACACGCTGATGCCGGGTTACTTCATTTACGACCTCGGTGACATGGTTCGCACGTTCGTATGCCCGGTCAGCGAAGAGGAACAGGATTTCTCCCGCATCGCATTCCGGAAGGAGATTTATGAGGCCCTTGTGGAGGGATACCTGTCGGAGATGGGTCCGGTGATGACGGAAGGTGAAAAGGCGAGTCTTTCGTTTGCCGGGAGAATGATGACCTACATCATGGCACTTCGCTTCCTGGCGGACTACCTGCGGGGCAATACGTACTATCACATTACCTATCCCGAACAGAACCTGGTACGGGCGGGAAATCAGCTACGATTACTGGAAATACTGAGCGAGAACCTGGGGTAAGTTCAGTCGATCGGAACGTTGACGTGGCGTTCGGCATGGTAGGAGGAGCGGACCAACGGTCCCGACTCAACATACCTGAGCCCTCGTTTCAATCCCTCCTCTTTGTACATCTCGAATACCTCGGGATGAATGAACTCAGCCACTTCGAGGTGCATCTTCGTAGGTTGGAGGTACTGCCCCAGGGTAAGAATGAGCAGGCCGTTGGCGACAAGGTCGTCCATTGCCTTGAACACTTCTTCTTTGGTTTCCCCTACGCCCAGCATGATGCCGCTCTTCGTGCGTTTGCCGGCCTCACGCGTTCTCCGGATTTGCTCCAGGCTGCGCTCGTACTTCGCCTGGGGACGCACCCGGCGGTACATCCGCTCCACCGTTTCCAGGTTATGGCTGACCACTTCCTGGCCGCCTTCGATCATGCGATAGAGCGCTTCCCAGTTGCCTTTGGTGTCGGGTATCAGCGTTTCAATGGTCGTCTGCGGGCACTCCCGTTTGGTTTGTACGACGGTTTGGTACCAGATCTCGGCTCCGCGATCCTTCAGTTCATCACGGTTCACCGAGGTGATCACGGCGTGCTTCACCTTCATGAGGCGAATGGCCTCAGCCACACGACGCGGTTCGTCGGTATCATATTCCGTGGGGCGCCCGGTGGCTACGGCACAAAAGGTGCAGCTGCGGGTGCATACATTCCCAAGGATCATGAAGGTGGCGGTTCCTGCGCCCCAGCATTCACCCATGTTCGGGCAGTTACCGCTCTCGCAGATGGTGTGAAGCTTGTGGGTATCCACCAGCCGCCGCACGTGAGCATATTCCGGGCCCACGGGGAGTTTAACCCGCAACCAATTGGGTTTGCGTTTGCGGGTCTCGTCGGCCGGAAGCACAGGGAGCTCGATCACAACAACACGGGTTTATGCAATAAAACAACTTATTTGCCGATAAGTTCCTTGTACTGGTCGGCGGTAAGCAGACCGTTGACATCGGCAGGATTCTTCAGTTGAACCTTTACCATCCAGCCATCACCGTAGGGATCAGCATTCACCTTTTCCGGGCTCCCGTCAAGGATGCTGTTCACCTCCAGTACTTTTCCCGCTACGGGCATGTACAGGTCGCTGACCGTCTTGACGGCTTCTACCGTGCCGAAGACTTCATGCTCCGCGACGTCTTTGCCTACCGTGGAGATGTCGATGTAAACGATGTCGCCCAGTTCGCTCTGTGCGAAATCCGTAATTCCGATGGTGGCCGTTGTGCCCTGTACGCGAATCCATTCGTGATCTTTGGTGTACTTGAGGTCTGCGGGAATGTTCATAAGGCTTTGCGTTAGATAGTAAGAAGGCGTAAAAATAGCCGGAAAAACCTTACCCCAAAAGGGCACAGCGTGCGGGATCGGTGGGATCGGCCGGGGCTATTGCGACAGGTTGAAGAGAATCTTGAAGCCTATCCGGGTGGTGGACCGGGGATAGGAGTTGGAAACCAGCGGTTCGTTGACGTTGCTGTCCACGTAAAACTGGACGTTCAGCTTGCTGTTTACCGTATAGCTCACGTTGGGACGCACCTGGATATTGATGTTTCCGTTGGTGATGGTGCTGACCTCGTCGATCTTTCGCTGGATGGTCTGGTTATTGGTGACGCTGATGTTCAGCCTGAAGTTGATTTCGTTCTTCAGCGTGACGGTGCGGCCCTGGCTCTTCCAGGGCATCTTCATGTTGTTTTTGATGTAGCCCACCTCCACCGACACGTCCTTCGCCGTGACTTCCGTGATTTGTGCATTGGACACGTTTAACGAAAGATCGCGCTTCGTTTTGTATTCGATGCGGGCGGTCAGCTTGCTTTTTGTCCTAACGCTGATGCCGACCAAGGGCTGAAATTGCTCCGACAACATCACCTGGCTGATGACATACACCGGGATGAGTTCACCCTGGCTGTTGCGGGCTGAGGCGTAGACACCGTTGTTGTAGTCTTCCAGGGGTATGTTGTTGGTCACATTGGTGTACTCGAGTGAGTTGGTAAAGTTGGCTACCGAATAGGTGGAGGAGTAGGCGTGAGAGATGCTGATGCTCTGGAAGGCATTTTTCAGCGCATTGATCTTGGTAAGCCCGGTGTAGTCGAGGCGCCAGTTGGGCAGCGGGGTAGATGGGAAGGGTGTCAGGCTTACCTTGTTCGGGTCTTTGCCCGTGTAGGCGGCAAGGAACGCAGGAATCAGTACGTCCTGCGATTTCTTTTCGTAACCATTGCCGGTGACCGCGGAGAAACGTTGCTGAATGACGGCGATGTTCTGTTCAAACTGCTTGAACACCGTGGAGGAAAGGCTTTCATTATTTTCGAACGAAGTACCGATGGCGATGGTCGATATGCGGTAACTCCCGGTCCGGCTCGGGCTCAGTTCGACATAGTCATCCAGGGCAGGGTCGTACCGGAAGATCTCCTGGAACGAGGAGGACGTACTTTTCTTGACATCAAGCTGAATTTTCAGGTCAGGGGTGAGTTCCAGCGAAGTACGGAGGCCGAGATCACGGGTGTCTGTCTGTGCAAAGGGGGCGGTGAGGTTGGTGGCCTTCGTAAGCCAGCCTTTTTCCGCCGCTTTGAAGCGAATGTTGGGATCCTGGCTGCCGAGAATGAATCCCCATCCCGGCGCATCCAGGGTATTGTCCTGTCCCAGCACGTCAGGCGTCCCTGTGAATCCCGTCAGGATGGTACCCTGGTTGATGTTATACGTGCCCGTAATCGAGCGCATGGACATCAGGAGTCGAAGAAAACCGTTGACCAAGGCATAATTGGGCGGCTGTTTGACGGTGTCTGGCTTGGTCTTGGCTTTTTCAACAGGAGTCGGCGGTCGCTTGGGCGTGTTGATCTTCTTCAGGTAACCCACTTTGTTGTAGAGCTTGAGCAAATCCAGCCGTCCGTTGAAGCCCTGGTCCCGGTTGTTCTGAATGGTGTTCCCGAGTTTAAGGGTATCGACGGTTTCAATGGGGCCGGCTCTCCAGAAATAACCAACGTTATAGCGGTACTCGAGGCCCACCCAATCGGTCGCAGGAATTTTGTCGAAGGGCACAGTATAATTGGCGGTGAGGGTCTGCTCGAAATTCTTTTTCCGCCCAAATTTCTTCAGGTTGGTATTGATGGAGTCCTGGTACTCTTCTGCCGTGATGTACCGCCCCAGTTTTTGGGAATAGCCCCCGGCGGGATCAACGTCCGGCTCGTCAATGATGGCGTTCACCCGCGCGCTGTAGTCGAGTGTCAGCGACTTCGATAGGTTCCAATGCACGTTGTAGAACCGGTTGAACAGGAAGAACTTCTGGATGTTCGGCGGTGTGCTGGATGGGTTCTCCACCGAATTCCGGTATACAATCTTACTGAAAGACCGGTCCAGTTCGCCGCGTACGGAGATGGTCGACGGTACCGGGTTAAAATTGAAATCCTTGATCAGGGCCAGCCACTTCGATTTCCAGCTGGTCTTGGCAAAAGGCTCGAAAGCCTTTACCGTAGGGCTGTATTGCCAGGCCACGGCGCCTTTGATGTTGCGCTGGGTGTTCTCCAGCAGGTTGAAATTGGTCCGCGTGGCCTCACTGTAGGCGTAGGTAAAACTGAAGTTCTCTATATCATACACCCGGCTCGGTGCATCCTTCTTCACTTTGGTCTTCCTGACGTTGGTGAAGTTTATACTTCGTCGGATGGCGTTGTCCTGGATAATGGCCAGGTAGTTGTCCCGTTGCTCTGGCGTAGAAAAAGATTTTTCCATGGCCGAGATTCGCATGTCGGGGTTCGCCGGATCGAAATTGGGATCAATGGTTGTCTTCTCATAGCTGACAAACATTGGAATCTTCAGCCCGGTGTTGCGGGGAAGCAGCATGTCGATCATGAGGTTGGCGGAGATGTCGAACGAGGTAGTGGTTCCCCGGGCCCGCTCGGAGATTTTTGACTGGACGCCCCCGAAACCGTAGGTAGTATGGCGCACGGAAGTCGAGACATTGCCCAGGTCGGCCAGTTTGGCGTTAAGCACGCCGTTGACGGCCCAACCTGCCGTCCGGTCAAAGTCGGTGAGCCGCATTTCGTTGGCCCACATGCACACGGTCAGGGGCTTCTTGTCGTCCCGGGGGTTGATGATACCGATCATCATCATTTTCACCTGGCTCAGGTCGGGTCGCCCGAAAATCCGAATGCCATGCTTCCCGATGGGTTTGGGGCCGGCCAGCGGGTAGAGTTGCCCCAACGGGTATTGTTCCCGGTCACGTGCCGCTTTCAAGGCATAGAGTTCGTTCAATTCGAGGTCAATCTGGTTATCCTCCGGCCACACCACGTTCGGGTCGGGGTTGTTCCCGTTGGGTGTGATCTTCAGGGGAATCTGGATTTCGTAATAGTTCTGGTCGAAGTCCGTTCCTAGCCGGAGAAACCCGGTGAGTTGGTCGTCCTGGAGGTTTTGGCCGTGGGCGGAAAGGAACATCTTGATCCGGCCATAGTTGAAGAAGTCGAAGCTGACATTCTTGTAGATGGCCCGCGCATCGCCGTCTTCCAGGTTATTGACGCACATCTGAACGGCCTGCTCGTTGAGCCGACGCTGGATGGTAGAGGTGACGTCGCGGTCGCGTGCCAGCGGGGGTACGTACGCCGGCTTTTCCGCATTGCCCTTGCCGTTTTCTTCCACGTTCACGACCGATACGGAAAAGTTGTCCAGGTTTGGCTCAAGTTCTTCGCTGAACTGCGATTGCGTCAGCTTCGCGGTATACCGGCGCCACCGGTTGCCGACAGCCCTGAAGTTGGAAAAGCGCAGTACGACGGGCTCCTTGAAGCCGGTGAGAATCATGCGTGCATAGCGGATGGACTTGAACCCGTTGATGGCGCCGTACTTGTCTTCAAACTGGCGTATGGGAATCCGGATGAGGTACCAGGTCACATCGGCATAGCCTTCCGGGGTGATCTTATCCACGACATATTTCTGTCCGACGTCCAGTTGGCCGGGCTTCAGATCAAGATTGAAGATGTAGTACTCCTCCAGTTCACTGAGTGTATTGTCCTGGTTCAGGTCTTCGTTTTCCGGGATGTTGGAGCCCGACTGCGCAAAGGGCTGACTTCCATCCAGGATCGGGGAGTTGTTCTCCAACCCGTTGATTTGCTTGTAGCGCTCCAGGATCTTGGCGTTTTTGGCATCGAGATCGGATCCAAGGAAATACTTGAAGTCATCGGCCGAAGGATCCTGCAGGACGATCGGTTGGGCGGAGCCGTTTACCAGGTTGATGAAATCCTGGAAGTACTGCTGTTCCTTGCTGTTGCCCACCCCGTCCAGTCCGACATCCTGGTTGACCCGCGCGTTGGGGTCGTTATTGAAGGCGTTGTTCAGGTACTGCTGGGTGGTGACGGC
>JAEUUE010000102.1 GCA_016787605.1 Cyclobacteriaceae bacterium
TTCCAGTTTCTTTCCTCCCATATTGAATGTTGAACTGAGTCCTCTAATTACTACCTTGTTATCTGCAATTTCGTTCGATGCTAAGGACCGCAATTCTTCTTCTAGCCCTTTTTACTTTGCTATGGGGATGCCGCAAGGAGGAAGAGGCCACGCCAAAGGTCAAACTAGAGGGAATAATCCGTGATGAGTTTGGCGGTGCGATGAGTGGCGTATTCTGCAAGCTTGAATCCGCCCGCGGCAAACACGATGCGGTTACTTCAACCTTCGGCTCCTTTCAAATGAAAGACATCGAGGCCGGCGACTATACCTTCACCGCTTCGAAAGATGGATATATCACCTTAAGCAAACCCATGCGCCTGGGGGTCGATCCGGGGAAGGTAGAGCTCGTGCTGAGCTCCGGGAGCTCCTTCCTTCGCGTGGCCGACAGTGTATTCCTGGTTCCTCCCGGTGCAAGTTCAGTCAGTGTCAAGCTTGAGTCGAATGTGACCTGGGAAGTGACCGGTTCAGCCTGGCTTACCGTATCCCCATCCCAGGGATCAGGCAATGCCACACTCTTTATCAGTTGGCCCGCGTCGGAGGAGGACGAATCGCGCACGGGTTTGCTATCCATTACGTCAGGTTCACTCCAGCGGACCATCCGCGTTGAGCAAGAGCCCCCCGTCAAGATCATGGCCGTCGCCACGAGCTATGGCAATTTGTTATACGCCATTGAGGATTCCATCCACCTTGATCTCAACCGGGTGGCGACGGTTAGTTCTGTAACCTCCAGCCTTACCACTTGCGTTCAGGATATCAAGTTCAAGGTGACCGGTAAGCGTGTATCCCTGACCTATGGCTGTACCCGCATGGGAGAGTCGTACTCCATAACGGTTTCCGGGAAGCTGGGCGTGGAAAATTTCTCCGTTACGGCCCAGGCTAATTTCTTCGATAAGAAGATGCACGTGCCCGGGTATATCGACGACTACATTCTTGAACCCGACAACAGCGCCCTATGGGCAATCACCCGATTTCCTAATAAACTCTACCGGATATCGTTGCCGGACATGACCATCACGAAGGAACTGAGCCTCTCGATCAACCCCAGTGCCGTTCGCTGGAACACCTTTGCCGGGAAGCTCAATCTTTTCTACCAGACGTATTGCGCTCTTGCT
>JAEUUE010000112.1 GCA_016787605.1 Cyclobacteriaceae bacterium
CCTGCTTGCCCAACTGAGACACGCCAAGTCTTCGCTGCATTTCAAAATTGTCTTGCACCCGCTCACCGAAGGCGAAGTGGTGCGCCTCTATGAAAACGAGTTCGTCTCGGTCGACAGTTTCCCGCTGGATCACAAGATCCCGACGTGCGGCTTTCTTTTCCGCGAAAAAACTCCGCTGCGCTCGCTCGACAAGACGAAGCCCCTGGGCGAAGTGCCCCTGCCCTACCTCTCCCTCCTCAAGCAGGGCGAGGATGTCACCGACGAGCGGACCGGAAAAGTTTACCGCAGCGCCGAGTACACACTTCCTCCCCGTGCGCCACGTTCGTATGCCTATTGCTCCGACACCCAGCCTTCCGACCGCGTCGTCCAGGCGATTGCCGGGGCCGATCTCGTTTACCACGAGGCGACGTTCCTCGAGGAAGACAAATCCAAGGCCCGCGAAACGCTCCACAGCACGGCTGCCGAAGCTGCCCAGGTGGCCAAACAGGCCGGGGCCAAAAAACTTCTTCTGGGGCACTTTTCCGCGCGATACAAAGACCTGAACAAAATATTGGCCGAAGCAGTTAGTATCTTTCCCAACACGGCCTTAGCCGCAGAAGGAGAAACTATTGAAATTGCCGATTAGCCTCATGTTATGGATCAAGCGCCGCGTTGAGTTGATGGCTAACGACTTTTCGATAAACAATCTGTTTTGTCAATTGCCTTTTGTCAATTGTCAACTTCTTTCATAAGAACTACCGCATCAAACTTAAGAAGGAATGGCCGCTACCCTCGAGCAAAAGAAACATCGCCTGTTCATCGTCCTGAGCGGCATCTTCCTCACCAACGCCCTGGTCGCGGAGATGATCGGCGTAAAAATATTCTCCGCGGAAGCCACCGTGGGCCTGGCGCCTGCGCACATGAACCTCTTCGGCTTCATCATGGACTTCAACCTGACCGCCGGGGTGATCATCTGGCCCGTGGTGTTCATCACGTCCGACCTCATCAACGAGTATTTCGGCAAACCCGGCGTG
>JAEUUE010000046.1 GCA_016787605.1 Cyclobacteriaceae bacterium
GTAAGGTTGAATGAAACCGGCGTCGCGGCCAGGCTCATTTCATCGGCAATCTTCTCATGAACGGCCTGGTCCGTGGTGTAGGCCCCGCACGAAATGGCACCATGGTTCAGCGCCATCTCTTTGGCCAGCGCAATGGATTGATCCGTGTCCCGGGTCTTGATCAACAGGGCAATGGGACCGAAGAGCTCCTTGCTGAAGACATCCTTCTTGGTGGCATCCACCTCCACCACTACTGGCGTGATGAGGCGGGCATTCTTGAACATCGGGTTCTCAAATACGCGGGACTTCAACCATACTGTGCCGGGCAGCTTTTCGGCCTCTATCACCCGCTCTTTGGTCTTCGGGTTCTGAATGGCGCCCAGCACAAAGGGCGCTGCTTTCGGATTGTCGATGAGACTATTGAGTTGGGCCACAAACTTCTGGGCAAACTCATCAAACGTCACCGTTCCTGAAGGCGTGCGAATGCCGGCCTGAGGAACATAAAAGTTCTGCGGTGCGGTACACATCTGCCCGCTGTATAGATTGACCGAGAACGCGAGATTAGCCGCCACCTTGTCAATATCCTCCGTAGAGTCGAGGATGACTGAATTGACGCCAGTCTTCTCCGTGAATACCGTCTTCCCGGCAAGTCCCTCCAGGTACGATCCAAAGTGAGAGTTCCCGGTAAAGTCAATAAGCTTCACGGCCGGATGTTCCGCCAATTCCTTGGTGATCATCTTGTCGAAGGTATCCACCGCCAGCTGGCAGGTGTTCGGATCGAGTTGATTTTCCGCGAGCACGTTCTGGATCTCCGCCACGAAAATCGCAATGGGGAGAATGGCACCCGGGTGCGGCTTCACGATGACCGGGTTGCCTGTCATCAGGCTCCCGTAAATGCCGGTCACCGAATTCCATGTCGGGAAAGTCGAGCAGCCGATGACCACGGAAATCCCCTTCGGCACCGCCCGCCACTCTTTCTTCAACTGGAGGTTGAATTTTCCCATGGGCTTGTCCCACACCGCCGATGAAGGAAAGCGGCCCAACTCCTCATAGCCGGCAGCGATGGCCTCCAGGGCACGATCCGCGGCATGAGGGCCCGAGGCCTGGAAAGCCATCATGTAGCCCTGACCGGTGGTGTGCATGGTCGCGTGCGCAATTTCGAAGAAGCGACCCTTCACCCGCTCCAATGACTCCAGCAGGATACCGGCGCGATCATCGATCGACACCTTTCTCCATTGATCGAACGCCTTGGAGGACCGGTCAATCAGTTCAGGAACACCAAAGATCGGGTAGGAAATTTTCAGGGGCTCCTGGAGGTAGGGTGACTCCTCCTGGCCCGCCCAGCCTTCTTCCCCGGTTTGCTTCAGTTCCAGGAACTTCTGGCCACACTGCGAAGTGAAACGCGCCTTGCCGTCCGCATCGGCAGTTTCTCCGTAAATCTGTGGAGCCGGGTTTTCTGGGAATGCCGCATAGTAGGTGCGGTCATGGAGGGCCTTGATGGCCTGCTGAAGTGTCGATTGGTGCTTTTTGAATAAGGTCATAACAATTTTGCGGTTCGTGTGCGATCTAAAGTGAAGGAAAGTAATAGCAGCAGCGCGAGAGATCCCAGGGAACTCGACGCGATCTGAAGTCCATTCTCCGGCGGTGGTCCAAGCCATTGCCCGCCGATCGCCAGAATGGAGATGATGGAGAGCGAGATTAACATCCCATAGCGACCCGTGAAGGTAGTTGCCGCCGTGGCGCCATAATACAGCATAAGTCCTGCCCCAAGCAGGACCACCTCCAGGATTGATTCAACCGCCAGGTTATTCCACAGCGATAGTCCCAACATGGGTGATCCACTAAAGAATAGCGGGATTTCAGGAGGATGAATCAAGAGGTCAAGTACCCAATGCGAAATAACCCCCAGGCTCATCGCCAGCGCAAATCGCTTCATCTTCGTTCCCGCATTCACCAATACATACGAAAGAAAAGCCCATGCCGCGACAGCGAGGAGACCGTGAGAATACGGAAAGATGAAAGTAAGGTAGCGGAGCTGCTCGTAATTGGCGGGTATAATCACCGATTCGATTCCGAAAAGAACAAAACACCAAAGCAGGATATCGAGGAGAAAGGAAGACAACATCAACCAGCCAAGGTTAAGCTGTGGAGCAATTCGCTTTAGGGCTAGGCCGGCACCAATATGACCGATGAACATATCTGTTACTTGGTTACACTGGAGAATACTTTCTTTAACAGGTCCGTCGTCCGCGCCAGCGGGTCTTTGCGGATGTTCTTCTCTTCCTTGGCGATCATCACAAATAGTCCGGCAATCGCTTTGTCGGTGGCATAGCCCGTGAGGTCAGGGTTCACCTTCTGAACAAAGGGCACGCGGTTATAGTAACCGATCAGGTCGGCGTAGTACCGCGTGGCGTTGACTTTATCCAGTGAAGCCTTGACAATGGGCATGAATTTCTCTTTCAACTGAGGTGTGGTCGTTCGGCTCAGGTATTGGGTGGCGGCGTCGGGCTGACCCTTCAGGATGGCATAGGCATCTTCAATGCTCATCTTCTGGATGGCACTGACAAAAATCGGCGCCGCCTGCTTGGCCGCATCTTCGGCGGCGCGGTTCAGCGAAAGCACGAACTCATCCACCTGCTTGCCCATTCCCAGGGCCCGCATCTTTGACTCTACCATTTGCACATCCTGGGGAAAAGGAATCTTGATTTCCGGGTTCTTAAAGTAACCGTCGAGTTGCGACACCTGGGCAGCCCCCTTGGTGGCCCCCTGCTGGAGCGCTTCCTTCAGCGCCTTGGTTACCTCGGAAGCAGTAGGGGTGGTCGAGGTTGACTTCTTCCAGAACTGCGCCTCCGCAGAAAGAAGTGAGAAAAAGAAGAACAGCAGCAGGAGCTTTTTCATAGTCGGGCCTACAAAAGTAAATGAATCGTGCCTAGCGGGCTAACGTGTCACGCGTGATTTCGTCCACCCGGTTGATTCCGGCCAGTCCCATGGTGAAGTAAAACTCCGCCATCAGGTTGCGAAGGACTTCGCCTACGCCGTCCGCCCCGCCCACGGCCAGCCCGTAGACATAAGGCCTGCCTATGCATACAGCCGTTGCGCCAAGGGCAAGAGCCTTGAACATGTCGGCGCCACCACGTACTCCGCCATCCAGGAGGACCGGCACCTTGCCGTTCACTTTCGCGGCGATGGCAGGCAAGGCGGCAATCGTACTGATGGAGCCATCCACTTGCCGACCGCCGTGGTTCGACACAACAATACCGTCGATGCCGTGGTCAAGAGCCAGGGCCGCGTCATCGGGATGCAGGATGCCTTTCAACAGGATGGGCAACCTGGTTTGCTGTCGGAGAAAAGCAAGGTCTTTCCAGGTCAGCGCCGGGTTGGAGTAAATCGACGTGAACTTCTGCACGGCTTTTTGCGGCCTGCCGGACTTCAGTTTCTTCAGGAATCCGGAGCCAGGGTAAGCATTGACCATTTTGATCAGGCCAGACAAGAGAGACGCCGTCACCCGGGGCCGGGCCATCGGCGGCGATGGCTCATCCATAAGTCGCTGAAAGACCGGGTCGCTCGTGTATTGCGCGATACCTTTCCCTTCCAGGAACGGAAGGTAGGCTATCGAAAGGTCACGGGTACGCCAGCCGAGGTGCGTGGTATCGAGGGTCACCACGATAGCCTGGCATCCCACCCGTTCCGCACGCTGGACGAAACTCGCTACAAGGTCGTTGGACTTACTCCAGTACAACTGAAACCACCGGGGCGAATCGCCCATGACCGCGGCTACTTCCTCCATAGGTCGGCTGGCCTGGTTGCTGAAGATATACGGCACACCCAATGAAGCGGCTGCCCTGGCCACCGCGAGGTCAGCCTCAGGATGCACCATCTCCAGTACACCCACGGGCGCCAAGAGGAGAGGCGACGCCAAGGTTCTACCCAGAAGGCTGGTCGAAGTGTCGCGCTGGCTGGTGTCGCGAAGCATCCGGGGAACGATTTTGAGACTCTCGAAGTCCTGGCGGTTGGCAGCGACCGTACTTTCCAGGCCGGCGCCACCGGCGATGTAAGCCCATGCCTCGGGCGTCATAGAGTCTTTCGCCTTGTCTTCCAGGGCGCGCCATTCAATGGGCACCCGGGGAAGATGGCCGGCGAATCCACGAAGGTAGATATCCCGCTGATGGTTGGCCGGGGAGAAATCGTCGGGCTTCATGCTACGAAGTTAATCGGCAAGAGAGAAGTACCAAGCCCGCCACATTGCGGATCAGACCCGTATATTTGAAACCATAACCTTATTCCATGCGGCCCATTCTTGCGGAACTGCTCACCATTGGCGACGAAATCCTGTACGGTCAGATTGTAGACACCAACGCGCAATGGATGAGCGTGGCGCTGGACGAAGTGGGGATCAAGGTCATACGCAAGACAACCGTTGGTGACCAGGAACCCGAAATACTTACCGCCTTTGCAGAAGCCGAACGGCGTGCCGACATTATCCTGATTACCGGCGGACTGGGGCCCACCAGCGATGACCTGACCAAGCCCTGCCTGGCCAAGTACTTCAACTGTGAACTCCGGATTCATGAGGAAGCGCTTGCAGAGGTGACCGAATTCTTCAAAAGCCGGGGGCGTGAGTTGACGGAACGAAACCGCCAGCAGGCTGCGCTCCCCGTCTGTTGCACGAAGATCACCAATCCCGTCGGCACGGCACCGGGCATGTGGTTTGAAAAGGAAGGAAAAATATTCGTGTCGATGCCCGGCGTTCCCCACGAGATGAAAAAAATGATGACCGAGCGGGTGATCCCGAAGCTGCGTGAACAATTCACGTTGCCGGTCATCCAGCATGAAATCATCCGCACCGTCGGGATCGGGGAATCCATCCTCGCTGAGAAGATTGAAGGGTGGGAAAAAACACTTCCCGGCCACATCAAGCTTGCCTACCTCCCCAACCTGGGCGAAGTGAAGTTGCGGCTCACGGCCATCGGGTCCTCGAGAGAGGAACTGAAAAAAGAACTCTCATCCCTGAAGCAGTCCCTCCTGCCCATCGCCGGCGAATACATCTATGGATACGGGGAGGAGCCGCTGGAGAAAGTCATCGGTAACCTGCTGCGTGACCGCAAACTCACCCTCAGCATTGCCGAAAGTTGCACGGGCGGATACCTCTCCCACCTGGTTACCAGCATCCCGGGTTCATCGGAATACTTCATGGGTACCATGATCCCGTACGCCTACGACATCAAGATGCGGCAGTTGGGGGTGAAGCCTGAAGTGCTGGAAAAATATGGCGCCGTGAGCGAGCCGACCATCGTGGAAATGGCCAACATCGTGCGGGCGAAATTCAACACCGACATCGGCGTGGCGACGAGCGGCATCGCAGGCCCGGGTGGCGCCACCCCGGACAAGCCCGTGGGACTGGTGTGGATCGCCTACTCTGACAAGCACCAGACGGTGACCCGCAAACTCCTCCTCAGCAAAGACCGCCTGATCAACATTCGCATGGCCTCGGTGGCCGTGCTGAATTTGATCCGGTTGAGTTTGCCGAAGTGAGCAACCTGCTGGGGCGAATCGACGGATTACTCGTACCGCAGGGTATCCGATGGCTTGGACAGCGCGGCTCGAAGAGTTTGGGTGCTCATCGAAACAAAGGCGATGAGCGTGATCATTACACCAGCCGAGAGAAAAACAAATGGGCTTATGGTAATCCGGTAGGGGAATGATTCCAGCCACCCTGTCATGACCCACCAAGCCAGGGGCCACGCGATGAGGTTAGACAGCACCACCGGAAGCAGAAAACTCCTGGACAGCAACAAAACTATTCCTGAAACCGATGACCCCAGGACTTTCCTTATGCCCACCTCCTTGGTGCGCTGGACGGCCATGAAAGAGGCAAGCCCAAAAAGGCCCATCGACGCAATGAATATCGCGAGCAAAGTGAAAAGGTTGAAGACCTGCCCAAAACGATCGTCCTTTTCATACTGTCGGTTAAAAAACTGATCCAGGAAGAAGTAATCAAAGGGATTCCCTGGAAAGAACTCGTTCCATGAGCGCTGAAGATGTGCCATAACTTCCTTGTAATTTTCGGTCTCTACCTTCACCGAGTAGTACCGGCTCGATGCCCTCAGCCTGAACAGAATCGGGGCTACTTTGTTCTTGAGCGACATCTGGTGAAAATTCTCCATCACGCCGATCACTTCGACCGAGTCTCCACCGTCGTTGAGCCAAACCCCGATGGCGGAGGCGGGATTCTCAAATTCCAGTGCGGCCGCCATGGCGCGATTCAATACCACACGTTTCTCATCCCCGGGAAACTTCCTGTCGAACGATCTCCCCGCTATCATCCTTGTACCGTAGGACGAAACAAAGTCGTAGTCGATACCCATGTGCGACTCCGTAACGCCGCTGCGGTGGGTGCCCGACAAACGACGGACGCCATTGGTCCAATAAATCTCATCCCCGGGGATGGCCGTCGAAGCCGTTATGCTCTTCACGCCCGGGATCCGGAGGACCTCTGTTTTGAAGGCCTCCAGTTTGGTCACGTACAATGAGTCGACGATCCCCGGACCCTTGAGCACGATGGTCCTTTCAATTGAGAGCCCCAGGTCCTGCACTTTCATGTATTGGATTTGCTGGTACACGATGATGGACCCGCTGATAAGGAAGACAGAAGCGACAAACTGAAACACCACCAGTGATCTTCTCAGCAGGTTGCCTCCCGACGATCGAACGACTTTCCCTTTGAGGACGGCGACAGGCCGGAATCCCGAAAGGACAATGGCCGGATAAAAGCCGGAGGTCAGTGTACCAGCCACCAGGAGAATCAGCCACAGCGTCCAGAATCCTTGTGAATAGAAATAGGAAAGAGGAAGGTTCCACCCCGTAAGTGTTGAAAACGGAGACCAGAGCACCCGCACAGTTGCGAGCGCCAGGATTCCCGCCATCAGGTTGAGCAAGAGGGCCTCTGTCATGAATTGACCCACCAATTGTGATCGGAAAGCACCCATTACCTTGCGCACACCTACTTCGTTGGCCCGGTTAAAGGACCGTGCCGTGGCGAGGTTGATATAGTTCACCCAGGCAATGACGAGAATAAACACGGCGATAATGCTCAGCGCGTAAATCGAATCGCCGTCCCGCTGTTGTGATGGTTGCGCTTCATACAAGAGGTGTGAATACAGGTGTATATCGGTCAGGGGCCTAAGGATGAACTCCTCCCTCTCGTCGTTTTTGTCCCACTCGGCTTTCCTGGTTTCCAACAGGTACTCATCCCATTTCGCCTGCAGTTGACTGACATCCGTGCCGGGTTTCAGCAAAACAAAGGTGTAGAAATCATACCATCCCCAGGAAGTTTCAGACTGGTTTTCGGTTTGTCGGTTGATCGTGGCGTAGGAGATCAGGAAATCAAACTGAATGTGGGAATTCTCCGGCACGTCCCGAAAAACACCGGTGACTTCCATCGCATTTCCGGCGTTGAACCGCAAGCGTTTGCCCAGGGGGTCTTCTGTGCCAAAGTACTTTCTTGCTGCCCGTTCGGAGAGGATCCCTTTATTGACACCCTCAAGGGCAGTGACGGGGTCTCCCTGGATCAACTGAAAATCGAAGATTCTGAAGACTGCCGGGTCGGCAAACTGCATCTTCTGCTCATGGAAGGAAATTTCTTCGCCATCAGGACGTACATAACTCATCACGCCACTGATGGGAAGGAATCGTGTGAATTCCTCAACCTCCGGAAAATTGTCTTTGAGGGCACGGCCGGCCATCGGGACGGCTACGGCACTTTCAAAATTCAATTTTCCCCCACGATAGCCATTGTATTGTATACGATAGATCCGGTCGGCTTTGGTGTGAAAGCGATCGAAACTTTCTTCGTAGCGGACATACTGAAAAATCAGCAGGCTGGCCGCAATCCCTACCGAAAGACCGATCACATTAAGCAGGGTGTACGATTTCTGCCGGTCGAAGCTTCGCAGCGCAATGAGTAGGTTGTTTCGTATCATGGCAGGGTGGGTTCTTGACGGTTTGAACTTATTTCTCAGAATTATTTCGTAACGGAAATACCGGACAACATGCAACCATAGCTTTCTTCCGGCCATTGATTTTCCTAACCGGATACAGTCGCGCTCATACCGTTGGGTGAGATCGCCCTCTATCTCCTCCAGCAGATGAGGCGGGCAGAACCACCGCAAAAAAACTAATGCCCGGTGTACGCTGCGATTATTCATACCGCAAGGTCTCGGAAGGATTTGCCATGGCTGCCCTCAGTACCTGCGCGCTTGGCAAGATGATTTTCCCGTAACACCATAGGCGATCATCGATATGCACTGGGTACTTTAGATTCCTGAGGCCTTTAACTGCGGCACCATCTTCCACAGATCCAGGCGCACCTCTTTCATGGAGCGCAACATGGCCATCCCTGCGGAAGTGATGGTGTAGATCCTCTTCCGCCTTCCTCCCCGCTCCTTCGTACCGCCGCCAAAGGAAGACTTTACATAACCCTTGTCTTCCAGGCGGTACAGCGTGACGTGAACGGCGCTGAGGTTGACCTCCCGCTTCAGCTTCGTCTCAATTTCCTCACCGATAGCCGCCCCGTAAGCCTCCTCCTGCATGGCGGCCACCAGGGTCAGGATCAACTCTTCAAATTCACCCAGGAACTCTTTTGGCATATATGCTTATATTTTGTTAAGCAAATTAGGAGGGTTTACGGGAATTAGGCAAACCGGGTTTCGTGCCGGACGGCTACAACCGCTATTTGGTTGGGGGGCGGTGCTTTACCCGGAAGGAAATTCTGAGCGTCGACTCACGATTGAGGAAACCCCAAAAACGCTACCTTTACCCCTCTAATTCACAGAAAATGGCACGGGTAGAATTGATCATGCCCAAGATGGGCGAAAGCATCATGGAGGCTACCATCCTCAAATGGCTGAAGAAGCCGGGGGACAAAATCGAGCAGGACGAGTCCGTGTTGGAGGTCGCTACCGACAAGGTGGATACCGAAGTCCCCAGCACGCACGCCGGCGTACTGGAAGAGATCCTGGCCAAGGAAGGCGAAGTGGTCAAGGTGGGCAAACCTATCGCCATTCTGTCGTCCAATGTGGCGAGCGGCGCACCGGCACCCGAGGCACCCGCCAAAGCTGCCCCCGAAAAGCCCGCTCCTGCCCCTTCACCTGTCGCTGTTTCGGCCACCAACGGCTCCTCACACGCCCCTGTCGCCGACTACAAATCCTCGACGCGCTTCTATTCACCCTTGGTGAAAAATATTGCGAAAGAAGAACGCATCCCCGTGGCCGAGCTGGAAGCCATTCCCGGTACCGGCGCTGCAGGACGCGTGACCAAGAAGGATATCCTGGCGTATGTCCAGAATCGTCAATCAGGTGCAGCCATGCCCCGTGTTTCCGCGCCGATGGTACCGGCTTCCATCAGCGCCGGCGATGAAATCATACAGATGGATCGCATGCGCAAGATGATCGCCGAGAGGATGGTGGATTCGAAGAGAACCTCTCCGCATGTCACCTCCTTTGTGGAAGCCGACCTCACCAACGTCGTCAACTGGAGAAACAAGGTCAAGGCCGAATTTGAGAAGCGCGAAGGCGAAGCCATTACGTTCACGCCCATCTTCATCGAAGCCATCGTCAAGGCCATCAAGGACTTTCCGCTCATCAATATCCAGGTCGACGGTGACCGGATCATCAAGAAGAAAGATATCAACATCGGGATGGCCGTGGCGCTGCCCAGCGGCAACCTCATTGTGCCCGTGATCAAGAATGCAGATCAGTACAGCCTCACTGGCCTGACCAAAGCAGTCAATGACCTCGCCAGAAGGGCAAGGGAAAACAAGCTAAAGGCCGATGACCTTAATGGCGGAACCTTCACCCTCACCAACGTGGGGACGTTCGGGAACGTCATGGGTACACCCATCATCATGCAGCCGCAGGTGGCGATCATGGCTACGGGGGCCATCCAGAAGAAACCGGCTGTCCTGGAGACTCCCTATGGCGACGTCATCGCCATACGGCACAAGATGTTCTTGTCCCATTCCTACGACCACCGCGTGGTGGACGGGGCGTTGGGCGGCAGCTTCTTGCGGCGCGTGGCGGACTACCTGGAAAAATTTGACAGCAACCGGACGATTTAGTCCCGATCTGATCAGACCAGGAACCAGGGAAGGATAGCCAGAAGCAAAGTGATGAACAACCAAAACCAGAGGGATCGGGACGACTTTTCTTCTGCGGTCATGCGGGAACGTTTGCCTTCCGAAACGATCGCCGCGTATGAAGGTTGTCACTTTTAACAATTGTTAACAATTCTGCTGACGATGGGTGACCAGGCATTAACAGAAGAAAAGCAATCGTCATCCCATTTGGGTTAGTCAACATAAAGTAGTTCAATAAATCACAAGCCGTCCAACTACGGCAGAATCCTAACCTCCTGTAATCTTACGAATCATGCTCAAGTTCGGAACCAAAGCCATCCATGCAGGCGTAGAGCCTGACCCCACGACCGGCGCCATCATGACCCCGGTCTATCAGACTTCCACCTACGTGCAGCCTTCCCCCGCCAAGCATAAGGGATATGCCTATGCCCGTGGAGCCAACCCCACCCGCACGGCGCTCCAAAAAAGTATCGCCGCCCTGGAAAACGGGAAACATGGCATTTGCTTTTCCTCCGGCATGGGGGCCACCGACACGGTCATCAAACTGCTGAAGCCGGGTGACGAAGTCATCACCAGCAACGACCTCTACGGCGGCTCTTACCGGATGTTCACAAAGGTGTACCAGAAGTTCGGCATCAAATTCCATTTTCTCGATCTCACCAACGCCGAAAATGCGAGACCTTACATCAATGCCAACACCAAGATGTTCTGGCTGGAAACACCTTCGAATCCACTGATGCGGGTGATCGACATCCAGGCGCTGGTGACCATGGCCAAGAAGGCAAACGCGCTGGTGGCCGTTGACAATACTTTTGCTTCCCCGTTTCTTCAGAACCCGCTAGACCTTGGCGCAGACATCGTGATGCATTCCGTTACCAAGTACCTCAGCGGTCACAGCGACGTGATCATGGGTGCCCTGGTGACCAACGACGACAAACTGCGCGAGGACCTGGCCTTCATCACCAATTCCTGCGGCGCCGTTCCCGGTCCCCAGGATTGTTTCCTCGTACTCCGGGGCATCAAGACGCTGCACCTCCGCATGGAGCGTCACTGCCAGAACGGCAAACGCATCGCCGAATTTCTCCGCAACCACCCGAAAGTCGGCAAGGTCTATTGGCCCGGATTCACGGATCATCCCAACCACGCCATCGCCAAAAAACAAATGCGTGATTTCGGCGGGATGATGTCTTTTGAACTCAAGGGCGACAAGCTGGAGGACGCCATCCGGCTCATGGAAGCCGTAAAAATTTTCTCGCTCGCCGAATCCCTGGGGGGCGTGGAATCCCTCATTAACCATCCGGCGTCCATGACTCACGCCAGCATACCGAAGGAAGAACGCCTCAAGAACGGGCTCACCGACACCCTCATCCGGCTCAGCGTCGGGGTGGAGGATGTAGATGACCTGATCGACGATTTGAACCAGGCTCTTGCTGTCGCGTGACCATTCTATCCTGCTCTATTGAAAAGAAAAAGTCCGGGACCACCGGACTTTTTCGTTTCCACCCCTCCTACACCCTAGTTCAGCCTGTTCTGGCGATCATGTCGCTGGCGGTAGATTTCCCGGTTTGCACGCTGCTGCATGCGGTGCAGCCGGATACGTTCGTTCGGCGTAACGCGTCCATCGGCCTTGGCAAAGCATTCACCCCGTCGAATCATTCGCTGTGCCGCCGCCAGGCGAGCCGCTTCGCGTCGGGTGAGGTCACCGTTTACCCAACCCTGGCGAATGCGGGCCCGCTGGTACTGCTGACGCTGGTCGGCGCGCGGTGTCTGATCCTGAGCCTGGGAGCCGAAGGCCATCGCCATCAGCATCACCAACATTCCTAAACCCCTTTTCATAATTCTTTTTGCTCCTTGGATCAATCCCAGGAGGCCAGGTTTAATGCTCCGGAAAAAATTTCAGATTTTTTCGGCGGGGATACGCACCATGAAGGTGCTTCCCTTCGAAGAACTGGCGAGCTCAATCGTGCCGTTAAGGCGCTCGACCAGGGTTTTTACGATGGCCAGACCCAGTCCATGGGAGCTCTCTCCTGCCGTCGGCTGCGCGCTGAGCTTGCGGAACTTCTGGTACAGGCTGGCTTTATCCTGCTCCGAAAAACCAGGGCCCTGGTCTTTGACGGACAGGTAAATACAACCGCTTTTCCATTCCGTATCGACTTCGATGACTGAATTCCTCGGGGAGAATTTCAAGGCATTGGAGAGCAGGTTATCAATGATACGGCCGAGGTAGGATGGGTCGCAGATAACACGGCCCTCAATCCGGTTTGTTCCCTGGATGCGGCTGCCCTTCGCCTCCGCCATCGCGTGAAAAGGCTGGGCCTTCTGCTTAATGAATTCATCAAAGAGAATGGCTGTTGGCTTAGGCAATTCCCTTCCCTCATTCAAGGCATGAACATCCAGGAGACCGGTGATCAGGTCGCCTCCGCCCCGCGCGCAATCCTGGATCAACCGAAGTAACTCCAACTGGTTGGGACTCGGGTGGTTCTCCCGCTCCAGGATATGCGCCAGACCCATGATCCGGTTGAGGGGCGACTTCAGGTCATGCGCCACGATATTCATCAGGGTATCCTTCTCGTGGTTCAGCAAATCCAATTCCCGGTTGCTCTTGGACAGGATCTCATTCTGCTTGATAATTTCTTCCCGTTGGGCGCGAATATGCTGATTTTGCTCCTCGAGCCGCTGATTCACCTGCTTCCGTTTCCGGCTGACCACCCAGGTCAGGACGATCAATACTCCGCCAAAGGCCACCACGATCAGGCTTAGCCTGTTCTGAAATCGGTGCTCCGCGATCAATGCTTCATCGCGAGCCTGCCTTGCCTTCAGCAACTCGTTCTCTTTCTCCGCCTTTTCGATCATCAGCTGAAATTCCAGCCGCTCGATTTCGCGGTTCAAGTCTTCCTTTTCAATCTTCGCCTGCAGGAGCTGAAAGGTGTTTTCATAGTCCTTTGCTTTCGCCGGGTTGTTCATGGAGGCATGCACTTTGGCCAGCAGTTGTGCCGCATCGCGCTGAAACACCAGATTTCCGGAAGATTCTGAACTCCTGAAGACGCTCTCCAGGATACCCGACGCCCTGGGGTACCGCTTCCAGAAGATCTCACAACGTGCCATGAGCAGGCGTGCACGCAAATACACTTTTTGGTTGGCGTTTTCAGTCACCACCTTGAGCACATCCTCGGCCAGCGCCCCGGCCTCGGGAGACTTGCCTTCCTTGCAAAGGATCTCGGCGATGCCCACTGAAATTTCGGCTTTCGTCAGCTTGTCGTTCATCAGCGACGCTATTGAGTCGGCTATTTCAAATTGCCTAAGCGCCAGGTTGGTAGAATCCATCTCCTGGTACATGAGGCCGAGTTCCATGTACGACGAGGTCACCGCCCGACGATCAGAAAGATCATGACGCAGGGCCAGTGCCTTGAGGGCATTATCGAGCGCATTCCGGTAATCGGCCTTCGCCTCATACACATCCGAAAGGCTGCGATAGACGTAGGCCAGACCCGACACATCGTTAAGGGCGGCGAAAAGATCCCTGGCCTGGATGAACTCATTGTACGACCGGACCAGGTCGCCCCGATCGAAGTAAACACGGCCAATATTGTTATGACTATGAGCCATCTGCAGCGTATCTCTTTGATTTTCCGCTATTTGCAGTGCCCGCGTTTGAAAGTCCAGGGCCTCGGCATAGGCACCCTTGTTGGCCTTGGCCAAACCGATAAAACTAAGCGGACGAGACAACCCGCGCTTCAGGTTAATGCGCTGCCCCAGGGCATAGGCCTTATTGCAGTAGTAGATCGTGCTGTCGGGAAAAGAGAACCGGTACTCAAACCCCATGGCGTTGAGCAATTCAAACTGCTGGTCTTCCGGCGCCGCCCGCAATCGGAACCGGAGACTATCAATGATTTCCAGGTTCTGCGAAAAGAGGAAATGGGAAACAAAGAGTAGCATCACGGGCAAAGCCCGGCGATTGAACCGCCCGATAAGACCCGGAAGCCGTATCACTATTCCTCAAGAAAATTCATGTCGTGACCAAACGTTTCATGGATATAGCGAAGGGCGATGAGGGCAACCCCAATGGTGAATACACCCACGATCAACGCCCCATAAATGACCCCATTATCCCCTCCACCGAGAGCCTCCCTGAGGTACCGGAAAGCCGGAACGAGCAAAACGACAGTACCCCGGATGAAATTCGGAACCGAGGTAGCCACCGTAGAACGGAGATTGGTACCAAACTGCTCAGCCGCAATGGTTACAAACAAAGCCCAGTACCCCACCCCCACACCCAGGAGAAAACAGGTGAAGTAGAAGGCGGCGGCGGAACGGCCCGGGGTAAACAGGTAGATGAGAATACTGACCAGTGTCAGAAACACGAACATCTTTACAACCTTCTTCCTCGACTCCAGCCACTGGCTGATCAACCCGCTGGACAAGTCGCCGATCGCCAACCCGATGTAACTGAACATGACCGCGTCGCCGGCCACCACTACCCCTTCGACATGAAGGGCCTGGGCAAACTCCGGGGAGAACGTGATGAGAATGCCGATGGTAAACCAAATCGGCAGCCCGATGAAGATACTGCCCATGAACTTGTTGAACCGGGTTCGGTTGTGAAAAAGCTGAAAGAAGTTCCCTCGCTGGACTGTCTTGCTCTTGACCTGCAGAAAAATGCCCGACTCAAAGATGCTCACCCGCGCCATCAGGAGCAGCAGGCCCAGGCCGCCACCAATCCAGTAGGCCACCTGCCAGTCAAACTCCTTGGCCACAAAATTGGCCAGCACGGCTCCCATGAGTCCGATACTGGCTACGAGGGTAGTGCCATATCCTCTCAGCCGCGGCGGCAGCACTTCAGCCACCAACGTGATCCCAGCACCCAATTCGCCGGCCAGGCCAATCCCGGCAATAAACCGCAACACCGCGTACTGGGGAACACTGGTCACAAACCCATTGGCTATGTTGGCCAGCGAATAGAGAAGAATGGAACCAAACAACACTGACAACCTTCCCCGCTTATCCCCCATGATCCCCCAAATCAATCCTCCGATGAGCAAACCCGCCATTTGAACCTGGAGCAGGTACTCGCCCTGGACAAACAGTTGATCTTCGGGGACTCCCAGCGAAGCGAGACTGGGTTTTCGCACGATGCTGAACAACAGCAGATCATAGATGTCGACGAAGTATCCCAGGGCGGCTACGATGACCGGAATACTGAACAGTCCTTGGGAATTCTCGTGCTTCATGACCAGCAAAATAGGAATAAAATACCCATTTCCGCCTTGGCTGAGCCCGTTTTGGCCTGCCACTGGTAGAAAAGTGCCAAGGCGGTAAGTCAAAATTTGCTAATCTCGTCCCTGAAATAAACCCATCGTTTATGCTATCCAAGAACACGTTGATCCTCCTGATCGCGGTGCTGACCCTTCCCGCCTTCGCACAGAAGAAGTCCACCCCGGCCAAGGAGACCCTGACCTTTGACGAAAAACTTTACAATGGCCTGGAATGGCGAAGCATCGGCCCCTTCCGCGGCGGCCGGTCGGCAGCCGTGACCGGCGTACCCGGCAAGCCCAACCTGTTTTATATGGGCGCCACCGGAGGCGGTGTGTGGCGCACGACCGATGCCGGAAACACCTGGGAGAACATTTCGGATGGCTTCTTCGGAGGCTCCATCGGCGCCGTCGAAGTGAGCACCTGGGATAACAACATCATTTACGTCGGTGGCGGCGAAGTCACCGTCCGGGGCAACGTGTCGTATGGCTATGGCATGTTCAAATCGACCGATGCAGGAAAAACCTGGACCTCGATCGGCCTGAAGAACTCCCGGCACATCCCCCGGATCCGCATTCACCCAAAAAACCCGGACCTCGTGTATGCCGCCGTGTTGGGCGACCTGTTCAAATCTTCGGAGGAACGCGGTGTGTACCGGTCAAAAGACGGTGGTAAGACGTGGGAACGGATCCTGTTTGCCAACGCCGATGCCGGAGCCGTGGAACTCTGCATGGATCCCAATAATCCGCGCATCCTGTTTGCTTCCACCTGGCGCATTCGCCGTACACCCTACAGCCTGGAAAGCGGCGGCGAGGGCAGCGGGCTCTGGATGTCAAAAGACGGCGGAGATACGTGGACGAACATTACCAAGAACGAAGGGCTCCCCAAGGGCACCTGGGGAATTTCAGGTGTCACTGTATCACCGGTCAACTCCAACCGGATCTATGCCATCATTGAAAACGACAATGGCGGCGTGTATCGTTCCGACGATGGAGGCACGACCTGGCGCAAAATGAACGACGACCGCAACCTGCGTCAACGGGCGTGGTACTATTCCAAGATCTATGCCGACACAAAAGATGTTGATATCGTGTACGTATTGAACGTCGCCTACCACCGCTCGAAAGACGGTGGCCGCACTTTCACCAGCTACAATGCTCCCCACGGCGACCATCACGACCTGTGGATCGCCCCGGAAGACAACCAGCGTATGGTGATCGCGGATGACGGCGGCGCCCAGGTGTCTTTTGATGCCGGAGAAAACTGGACCACTTACCATAACCAGCCCACCGCACAATACTATCGCGTGACCACCGATAATACCTTCCCCTATCGCATCTACGTCGCCCAGCAGGACAACTCTACGCTTCGCATCCCGCATCGCACCGATGGATTCTCGATTGGTGAGCGCGATTGGGAAGAAACGGCCGGTGGCGAGAGCGGATGGATCGCGGTGGATCCCACCAACAACGATGTGGTGTACGGCGGAAGCTACGATGGACTGCTTGAGAGAAAGAACCATGTCACCGGGGAAAGCCGGGGCATCAACGCCTGGCCCGACAACCCGATGGGACACGGAGCCGAGGGCGCGAAGTACCGTTTCCAGTGGAACTTCCCCATCTTCTTCTCTCCCCACGACCCCACCAAACTTTATGCGGCCTCCAACGTCCTTCATGTGACGCACAACGGCGGTGAGAAATGGGAAATCATCAGCCCCGACCTCACCCGCAATGATCCCACCAAGATGGGTCCTTCCGGTGGGCCGATCACCAAAGACAATACCAGCGTCGAGTACTATTGCACCATCTTCACCGCCGGCGAGTCGCCCTATGAGAAAGACCTGATCGTGACGGGATCCGACGACGGCCTGATCCACCTCACCCAGGATGGCGGCAAGAACTGGACAAAACTCTCCATCGCGGGTCTGCCGGATTGGATGATGTGGAACAGCGTGGAGTTTGATGCGCATGCCAAGGGCAGCTTCTATATGGCCGGCACCCGCTACAAGCTCGGCGACTACCAGCCCTACCTCTACAAGACAAAAGACTATGGCAAGACCTGGACGAAGATCACCGATGGCATCGATCCCGGCCACTTTACCCGCGTGGTTCGGGCCGACCCGAAACGCAAGGGCCTTCTCTACGCAGGCACCGAAAGCGGCATGTATATCTCCTTTGACGACGGCTCCAGCTGGAAGCCCTTCCAGCTGAACCTCCCCATGGTTCCGATCACCGACCTGACCATCAAGAACGACAACCTGATCGCCGCCACCCAGGGCCGAAGCCTGTGGCTCATTGATGACCTCACGCCTCTGCACCAGCTGAACCCGTCCATGTCAGGTTCCGAGTTCACGCTCTTCAAGCCGATGCCCAGCTACCGGATGGGCCCTGGTTTCTCGTTCGGACGCGCCTCCAGGACAGAAGGCAAGAATCACCCGGGAGGAGTCATGTTCCACTACTATATCAAGGACACCACCAAGGCCGTGGCTACCCTGGAAATCATGGAGGCCAATGGTACGCTGATCAAGAAATACGCGACCAAACCCGACCGCAAGGCCAATGATGAGCAACTCCGCATCAAACCCGGTGGCAACCGGTTCGTCTGGAATACCCGCTACAAAAACGCGGAAGGATTCGACGGCCTCATCATGTGGGCCGGATCGCTTAATGGACCCAAGGCCATGCCGGGCACGTACAAGGCTCGCCTCACCGTCAACGGCAAGTCGCAGGAAACCGAGTTTGAAATCCTGAAAGACCCTCGCACGACTGGCTCCCTTGCAGACATCAAAGAGCAATTTGCCTTCCTGATACAGGTGCGCGATAAACTCTCGGAAACCAACCTGGCGGTGAAGAAGATCCGCACCACCCGCGATCAAATCAACCGGGTCACAGAACCCATGAAAGGCAAAGACGACATGAAAGACGTCACCGAAATGGCCAAGTCGATCCTCGACGACATGAAGAAGATCGAGGAAACGTTGTACCAGACGAAGAATCGCAGCGGTCAGGATCCCCTCAACTACCCGGTGCGCCTGAACAACAAACTCGCCGCCCTGGGCAGCGAAGCCGACGGCTCAGACTTCAAGCCCACCAGCCAGGTGAAGGCCGTGTACTCAGAGATTTCCGGGAAGATCGATGAGCAGTTGCAGCAGCTGAACAAGATCTTCAGCGACCGCATCCCGAAGTTCAACGATCTCGTGAAACAGAAGCAGGTTAACCCGGTAACCATACCGGAGGTATTCTAGTCGATGGTCAATGGTCCATGGTCGATGGCAGAATAGCTATCGCCCATGGACCATCGACTATGGACTATTTCCGACCGATGAACCAATAGAGGATGGCGCCCAAGACGGGGAAGATGAGGACGACCACCGTCCAGATTAACTTCTTTCCCATTTCCCACGACTTCTTGAAGATGTCGAGGATCACGAGGATATCGATGATCAGGACGGCGAGGTAGAGGAGGTTGTTCATATGGGGTTGGTTAAGTTTGAGACTCACTTGAATTGTCGATAGTCAATAGTCGATGGTCCATAGCAATACAAGCCACGGACTATAGACGGTGGACCATGGACTAATTCGCCTCCAGGATTTTAAACAGTTCGTCCAGATGCGGCGTCACGATAATCTCCGTGCGCCGGTTCTTCTGCCGGTTGGCATCGGAAGTATTCGGCATCAAGGGTGCGTACTCTCCCTTTCCTGACGGCAGTATCTGAGTAGTCTTTACACCCGCATTCACGAGGATGCGGGTAATACTGGTGGCCCGCATCACGCTGAGGTCCCAGTTGTCCTGCATGTATTGTGATTTCTTTCCGATCGGAACATTATCGGTGTGGCCTTCCACCATCACTTGGACGTCCTTATGGTCCTTGAGGGCTACAGCCAGTTGTCTCAAGGCTGACTCGCCTTTGTCGTCAACGACCACACTACCTGATTTGAACAAGAGCTGCTCGGCCAGGCTCACGTACACCTTTCCGTTCTTGACCGTCACCGTGAGATCACTTTCCTTGAATCCAAGCAACGCATCGTTGATTTTCTTTTTAAGGTCCTGCACCGCCTTATCCTTGCGCGCGAGGATACCCTCCAGCTCTTTTACCTTGCGTTCGCGCTCCATCAGGCTCACGCTGAGTGAATCATTGAGTTTACGGGTCCTGTCAAGGTTTTCCTGGATGGCAAAAAGCTGATCACGCTGTTCGATCAGGTCGCGGTTCATCTTGCCGCTGCTGGTCATGAGGTTTTTATAGTACGCGTTGAGCTTGTCGTATTCCATATTCAGCTCGGCCAATTGCTTCTGGGTGAGCCGCTTTTGCTCGCCGAGGGCGGTAGTGTCAGCGGCCAGTTGGGCCAGTTGTTTATCCAGCTCCTGCAGGCGCTTTTCAGCCTTGTCGAGCTGCTCCGCTTTCTCATATAACTCGCCTTCCGCCTTAACCTTCTGGGCCAGCATATCGTCGAATTTCTTTTTGGTGACGATACAGGATTGGCTGGTTAACAATACAGACAGTACACAAAGTTTAAAAAACAGCTTCATAGTGAAGGAATTAGATTAAAAAGTATAACGAAAGTAGCAGTTTGTATTGGTCTGTCCAAGGCCAAATAGGGAGTCGGGAATACCTTCCCGCAGATAGTCGCCGATTAGAAAACACAGATTTGCGCAGATCATCTCGCGTTTCCGCTCAAATCTGCGTGTATTCAATCTCCGTGATCTGCGGGAAATTCATTACAGAGAAGTCCACTATACTGGTTAGATTTGGATTAAAACGTAAACTCATTTTATGCAACATACCGAAGGCATGCTTAAGCCAGGCTCATTCAAAGGAAAGACCATTCTAATCACCGGCGGTGGGACCGGGCTGGGCCGGTCGATGGGAAAGTACCTGCTGGAACTGGGCGCCAACCTGGTGATCAGCAGCCGGAAGAAAGAAGTGATTGACAAGTCAGCGGCCGAACTGATGAAGGAGACCGGAGGCCAGGTGCTGGCCGTAGCCTGCGACATCCGGAAGTACGATGAGGTGGAAAATGTTATTCGTGAATCGGAAAAGACCTTTGGCAAGCTGGACGGCGTATTGAATAATGCGGCCGGTAATTTTATAAGCCCGACCGAGCGGCTTTCGCACCGGGCCTTTGACATCGTGGTGGATATCGTGTTACGCGGAACATATTATGTGACTTTGGCCGCCGGCAAGAACTGGATTGCCAAGAAGCAGCCCGGGACCTTTCTCAACATTGTTACCACCTATGCCTGGACCGGCTCAGGTTATGTAGTTCCCTCCGTGTGCGGCAAGGCCGGCGTGCTGGGGCTGACGCGGTCGTTGGCGGTAGAGTGGGCCAAGTACGGGATCCGCAGCAACGCCATTGCCCCGGGGCCCTTCCCTACTGAAGGCGCGTGGAGCCGGCTGATGCCCGGCGAGTTGGTGAAGAAGTTTGATCCCGCCGCGCGCATTCCGTTGAAGCGGGTCGGCGATCACCAGGAGCTGGCGAATCTCGCGGCCTACCTGCTGTCCGACTACTCCGCCTACATCACCGGCGAGGTTGTGACCATTGATGGCGGGGAATGGCTGAGGAACGGCGGGGAGTTCAGCTACCTGGAGGAACTGAAGCCCGAGATGTGGGATCAGTTGGAGAAGATGAGGAAGTAGAGTGGTCCATGGTCGACAGTCGATGGTCGATAGAATAACAAAGAATTTACATCTTCACCAACTCCACGCGGCGATTCATCTTGCGCCCCTCTTCCGTATCATTGGTGGAAACCGGGCAAAGGGAAGCCACCCCTTTGGGCGAAAGTTGGGCTGCCGGGACGCCATACCGGGTTATCAATTCATTTGCCACTGCGTTCGCCCGGTCGAGTGAAAGCTTGAGGTTGTTTTCCAGTGAACCCTGGTTGTCGGTATGCCCCACGATAAAGACCTTCAACGCTGGTGCGTTCTTCAGTGCGGCGGCTATCTGGTCAAGGGCCGGTCGGGACTCCGGCTTGATCGTAGCCAGCCCGGTATCAAACAGGATGTACAGGGCGATGTGGCCGGTGGTGCGGATGCTCGAAGAAATGTCGGATGCCGTAATGACCTGCTCCATGAGCGACTTTTCCACGATGGTGACGAGGAAAGCGTCGGTTTCTTCGGTTGAGCCGTTGCCATACCATCCGGCGACGTGAACCCACGTTTCCGAAGCGCCATTTTTGACCTGGGCCCAGTACCAGTTCCCCTCCATGCGTTCAGACGTGGGCGCAAGTTTCTTTAGCGCCGACTTGTAGTTAAGGGCCACGAACATGGCGCTGGCGCCCTTCTCCCCTTCTTTCCGGGTGTATTCGATGACGGTCTTCTTTCCGCCGACTTCAACGTCCTCGCCGTCTTTGTTCTTCATCGTGGCCATGTCAAAGGGCGTGGATTCATACCGGCTGATATAGTAACCGGGAATGCGATTGGGAAACAGGGGGTGCTCAGAGGCGCCTTCGACATCCGTTTGAGCAAAGGCGGCTATGGTGGCCAGGCAGAGAATAAAAGTCTGCAACATTTTCATACGCAGGGGGTCTAGGAAGGCAAAGTTAAATAGAAGTCCGATTTCACTTGTCTACTTCCGCCGAGGTTTGGCCCGATGAAATTTGTCGATGGTCGATCGTCCATGGACCAGGACCTTAGCACTTTAGCACATAAGCACCTTAACACCTTAGCACGTTGCCCCCTGGCACTTAGACACCCAGACACTTGTTCACCATAGACCTTAGCACCTTGGCACTTTAACACATCAACACGTTGGCACGTTGACACATTCCCCACGGGGCCATAAAACAAAAAAGCCCTGACGATTTCTCATCAGGGCTTCTGTTAAAGTCAGGCGACGACCTACTCTCCTCCCGATCGCTATCGGGATTATCCTAGTATCCCGATAGTATCGGGACGCGGGTGGTCTTAACTGCTACAGCCACCAACTTACAGGTATTGAAAACAAAAAACCCCAGCTCATTCGAGTGGGGTTCTTTGATAAAGTCCCGCCTACGCGAGACGCTACGGCGGGCGAAGCAGGCGACCAATTTGACAGTCGATGGTCAATAGTCCATGGTCCATAGCCTACGGCTATAAACTATCGTACCAGGACCCCCCGCACCTTTGTGGCTGTAATTAGCTCATGGATAGCGCGGAGAAAATGTAAAATGCAGAATAGCCAATTTAAAATGTAG
>JAEUUE010000005.1 GCA_016787605.1 Cyclobacteriaceae bacterium
TCAATCCATTGCGCTGGCCAAAGAGATGGCGCTGAACCATGGTGCCATTTCGTGCGGGGCCTACACCACGGACCAGGCCGTTCATGAGAAGATTGCCGATGAAATGAGCCTGGCCGCGACGCCGGTTTCATTCAACCTTACCGGAGCGATCTACATGAATCAAAACGCTGCCTTTTCCGACTTCCATGTTACCGGCGGCAATCCGGCAGGGAATGCTTCGTTTACCAATCCCGAATATGTCACGAAACGGTTTACGTGGGTTGGGCACCGGGAGCCAGTGAAACTGTGACCGGTCACCGGTAGTCGGTGACCGGCTAAAGCTTTCTTGTGGGTGGGTGGCTGCAACCTTTTGAGTGAAAACTCAGTCTTAATGACAACCACCCTCGTTTTAACTACCGCTGGGAGTATCCATGGTTTGGGCGTCGGCGCGCGAAGGAATCTTTACGCACACGGAAGGGGATCAACTTAGGTGGATTAGATGTTGGCTCACGGGGAAGCCTTTTGGGGCGAACATGATAGGGTGGTAAACTCGAGGAGATCAAACCCAATATCCTAGACCGTATCCCATCGACGGTCCGGATTGTGCTTCACCTCCCCCACATGGAGCAAGAGGCGATGTTCAATTCCATTTGATCAGGTGCTGTGTTGTAGCAGATGATTGACGGTCACTGCTGTCAATGAAGTAAATCACTTTGTTTGGAGCAAGGGTGAGCTGCGCGGTTCATACTTCGAAAACTTAGAAAATCGGAGGATCGACCCTCTGCAGGCCGCCGTTGATTCAATGGCCAAGGCGTTCATGACAATTCCCCTTTCCTACTGATGACGACCGTCATTGACACGCTGGCGGCCCTTGTATCCCATCCTGCAAATGCTAGTCTCAAGAAAATACTTTCACCTATGTGACGGAGGTTGCTGACAACGACCATGTCATTTAGGAATTTTACCTAATTATTTTCTCAAGCATAAATCATCAAGATTATGAAAAAGATTATGAAGTGGACAGCGGTCATTATGTGGGCCGTCATCTCGGTCCATGCCCAAGACCAACAACCCTACCAAGCTCAGGCGGAGAACTACTTCCTGATGCGGGATGGTCGGGTATATCAAATCAGAAACCAGGAGCAGGCGCAGCTCATGGAGCAACTTCGACTTCAGAACGGCACCATGGTAAATCCTGACGGAAGCTATCAGGATAAGAATCAGAAACGTCAGGTGCTCAAGAATGGGCAATGCCTGGACATGGAAGGAAACCGCTATAAGTCACAGGAAGAATTCAGGAAGCAAATGCAGTATCGCAACCAGGCCATGTCGCAGGAACACCTGATGATGCAAAACGGGCAGATGTTCCGTATGCAAAATCAGCAGCAAACGCGACTTCAGGAGCGTGTCACCCTCCAGAATGGAACGACCGTAGATCCCGACGGCCAGGTTCAACTGAAGAACAAGGAGCAGCTTAGACTCCGTGATGGTGAATGCCTAGACATGGAAGGCAACAGGTATCAGACCCAAGAACGATTCAGGGAGAAAATGCAGCAACGTATGGAGAAGAAGGATAAAGAAAAGATGAATCAAGGCGAAAAAAAGGGCAAGTCTGAGAAAAAAGGAAAAAAGAATTAGCCATCATGAGGCCCCATTTCCCCGTGTCTGGGAATGGGGCCTTCCGGGAACCTGTGTCAACAGCACACCAATGAGAAAGTCCCCCCTGTATAAGCTCATGGCCGCCGTGGTGGTCGGAGTCTCTCCCTTTTTGCCATGCCCCGGAGATGCACAAACGATCAAGCCACCAGCCTATGATTCGGTTGCTGAAAAGTCACAGTTCCGCATAGGCCTCCGATACACAAGTGATTACTATTTCGTGGGTCGAGCTGATTCAGCCGCAGCACCGTACCTCTCACCATCACTTACCTATTATCACAAGTCCGGCTTCTTTGCCCGGAGCTCCCTTTCCTATCTCACTGCCGCGGAAGAAGGACGAATTGATCTGGTTACACTTTCGGGTGGCTATGACTACTATGGCAAGAAATTCATGATCGGTGCATCAGTGTCGCAGTACTTTTTTAGCGATGAAAGCTATAACGTACTCGCCGAAATGAGTTCCTACCTGAACGCCTATGCCGGGTATGACCTGTCCGCAGTCATGATCTACGTGGATGCCAGCCTCGGTTTCAGTGGCAGCACCGATTTGTTTCTGGGAGGCGAAATCAGCAGAACTTTCTATCTGGCCGAAAACAAACTGCGCGTGACTCCAGGCGTGAATGTAAATGCCGGTACGCAGAAATATTACAGCGAATACTACAGTCAGCGAAGCACGCAAACAGGGTCGGGCAAAGGCAAGGGCCCTGGCAACCCACCCGCTACAACGACTTCACTCACTATTCTTGAAAACGATAAATTTCAACTGCTGGACTACGAAACCGAGCTCCTCGTTAGCTACAAGTTCAATGATACCTTTCTGATCCATGTATCTTCGACATGGCTGTTCCCGGTCAATCCGGCTACTGTTGTTGGAGATCAGGGCACCTACACCGAAGAGCTGAAGAATGGCTTCTATTGGTCGTCCGGCATTCGCATAACCTTCTAAGGCCAGCGCCAAGCACATTGCACCTGCCGCCAGGGGAAGGGTGAATGGAAATACCATTGCCGTGATAGGCATGGGCGCCGGAGAATCAGTAGGTGGCCTTGCGGTGGCCGGTATTTCCACCCGCGGCCTTTTGGGTGGGTACCCAGGCCAAGAACTTATCGTGGTTTCGCGTACTTTCGTGAAGGCCCGCACCTCGGGAGGCCTTATGAAGCAGTCGACATCCCATATCCTGTTGATCCGGCCAGCGGCGCCTGGCTATAACCGGGAGACTGCGTCTTCCAATGTGTTTCAGCAACCGGCTGATGCCGATGAGGAATCGGTGCGGCAACAGGTGCAGGTGGAGTTTGATGCTTTTGCGTCGACCCTTCGCGCGGCAGGAGTGGACGTCATCGTGATCGACGACACGCCGTCACCCCAAAAACCTGATGCGGTGTTTCCCAACAACTGGGTTAGCTTTCATTCAGACGGAAGAGCAATTCT
>JAEUUE010000027.1 GCA_016787605.1 Cyclobacteriaceae bacterium
AAAGGAGAGAAGCGATTCCACGTGGGGCCGAACCGGGTGATTGTCTACGAGGTAGAGATCGTGGAGATTGTCCGCTAAGCGATGGCGGAATCCAGGACACCTTCGACAAAATACATCCGCATCTTGCCTTTGTTCTTTACGTCCAGTTCTCCGCGGTATGTGCAGCGGAAGCGGTCCTTGATCAGGGCGTAGGTGGTTTCGGATATGTTGATTTTACCCGGCTCCGAGTTGGTCTCCATCCGGGAGGCGATGTTGACGGTGTCACCCCAGATATCATAGGCGAATTTCTTCGTGCCCACTACGCCGGCGACCACCGGGCCCGTGCTGATTCCCACGCGAAGTTCAAAGGAGGGGCTTGATGGATCGGCCAAGGCTCGCTGTGCAACCTGCTGCATTTCCAGGGCGGCCAAGACGATCTGATGGGCGTGGTCATCTTTGGGGAAGGGCAGGCCGGCGGCGCACATGTAGGCATCGCCCAGCGTCTTGATCTTCTCCAGCCCGTAGTGCTCGGCGATTTCGTCAAATCGTGAGAAATAGCGATCCAGGCTTTCGACCAGTTGCTCCGGGCGAAGCTGTTCCGCGTACTGGGTGAAACCTTTGAAGTCGGCAAAGAGGACACTTACCGAATCAAACCGCTTGGCCTGCACTTTCCCGTTGTCCTTGAGTTCCTGGGCGGTTTCCCGGGGCAGGATGTTCAGGAGAAGGGATTCAGACCGGCTTCGTTCTCGTTCAATGATCTGGCTGGTCTCCCGTATGTATCGATAGCGCCGGAACCAGCTGAAAGCGAGGAGCGCGATCAGCGCTGCGGCGATCACGCTGGCGAAGATGATGATCTGCTGGTTACGCTTTTGCTGGTTCAGCAGGTCAACTTCAATTTGCTTTTTCGACACCTCGAAATTGGTGCGCAGGTCTGCCATTTGTTGCACCGAGGCAATGTTGTTGACGCTGTCTTTGTAAGTGATGTGACTGCGGTAATAGCGAAACGCCTGTGCCGCGTCGCCGATTTTCTCATAAATCTCGGCCAGCTTGAGGTAGGCCTCGCTCACCTGCTGTTTCAGCTTATTCTCCTGCGCCAGTTCCAGGCTCCGCCGGGCATAGGAAAGGGCCATGCGCTGTTCGCCCTTTTCCAGGTAGATGTCGGCGATGTAGTTGAGATAGACGGCGATGGGATAATACTCCTTCTGCTGCTCCAGCAGTTCAATGGCCTCGCTCATGTTCTTTTCCGCCTGCGCATCATTGCCCATCATGGCGTAGATCATGCCCATATTGCCCAGGCTGTAGGCCTCCCCGAGCGGATACTCTATCCGGTCGAACATGGATTCGGCTTCCAGGGTATAAATCAAGGCGGAATCCAGTTTGCCGAAATTGATGTATTCGTCGCCGGCGTTCAGCAGGGCGGAGGCCAGCGTAAGGGTGTCCTTTTGCTCACGGAGAATTTGGATGGCGTTCTGGTGATAGTTTACCGCGTTGCGATGGTTGCCCATGATGGCATATACGTCGGCGATGGCTACATACACCACTCCCAGCTGACGGCTGTCCCCTCTGGTGTTAGCAATCTGGGCGGCATCAAAATAGGTTTGCAGGGCACTGCTCAAATCACTCTTTAGGCGGAGCGCATTGCCTTTTTCGAGCAGACCCTGAAAAACATAGCCGGGGGAATCCACCACCTCCGCGCTCTGGATCAATTCCTGGCTGTACGCTAGTTTTTTCTCTGCATCGGGATGATTGATGGCAAGCTCTTTCAGGATCCCGAGCTTGTCCTTGGCCTCATAGGCCCCGTTGAGATAAAGTGATTCCAGGCTGTCGGAGGAATTGGTTAGCTGCCCATAGCCCGATGGAACCATGAGCAGACACGACATCAGTGTCAGCAGGAGTCGTTTTCGGGAAAGACACACCGCAACGTTCCGGATGAAATGACTTAATGAACCTGGATCTTCGGATCGATATGGAATGTACCGTTCCGCTGCCGGCCGTTATTGCTGACAGTGAAGGAAATCTTGTACTTGTAGTCCTGTCCTTCCGGCGTGGCAGACTGGACCTTCCCGGTTACGCGTCGCGGCTCGGTACGGTTGCTGGAAAGTATGTTCTGTCCGAAAATGTTCTTTCCTCCTTCGTAGTTGATCGACACGATATTGACGACGTCGGTTTCGGGTGCATTGACGGATATCCCCTGCCAGGTGATCGTATCGCCGATGTTGGCGGATACCGTAAATTCCTCGTTCGGGACGCCCTCTTCCTGGCCAAAGTTGCAGGAGGCGTTGACGTCCTTCTTGTCAATGGTCGAGGTGTCAACATTCAGTGTAATGACGATGTTCTGTCCTTCTTGTGACAAAGCGGCCAGCGGCAGAGAGCCGGCAGCCATCAACAGGCCGGACTTCTTGAGAAAAGATCTTCTTGATTCCATGGAAGGGGGGTTTAGGTAGGGAAGGGTTTGCTCAAGATCGCAAATCCCCCGCGGGAAACAAATCCGGAGACAATAAATGATTGGCTCCGCCCGCATCAGTTGACTTCCAGTTCATCTTTGGAAGGAAGCTTGGGGAAAGGGGCGTGGGGCTCCGCCTGGTACCAGTAGGCCACCGAGGCAATATCGGATTGTTGAGGCAGGTAGCGACCGTCATGACGCCAGCCGAGGTCCTGGATGGTGATGCGGAGGTCGCTCTCAAACCGGATGGGATCAGGAATATGCCAGCGATACATCCCGAAACGCTGCATCACCTTGTAGTGCCCGTCACCCCGGATCACCTGGTGCAGCCCGCTGTAGGGTGTGGAGAATTCTGTGTACGCCGTGGGGTCGAGGGCGGGTTCCTTTTTCTTTGTGTCGAAGTCATAGGAACCGCAGAAGTAGTCTTCCGCGCCCGTGCCGTTGATGGTGGGGAATTCCTTGTCGCCGTCAATGTAGAATTTGATCTCTCCTTCGCCCCACCAGCCGTTGTTGTGAACGCCCCAGGCCATGTATGTTCCTACATAGTGGCCTCGCCCTTTGATGCCGTCGACGATCGTGTACACGTCTTTGTATTTGACCGGGTTGGTGCGACGGTATTGGGCATGGAAGTAGGCGGCGTCATCGGGAACTTCAGTAAGCGTATAATCCACCTGGTAGAAGATGCGCACTTTTTCTGCGGCGATATTTTCCAGGGTGATCTTGCATTTCTTTCGGAAGGGCATGACCCAATAGCTGTTAAACGCGCTGCCAGGGTTCACACAGATGGCCAGTGAATTCAAATGGGCATACTCACCCCAGCCCATGCCGAAGAAATCGCCGAGGGGAGCTTCCACGGAGGGCGTCGTTTCATCGTCCCAATACATCCGGATGATGGTGAAGCGCCAATTGCCGGTAGGGGTGAGCCAGATATGCTGCACGGCGCCGGGGCCACTGATCTCGGCCATGGTGTGCGTCTTTCCCGGCTCGATGATGACGTATGGGTTCACTTTCCATCCCTGGCCCAGGTCGCGCGCCGGACCGGAGGCGACTCCTTCTTTGGCCATGCCTCCTTTGCCGGGTTCACCGGTAGGATTCTCCGGGCTGATGGACCGGGTCTTTGCCTTGGAAAGCCGGTAGAGGTTGTCCATGCCGACGCCCACACCGTTGAAGGGTTGGGCGAAGGAGGAAAGGCTGAGACAGGTGCAAAGGAGGGAGAGTAGGTATTTCATCGAGGTAGATTTTATGCCACGAATTACACGAATGAACACGAATGGACCCGAATTAGGCGGCGGCCATTTCTTTCAGGGCGGCAACAAACGTGTCGAGTTCGGCTGTGGTGGTGTAGACATTGGGAGTAATCCGGCAGCCGTGCACGTTGGCGCCGTCGATCGCCACGGTGTAGACCTTGTATTTGTTCAGCAGCGTGTCGGCGAGGTCGGCGGGTTTCATACCCTTGATCCCCACGTTGGCGATACCGCAGGACCGCTCCGGGTCTTTGGGTGTGTTCAGCACGATGTTGGGAATGTCGCGCACCTTGTCCGACCAGTAGCGTTGAAGGTAGCGGAGCCGCTGTTCCTTGCGTTCGGGGCCCAGCGTGTTGTAGTAATCGATGGCGTTGTTGATGGCCAGGTCGGTGTGTACCGGGTGTGTGCCGATATGGTTGAGCCGGTAGATGTCGCCCATGTTGGGGTTGCCGTCTCCGATGAGCGGCCAGATGTTGGGGATGTGCTCTTTCTTCACGTAGAGGAATCCTGCCCCCAGCGGTACGCTCAGCCACTTGTGGAGGCTGGTACCATAGAAGTCGCAGCCCAGTTCGGAAATCTTGTACCGGATGTGTGCGAAGGCATGTGCCCCATCAACCAGTACCAGCACATTCTTGCTGTGCGCCATATCGCAGATCTTTTTCACCGGAAGGATCTGTCCGGTGATGTTCACCATATGACAGATCATCAGCAGTTTCGTCTTTGGCGTGATGGCGCTGGCGTACAGGTTGACAATTTCTTCATCCGATTTCGGGTGGTTGGGCACCGACACGCGCTTGTTCACGATCCCGAATCGTTTGGAGATCATGGCGAAGTGGTCGAGCATGGCGCCGTAGTCCTGTTCGGCCATGACGGCCTCGTCGCCGGTCTTCCAGTGGAGGCCGCCGATGATCATGTCGAGCGATTCGGTGGTGTTTCGGGTAACGATGAGTTCTTCCGCGGAGCATCCCGCCAGATCGGCGAGACGGGCGGCTACCTTCTTCTTGTTTTCCCACTGCACGGTGCGCATGTAGTAGGAGCCCTGGTAATTCACCTCCAGCACATGGCGGATGAAGTGGTTGAGGGTCTCCTGGGGTTGGAAGCAATAGTACCCGTTTTCCAGGTTGATGTAGTCCGGTTTGAGGCGATAGCCTTCACGGATTTTAGCCCAAAACGTTTCATCCTGGGCGGCTTCTTGCGGCGACAGGTGCCCGATCGTATCCACCTCGGCGGCCAGTGATTCGAGTGTCGGAAGCGCCGAAGCGCCCAGTCCCATCAGGGAGAGGGATTTGAGGAAGGTGCGTTTGTTCATTGGCTTGGAGTTCGATTCCGAAGATAAGGAATTAATGAATTCGCCGACCCGAGGGTGGGGCGGCGATTAGCCAGGAGTTTCGAGGGAAATTCTAAAGATAAATCTGTATTGCTGCTCTTAGACTTGTCGACCTTACGGACAAACCAAGATCCCACGATCCCAAGATGACCGGTGTGTTAAGTCAGCAGTCTGGGTAGTGAACCAGGAGATCAGAGAAGGCCCAAATGCAAGGGTTTGCACTCACCTGCATCTATTCCAGAAGGCACAGGCACTGCGGTTTTATCCCTATTTTCTGGGAGGTATGGTTTTGCGATAAACGCAATTAAAACTTCTTGGACAAACGGGCTAAAGCGGGTTAGATTTAGGTTACCCAAAACCCTTTATCCCATGGCAGAAGATTTGAAACCAGCCCGTTCGAAGGATCGTTTCCTCAGAGGTCTCGGAGCAGGTATTGTTCTATGCCTAATTGTTGGATGGCTCATCTGGCCCAAAGAGAAGGGAGAGAAACCTTGTCCGCCCATCCCGGCAAAAGCGCAATCATACATCGTCTATCTCAAACCGTCCAAAGTATTGCCTTTGATTCTAGACGATGCGATAGTGGCGGCTGAAGATGGAAAAAGGAAGGAGGTCCGTGACGCAAGAAGAAGCGCCATAATCAAGTACGCCGACAGCCTTCAACTGAAGATTCGTCCGAAACAAGTTTTCGTTGATGTCACGGCCGCATTTGTCGCCGAATTGAGCGACCTGCAGGTGAAGCAAATGTCGGATACAACCGACGAAACTTATCCAGAGGTGAAGGGGGTCGAGATCAACAGCGTAATTGAACTTGATGATCCGATCATGATGGATGAACCCATAATGATGGATGAACCGATTATGATGGGGGATGTTGGACTTGTTCCTTCTGGTGGCGCAGGGGGTTGTCATCTAAGTTGTGCAGTAAATGAAGCCGGTGGATCAACCTCACGACCCACTAGCCTGCCACGTGCGGTGGCATGGGTAATTGACACGGGTGTTGGCCCCCACGCTGATCTTAACATCAATTATGGGATGGGAGCCAATACGACTTCATCAGGTAGTACAAGCACCGATGATGACAATGGGCACGGCACCCATATAGCTGGTATCATTGGGGCAAGAGCCACTACAATAGGTCAGCCACCCAATAGGATCAAACTCTGCGGTGGGGTTTCACAGGGCGCCGAGATTGTTCCAATTAAGGCCCTTGACCTGAACGGACAGGGTGAGTGGGCCTTCATCCTAGGTGCAGTCGATCACGTTGCAAAGTATCCAAGAATTCGTGGCAGCGTTGTTAACCTTAGTTTGGGGGCGATTCAAAGGAAGTGCCGCCAGCCCTATCCGGGATTGAGTGATGCAATCCTGAAGCTAGCAACTCGATTGAATCACTTTGTTGTAATGGCTGCCGGCAATGCAAGAGGTGATGCGCTTAATAATTATCCGGGCTGTATATCGGGGCCTGCTAATCTCCTTACCATAGGGGCCCTTAATTGCGGCTCACCCTTGACTTGTGCAGAATATTCGAATTTTGGCTCAAGTGTCGAATGGCTGGCCGTGGGAACTCGTGTATTCTCAACATGGAAGACAGAAGATCCTTCCGATCCGACCATAAGATACTACTGTGTACGATCCGGGACATCAATGTCAACGGCGATTGTCTCGGGGATTGTACATGCCACAGGGAAAGCCCCGGTGACGGGGACGGGTGCTTCCCCCATTACATGCCCAGTCTCTTCGCCGCCTACACCGGTTCCCTTTAAAGTGGCGCGGCATAGGCCGTAGTTTGTTCTGTCTGCTCGCGTATGTCGGCAGCTTTCTTCTTGACTTCCGCAACGATCTGCATAAACCCCGGATCGGTACGGTAGCGGGCAAAGTAGGGACCTTTCTCCACCTGGATGTAGTCAATCCAGCGCATTTCAACGGCCTTCTTCAGGTATTGCAGTGAGGAATCACGGTTGCCCAAAACAGCGAAGATCGCGGCGACGTTGAAGGGTGGATCGTCATCCTGGGAACCCTTGGCAATTTCGGCAAGGTAGAGTTCCTTGGCCTGTGAAAGATATAGCTCCCCTTTGATGGTTTCGCCTTCCTCGAAGAGAATTTGGCCCAGGGCAATTGCGCTTAATGAACCGGGATCAGACTGGTATTTTGGGTTCTTTTCAATAGCTTCCTGAAAGTAAGCTTTGGCCCTTACGCGGTCACCGGCGAAGTGGGCGATCCTTCCTGCAATCTCCAAAGGGCGTGTTCCTTTGCTTCCGAGCTCAAGTATGGGATCAATCAGTTTGAGGGCCTCATCATTCTCGCCTCTCGCGAGGTATACGAACGCAAGTTCCCGGTAAGTGTCCCATAACGGTCTTTTTTCAAGGGATACCTTCAAATATTTTTCGGCGCGCGGATAGTCCCCGATTAACCGGTAGATCCACCCCATGGTCTGATAAACAACCGGATGGTTTGGGTTTAGTATTGATGAGCGTCTGTAATACCAGAGCGCTTCCGGGTATTTGAGCTGTAGAAAGTACACGGAACCCAGGTTCCCTAAAGCTTGAGCATTGTTCTCGTTCTTCTCGATGGCCTTTTGAAAGTAGATGAACGCCGAATCGTACCGCTTGGCGGTGTTGTGGGCAGCGCCCAATGCTTTGTAACCGTCGGAGAGTCCAGAATCCAACTGGACCGATTTACGTGAGGCCACTATAGCGGAATCGATCCATTGGACGCCCCTTGCAAATCTTGCCTGCAATTGAATGTAGGCGTCTGCCAGTCCGGCGTAGGCATCCGGGTAATTGGGATCCAACACAAGAGCCTTTTTGTAGTAGTGGATAGCAAGGTCCATCGAGTCAGCATTACTGTAGTTGTAGAGATTCCTGCCCTTTAGCAAATGATCATAGGCCGTCAGATTTCGGGTGAGGGTGTGATTCAATTTGGCCGTTAGGAATTCATCCAGCCTGACGTTAAGCACATCGGCTATCCGGCGCGCTATTTCAACCTGTACTTTAAGAATGTCCGTCGAAGTCCGTTCATAACTCTCACTCCAGATAACTTCATTGTTGGAGCCATCATGCAGAGCAGCCGTGACTTTAAGTATCGTCCCTGCACGGACAACACTTCCAGTTAGTATGCTGGTCACCCCTAATTCACCAGCAATTTCTTTAACGGTCTTTTGTGTATCCTTATATGTCCTGCTGGACGCGGTGCTGATTACCCTGAAGCCACCAATCAGATAGAGACGTGAGACAATGTCTTCACCAAAACCTTCAGAAAGATAGTTGTCTGCTGGGTTGGGCCCCCGGTTTTCGAAAGGGAGCACAGCAATTGATTTGTCTGTTGGAACCGCTGGGGATGGACCCTCAGAATACAGAATATACCCAATCAGTACGGCCATGGGGGCTACCACCCAAATGCTCGTGAACGGCTTCCTTTGTTTTGGGGCATACGGATTTAGCCCTGATTCAGACGAATCGGTGCGAATCCATCCCAATGGACTTCGCTCGAACAGCCAAGCCAGGGTTAAAGCAAGGGCCAGGCCTGCAACCAAGAGAATTCCTAAAAACGGCAAAATCCGTTCGGGTGCCTCGACATAACGCTTGACCAGCAGGTAGATCAAAAGTGCTGTTGCGATGTAGACAATCCCAGCCCGAAGGACGTTTCTTCGTTTGACTTCCTGGAGAACTTCAATCGGCGAATGCCTGGACTGTTGCGCCGGCGATTGGCTCTGGATATTCTGCACGATGACCTCATCGGGTTTCGATAGCGCCGACACTAATTCGTCAATGGCATTTGCCGTACGGTTGACTTGATCACGGTAGATCGTCTTACTAAGATTTTCCCCGCGTGTATCAGCAGGATTCAATGGCCGATTGATTCCCGCCGACCTGAAGACGAAGTCGACACCGCGCAAGACGCTTCCGCTCTGTGCTTCGAACTTCTGCCGGTCGGCGGGTGGAAGATCGTGAATTACAACAGGCAGCATCCTGCTTGCGGCATTGCCGTTAGGCAAGCGAACCACCATTCCCAAGGCATCTTCCTTCGCCATCCGGCAAAATGGAGTGAACTCATGATTCCATGCGAACCCCTTAGGATCGCAATAGGTCCGGCTGAGAACTGGAATGAAAATCAGACACTTCAGTTTGCCTTTAAGACTCTCATCCACCAGGTGAGTGTCCTGCAACCCGTCGTGCGGGTTCTCATCAAAATAAATATTAACCGGATCCTTCAGCGTGGCGCCCAGCTCTTCGCGGAGATCCTCCACGAACTGCCGCACCCATCCCGACCGGTTATCGTTCTGCCGGTAACTGATGAAGATATCGTACTCGTAGCCGGGAAGCAGCGAGGGCATAGTCAAATATAACCAAATCAGGGCTTTTTGGCATGCCGGAAAACCGCTAACTATTTCCCGGAGATACGGGAAACCTCCTGGATCACAAGGTCAATCTCCTCCCGGGTGTTGTACAGCGAAATGCCCATCCGGGTGACACCGCCACGCTCCAGCAGGCCCAGTACCTCGATGGCCCGGATGGCGTAGAAGTGACCGTCCCAGGCGCAAATGTTCTGCTCGGCCAGTTGCCGGCATACCTGCTCGGGGGTCTTGCCTTTCAGGGTAAACGAAACGGTAGGTGTGCGGGCAGAAGAAGAGAAGTCCTGGCCTACACAGGTAACTCCGTTGATCTTCTTCAGTCCCTCGTACAAGTGCCTGGCCAGGGCATGCTCGTGGACAGAGATGGCGGAGAAAGCGCTTTGAAGTTTGGCGCGCAGGGTATCGCCATTTCCCAGGGTGGCGATGAATTTCACCGCGGCATCGACTCCGGCAATGGCGGCGTGGTTGAGTGTGCCGGTCTCAATGCAATAAGGGGCCACCTGTCCCGCCGTGCGCAATCGATCCGTGGGCAGCCGGTCAAGCAACCCCGGGCGTGAGTACAGCAGCCCGACATGTGGTCCATAGAACTTGTACGCCGAACAGAGGAGGAAGTCACAGCCGATGTCCTGTACGTCGATGGAGAAATGAGGTGCGTAGTGAACGGCGTCGAGCAGCAGCCACGCGTTATGGCGGTACGCAAGCTGGCGTACTTTGCGAAAGTCATTGACGGTTCCGATGGAGTTGGCCGACATGCCCATGCACACCAGGCGGGTCTTCTCGTTGATCTTCGCTTCAAAATCATCGTAGTCAAGCGTGCCATCCGGTTTTAGCCGCACTTCGCGTACGTGGATGCCCACGTCGCGCAGGGTGAGCCAGGGACCACGGTTGGCCTCGTGATCCAACTGCGTGATCAGCACCTCCTCCCCGGGATGAAGGACGCGTGACATCGCACGCGCCAACGCGAAATTGAGTGTGGTCATGTTCTGCCCGATGGAGATCGTCTCCGGCCCTTCGGCGCCAAGCAGCGCCGCCATCGACAGCCGCATAGAGTCAATGATCGCGTCGGTCTCATGGGTCGTGGGGAAAGCTCCGTGCGTGTTGGCGTTGGAGGTGGTATAGTAGTGGGTTATGGCGTCGATCACCGATTGAGGCACTTGCGTTCCGGCCGGACCATCGATAAAAATCAAGGGCTTGCCGTTGATGCGGCGCTGGAGCGATGGAAAGTGGTTGCGGACACTGGTGGGAAGGGGCGAATTCATAACCTTGCGTTTAAAGGTGAAATTAGGCAAAATCCAATGTCACTTGCCACTCCTGTAACCCCTTGACGGGGGTTAATCTTTTCTTTTTACATTTCCGGTCTTTAAGAAAAACAAACCCTTATCTGCATGAGACTGCGACCTATTTTCTCCCTTGCCTGGTTCATGCTCATTCCCCTGTGCCTCGTTGCGCAGGATGAGCCGGAACTGGCCCCGGTCACGCGCACCTATGCGATCACCAATGTGAATATCATCCAGGCCCCCGGCCGGAAGATTGACATGGGTACCGTGATTATCAAAGACGGCCTGATACGCGCCGTCGGTAAAGGCATTGCCATTCCCACCGACGCGATCGTCATCAAGGCGGACTCCATGTACGTATACGCCGGCTTTATCGATGGCATGACCCGGGCCGGAGTAAACCGTCCCAAAGAGGAAAATCAACCGCGTGTCAAGGACCCGGGCAACCCCAGCCCTGAACGTGCCGGAATCAATCCCACCAACGATGTTCGGTATTCCTTGAATCCCGCCGATAAGTCGCTCGAGGAACTTCGCAACCTTGGCTTTACGACCGCCCAGGTGGTTCCTTACGGCAACCTGCTTCCCGGCCAGGGTGCCCTGGTGCTCACTGCGGGCAAATCGGCAGACGAAATGCTGCTGGTTAGTCGAAGCAGCATGTATTCAGAGTTGACCGGAGCGCAGGGCGTTTATCCGGCCACCTTGCTGGGTGTAATGGCCACCTGGCGCGATCTCTATCGTAAGGCGGTCAACGCGAAGAACTATGAGGCGCTTTATGCCTCCAACCGGGCCGGACTGGAGCGTCCTGTTTCCGACCGCAATCTCGAAGCTTTTTACCCCGTCATTGACCAGAAGCAGTCCGTTACCTTCCGTGCGGAACGCCTTCTCGATGTAAGCCATGTGCTGACGTTGAAAAAGGACCTTGGCTTCCAGGCCGTCGTGGCGGATGTGAAGGATGCCTGGCCGATGATCAACACCATCAAGGCGTCGGGAGCGAAGACATTCCTTTCCCTCGATCTTCCGGAAGAAGTGAAGAAAGACGACAAGAAGAAAGAAGCCACCAACCCGCGCGCCGACCAGGAAAAGGAGGCGCTGGACAAGCGGAAGGCGGATGCCATCCAGGCATACAATGCACAAGCGGCTTCCTTCCAAAAGGCAGGAATGGTGTTTGGATTCTCTACGATGAGCGCCAAAGCCAAAGACATCCCGGCCAACCTCAGGAGGATGATTGCTGCCGGCCTGACCGAAGATGCAGCCCTTGCGGCCCTGACCACGAACCCGGCGCAGATGCTCGGCCTGTCTGACCGCATGGGTACTATCGACAACGGCAAGATGGCCAACCTGGTCATCACGGATAAGTCCTATTTCAACGAAAAGGCGAAGGTCCGTTATGTGTTTGTCGACGGCCGGATGTATAAGATGGAAGTGAAGGAAGCCAAAAAAGGCGATCCCAACGCGAAGGTGGACCTGGAAGGCAGCTGGTCGACGGTGACTGAAACGCCGCAGGGCAAGAGCGAGGGAAAGCTCACGTTCAAGAAGGAGGGCAGCGGGTACTCCGGTAAAATCAGCGGCGGCCGCATGCCATCGCCGGTAGACCTCTCGGAAGTGACGCTCGACGGGAACGCCCTGACCTTCAAGTATACCATGACCTTTGGCTCCAATTCAGTCACGATCGTCGGTGAAGTGACGGTGGAAGGAGATACGTTCAAGGGAACGGTCAGCTTCGGCCAGGGACGTACCGCGCCGATGGAAGGAACCAAGGATCCTAAAAACTAAGACGCAACAGACATGAAGACAATACGAATCATACTCACCCTGTTGGCTGTCCTGGGTTTGGGACAGGCCGTATGGGCCCAGGCTGAAAAGGGAACCGTGCTCATCAAGAATGGCACGGTGCTCACGGTCACGAAAGGTACGTTGACGGAAACGGACGTGCTCATCCGCGAAGGGAAGATCGTGCAAATCGGCAAAGGAATCGCTGCTCCCCAGGGGGTCAATGTGATCGACGCCACCGGGCTTTACGTAATGCCGGGAATCATCGATGCGCACTCTCACATCGCGCTGGACCAGATCAACGAGGGCACCAACTCCATCACTCCGGAAGTGAACACCGGCGACGCGTTGAATCCTTTTGAAGTGGAGATCTACCGCGCGCTGGCCGGGGGATGCACCGTTTCACACGCGTTGCATGGTTCAGCCAACTCCATTGGAGGCCAGTCGCAAACGATCAAGCACCGCTGGGGCACGTACGACCCGAATGCGTTGAAGATGGAGGGCGCGCCCCGTACCATCAAGTTCGCCCTCGGGGAGAACCCCACGGGTCATGGACGCCGCGACGGCACACAGCCTCAGACCCGCATGGGTGTGGAATTTGTGATCCGCAAGGCCTTCAGTGAAGCCAGGGAGTACATGGCCAAGTGGGATGCGTACAACAAGGCCAAAGCTGTGAAAGGTTTTCGGGGCGCACCCCCGGCCTACAGCCTGCGCATGGAGACGCTGGCTGATATCCTGAAGGGCAACATCATCGTGCATTGCCACAGCTACCGCGCTGATGAGATCCAGATGCTGCTGCGCGTGTGCAAGGACTTCGGGGTCACCAAGGTGGTCTTCCAGCATACCAACGAGGGCTTTAAAGTGGCCCCGGAAATCGCCGCGGCCGGAGCCATGGCGTCTGTATTCTCCGACTGGTGGCAATACAAGCTGGAGGTTTACTATTCCACGGCGTATAACGCGGCTATCCTTGCCCGCAATGGCGTAGTCACGTCGATCAACTCGGATTCGCCTGACCTCATCCGTCACCTTTATCACGAGGCAGGCAAAACTCAGAAGTACGGCGGTCTCAGCGATGATGAGGCTTTGGCGCTGATCACCATCAACCCGGCGAAGCAGCTGGGTGTTGAGTCCCGACTGGGATCCCTGGAAGTAGGCAAAGACGGCGACGTGGCGATTTTCAAGAATCACCCGCTGTCGATCTATGGCGTGCCCCAGTATACCCTGGTGGACGGTATCGTGCGCTTCGATCGCGCCAAAGATGCCGCCGACCAGCGGCTCATGGTGGATCCGAAGCAGACCGTGGACGTGACCATGTATGAAAATGGACACGGCTACGACTTCTGCATGTCGGGTGCAGAGTTTCTGTTTGAAGAGGAGTCGAAGGAAAACAAATAAGTGACGACCATGAAAAAGACACTGACTATCTATGGCATGATCGCCGCTTTCGTTTGCGCATGGGTGATCGTCGCCGAAGCCCAATCGCCCAAAGGCAAGCCGGGCACTTTTGCCCTGACCAACGCCACGGTGGAAACCGTGACGAAGGGAACCATTGCCAATGGCACGGTAATCATCAGCAACGGAAAGATCACGGCCGTAGGAACCAACATCCAGGTTCCTGCCGGCGCGGAGGTGATCAACTGCAATGGCAAGAAGATCTACCCGGGCATGATCGACACCGGCACCAAGCTCGGTTTGCTGGAGATCGGCCAAATCCCCCAGGCCACCGACGAGCGTGAGTTGGGTGAAATCATCCCGCAGATGCGCGCCATGACTGCCGTCAATCCGAATGCTACGGCTATTCCCGTCACACGGATTGCCGGAGTGACCACGGCCCTGGTGCTACCGGAGGGCGGACTGCTTCCCGGTACAGCCGCCCTGCTGAACCTGCACGGCTACACGCCCGACCAGATGTATGCGGGCATGGAAGGCGTGGTGCTGAATTTTCCGAATACCGGCCGTCGCGGATTTGGCGACCGGCGCACGGAGGATGAACTGAAGAAAGCCGCGGAAAAAGCCCTGGCCACTCTCAATGAAGTTTGGGACAAAGCTATTCAATACCACAAGCTCGATTCGGCCACGGGCGGAAAAGGCGTTGCCTACTATCCCGAGATGCAGGCCATGGTCCCGGTCATCCGCGGCGAGCGCATGTTGCTCATTGAAGTGAACGCCCAGAAAGACATCCAGGCTGCCTTGAAGTGGGTGAAGGAGAAGAAAGTGAAGAAGGTGGCATTCATGGGCGTGGCAGAGGGTTGGAGAGAAGCGGAGAATATCGCCAAGGCCAACATACCCGTCATCGCCGGACCGGTGATCGCCATCCCCACCCGGGAGTATGACCGCTACGACGCCCAGTATGCCAACCCCGGCCTCCTGCGCCAGGCAGGTGTGAAAGTGGCGATCCGCTCCAACGAAGAAGGGAACGGCAACTACCGCAACCTTCCTTACCATGCCGGGTTTGCCACGGCGTATGGAATGCCCAGAGAAGAGGCGTTGAAAGCCATCACGATCGTTCCCGCGGAGATCCTCGGGGTAGCCGACAAATTGGGATCCATTGAGGTCGGCAAGACCGCCAACCTTTTTGTGTGCGATGGTGACATCTTCGAAACCAAGACACAGGTCAGCCACGTCTTCATCGACGGCTGGATGATACCGATGCAGAGCCGCCAGACGCTGCTCTACGAAGAGTTTCTGAAAAGAGAGCCTGGACTGACCAAGCACTAGGCCAGGCAGCCGGAATTTTATATCCAGGGCGTCTCCGTGAGGGGGCGCCCTGTTTTTTTGCCCGTCCCGCGCGAAAGGGTCGACCTTAAAACTTTTTTTCGCCGGTCATCATCTTCAGATCAACCTCCCCGGGGAGGGGCCGTTTATCCCTCAAAGCCAACCTGCATGCTGAAAAACCTCATCACGATTGCCTTGCGCAATATCTTCCGCGACAAGGTGTACAGTCTCATCAACATCCTGGGGCTAACCATCGGGATCACGTGCAGTCTTTTTCTGCTCATGTACATCACGGATGAACTTAGCTATGACCGTTACCATACGGAAGCGGAGAATATCTACCGGGTGGTGTCTGATATTAAGGAGCCTGACGATGCATTTACCTGGGCGAGTACGCAGATGCCGCTTGCTGATGAATTAAGGGATAATTATCCCGAAGTGAAAAATGCTGTACGGTTCTTCAGTATGTCCCGTGACTTGTTCAAGGTGGGGGACAAAGAGTTTTATGAATCGGAATTTTACTTTGCGGATTCCACCGTGTTCGATGCGTTCTCCTATTCTTTCCTGGCCGGGGATCCGGCTACCGCATTGGATCAGCCTTTGTCCATCGTGATCACGGAATCTGTCGCCCGCAAGTACTTTGGCGACCCTGCTTCGGCCCTGAACCAGTCTATGCGGGCCAATCGCCGGCAGGAAGACTTCAAGGTTACCGGCGTTATCCGGGACGTGCCGATGAACTCTCATTTTCGTTTTGCCGCGCTCATCTCAAGGAATTCAAGAGCCCAGTTCACGGGAAGCTGGGGCAGTTTCGGAGTGGTCACCTACCTGCATTTGCCTGCCGGCTACGATTTGATGCGCATGCAGTCGACACTGGACAAGATCGCCGCAGAGAAAGTTGATCCTGTTTTTGCCGAGATGGGGGTCAAGGCGCGTTACCGGCTCCAGCGGATCACGGATATCCACCTGTATTCGAAGATCCAGGATGAAGCCGAGGCGGGGGGAGACATTTCGTACATCTATATTTTCGGAGCGGTGGCCGCCTTTATGATTGCGATCGCCTGCATTAACTACATGAACCTGGCCACGGCGCGTTCGGTGAACCGCTCCCGTGAAGTGGGAATGCGTAAAGTCATGGGGGCGCAGCGGGGTATTCTCATGGTGCAGTTTATCACCGAGTCCGTCATCATGGCTGTGGGCGCCCTGGGCATTAGCCTGGCGATCGTTTACCTGTTACTTCCGGTGTTCAATACGCTGGCGAACAAGCAGCTTCCATTTGCCTATCTCGGACAGCCTGAGCTGATGGGGGCTATCCTCGCCATTATCCTGCTGACCGGCATCGTCGGCGGCAGTTATCCGGCCTTTTACCTGTCGGGATTCAATCCTGTCCAGGTGCTTAAAGGAAAGCTGGCCGCACGAGGCGGAAGTGCCCACCTGCGCAAGAGCCTCGTGGTCGTGCAGTTTGCCCTGAGCATCTTTATGTTGATCAGCACGCTGGTCGTTTACGATCAGCTTACCTTTTTGCGTGAAAAGGATCTGGGTTTTGCCAAAGAGAACGTGGTCAGACTCAACCTGAGCAACCGCCAAATGATGCAGCAGGGGCAGGCACTGGCTGACCGTCTAAAACAGCTGCCCGAGGTGAAAGCGGTGGGGAAAGCCAGTGCATCACCGGGTGAGGGTATCGGGAAGGCGCTGATGCAGGTGGAAGACGCTGACGGCAGGCTGGTCGACCGTGGTGTGGATCTGTTTACGGCGGATTATGATTTCGTGGGCGCGCTGGATATGACCATCGTGGAAGGCCGGAACTTCAGCCGCGACAACCCGGGTGACACGTCGCATTCGGTACTGGTTAATGAAAGCATGGTGCGGCGGATGAATTGGAAAGATCCCCTGGGCAAACGATTTGAGTTGGGCGACGGTCCCAATGGTCCGCAGGTTCGGAAAGTAGTTGGAGTCATTCGTGATTACAACCAAAACTCTTTGTACGATGAAATTGAGCCCCTGATGGTTCTGCTCGACGAGGAGGTTAATTATGTCTTTGTGAGATTGGCACAAGGAGATGTCCGAACTTCGATGCAGGAAGTAGAGAAGGCGTGGAGAGAGGTTTATCCCCAAGCGCCTTTCGAGTACGTCTTCCTGGATGCCGACCTCGACAGCCAATACCAGGCGGATGAAAAGCGCAGCCAGATTTTTACGGCCTTCTCGGTGCTGACCGTGGTGATCGCCTGCCTCGGTCTCCTGGGGCTGGCCGCCTTCACCACCGAACAGCGCACCAAGGAGATTGGTGTGCGAAAGGTGGTGGGAGCCAGCGTGCAGAGCCTGGTCGTGCTAGTGTCCCAGGAGTTCTTCCTGCTGGTGTTTGTCGGCATGGCCATTGCCTTCCCCGCGGCCTGGTATTTCACGGAAACGTGGCTGGCTAATTTCGCTTACCGGATTCCGATGACGGGAGAATGGCCCACCTTCTTGTTATCCGCCATTCTCGCATTCCTCATCACGCTGCTGACGGTTGGCTTCCACGTGGTGCGCGCGGCACAAGCTAACCCAGTGAGATCATTGCGAGATGAGTGAGCCTAACGGGCTGATCCCGTTGGCCTGAACCCCCGCTGCCGACGGGCCTCAAATACCACGACGGCGGTAGCGGTGCTGACGTTCATGGAATCAATCGTGCCCTGCATAGGAATGATGATGTTGCCGTCAGACTGTTTTACCCATATGTCGGACAGGCCCGTGGCTTCGGTGCCCATCACGATGGCGGAAGGACCGCGGTAGTCGACGTCATGGTACGGCGTTGAGGCCTTCAGGTACGTGCAGAAGATTTTGATGCCCCGGGCTTTCAGCCAGGCGATAGCCTCGTCGGAGGTGGCCGACGCGATAGGCTGCGTGAAGACGCACCCCAGGCTGGAACGGACCACGTTGGGATTATAGAAGTCGGTCTGGGGATCGCATACAATCACCGCATCCACGCCCGCGGCGTCGGCGGTGCGGAGTATGGCGCCCAGGTTGCCGGGCTTCTCCACGGATTCCAGGACAACAACCAGCGGATTCTTTCCCACCTGAAGATCCTCCAGGCGGTTCGGCTTCATCTGGGCGACAGCGATCACGCCCCCCGAACCCTCCCGGACGGCGATCTTGTCGAATACCTCCTGGGTCACGGGGACAAGAAGTTTGTTGGCAATCCCAAGCGCCGCCAGGTCAGTCTCGGGAACAAGGTCCATGCAATAGAACAGGTTGCCGATCGTATAGCCGGCCTTCAGGGCCAGGGCGATTTCCTTCTTTCCCTCGACGAGAAACAGTTGCTGCTTCCGCCGCTCCCGGGGTTTCTCCAGCGACAGGAGGCTCTTCACCTTGGGGTTCTGCGTGCTGGTTATGACTACTCCGTCTTTCAACCGAATACTTTTGAATTTCAAGGTAGGCAATTTGGGAGTAACTGTCCCATCACTCCGTTCACTTGCACCGGTTATCCGGCATTCCGGCCAACCGGTAACCCGGCTATCCGGTGATCGGATTCTTCCTTTATCTTTACCCGGTGAACCTGTACCACCCCTCTTCCTGGACCGACTACGAGCTGCTGGATTCCGGCGAGTTTGAAAAGCTCGAACGATTCGGAAAGTATGTGCTCATCCGTCCGGAGCCGCAGGCCATCTGGGAGCGGTCGTTGCCGTACCCGGACTGGAAGCGGATGGCTCACGCCCACTTCAACCGGGAGCAAAGCGACAAGTTCCGGTTTACCGATGACGCCAAGGGAGGATGGAAGCGACTGAAAGACATGCCGGAAAACTGGCAGGTCCAATACCGCTATAACGACCTTCAGCTGGTGTTGAGGCTGGCGCTCACCAGTTTCGGCCACGTGGGCGTCTTTCCGGAGCAGGGCAATAACTGGAATTTCATCCATGATACGCTCGCTGCCTGGAAGAAGGAGAAGCCGCGGGTCCTCAACCTTTTCGCCTATACGGGCGCCGCATCGGTGGTGGCTCGAAGGGCAGGAGCCGAAGTGACGCATTGCGATGCCTCGCGCCCGGGGTTGAATTGGGCCAACCAGAACATGCAGCTCAATGGTTTGGACAATATCCGCTGGGTTTATGAAGACGCCTTCAAGTTCGTCAAACGCGAGCAGAAGCGCGGCAACAAGTACCATGGCATCATCATGGACCCGCCGCCCTATGGCCGCGGCCCGGAGGGGGAGAAGTGGACGCTCCAGGAACAGCTGAATGAACTGGTGAAGATGAGCCGTGATCTGCTGGAAGCCAAGCCATCGTTTTTCATACTGTCCATGTACGCCGTCGGACTCTCTTCGATGGTGGGCCTCAACGTGGTGAAGACACACTTCCCGGAAGCCAGCGTGGATTCAGGTGAGTTCTACCTGAAGTCAAAACAAGGCCGGGACTTGCCCATGGGTACCTTTGTTCGGTTTGCCATTTCTTAGTTTTCAATAATCAGACGCATATGATCAATCTTCGAGCTCTTTTCCTAATCACTCTTCTTGTCGCCGGATGTTCTGCCCCCACCACGGAACAGGGTCCTGCGCCAAAGACCTATGAAGAACTGGTAAAGCTCTTTACCGAATGGCGCGAATTCCAGCACCCGGTTATGGTGGAAGGTGTGCCGGACTATTCCGTGGCGGCGATGAAGAAGCAGCACGAGGAATTGAAAGGCTGGCAAAAGCGCCTGAACAGCTTCGACACCACAGGCTGGCCGGTCAAGCACCAGGTCGATTGGTACCTGGTGTGGGCGGAGATGAATGGCCTGGACTTCGACCACCGCGTGGTGCGCCCCTGGGAGAAAGATCCTGCCTTCTATGTGTGGTTTTACCTTTCTCCCTCCGATGTTCCCGAGCGGGAGGGCCCCAATATCTATGGCGCGGTTGACATGCAGTTTTATAAGTCGGCCCTTACTTCGGAGCAGGCCGCCGAAATTGCCATCCGCCTTCGTCGGGCCGGCGCCGTATATGCGCAAGCCAAAGTCAACCTGACCGGCAACGGCAAGGACCTGTGGACGCTCGGCGCCCGCTCCATCCGGGAACAAAATGATGAACTCAAGTCCTTTGCATCGGCCCAGGAAGCCACCTACCCCGACCTGGCATTGGCGGCCAGGGAAGCCATAACCGCCGGTGAGGAATTTGCGAACTGGGTGGCCGAACAAGCCAAGTCGAAGACCGGCCTCTCCGGCATCGGCAAAGCCGACTACGACTGGTGCCTGAAAAATGTGCACCTCGTGCCCTACACGTGGCAGGAGGAAGTTGTGCTCCTGGAGCGTGAACTGGCACGTGCCCATCAATCCATGCGGCTCGCCGAATACAATCACCGCAACCTGCCGCCCCTGGAGCGTGCGCCCACAGCGGAAGCCTATGCCAAAAGCCAGCACCAGGCTACCGACGAATTCATGAAGTTCCTGGGTGATGAAATGATGACGGTGAAGCCCTACATGGATCCCGCCATGCGCGCGGTGATCATGTCGTTTAGCCCGCTGGAGTCACCCACCGCCCTGCGGGGATTCTTCCATGAAGTGGACTACCGCGATCCCATGCCGATGCGCGCGCATTTCTTCCATTGGATCGATAAGGCCCGTGAGATCGAAGAACCTGTCGAAAGCCCCATTCGCCGCGTGCCGCTTCTCTACAACATTTTCGACTCCCGCGCGGAGGGGATGGCCACCGCCATGGAGGAACTGGTGTTGAACGCCGGCATGCTCAAGAACCGCCCTCAGGTGACCGAACTTGTGCATATCATGCTGGCCCAGCGATGCGCCCGCGGCCTCGCGGGTTTGTATCAGCACGGACAGATCATGGACTTTGACCAGGCGACCAAGTACGCCTCGCGATGGGTACCATGGGGTCTCCTTCCTGCCGACGGGGGGACGATTCAACATGAAGAACATTTTTACATCCAGCAACCAGCATACGGGGAGAGCTATGTGATCGGTAAGATGCTCATCGATCAGCTTATCGCGGAGTATGCCCGCCAGCGTGAAGGCAAGTTCAATATGAAGGAATTCATGGATGAGTTCAACCAGGTCGGGATTATTCCCGTGTCGCTGGTGCACTGGCAGATGACGGGCGACAAGTCGATGCTGAACAAGGCGGTGGGTAAGTAAACCTCCGTCCACCCTGATGGCCGGGGCTTCAACGGCGCCTCAACATGGTTTTTGTGCCTTTCAACGCTAAAATTAATTGCCTGTCGTTAAGGTATTGGTGAGGCGGGTGATTTCCCTTCCTTCACATTCTACTTACCGGCACCCCATGCGCGTGAAATCCTGGGCCTTTGGCCTGATTGTATTGTTTTGTTCTGCCTGTGTGCGGGGCGCTTTCCAGCCGGTCAACGTGGGCCGGGAATATGGCGACAAGGTACCCATCATGGTATCTCACTTGTCGAAGCGAAACCCCGGCAGCCACTATCCTTTGCAGCAGATCCTTTGCTTTGACTACATGTGCCGTAAGGGCGTGGGTAGGAAGCGGGCGATGCGGGCCATCAGTTACGAGGATTTCAGGAAACGGGTGAGGCAGAATGCGAAAAAGGGCGTCTACAAGGACCTGGTGCCGAAACCAGGCAAAGTCCCGGTTCAGCCCCCGGTCCAGACTGATTCACTGGTCGCTCCTGGGCCAGTGCCCATCGTGGAGCAACCTTTCGCGCCTGAGCGCTCCCTCCTCAAGCAAGACAGCCTGATCACGCTGGGCGAACTTTTATTTGAGACAAACAGCCATCATCTTCGCAAGGAGCATTATGCAGGGCTTGACTCGTTGGCGGAATTCCTGGTGGCACGTCCCCGATTGGAGGTGCGGATAACAGGGCATACCGACAATACCGGGGAGGAGCGCCACAATGTCGCGTTATCCACGAGACGTGCAGAGGCCGTGGCGGAGTACCTGCGCGAACAAGGGGTGGATTTTGATCACATCAGCTTTGAAGGTATGGGAAGTTCAGTGCCCATAGCCGATAACCGAAGCAGTGAAGGAAGGAAGAAAAACAGGAGGGTGGAGGTGTTGATTACCGATCCGGATCACAAAAAGTAGGTCATCCTTACTTGAACGATCGCCTGAAAATGTCATCCCACACGGCCAGAGCCGGTTTCGGTTCCAGGTGGATGTCCACCATCCCCAGGTAGATGAAGTAGCCGAGGTTGTCGGGTACCGGCGGAGGAAGGTTGGCAATATCAATGTCAGTAAACGGAAGCTGGAACCAGGCCATAGCGTTCACCTCATCGAGGAGAAGAGGATGTCGACGGATGTAGCGGGCTTGTTCTTCCGGTGAACTGGTGAATGACTGGGTGGGAGTACTCAC
>JAEUUE010000049.1 GCA_016787605.1 Cyclobacteriaceae bacterium
CCGCTGGCCCCCGGCGCTGCCGTGGCGATCGAGAAGGAAGGTAAAATCATCTTCAGCAAAGGTTACGGTTACGCCGATCTGGAGAGTGAACGGAAGATCACTCCGACGACTATCTTCCATATTGCGTCCGTATCCAAACAATTCACAGCCTTTGCTATCGCTTTGCTGGCCGATCAAGGCAAAATTTCCATGCAGGAGGACATTCGCAAATACCTGCCTGAGTTGCATGACTTTGGAACGGTGATCACCATCGATCACCTGGTACACCACACCAGCGGGCTCCGTGACCAATGGAACCTGCTTATGATGGCGGGTTGGCGCCTGGACGATGTGATCACACGGGAACAGATTCTCCGGATAGTCAGCAAACAGCGCGAACTCAACTTCAAACCGGGTGACGAGTACTTGTATTGCAACACCGGCTTTACCCTCATGGCGGAGATTGTAAGCCGGGTAACCGGTGAAGCGTTTCCGGATTGGACCCGAAAGAACATTTTCGAGCCGCTGGGAATGAACAACACCCTGTTCTATGACGATCACGAGAAGGTGGTGAAGAACAGAGCGTATTCCTATTACAAGGAGAGCAGTGACGATCCCGGCGCATACAAGAAGAGTGTGCTCAGCTATGCCAACGCCGGTGCGACGAGCCTGTTCACCACGGTGGAGGACCTGGGCAAGTGGGCCAGGAATTTTGAAACGATGCAAGTGGGCAATGCCAGGGTCATGGCCGAAATGAACCGCCGGTTTGTCCTCAACCGAGGAGATACAATAAGCTACGCCTTCGGTCAGGCGATTCGGAAGTACAAGGGCCTTAACACGGCCAGCCATGGTGGCGGCGACGCGGGTTATCGCACCTTCCTGCTCCGCTTCCCCGATCAGCATCTTTCGATTTCAGTATTCAGCAATTTCGCCTGGTTTGATCCCGGGTCACTAAGCTACGCGCTGGCCGACTTGCTCCTCGCCGATCAACTTCAACCCGAAAAGCCCGGCGCTCCTCCGCAGCCAGAGGAAGAGAAAAAGCCGTTTGATCCAGAAAGCGTGGTTCTATCCGACTTCACCGGCAGTTTCTATAGCGATGAGCTGGAGACCCGATACACCTTCGATATTCGTAACGACACACTGACTTCCCATCACCAGCGGCACGATGACTTCAAGCTTCAGGCCACGGCAGCCGATACGTTCACCATGCAATTCCTCGGGACGCTCGTATTCACACGCGATGCAAAGGGGAAGGTCAACGGTTTCAAAGCCAGCAATGGGCGGGTCAGAAATCTCGCTTTCAGGAAGGAAATGTAGGCAGGTGAATGGGGTAACCCGTGCTGACGGAACTACAGAATCGAGCTACTTCGCGTCTTCCCACATCCCGAAAACATTTCCCTCGGTGTCTTCAAAATAGGCGAACGCCCCGCCCTGGATGGCCGTCTTGTCTTTGATCACTTTGCCACCGGCCTTCTTTACCTTTTCGGCATAGGCCTCGATGGAGGATACATGCATGGTGATGTTGCAGGCGCGTGAAACGTCGTTGCGTAGCACCATCCCGCCGTTGATCGCGCCGGGCTCTTTAGGTACGTAGGTGGTGGGGTCGGTCTCGGCCGTACGGCAACCCACATACAGGGAGCCGTCCGGCATCGGCCAATCCTGCATCTGCCAGTCGAAAATGCTGTAGAATTTCTTCGCCCGTTCCAGATCCGCTACAGGGATTTCAAAGTGAACTACCTTATTCATAGGGTTATTTTGTTTGGTTTCAGGCAATCTCTCCGGCCCGGGTGACAGAGGTATGTCAGGAGCTGTTCCTGTCGAGAAAAATTTGGTAGATTCCATGACAAAACCCACTACCATGAAAGCTACTCTGCTCACCGCCCTGCTGTTTTCAGCCCTGTGGTCCGCTGCCCAAACCGCGTGGACACCCGCCAACATGATGTCATATAAGCGAATCGGTGGCGTGGCCATCTCCAGCGACGGTCGCCATGTCGCCTTCACCGTGGGTGAACCGCGGATGACGGAAGACCAGTCGGATTTTCTCACCCACATCTGGGTATCGACCGATAACGGTCAGCCGATTCAATGGACGTTTGGGGATAAGTCCTGCACATCACCGAAATTCTCCCCGGATGGAACTTACCTTTCTTTCCGTTCATCACGCGACGGAGAAACCACTCAATTGTACAGGGTGCGCCTGACCGGCGGGGAATCAGAGCCCCTGACCCGGGTAGCCGACAACATCATCGACTACCAGTGGTCGCCCGATGGCAAGTCGATCGCCTTCACCATGAACGATTCGGCGGCGGTGCGCACCAAGAAAGACAAGAAGGAGAAGACCGACTGGCAGGTGGTTGACGATTTCGACAACGCGCAACTCTTTGTGGTCAGCCTGATGAAAGGAACTGACGGGAAATACCCGGTACGCCAGCTCACTCACGGACCTTACCACGTGCTGGACATGGCGTGGTCGCCAGACAGCCAAACCCTGGCGTTCAGCCACCAGGAGGGGAGTTGGGCCAACGCATGGACAACGGCAAACATCTCTGCAGTGGCCGCGTCCGGTGGTGAGATCAGAGGGCTTGTTTCGGATCCAGGCCTGGATGCAGGCCCGGTGTATTCACCCGATGGCAAGTGGATCGCCTACAATACTTCGCGTGGAGAGGTTCGCTGGGCCGGGCGTGAAGGCTTCAGAGTCATCCCGGCCAACGGAGGTAAGTTCACCGAGATTGCCGCCAGTTATGATGAATCCCCCACCGGTCCCTGGTGGAGTGCTGACGGGAAGAGCCTGTACTTCACGGAAGCCTATCATACCAGCACTCACCTATACAGTGTCCAGTTGGCCGGGGGCAAGCCCACCAAACTGAGTACCCATGCCCGCGGATTCCTGAGTGCCGCAGCCATCAATCGGAAGGGAGATGTGGCTTTTATCTTCCAGGATACGGAAACCCCGGCTGAAGTTTATGCCGCCAGCGTGAGTGCCATGCAACCCAGGAAGATATCCGGTGTGCATGCTGACTACATGCTGAATCAAACGGTGTCCAAATCCGATATAATCAGCTGGAAATCAAAAGATAACAAGTATACGATTGAAGGTATTGTCACTTATCCTCATGGCTATCAGAAGGGCAAGAAGGTGCCCTTGATTCTGAACATCCATGGCGGGCCGGCCGGCGTGTTCACGGAAACCTATACCGGGCAGTCCAGTCCTTACCCCATCCAGGCTTTTGCGTCCAATGGTTATGCGGTGCTTCGGGCCAACCCCAGGGGTAGCAGCGGGTACGGCACCGAATTCCGGCGCGCCAATCACCGCGATTGGGGATTCAACGATTATGAAGACCTGATGGCAGGGGTGGACAAACTAATCAGCGAGGGAATCGTCCATCCGGATAGCCTGGTGGTGACCGGCTGGAGCTATGGAGGGTATATGACGAGCATGATCGTGACCAAAACCAACCGGTTCAAAGCCGCCATGGCCGGGGCGCCGGTGACTAACCTGATGAGCTTCAACGGCACAGCGGACATCCCAGATTTCTTGCCCAGCTACTTCGAGAAGGAATTCTGGGATGACCCGGCGGTGTATTCCAGGCACAGCGCCATGTTCAACATCAAAAATGCAGTGACGCCAACCCTGGTGATCCACGGCCTTAACGATGAGCGGGTACCACCGGAGCAGGGCTACCAGTTGCACCGGGCGCTGCAGCGACGCGGAGTGCCGACTCAAATGGTGGTGTATCCGCGTCAGCCCCATGGCTTCCAGGAACCGAAGTTTATTCAGAACGTCGGTGACCGTACGATGGCGTGGTTTGACCAGTATCTGCGGAAGAGAACCAGCCCGCCGAGGGGCACTACTCTAGGGCCCAAGAGGTAGAGGATCCAAGAATGTAAAATGTAAAACCGCAGAATGTAAAAGTGATTACTTCTACATTCTACAATTATCATTTCACATTTTGCGGTTCAATTTTCGGAGAAGAAAGTCCTGCCCGCAGCATTACTGTTGCTGTATAAACGATCACTACGATTACCAGCCATCGCAGCGTATCCAGGGGGAGTGACTTCACCACGAAGGCGGCGATCAACACGGCTATGAGCCCGGTGATGCTGATGATGAACGAGGCGCGTCGGTTATAAGCGCCTTCCTTGATAAACCGGATGGAAGCCAACGGCATCAGCACGGCGCAGGAACCCATCATGATAGGGAAAGCCACTGCGGGCGACATGCCCAGTGCAAAGACCAGCGCCATGCAAGGCGCGTACAGACCAATGCCGGCCGTCATCAATGCGCCAAGAATAAAATTCACCCCAATGCCGATGGCGAGTTTGTAACCTTCCAGCCCGATCGCTTCACCGCCTCCCTGGATCCAATTCAGTTTGGAAGCGAGCATAAATCCGCTGGTAATGAGCAGCGCTATACCCATGGTAAGCCTGATCTTGCGTTCGGAGAGCTTGGCCACCACGCCCGCACCAAGGACGGCACCCAGTCCGGAGGCCAGCAGCATCGTGACGAGTGTGATGGGTTCCACCGTCACAATCTGAATGAAGATGATGCCCTGCGCCATCGTAGGTATGGAGTTGGCTACGTTAAGCGTGCCGGGAATCAGGCGGTCCTCGGTCTGCTTGGTGAATTTGAACAGGGCCGTCTCGATGGCAAAGGAGCCGATACCCAGCGTATCGAAGAAATTGCCGATGAAGCCGATGACACCGGTTTTCCACCACGAGTTCGGCTCGAGGTTATGCTTGTGCCGGAGGTAATCTCTAAGGAGAAGAAGGGCCACCCAAATGCCAAGAATTGTCAGGCCAATCCAAATTGCTGATACCATCGATCCGTATTTAGTCTCTCTAACGGCTTTTAAATTGTTACATTAGCATGGATAATCAAAATCGACTTTGATGAGTACGTATCCGAGCATCTTCAATGACGTGATCGGCCCCGTCATGCGAGGCCCCTCCAGCTCACACTGCGCCGCTTCCCTGCGTATCGGCCGGCTTTGCCGCGACCTGATGGAAGGCGATATCCGGGAGGCCTACATCGAATTTGACCCCAACGGCTCCCTGGCGACCACCCACAAAGGGCAGGGCTCAGACATGGGCCTTTTCTCCGGATTCCTGGGGTGGGAGGCGTATGACGAACGGCTTCCGGACTACCTCCAGGCTATCGATGCGGCAGGCATCAAGATCAAGATTGACATTCACCCCATCGGAGCCACCCACCCGAACACGTACCAGATCACGCTGAAAAATGACAGGGAAACACACCAGGTCATCGCGCTGTCGACCGGGGGAGGAATGATTGAAGTGATTTCTATCGACGGCGCATCTGTAAGCATGGCCGGCGACTATTACGAAACCCTGGTTTATGTGAAGTCACCCGACCGCGTGATGGAGTTTCTGCAGCGCTCCATAACGGCTGATGACATCAGTGTGCGCAAAGGCGAGAAGACCTACGTGGAAGTCAAGTCGCGTAAATTCCTGGACGCCGCTCTGCTCGATGAGTTGAGGGGCCTGGACGATGTGCTCACCATCCGGCAGCTGCACCCCGTGCTGCCGGTGTTGTCGCGAAAGGATTTGAAGGTACCGTTCATTACCTGCGAGGAAATGCTGGCCTACAACGAGGGAAAAAACCTGTCGCTATGGGAGCTGGCCGTTCACTACGAAGCCCAGCGTGGCAGCATCAGCCACGACGAAGTGTTTGAGAAGATGCGGGACATCGTGAAGATCATGGAGAACGCGATCGAACTGGGACTGAAGGGTACGACGTATAAAGACCGTATCCTGGGACCTCAGTCTGTCAATTTCAAGAAGCGCCTGGATGCTGGCGCCCTCGTGGAAGGCGATGTGCTCAACCACGCGGTCATGTTTACGTCCGCCATGATGGAAGTGAAGAGCTCAATGGGGGTGATCGTTGCTGCTCCTACGGCTGGTTCCTGCGGAGCCTTACCCGGCGCTGTCATCGGGACGGCACGGGCACTGAAGATTCCGCAAGATGAGGTGGTTAAAGCCATGCTCGCCGCCGGGATCATCGGTGTCTTCATCGCCGCGCACGCCACGTTCGCCGCCGAGGTAGGTGGGTGCATGGCCGAATGCGGCTCCGGTTCCGGGATGGCAGCGGCAGGAATCGTTACGATGAAAAATGGAACACTCAACCAATCGCTGGCCGCCGCTTCGATGACGCTCCAGGCCTCACTGGGAATGATCTGCGACATGATTGCCGATCGCGTGGAAGCCCCGTGCCTCAACCGGAATGTCATGGCCGCCAGCACGGCCATCTCCGTTGCCAACATGGCTCTCTCTGACTATGATCATGTAATACCGCTCGATGAAGTCATCGAAACCATGAAGAAAGTAGGCGACGCCATCCCGAACACCCTGCGATGCACCGGCCTCGGCGGACTCGCCATCACCAAGACCGCCAAGAGAATCGAAGCCATGCTCGCCAACCAGGAGGGCGAGAAATTGCAGCAGGAGGGGAAGAAGTTTTTCAAGGTGTGCTAATTGACCGTCATGCTTCGACTTCGCTCAGCATGACTGGGTATCCCAACATACTAGTGATTCACCTGTGGGCCAAACGTGAGGAATGTGTAAACGCTACAGGCTCCCCCGGCCCCTGCACCCCTGAAGGGGAAGGAGGCTTGGGGTTACTTCTTTTGGTAATAAATAGTTGTCCCCCTTCAGGGGCAAGGGGTGAGGGGATAAGCAGAAGTAGCCTTTCTTTGGTGTCAGTTGGAGAATGCTCCCAAGTGTGTCGTCTGTAAATTCTTATAACGCTTTATGTTTTGGAAAAATTTCTGCTTAGCTGCAGTCTTGACGGCCTGCCGGCTGTTGAGTTCGGCACAGCAGCCCAACTCACCACTTGTACAAACATTTGCGCAGCACCAAAAGCACAGGCAGGAAACGCCATTCGGTTTTGAGTGGATCCAATTGGGACCCACGAGCAACAGCGCGCTGGTAGAAACCTTCCAGGTCGATCTTCAGCATCCGGGCACCATCTACCTGGGATTCGGATCCGGCAACCTGTGGAAGACAACCAACAACGGGCTTTCGTGGAAACCCATTTTTGAGAATCAGCCTTCCTATGGCATTGGTGATGTGGCATTGGCCCCTTCCAACACGAATATCATTTACCTCGGCACCGGCGAGACGCTGAAGAAGCCTCGCAATTTCACCATGCCCGGCACCGGCGTCTACCGGTCTGACGATGGGGGAACGTCATGGCGCCACCTGGGCTTGTCCGACACCTGGCACATCGGAAAGGTGACGGTCCACCCGACCAACCCGGACATCGTGTATGTGGCTGCCGTCGGACACCTGTGGAGCAAGAATGCAACCCGTGGCGTCTTCAGGACTATTGACGGCGGGAAGACTTGGGAGCATGTGCTGTTCGTCAACGACCGAACCGGGGCCAACGACATTGTGCTGGCACCATCGAATCCCAATATCGTGTACGCGTCGATGTGGGAAAGTTATCCCGGCGTGAGCGGTGTCAACAGCGGGATCTACAAGAGCACCGATGCGGGGAAAACATGGACTAAGTCAGACAGCGGGCTGCCTGTCGATGCCGGAAAAGGCCGGATCGGGCTGGCGGTTTCCTACCAGGATCCAAACAAAGTTTACGCGCTGCTAGATCATCGCGACAAGCCGAGAAGAGAGAATGATGCCATGCCAGGAGCTGCAGAAGTGTACCGGAGCGTGGATGGCGGCAAAAACTGGAAGCGCACGCACGACGAGGAGCTCATGATCTTCTCCACCATCGGCTGGTATTTTGCGGATATTGTCGTGGACCCGCGCAACGACGAAGAGATTTATGCCCTGGGTGTCCGGCTGGCGCACAGCACCGATGGAGGCAAGTCCTTCGGCCTGGTCGGTGGCGACGTATATCACTTGTTTCCCAATCCTGCCGAGCCGCTGCATCTAGACCAGTGCGAACTGTGGATCAACCCGCAAAACCCCAACCACCTGGCCTTGGCCAACGACGGTGGGTTTTATGTGAGCCATGACCGCGGAGCCACCTGGATGCACCTCAACAACCTTCCAACAGGCGAGTTCTATGACATTACCATCGATCGCCGAACACCCTACACGATCTATGCTGGCGCCCAGGATGACGCAACGGTGTATGGCCCCGGCAACGAATGGATTCCCAAGCGATACGATAACTGGAAGTACCTCTGGATTGATCCCTGGAGCGGCGGCGATGGTTGCGTCACCGTGGTGGATCCGCTCGACAGCAACACGATCTACTACAGCTCGCAGGAGGGAGGCATCCGGAGAATGGATCTGCGTACGCGGACGTCGGAACCGGCCCAGGTCAGCGAGGAGCAGCGCAAGAGCTTGCGCTTTAACTTCATCTCACCCTATTTCCTTTCCTCTCATACCCGCACGCTTTACCTCGGCGCCAATCAGCTCATGAAGAGCGACGACCAGGGACGGACCTGGAAAGCGGCGAGCCCTGACCTGGCTACGGGCAAGGATAAGAGCAAGAACTCTCTGGCTCTCGGCGCGGTCGTGGAGTCGCCGATGAAGTCGGGCTTGTTATATGCCGGCACCGACAAAGGATTGTTCTGGGTGACGCATGACGGCGGGGCCACCTGGACGGAACACAGCCAGGGGCTTCCTGCGGCGTATGCTCGAAGCATTGTGCCTTCACGGTACCAGGAATCCCGGGTGTACATCGCGCTGTCGGGTCTCAACTACGACGATTTCAATACCTACCTGTACAAGTCAGAGGACTACGGAAAGACGTGGGAGAAGATTACGGGGAATCTTCCCGGTGAAGTGGCCTATGTGATCAAGGAAGATCCGAAGCACAAGAACGTTCTCTATGCCGGGTTGTACCGGGCGGTTTACTGCTCCGTCGACGGTGGGAAGACCTGGTCGCAACTGGGAACCCAAATGCCGGCCGCTGCCATTTCCGATTTGGAAATCCATGAACGATCGAGAGACCTGGTAGTTTCTACGCATGGACGGGGGATCTACAAAATGAACCTTAAGCCGTTAGACGAATGGATCCTGAACGGAATGTCGATCAAGGACCAACTCTTTGCGATAAGCCCCGTGCATGCCCCGAACCCCGATAAGTTGCCGGACGACAGCAATTCCATGGCTTATGAAAAACTACCCATCACGTTCTGGCAGGCCGAGGCCGGTGAAGTTACCCTGAGTTTGGTCAACGACTCAAGCAAGGTAGTCTGGAGTCAGAAAGTGACTACGCGCAAGGGATTCAATCAATACCGGTGGGACATGATTCTCCGCCACCATTCGAGCCCGCTGCCGTATTTCCTTGGGGCCGAGGAGTTTGTAAAGAAGGGGAGGTACACCCTGCGCATTTTCGGAACCAAAGAACTGGTTACTACGCTGGACATCGTGGATTAACCCGTCCTCGGTAGCCTGTTGAGGATTTGAATCGCAACCCTTGAGGCACCGATGGATAAGCCAAGGCCCTGAAATCCTTCCAAACGGAAGCGTAAATCAAGCCCCGGCCGGCTTTTGGCGACTTTTTATTCAATGGCACCTGTATCTTTTCAGGAAAGCGCCGTTTTGGTTCTAAATTCAGAACTGTTACTTGGAAAAGGACATCCATCATTCCCCCGGGGACGAACAGGAGATACTGAAGCAAGCGATTAAGGATCGCGCTGCCTTCCGGCCTATCTACGAGAAATACTTTAAAGACATCTTCCTTTTCGTTCACCGGAGGGTGGGTGACAAGCAGACAAGCGCCGACATTACCCAGCAGGTTTTTCTAAAGGCACTCACACAACTCGACAAATTCCAGTTTCGTGGGGTACCTTTCTCTGCCTGGCTTTACCGGATCTCGCTCAACGAGTGCCATGACTACTTCCGAAAAACTAAAAAGCTCCGGTATGTGGTGGTGGAAGATTTTCAGGTGGACGACCTGCTCGAGGAGATGAAGTCGGAGGAGAAGTCTCCTGACCTCCTTGACCGTCTGCAGGAAATACTTCAAAAACTTTCTCCTCCCGAGCTGGAACTGGTCGAGCTGAGGTATTTCGAAACACTGCCCTTCCGTGACATCGCGGAGATATATGGAATAACGGAAAACCACGCCAAGGTGAGATTGTACCGGGTATTGGCAAAACTTAAAAAGATCTATTTGACCTATGAACCACAAGATTAAGGTCATGCATAAAGAACATATCACCGGAATCAGCGATGAGGAAATTCGCGGGCTCATGGATTTTGACGGCCTCGTTCTCAAGGCCAGCCGAATTTCATACGGCGCCAAGATCCTGGGCCAGCTCAAGCTGATTACCGGAGGCCTGGCCGCAATTTCTGTTTTGGTGTTCCTGATTTGGAATACGCAGAACAGTGGTGTGCCTGCTCTTGAAACTTCAACACCTTCCGCGTTGCCCGCTTCGCCACCTCCTGCGGGCAACACCGTCGCAATTGATTCCGTCATTCCCCTCAAGGAAGTGCCTGCGCAGCGACCAACACCGATCAACCAGAAGCCGAAGGAGAATTCCCAGGATGCTCACCCGGGCACTGAAGCCAAGGTGGAGCCAACACCAGAACCGTCCACCTCAACGGTGGTGTACATGGAGGCCGAGCCAATCAACGGGTTTCCCCATTTGTATGCGTACTTCGAAAAAGAGTTAGCGTATCCCGAAGAGGCCATCAAGGATTCGGTGGAGGGAATAGTCACCGCGGCTTTCATCATCACCAGCCGTGGGCAAGTCGACAAGATTACCGTGTTGAATTCGCTGGGGCCGGCCTTCGACGCAGAGGCCATCCGGCTGATTAGCAATATGCCCCCCTGGAAGCCGGCAAGTATTGATGGTAAGCCGGTGGCCACCCGGTTCGCCCTTCCCTTGAATTTCCAGTTTAATCGAAAGAAGAAAACAGTGATTGAGTAGATCAAAAAAATAAACTAACTTTTACTATGAAGAACATTATTGTAGCCCTTCTGTTTTCCGCCTTATTGGGATGCCAAAGCCAGGATCCCCTTACGAGAGTGAACGTGTTGAATGAACTCACTTCCGGCAGTTCCAGGTCATGGAAGATCGAGTCCGCCACCCTCACCAACAGTGCGGCTACCGGAGAATTGTCGGTGACAAGCCTGGCCAATGTGAGCGACGATGAGTTCGTTTTTAGCATTTGTCCCGATGTGAATGTTGTGCTGCTGGACTGGAAAATCCGAAACCAGGTCCGGGCGAGCGCCACCACGGCCAACGATGTGCTGCTTGATTACTATGTCTCCAGCCTTTGCAGTTCGCTGACCATTCAGAATGATGGTTCGATCACCTCGGATGACCCCAACCTCAGCGTTACCCGGAAACCAAACGGGCGGCTGTCGGTACAGTATCTCATGAATGGCGCGCAGTTTAACATGGATCTGGGCCCGGCAGGGGAGACCACATTTGTACCGGCTACGCTCGATTTCGAATTCCTCACCGACATCGTAAGTACCGACATTGGCCTGGAGCAGGCCGCCGGATTCACCGGTTCCATGGCTTCCAATTCACTTTACCTGGCCTACCGGGCCTCGGCAATCTCAGGAATTCAACCGGAGCGCGTCGTGAGGTATGACATGGATGACGGCACCTTTACCACGCGTGACTTCTTCAATTCAGACTTCGTCACCAAGGAGTTGCATATCATAAACGACGAATTGAAGGTAGTCGGCGCAAAGTTTGTCAACACGTATCCACTCGACCTGGCCAGCGATCCGGTGTCGGTTCCGCACAACCTGACCATCACCCGGTATGGCTCCACCGTGGTGGACGATAACGTGTTTCTCTTCGGAGGAGATCTCTTGTACCCGGCAGGTTCGCCCGGTACCCCTGGCCCGGATGCGGACAAGATATTCCGGCACGACCAGGCCAGCGGGCAACTTCACGAGGTGGGTGCGTTGCCTGAGCCAAGGTATTGGGCCCATGGAGAAATCGTCGATGGTAACTTGTACGTCTTTGGAGGAAGGAAGGCGTTTATTACCGAAACAGCGGAAGAAGACATTTTCGTACATGATATGTCATCAGGAAAGAACCGGATCCTCAAGTTACCGACGCCCATGCACCGGACGTTCGCTGCACGCTATGGACATTTGATTTATGTGGCCGGCTACCGGGAAAATCCCAACGCCGACCCGGCCCTCACGACTATCGACACAACATTCGGAGTCTTTGACACCCACACCGGTACGTTTACCGTAATTCCCAACACCCTGGCCTTGTCGGGCAAGAAGACGGTGTTCGGGCTTACCATTGTAGGAAATAGTTTGTACGCGCTCATTGGCACGTGGGGTGTAACGACATTCTCCATTTACCGTGTTGCGCTGGCCGGCAGCTAAGAAAGAGTTTACCTGCTGAAACAATAGAAGAAAAGCCCCACTACGGGCTTTTTCTTTTGTTGTGGCTTTGCCAGGAGCTAAGGCGCATACCGAACTTTGGGCTGGAACGGATTGAAATTCCAGTAGTAGAATAGCATGTATATCGTCGGATCGACAATGCCCAGTTCGGCAGCCTGGGGGAAGCCCGTGTTCTGAAGGAAGTAGGGCAGGCCTGCCGCGCGGCCAGAGTTGGTGCGGATCCAGAGCTTTTCAAGTTCCTGCCGGAGACCGGGGACCTGATGACTTTGACCGGTGAGCTTAGCCGCAAGCAATAGTTGAGCACTGATTTCAACATTAGCCAGGGTGTCGTTAGCAAAAGCCTTATAGGCCACGATCGGTTCGCCGGTCACTGACCAGTTCTCGGTGATCTTGAAATTGGCCAGTTGATCGAATCCCGAATACCGTCCAAATACCAGCGCACCCCGTACGGTGTGGTCGAGCACCAGGTAAAAGACGAGATCATTGGAAGAACACTCTTCCAGGAGTTCCAGGGACTGGGACACCGACGGGTTGGAGGCGTGTGGCAGCAGGGCTGCATACATGTTGGCCGTGCCCTCGGCGACGATTTCACCACATTTCAGTCCTCGAAAGGAAAGCCAATTGACAAGCTCAAGTGTCAGATTAAAATATCGATCTGGTTGTGAGCTGGTTAGGCTATAATAGTTCAAGGCAAGAAGGAGGAAGGCATTATCACCTTCCCAGCGATTGTCATTTAAAGGCAGGCCTGTGCAGGGATCCCAATCTTGGGGGAAACCCCAGAATGCGGTGGTTTGGTTGTCCAGGAAGGCGGCGAAATGGTCGAGTATCCGGGTAGCGGCGGCATGATTGCCTTCATGCAGGAAAGACATGGCCGCCAGGGCATTCTTGTACACGGTAGTAAAGCATTCGCCTGGGCGGCTGGCCACCAGGCCGGTAGCGGGTACAATCAGGCTTTCCACGAAGGCCAAGGCCGGCTTTTCAAACGGCGACGATGGCGCGGCGGGGTAATCTTCAAGACAACTAGCCAGGATAATGGAGCTGAGCAGGATGGCTGATGGGAGCCGCATAAACGTGGCTCAAAGGTAGGGGATTCTGTGGCGCGCGCCGCCCAGGGAGGTTCTAGTCGCCAGAAGTCATATTAACATAATATAAATTATATAACGTATGGATTGGGCGATTTGACCCCTGCAACCCATGAAATAGCAGCTGATCCCGGATTCCAGGGATCCTGCTCGGTAAGCCCCCGCTCAAACCATCCCACAGACAATTCACCACGTTTATGAAACTATTCACATAATTGGAGTATCCATAAGGTCAGGTTCCTCCGTTCTACACGTACCTAACTGCCTGAATCATGAAAAAAAGGAATTATATAATCGCAGCCGCCGGTGCCCTGGTGCTGGTGGTGGCTTTTTTTGTCGTGAGCGGTAGCCAGGACGGTACAGCCTCCGATATCCTGTCGGTGGTCAAACGTGGTCAGTTCCGCGTAGAAATTGAAACTACCGGCGAGCTGGAGGCCAAAAACTCGGTCAAAATCATGGGCCCCCAACAGCTGCGCAATTTCCAGATCTGGCAGGTGACGATCCAGAATATCGTCGACGAAGGCACGGTGGTC
>JAEUUE010000134.1 GCA_016787605.1 Cyclobacteriaceae bacterium
TTTCATGAAGCCGCGCTGATGGCGCACAGCGCATTCAAATATGTATATCCCAATCAAAAGCCCAGCTTCAAGTACACCACGGTGAGTGGCGTCAACGAGTTTTGATGAGTTCCATCGCCAGTTGGGGTGACGACAAAAAAATATCGACACGGCATTCAAACACATCCGGTTGTTCTCGCTGGTGCTTATAGCAGGTTGTGTTTTCGCGGTTTGCTTTACACTCTACAAGAGCTTTCAGCTGATCAACGAATCGCAAGAGCGGATATACATTCTCTCCAACGGTAAAGCCCTGGAGGCTTGGTCAGCCGAACGCAAGGACAATATTCCTGTGGAAGCACGCGATCACGTGCGGTCCTTCCACCATCACTTCTTTACCCTTGACCCCGATGACAAAGTCATTCAGGCGAACATTACCAAAGCATTGTATTTGGCAGATGCTTCGGCTAAGAAGCAGTACGATAACCTGAAAGAGAACCGATACTATTCTAATGTGATCTCAGGAAACATTTCGCAGGAGATTGATATTGACAGTATTCGCATTGATATAAACCAATATCCATTCTACTTCCGCTGCTTTGCAAGACAGCGTCTTATCCGCACCACTTCCATTGTGACGAGAAGCCTTGTCACAGAAGGATATCTGCGAAACGTATCGCGCTCCGACAACAATCCGCACGGATTCCTGATCGAAAAATGGAACACGTTGGAAAATGAAGACATTAAAACAGAGAACCGATGAAGTCGAATATGAAAAAGAAAATAAAAGGATCGCTTCCATCCATGCAACAGCTGGTAATACAGCGTATCGATTACCTGAACACAACGTTCAACGCATTCCCTCAGAGTAAAAAGAAAATAATTCTGGCTGTGGCTGGCGTGATGATCGCCTGCCTTAGTGGCGCAATGGTACTCAATGCCATTTATGGTGTTCCTGCAAATCCGCTGACATTCGACAAAATCACTTTACCTCACGATATCCAGATGCAACAAACCGATACAACAACCTTAACGCCAATAGGCAAAATGAAAGGCGAGATTGATGGGGACTTTGAAGCCTTCTACCTCGCAGTCGATAAAGACGGACAGGTGTACCTCAATCGTGATCCGGATTATTCGGAAAATCGATATGAGAAATCCAGGGGCTGGGAGTTGGTAACACGTGAGCAACTTGCAGTATATGAGAAAGAACTTCATTTCATTCCACACCAAAAGAAAAGTTTGAGACCATAAAAATTTATCTACATAAAACTTAAAACAATTAAGAGTATGAAACCACATTCAGAAAAATTCCTGCAGAAGAGAAGATTCTTCATGGTATTGCCCCTGTTAGTGCTTCCCTTCGTTACGATGATCTTTTGGGCCTTGGGTGGCGGACAAGGTACCTCGGCCCATGCTCACACCGTATCCCATACCGGTCTTAATTTATCGCTGCCCGATGCACATTTCGGAGAGATGGAGATATGGGATAAACTTGCCTTGTATGAAATGGCCGAAAGAGATTCAGCTAAATATGAGGAGGCACGAGAGAGCGATCCGTATTTTGACCTGATCGCATTCCAGACACAGGATCAACAACCGGAAAAGAAGTCGCCCGCGGAAAAAGAGAGCAAACTGATCAATTCTTTCCGGCAAAAGGAAAGACAAGTAAGCGATCCCAATGAAGAACGCGTTACACAAAAGCTGAATGAATTGTATAAAGAAATAAATCGCACCACTGAAAGACCAACTGATCCAAAAAATAATACGACTCTACTTCCTGAGCAAGCATCAGACCCACAGTTCACAGCAGACGTAGACAGGTTGGAGAAGATGATGCAACTTATGCAAGACGGTCAGGGATCTGATCCTGAAATGGAGCAGATTGAAGGCGTTCT
>JAEUUE010000135.1 GCA_016787605.1 Cyclobacteriaceae bacterium
TTTCATGAAGCCGCGCTGATGGCGCACAGCGCATTCAAATATGTATATCCCAATCAAAAGCCCAGCTTCAAGTACACCACGGTGAGTGGCGTCAACGAGTTTTGATGAGTTCCATCGCCAGTTGGGGTGACGACAAAAAAAGAGGGCTGAATTGATCAGCCCTCTTTGCTTTTAAAGTCTCCTCACCTTACTTTTTTTTCGGCGGATATTTCATGAATATCTGCTTGATGGCGTAGTTGATATTTTGTTCTTTCTTCTCAGGGCTGGGATTATCGGCCAGGGTCTTGGTGCCGCGCCCCTGCCAAACAAGCTTTTCGGTGGTTTTATCCACCATATTCACGAAGAGTGTGCCCTCCACATAGTTTTCAATATTTACATACGTTGTTCCGCCATAACCGGCGCCCCAACCATAGCGATAGGGGCGCCCATAGTAGCCGCCGGTATTAGTGGCCGTGGCAGTCTGCTTCTGTTCCAGCTTTACCTGGAGATCGATCAGCACATCGGGGGATTCTGACTTGGTAAATCCTTTGGCTGCCATTTCCTTGTCGATAGCGGCAAGCACTCGCGTGCGATCAAGTTCCTGGATGGGAAAATTCCTGGCGTCTTCCGTGAAGGCGTAGGTTTTGTATTTGCTGAAGTCGGCCGCACTGTCAAAATCGTAGCTCACTTTTACGCTACTGCATGCGGCGGCAATCAGCAGGATACTGAGGGAGGGTAAGAATTTCATAGAGCTTGAGTTGGATTAAGTGGGACGAAAATAGAGTTTTTGGTTCTCATTGAACAGACAATTGCTGTTTAAAAGTACTCCCCCAAATTGATGTACCAATTCCAGCCCTCTTTACCGTAGGCGAAGTCCAGCGTCAGATTGATATCTGATTTCCGGTTGAATTTGAACCGTAGGCCGGCGCCTGCTGCAGGGAGGATTCGGTCGAAGGTGCCGGCGGAGTTGGTATACGATTGAAGGTTGGCGAAGACCGTGGCTCCAAAGAATCCTCTCGAAGAAATATCGAAACGGTACTCGGCTTCTCCATAAAGCCAGTGCGCACCCCGGAACCGGTTCGTTGCATAGCCACGCCCCGCACGGCCACTGGTTGGCTCCTCCAGGGTGGCCGGCAGGTTGAGGTAAGGCACTTCTCCGTAAGTGCCCCAATAAAAGGCGCGAGCGGCCAGAATCTTGTGGCGTGTGGTGGAGAAGGAAAGGTACCTCCTCACATCAAAAAAAACGGAGCCCCATTCGGTGGTGCTTCCCATGGCCTTCCGACTAGCACGGAAAACCAATGCAGTAAAATATCCATTAGTGGGATTCAGCGAGTTCTTCCGGCTGTCGCGAAGGATGTTGAACGTAATGCCCGATGAAACGGTGGTAGACCCGGTTCCATACCCGTGTTGCCTGAATTCACTGGGTGTTTCAGGTGTGGGATCATCTTCTTCCACGCCGTAGAAATAGTCGAGGTTGTAGCCCACCCCCAGGTAGAAATTGGGGAGTACCCGGGTGTGGGCAGCCAGGTAGGTGCGCACCTGTGAATGCTCAAGGATCGTGTAGTCCTGAACAGAGGTGTTGCCGCCCAGCCCGTAATCGCGCATCGCATTGTGAATGATCCGAAAATCACCCGTAGCATTCCACTCGTTGTCGTTGGCCCAGATATAGGGGGTAAGCAGGATCCCGTAGCTCGTGCTGAAGTTGGTATAGGGATAGAAATAGATGGTACTCAGGTTGGATCCCTTGTCTACGAAGAAGGAGGCATTGATGGCCGAGACGGATACGCCTCCAGCCGAAGAGGAGGGAGCAACGGGGATGATGGAAAACTGAACCCGGTCGTTGGCGCTCGCCTGATGCTGTTCTTCCGGGTGACGTGGTGTGAGCAGGCGGGCGCCAAAGTCGATGATATCCGTCCGCTCCAGCTGTTTCAGCGACAGCGAATCACGTTTCTTGGCCTGTGCCTGCACCTCCACAGCGGGTGCAAAAGGCAGCATGAGGAACAGGATCCAGGGCCAGCGCGGGAAACGCTTCATGCCCTAAAGATACGATCGCGGCGACGGTTAATTGGTCTGCCAGCCGCCGCCCAACGCCTTGTACAATTGCACGGTAGCCTGAAGCTGCCGTTGAAGGGTGGTGGAGGCTTGTAATTCGGCATCGAGCAACGTCCGCTCGTTGTCCAGCACTTCGAGGTAGTTGGTGAAGCCGTCGTCATACCTCGCCCGCGAAAGCCGGGTAGCACCGCGCACAGCGTCCACTTGCCGTGAGCGAGCCTGGTATTCCTGGGCATAGGTACTCACGGCAACCAGTGCACTCTCTACTTCCCCGAAGGCAGTCAATACAGACTTTTCGTATTGCAGGCGCGACTGCTCCGTCTTCGCGATTTCCATTTCGGCCCGCCGCTTGTTCTTGTTGAACGCGAAAATTGGTCCGGTGATTCCGCCGGCCAGGTTCCAGACGGCACCTCCGTCCGCAAGGGTCGAGAGGTCATTGCTGGCCACGCCAAGAGCGCCGGTCAGACTGATGGACGGATAGCGTGCAGCTTGTGAAACACCGATGCGTTCATTTTGCGCGATCCATTTCTGTTCAGCCTGCCGCACATCCGGTCGGCGGCTCAACAGTTGTGAAGGAAGGCCAGCCGGAATCTCCACCAGCTTTTGTTGCCGAAGATCGAGGCCGCGCTGAATCGTGCCGGGCATTTCCCCGACCAATAAACGAATCGCATTTTCGGTTTGTGCCACGTCGCGCTCCAGGCTGGGTATTAGTGCTTCGGCTATCGCTTCCTGCGTTTCTGCCTGGAACTTGTCGAGTTCACCAACTTCACCGCCTTTGAAGCGGAGTGTGATGATGCGCGTGGCTTCGCGACGAAGGCTTAGCGTTGCCCGGGCAATGGCGAGGCGGTCATCCAAACCCCGCAGTTGAAAATACAGGTTGGCTACCTGCGCCACCAGGCTGGCGGTTACCGCCCGATGGGCTTCAATCGAGGCAGCCAACTCTGCCTTGCCGGCACGACCGGAATGGCGGGCCTTGCCCCAGAGGTCGAGTTCCCAGGAAAGAAGCCCAAAGCCATAGTACAGGTCACGTTGCTGAATACCCAGGTCATTGGCTTGCTGGTTATTCAGGTTGAGCGCGCTGGCTCCGGCGGAATAGCTCAGGCTGGGATAGAGATCGGCTTTGGAGTACCCCGCTGCCGCCCGCGATTCGTCGATCCGGGCGAGGGCCGTGAGTACATCGTAGTTTTGCTTCAGTGCCTGACGAATCAGCGTTTGAAGCGCCGTGTCCTGGTAGACAGTCGCCCAGCCCAGGATCGAAGAAGAGTCAGCGGCTGTAGTGGAAGCGTATTTTTCCGGAGTCTGTCTTTCCGTCTTTTTCACCTTGGGCCCCACCAGGCAGCCCGATAGCGAAATGGCCAGCAGGAAAATCAGGAGTTTGTGTTTCATGCTTTGGGCCCCTCCACGGCTTTCTTCTTGGCAAACTTTTCAATGAGGACAAAGAGCGAGGGGATCAGAATCACCCCGAGGATCGTGGCGATCAGCATGCCGCTGAATACCGTCATGCCCATCACCTTTCTTCCCTCGGCGCCTGCACCGGTGGCCCGCACCAGTGGAATTACGCCGAGAATAAAGGCGAAGGCCGTCATGAGAATGGGACGCAGTCGCAGGCGGGCAGATTCCATCGCGGCATCAAAGGCTGACTTGCCACTCTCCACACCCATTTTGGCAAATTCGACGATGAGGATGGCGTTCTTTGCTGCCAAACCAATGAGCATCACTAAACCGATTTGGGCAAAGACGTTGTTTTCATAGCCGATCAGGAAGAAGCCGGTGATCCACAATCCAAAGAAGGCCCCGAACACGGCAAAGGGGGTGCCCAGCAGTACGGAAAATGGCAGTGACCAGCTTTCATACTGTGCCGCGAGGATCAGGAACACGAACAGCATCGCGAGCAGGAACACGACACTTCCTGTGCCTGCCGCTTTCTTTTCCTGGTACGACATGTAGGCCCACTCATACCCCATGTCTTTGGGAAGTACTTGCGCAGCCACTTCTTCCAGGGCCGTCAAAGCCTGGTCGGAGCTGTATCCGGGTGCCGGCGCACCACCCAGTTCGGCAGAACGGAAGAGGTTGAAGCGGTTGGTGAATTCGGGACCGGTGGTTCGCGTCACGGTGACGAGCGTGGAAAGCGGCACCATGGCGCCATCGGCGGTTCGTACGAAAATCTTGTTGAGGTCCTGCGGATCAACCCGGTACGTATCCTCCGCCTGGAGGAAGACTTTGTATTGACGCCCAAACCGGTTGAAGTCGTTGACATACGATGCGCCCAAAGCGGCCCCGATGGTTTGATTGACATCTTCCAGCGTCAGGCCTAGCTTGAGAACCTTGTCACGGTCCACATCGAGGTAGACCTGGGGCACATTGGTGCGGTACGTGGTATAAATGCGGCCGATTTCAGGTCGTTGACTGGCCGCCTGGATGAACTTCATCGTGTTGTCCGACAAGTATTGGGGTGTATTGCCACCGCGGTCCTGCAGCATCATGGAGAATCCGGCCGATGCGCCCAATCCCTGGATCGGCGGCGGGCCAAAAGCCATGGTATTGGCCTCGGGGATACCGGCCATGAACTTCCTGTTCATCTTCTTCAGCAGCATGGCGACGGTCTCTTCCGGGCGCTCCTCCCAGGGTTTCATGGAAACAAAGAAGAAACCAAAGTTGGGAGAATAGGAGTTGGTCAAAAGGCTGAATCCCGCAATAGCCGTGGCTGTTTCCACCGATTCTTCTTCCGCAAGCATCTTGCCCACGCGGTCACAGATAGCTTGCGTACGTTCTATTGAACTGGCATCCGGCAGCACAATATTGACGAGGAAATACCCCTGGTCTTCTTCCGGCACGAAGCCCGCAGGTATTCGGGCGCCAAGCAGCACGATCGCGGCGATCAGTATCGCGAGAAGGATGACGGTCCGGATGGTTTTGCGTACAAATATTCTGGCCACGCCGACGTAGCCATCCGTGAACCGATCAAATACCCGGTTGAACCCGTCAAAGAATTTTCCCAGGATCCCGGTTGATTTTTGCTGCGGTTTGAGGAGCAGGGCAGAAAGCGCCGGGCTGAGGGTTAACGCGTTGAAGGCGGAGAAGGCCACCGAGATTGCAATCGTGATGGCGAATTGCTGGTACAGGCTCCCGGTTATTCCGCCCATTCCGGCTACCGGCACGAACACGGCACAGAGAATCAGGGCGATGGCTACCACCGGACCCGACACTTCTTTCATGGCTTGTACCGTAGCTTCCTTGGGTGTCTTGCCGTGTTGAATATGATGCATCACCGCCTCAACCACGACAATGGCGTCATCCACCACAATTCCGATCGCAAGTACCAGGCCAAGGAGAGACAGTACGTTGATGGAGAAACCCAGCAGCGGGAATACCATGAATGTGCCGATGAGGGATACCGGAACCGTGAGCAGGGGAATCAGGGTAGCACGCCAATCCTGCAGGAAGATGAAGACCACTAGGATCACGAGCACGACGGCCTCGAACAACGTGTGGAGAATCTCTTCGATACCGGCTTCCACGGCCAACGTGGTGTCCAGGGTCACTGCATACGTAAGGTCGTCCGGAAAGCGCGCCTCGATTTCTTTCATGGCCTCCTTTACTTTGCCGGCCACATCCAGCGCGTTGGACCCGGGGATCTGGTAGATGGCAATGGTCGCTCCCGGCTGGCCATTGATTTTACCAGCGGAGTTGTAGTTTTCGGTGCCCAGTTCCAGCCTGGCCACATCTTTCAATCTGACCTGCGAGCCGTTCGGGTTGGTACGAACGATGATCTCACCGAATTCTTTCTCTGTGACCAAGCGGTCTTTGAGCATGACCGTATAGGTGAAATCTGTTCCTGCCGGTGCGGGGTTACCACCGAATTTACCCGCGGGCGCAATGGTATTTTGTGCGCGCACCGCCTTGACCAGGTCGGGCATGGTCAATCCAAGTTTGGCCAGTTGATCGGGTTTCACCCAGATGCGCATGGAGTAGTCAGCGCCTCCAAACAACTTGACGTCCCCCACACCGGAAATCCGGGAGATCACATCGACAATGTTGATGTTGGCGTAGTTGGAAAGAAAGAAGTTGTCGTAAGTACCTTTCGGAGACTGGAGCCCGACGAGCATCAGGGGAAAGGCAAGGGCCTTCTTTGTAACCACGCCCATGTTTTTTACTTCCGTGGGCAGGATCGCCTCGGCCTGGTTCACGCGGTTTAACGTGAGCATGTTGGCATTGTCAAGGTTGGTTCCCACCTCAAAAGACACGCGCAACGTAAGCGACCCGTCACTCGCGTTGATGGATTTCATGTAGATCATTTGTTCCACCCCGTTCACCTTCTGCTCGATGGGCGTGGCCACCGCCTGTTCGACGTTGATGGCATTGGCGCCCTGGAAGCTGGTGGTCACCTGCACTTCGGGCGGCGTGATCTCCGGGTATTGCGACACCGGAAGCGACTGCATGGAAATATAGCCCACCAGGACGATGATGATGGAGATCACCATCGCCACAATGGGTCGTCGGATAAAAAATTCTCCCATGGCTGGTAGATTATTGGTTAGTACTATCGGCCTTCACCGGTACAGGCGAAATGACCGTGTTGACCCGGAGGGCGGCGTTACCCACGAGGGCTACCCGGTCAGTGGGTTCGAGGCCTTTCCGGATAATCCATTGGGTGCCGTAGCGGCTGCCGGCCTCGACCATCTTGATCTGCAATTTGTTGTCTTTGTCAACCACGTAGACCTGGTGCGTGCCCTGCAACTCAGTTACTGCACGCTGCGGGACCAGAAGCGCACCGGGGAGTGTTTCCACAACCATCCTGAGACGGGCAAATTGCCCGGGGCGAAGAATTTTATCCGGGTTGGGGAAGATGGCCTCCAGGGTCAGGGTGCCGGTGGCGGGGTCGATCTGGCGGTCCGCAAGAGCCAATTGTCCTTTCTGCGGATGCATCGTGTTGTCGGCCAGGATCAGGTCAACCTGGGGGTTGATCTTCTCACCACCGAGTATACGCTTGCGGAAGGATAAATATTCCCGTTCAGCGATGGCGAAACGCACCCGCATGGAAGTGATGCTTGATACGGTGTTGAGAATCAGTAACTGCACTCCTCCGACAAAATCGCCGACATCCGCTTTGCTGATGCCGATAGTCCCATCGATGGGAGCCGTGACTTGTGTGTAGCTCAATTCAATCTGTGCGTTTTCCAGGTTGGCGGCCATCGCCTTGCGGCGGGCCACGGCGGCGTCATATTGACCCTGGGCGGCCACCAATTCGCGTTGGCTCACGGCATTCATTTCGGCCAGCGGCTTGATCCTGTCCAGGTCGCTCTTGGCCTTCACCAGCATGGCATCGGCTTCGGCCAATTGGCCTCGCGCCTGATCAGCTGCAGTCTTGTAGGGCAGGGGATCAATGGTGTAAAGCAGTTGGCCCTTCTTCACTTCGGCGCCTTCCTTGAAGTGGATCTGGGTTACCCAGCCCTGGACGCGGGCACGGACCTCGATATCGGCGCCACCATAGGTCTGGCCCACGAACTCCTGGGTTACATCAATGTCCTTTTGGATGACGTTCGCCACGGGAACTTCAACCGGCTGCTGCTGGGTGGTTTCGCTTTGCTTGCAGGAAGCGAGTAGCCACAGGGAGAGAAGAAGATATCGCCACATAGATTGGGAGTTGAAAGTAGATGGAAAGGTATTGGTATTTGTATTTCCCTTGACTGACTTAGATCAGGGGTGACCGAAAAAAAAGACCAGGATGCCCTGGTCTTTTGATTTTTCTCAAGGTAAACGTCAGTTCTTTACCAGCGTCTTTGCGGAAGGAGCCTGCTTCAGCCCTTTGGGTTTGGGGTTGATAAAGGTGTAGAAAAATATCCTGCAGAACTCTCCGCCGGAGATGTTGAAATTCACGCTCATTCCGTCGGCAATGGTGGCCAATTCCTCCTCGGACATGGATCTGGCGAAGGCCGGGTCCAGGCCTTTGCCGGTGGACGCAAGGGGTTCGTAGGTTCCATCTTCCTTTTGAACCAAAATAGGCCGGGTCAATTTTCCGTTCCGAACGTCAACCTTTCCCATGTAGCATTTGCTGGTTCCCTCCTGTGTGTTTCGGAGGGTGATGATGATTTCATGCGTGCCATCGGTTACTTCGGCAGCACCGCGTTCACGGATCAGGCTGTACCATTCTTTGAAGCAATCGTTGCCGGTGCCTTGGGAGCTGCCGCCTTGGGAGTTTCCTTTTTGGGGAGGGCCGCCTTTTTGTGCTAGAGCCGCCACCGATACCACCAGGAAAAGAAGGATGAAGAAATGGATGCGAGTTTTCATGGGAATGTCTTTGATATCCAAATATGCTAAAATTCCCCAAGAGAACCATAAGCACTGAAAATTGATGGATGACCTTCGTCAGGTTTTGTTTGGCGAGGTCCCAAATCCTCTAGATTTGCCCTCCGTACCGAGGCCATGTCCAACCCACGACATTCTCTATTGCTCCTGCTTTTACTGATGACAGGGGTGGCCCTGGCGCAACAGGAGAACTGCGTGGAGAAGGATATCAAGGATGTCTTCCGGAAAAAGGACAAACAGATTATTGAGCCTAAAATTGTCATCAAGAAGCCATCCATCATCCTGATTCCGGTTATTGCCTCCTCGCCCGCCACGGGCATCCAGCTGGGCGTGGCCGGACAGGGCGCCTGGTACAATGCTAACCCTGACAGTACACGCATTTCGCAGGCTTCGGCCAACGTGACGGTTACGGAAAAGAGCCAGGTGTTGATCACCATGAAGTCCACCATTATGTCCAAACACGACAAGTGGATATGGACGGGCGACTGGAGATACTATTTCTATTCCCAATCCACCTATGGATTGGGAACCAACGCACCCGACAGCGCCTCCCTCGATTACGGAATCAACGTAGGGGGTGTCGATGCGGAATCCAATCCGGGGGAGCAGCCCATGGATTTTCGATGGTTCAGGCTACATGAAGTGGGTCTGCGTGAAATCAGAAAGAACCT
>JAEUUE010000152.1 GCA_016787605.1 Cyclobacteriaceae bacterium
GTCACAATTGCCTTTTTTGCTTGAATTACTTTCATGGCTGCTCTCGATCCTTCTTTAGCTCTTTTGAGAATTTGTCTGTCTTATACATTTTACCAAGCCCTTTCACGAACCGCCCACGCTGGTCCGGACATTCGTCCGGACTGACTCGAAGAAGCTCCGATCCTTCCCTGTCTGAACTTTGATTTTCAGATGATTTTCCTGATTGCATGATGTTCTGTGTCATTTCTGCTGCTCAGGTAAGTTAGCACTTTGGGGGGTGCTACTGAATTTACGATTTGAAAATCGCTTGAATTCAAGACTGGTAGCCCCAAAATTGATCAGCAGCCCGATTTCCAGGTTGAAGGCTTCAAGGTAGTTGATGGCTTGCGCGTAGTGGACCGGTTCCAGTTTTGTAAGCGCTTTCAGTTCTACCGATATCTTCCCTTCCACCAGGAAATCGACTCGCCGGGTACCAATCTCCTCCTCCCTGTAAAAGACCTGAATTTCGCATTCACGTTCAAAGTTCAACCCCTCCAGCCTCAACTCAATCGCCAGAGCCCTTTGATAAATCACCTCCTGAAAGCCATTCCCCAACTTGCCATGAACTGTCATGGCCGCCTTTATTATCCGAGCAGTTAAAGCTGAGTACTTGTATTTATCGTCTACTAGGGACAAGATGGTCCTGGGTTTGTTGGTGTAGCAATGGTAAGCCACCACTGACTAAAGCGCAATCCGGTTTTCCGTACAAAATCCAGCTGTCCCAATCACACCATCATCAAAATCATTCGAAAATCACAGTTCAGACAGCCGGGGAGGAATCTCCCGACCAACAGGTGTTTAACCTTGAGAGAGATTTGTAATTCGCCCCAGAGGCCCTCCACAATATTCCCCTCCCGATCCCGGTTTAGTATTTGCTGCGTACTTTTGCAGTGAATCCCATGCGAACGCTGAAGAAGGTCTTCCTCTACACTTCCCTCGCCCTGGTTGTCCTTTTAGTCAGCACAGTCGCCATCCTCTATCTCTATAAAGACCGGATCATC
>JAEUUE010000060.1 GCA_016787605.1 Cyclobacteriaceae bacterium
GCCGTCGATTCCATCAATGCACTCATCCGCATCCATTGCCCATCTCCGCTGAAGGTGACGTATGCCGGCGAAGCCTCAACCATCACCACGACAAAACCCATCGAAGTAAATGCCAACGGCCTGCTCCTGAATCCCTCCGTGGTGAGTGTGCATGGCGGCATGGCTAAGCCAGGCCTGGTCAACCAGCTTCCCCTCGACTTCAGGCCGGTCAAAGATGTGGAGGCAGAATTCGCGGAAGCGATGCGCTACTTCTACGAGAAAGTATATGTGCATACCGACAAGCCTTACTACTACGCCGGCGAACCGCTTTGGTTGAAAGCCTATATCAATTATTACCAGCGGGACTACAGCGATTCGCTGAGCAAGGTGCTCCATGTGGAATTGATCAGCTCAACTACCGAAGTGCTGGCCTACCGGCGCCTACCCATTGACCGCGGCATGAGTTACGGCGACCTGGTGATTCCCAGCCACCTGCCCGAAGGCAAGTACTACCTGCGCGCCTATACGAATCTCCGTCTCAACTTCGGCGATGTCGGGATTTTTACCAAGCCCATTCACGTGCTGAATTCCAAAACCCTGGTCAAGCCGGATACCTCCTACCAGTCACCACCCGATGCCGGCCTGGAAATTATCCCCGACAAAGACGCGTACAAGATTCATGACAAGATCGCCTTCCGCATCCAGCTCGACAGCGGCCTTAACGCGGCGAACCTGAGCGTGTCCGTTACCGATGCCGCCCAGGTAATTCCCGTCCGCGAACCTTCCATTCTTGACGGGTACCCTATTGTGGCGAAAGAAATACCCTGGATCAAGGAGCTGACCTATCGCGTGGAGCGCGGCGTAAGCTTCGATGCCCAGTTTGTCAACAACCAGGGACGGGGTGAAAAAGCCATGCTCACCTTCTTTCAGTTCAAGACAGGTGAGGTCCTGCTGGTAGAAACAGAAAATGACGGGCGCTTCTGGCAAACGGGATTGATGCAGCCCGACAGCACTGCCTACTCCTGGAAAGCAGACAAAGCCCGTAACAAACCGTATGGCAGCGTGGTCATTCAGCCAAGGAGGACTCCGAATCTCGAACCGGTGGCGGGGCCCAAATTGGAATTCATTCGGCCCGGCGACCAGGTCGCCTCCGACCCGGAACTGGGAAGGGGAAGCCGGTTGTTAAACCTCGTTGAAATCACCGACTCCAGGATCAGCACGGTCCCCGCAGAAAGTGCAAAGTCCCGGCCCTTTGGAAGGGCCAATTACGTCCTTACGTCTCAGCAATTGAATGTCAATTCCGGCAACCTCCTGTTGTCGCTGGTGGGCAAAGTTCCGGGGCTCGTCGTAAGCCCCACGCAGCGGGTCATCTATTTTAAGCGTTCCGAGGCCGCCTCCATTCTCAACACCGGGTTCCCGCTGGTTACGATCAATGACCAGCCTATGGGCGGCGATCCGTATTCCACCCTGGAGTCGATTGATTTCAACATCATCGAATCGATCGAGTTCCATAATCGGATCAACTCGATGTATGGAACTGCCGGCGCCTTTGGCGTGATCGCGGTGTACACCAAGACCGGAGCATCCGGAATGGGCAACCCGGACCCCACACTGCAGACGATCGCGCTGCCAGGATTTTCACCGTCGCGCATTTTCCCTTCACCCGATTACGAGAAGTCGCCACCGAAAGGACCCGATCAACGCTCCACGCTCTACTGGAATCCCTCGATTCAAACGGATCCATTGACGGGCAAGTCTGCCTTTTCCTTCTTCGCCGCCGATCTTCCCGGCATGTACCGCGTGGTGGTTGAAGGTGTTACCGCGGATGGTTGGCCATTGAGGGCGGAGACATTTGTTGTGGTGGAGGATCGGTAGTCGGATCTTCCTTCCTCGCTCACCGTCCGCTTTCGAACCACGGTTGCCCGGAAAAGAACTCACCTCCTGAGCATACGGCCAGAATTCCACGATGGCACAATAAATGCGAACTTAGTCTGACCCTTGGAGCAGTCACCCTAAACCCACCGCCTATGGTTCGCAACTTCCTGCTTATCACGCTGCGAAACTTCCGCCGATACAAGGGCTTCACGGCGATCAACCTGTCGGGGCTGGCCCTTGGGCTTTCCTGCAGTATCTTCATTCTCCTCTGGGTGGTTGACGAACTGAGCTTCGATGGCTTCCACGAAAACGGCGACCGTCTATATAGGATTCTCAAGCGCGACTTTTTCGCCCAGGGGCGCGTGGAGGTCTATCCGCAGGGTCCCGGTATCCTGGTGGATGCGCTCAAGGCGGAAATTCCCGAAATCGAAATGGGCTCGCAGATCTCCTGGGAGCATCATGACCTGATCACCGTAGGGACCGAATCAAATAAAGAATCCGGCCGATATGTGCAGCCTGACTTCCTCCGGATGTTCAGCTACCCGTTTCTGCGTGGCGACGCCTCTATCGCCCTGGAGACACCGACCAGTATTGTCATTTCGGAAAGGCTGGCCGACAAGTACTTCCCGAACGAGGATCCCGTCGGCAAATCCTTGCGTGTGAATCGAAAAGAAGAGTACCAGATCACAGGCGTTTTCAAAGACATTCCACGCCATTCCAGTGTCCGGTTTGATTACCTGCTTCATTGGGACGTATTCCTTGCCCACAACGAATGGGCAAAGGAATGGGAAAACAATGCGCCCAGGGCTTACGTCATGCTGCTTGACCCGAAACAACGGGAAGCAGTCGACGGGAAGATCAAGGACTTCGTACACAAACGGGTGTCCGATCCCAAAACAGATATCAGCGAGTTATTCCTTCAGCCCTACGAAGAAGCCTATTTGTACTCCCGCTTCACGAATGGCCAACAGGATGGCGGGCGCATTGACTATGTCCGGACTTTTTCACTCGTTGCTGTAGTCGTGCTGCTGATCGCATGCATCAACTTCATGAACCTGGCCACCGCTCAATCGATGCGGCGATCCAAAGAAATCGGCATCCGCAAGGCAACCGGCGCATCCCGGAAATGGCTGGTGACCCAATTCCTGGGCGAAGCATTTGTGTTTTCAGTCATCGGGCTGGCCCTGGCCCTCCTGCTTGTCGAACTCGCCATGCCCACCTTCCGTCTGATCACGGAAAAGGACCTGGAAATTCCGTACGGGGATTACTTCTTTCTTTCTGCGCTCGGGGGCATCGCGTTGATTACCGCCCTGCTTTCCGGGATCTACCCGGCGCTTTTCCTGTCGTCATTCAACATTGTAAAGGTCCTGAAGGGAACGTTGAAATTTGGTTCAAACTCAATGCTCCTCCGCAAAGGCATGGTGGTCTTCCAGTTCAGCCTGACGATCGTCCTGATATTCTGTACCGTGGTTGTCTACAGGCAAATGCAGTATATCCAGTCGAAAAACCTGGGCTTCGACAGGGAGAACCTCATCGTCGTGAATTTTGAAAACAACCAGGAGGTTAATCTCACAGGGATCCTGAATGAGTCGCTCCATGTGCCCGGCGTAAAATCGGCTACGATCTCCACTACGCCTCCGCTTGCCTCGGGCAATTCGACAACGTCCGTTGATTGGCCGGGGAAACCGGACGATCTTCAGATGGCCATTACCCAAATGGCTGTGGGCTATGACTATTTGTCGACGATGGGCATCCGGCTAAAAGAGGGGCGCGACTTCTCCCGCGATTTTCCGTCCGACAGCACCGCCTATGTCGTGAACGAAGAAGCGGTAAAGAAGATGAACCTGGAAAATCCGCTGGGACAGGTGATTACGTTCTGGAGCCGACCCGGGCCCATTATCGGGATCATGGAAGACTATCACATCAGCTCGTTTCATGATCCGATTGAACCCATCATTCTTCACCTCCATCCGCAATGGAGCAACCTGATGATTGCCCGGGCAGAAGCGGGCAAGACCACCGAGGCTTTGGAGGGGATCAGAAACGTCGTCAACAAGATCAATCCCCAGTTCCCATTCGACTACCGGTTTGTGGATGATACGTTCAACGACCTCTACCGCAGTGAAACCACGGTGGGCACGCTGGCCAACTATTTCGCCGGCCTGGCCATCTTCATTTCCTGTCTCGGTCTGCTGGGCCTGATCATCTTTTCCGCCGAGCAGCGCACCAAAGAGATTGGCGTGCGCAAGGTGCTTGGCGCCTCCGTCTCCTCCATTTACGGATTGCTGTCCAGGGACTTCATTGTCCTGGTCGTCCTGGCATTCGTGCTCTCTGCACCCGTGGCCTGGTGGCTGATGAACGAATGGCTCTCCGGATTTGCTTACCGCACCACCATTACGCTCACGGTATTTGTTATGGCCGGCGTGGTCGCCCTCGGCATTGCCCTGCTGACGATCAGTTACCAGGCGCTGAGGGCCGCGCTGGAAAATCCGGTCAAATCGCTACGGAGCGAGTAACCGAACCACCGACTTTCCGTCGCTGCTCTTCAAAGAACCTGATTGGAATAGCTTCATTTTGTGCTCGTCTTCATCCTGCTTTCAATGCCTCTGGGGAATCTCGGACTAGAATCTCCGATTATTAACACTACCTTACGTGGCTATACTGCAGCAAAAGCATCAAAATGTCGTTTATTGACCATGTTCTTGAGGTTCCTTCGTATGGATGGGCTGACAAAAACGGAAAACTGATTACACCAACACTCAAGCAATTGTGGGGGGAAGCCTTTTTTCGCACAAATATTTTTCACTCGAAAAGAAACTGGATTCCGTTCATCAACTGGTTCACGGCAATATGCATGCTCCCGTTTCTCTATTTCTTCCTGGCGTACTACATTTCCTGGCCCCTGGTGGCGGCCACGTTTGTTTACGGGATGGTCATCATGAGCACGCACGGAACCATTTGGTTTCACCGGTATTGCACCCATCGCGCGTACACGTTCAGTCACCCGGTATGGCGTTTCATCACCCAAAACCTGGTGCTGCGGACGTTCGCGGAAGAGGTCTACGTGGTGTCGCACCATGTTCATCACCTGAAATCCGATCAGCCCGGCGACCCGTACAACTCCAACGCCGGGATCATGTACTGCATGCTGTCGGATGTCAATCACCAGTCGATCGCCAAAAACCTGGATGAATCCAGCTACAAGAAAGCCAGTCACTTCCTGAGTCACACAGGCGTGCGGCTCAACTCCTATGCCCAGTACCTCAAGTGGGGTTCCATTGCTTCCCCGTTTTATGTAGTTGCACTCTGGCTCCTGAACTGGGGGTTCTGGTATGGCGCTTTCTACCTCCTGGGAGGTCATGGACTCGCCTGCGGCCTGTTTACCGGCGCTTTGTTCTGGTTCGTGTTAGTGCGGGCCTTCAACTACACCGGGCATGGCGGAGGCAAAGTGAAGCATGTGGACGGCGTGGACTTCGACCGCAGCAATCTCTCCATCAATCAGAATCGACCGGGTTTCCTATCGGGTGAATGGCACAACAACCATCACTTGTATCCCGAAAGTGCCCGCGCCGGATTTCTTCCCTACCAGCTGGACCTGGCCTGGATCTACATCTATGGCCTGCACAAGCTGGGCGCCATCTCCCGGTATACCGATTCAAAGAAGCAATTCCTTGAGCGATTTGGGCTGAAAGCTGAAGGTTGAAAGCTAAAGGCTAAAGACTGAAGGCTGGGAGTGCCGAGCTTTTGGCTTTTCCCACATGGCCGCGAAGGCAATTGAGGGGTTCATTTTTTGGGTTAACTTCACTTCCCATAAACCCTACTATTGACACCTGAACTGGATCCCGAGAACTGGCTGCCCAACTATGGCGATTACCTGTACTCGTATTGCCTGCAGCGAGTCAATCATCCGGAAACCGCCGAGGACATCGTACAGGAAACCCTGGTAGCTGCCCTCAGAGCGAAAGATGGCTTCAAGGGAGAAAGCTCCGAAGCTACCTGGCTGGTAGCCATCCTGAAAAACAAGATCACGGACTTCTACCGTAAAAAGGATGTTCTGAAGGAAGCCGGGGACTACCTCGAAAGCACCGAGAAGGAATTTTCGGAGTACTTCTTCGACGCCTCGAATGGCCATTGGCTGCGTGAAGCAGCACCCCAATCCTGGAGCGATTCTGCTGACGCCGGGCTTGAAAAAGCTGAATTTGACCAGGTCCTGCGAAAATGCCTCGAAAAAATGCCACCGAAACTGGCTCCAGTATTTATCGCCAGATTCTTCGACGATGAGGATTCTGAGACGATTTGTAAGGTTCATCGAATCTCTCCGTCTAACTATTGGGTAATCATGCACCGGGCCAAATTGTTGCTCCGGGCCTGCCTCGAAAGAAACTGGTTTCTATCCGCTTCCCCGAAATGATCAAACCGTTCAAGAAGACGCTTTACAACTGCAAACAGGCGACCCTGCTGTCCGTCAAAAGGGAAGAAGGGCGCATTTCGCTGGTCGAGCGGGTGAGCCTGGCCTATCATCTCCTGCACTGCGAACCCTGCAGGAAGTTCATCGCTCAGTGGCTCCTGCTGAAACAATCTGCGCCTCCCTTCGAAGCCCGCTCGCTCGATCGTCCTGCTTACACCTTGCCCAGGGAGGCCAGGGAGAGGATTCAGCAGCAACTCAACCTGTTGAATTCCTGACAAAATACGGCTGGTCTTGTAAGGTGTGACCGCTCGCCTCGTCTAACGGGTTGTAACGCAAATCAACCCACATGAAATATCTCATCCCTGCAGTCTTATGGCTGGCGCTGGCCTCTCATGCACAATCACAACCCATCTTCAGCCTCAACGGGGTGGCCATCCGTGGCTATGATCCCGTGGCTTATTTCACGGAGAATCAACCGGTGGAAGGGCGACCCGAATTCAGCTTTCTATGGCAAGGGGCAGAATGGCGCTTCAAGGACCAGGCCAACCGTGATCTCTTCAGAGAGAACCCGGAGAAGTACGCACCACAGTTTGGCGGATTTTGCGCGTATGGCGTCAGCGAAAATCATAAATCCCCTACCGATCCCTATGCGTTCACGGTAATCGATGAAAAGCTTTACCTGAACTACAGCCCGAAAGTGAAGCAACTGTGGTCCAAGGATCGTGAGATGCATATCCAGCGGGCAGAAACCAATTGGCCCATCCTGTTGAACCGCAAAGACTGATCCGATGAAAAGAATATTTCTTGCCCTGTGCCTGATGGCCAGTGTTACGGCCAGTTGGGGACAGGCCGCCAATCTCAATCTCCACGACGGGCTCGCTCTGCAGGGCTATGACCCGGTTTCCTACTTTCTTCAGCAGAAAGCGACAAAAGGCCGGAGCGAGTTGTCTTACCAGCACGAAGGAGCCATCTACCATTTCGCTTCAGCGAGCAACCGAAACAGGTTCGTCCAAAATCCCACCGCCTATTTGCCTCAATACGGGGGTTGGTGCGCCTATGCCATGGGCGCTACCGGCGAAAAAGTGGAAGTCGATCCTGAAACTTTCAAAGTCACCGGGGGAAAACTGTACCTGTTCTACAACCGGTTCTTCAACAATACCCTGCCCAAATGGAACAAAGATGAATCTTCCCTGAAGACGAAAGCTGACCGCCACTGGAATGATATCCTCCTCTCTAAACCCTGAAACATGAAAAAATACCTGTCGATTGCCCTGCGAATAGTCGCCGCTGCGATCATGCTGCAAACACTCTACTTCAAGTTCACGGCCGCCCCCGAATCCGTTTACATCTTTTCCCAGGCAGGCATTGAGCCCTGGGGACGAATCGGAACAGGAGTGGCCGAACTTATCGCCTCCCTTCTGCTCCTCGTACCGCGAACCATAGCGTTGGGGGCGGCGGTTTCCCTTGGCCTCATGGCGGGCGCCCTGGCCACGCACTTGTTGATCCTGGGCATTGAGGTGCAGGGCGACGGCGGGCAGTTGTTTGCCTATGCCCTGATTGTTTTCCTCTCGTCCTCTGCCCTGATGCTGATTCATTCCGATCAGCTTCTCTCCTACCGCAAAATTCTTTTCAACTAATGGGACATCTTCATCAAGCCTGCATCCAGGTGCTGCGCCAACTGGAGTTGGTTGTGGAGGGCATACGCCCGGGGGATTTCAGTCGCACATCCCCTACGCTTGGCGGTTCGACCATCGGCCAGCACATTCGGCACACGATCGAGTTCTTCCAATGCCTCGAGCACGGTTTGGCCAGTGGGGTGGTCAACTATGACCATCGTGCCCATGACGAGCTGTTGGAATCGCATCCCGCGCTTGCACTGAGCGCCCTTCAGTCAATACGGAGATTCATGGATCTCCATGTCTCCGACAGGGCTATGGCGTTACATGCCTGCTATAGGCATCACGAAGAGGAGACTCAGGAGATCGCCACTACCTATTTCCGTGAGCTTGCGTACAACCTGGAACATGCCGTGCATCATATGGCAATCATCCGAATGGGACTGCGTGAGGAGGCCAGCTATGTCCAGCTTCCACCCGATTTTGGGATGGCTGCCTCCACCCTCCGCTACCAGCGGGGGTTCGCCTAACCTAAAAGTCTATCACCGAAGGATCGCCAACCCTGTCCATCTCAGTTACTCAACTCAAGCCTCCGGTGATGCGCTCCGTAGGAAAGTCCCATCAGAGCGAAGGGCACGAGAAGGGTCAGCATCATCGGATCGAAGCCATTCTGGGCAACACCCGAGTAGATGGCCCCGATGAAATCGAAGAACAGCCCGGCATAGCACCACTCCTTCAGGCGAGGCGGGACAGGGGCCAGGATCCCGATGCTGCCGAATATCTTCGCCCATCCCAGGAAAGGAATGATGTATTGCGGATAACCCAGATTCGTCGAGATGAGATCGATTGAATCCTGCGTCATCAGTACGTTCTGCACGCCGGTCATGCCCATAAAGGCGGCGAAGAGCCCGGTCGAAATCCAATAGATGAGGTTGAGTTTTTTCATGAAGACGTGGTCTTTGGTCTAAATCCTTAAGCTACGATCTTTCCTGTAATAGCCACTGGCCGAACCCTGAAATGAAAAAACCGGCCCTTCAATACTCATTATACCAGTTGAAATGTTTCTGCACGATGGCCCATTTTTCATCCTTGATGTACTGCAGAAAAGCCCGGGCGGCCGGGGACTGGACTTTACCTTTCGGCCAGATCAGGCTCCAGGTGGTTTGAATGGGAAGGCCCCTCACCGGGATGATCTGGAGTTCCCGGTTGCGGAGTTCGTTGCGAATTCCGATCAACGGCATAATCGAAAAGCCCAGTCCGGCCAGTACCGCCTGCTTCACGGCTTCGTTGGAAGTCAGTTCCATCTTTTTCACCACGGACACCTTGTTGCGGGAGATAAAGTTCTCCATGGCCTGGCGGGTGCCCGACCCCTGCTCGCGGTAGATCAACGGCAGCTCCTTAAAAAGCTGCTTGGAGTGTGGTGATTGGCTGGCTTTAAACGACTGGTTGCCCACGAGGTACAGCTTGTTGGGCAGCAGGTCCAGTTTCTCCACCCGAAGGAAATGCGGTACGATGGAAACGAGGGAGAAGTCAACCGAATTGGCCCCGATGTCGTCGATTACGCTCGCCTTGTTGGTGACATCCATCTGCAATTCCACGCCGGGGTTGTTTTTCATGAAGGACGCCAGGAAATAAGGCATGATGTATTTGCCGGTCGAAACCACCGAAATGACCAGGCGGCCCGTCAGCCGTCCGCGAAATTCATGCGTCTTCGCATTGATGGTGGCCACTTCGCCCAGGATCCGCTCGGCCGACTTCGCGATTTCCAGCCCAAACCCGGTGACGTACACTTTCCTCCCGATCAGTTCGGTGAGCGGCAGGTCGAACTGCTGCTGGAAGTTCTTGAGCTGGTTGGACACTGCCGGCTGGGTAAGATGAAGCGACTCCGCCGCCTTCGTGATGCTCTTTTCCTGTACGATCCGAAGGAAGATCTGGAGCTGGTTGAGGGTGTAATGCATAAGTTGTCGTTATGTATCCAACCACAAAAATCAATAAAAAGTTATGATCTGACCGACCGGCTCAGCAAAATAGTTCGGGTAATGATTCGGCTAGTACCTCACCGTCAGCGTTCCCCGGTATTCCTTCGCGGTAAACTTGATGGTATAGTAATAAACCCCGGCTGCTGTGTCGTCGGGGAACCATTTGAAGTCGCGCTCCGAACTGCGAAAGATCTCCTTGCCCCAACGGTTGTAGATGCGGACGTACTCGAACCGGGAGGAGCAGTTGTCGTTGGGAAGAATATTTTTCAACTCGCCGGTTTCCGGAACGAGTTGCTCCATGGCGTAATAGTCGTTGTACCCGTCACCGTTGGGTGAGACAAAATTCGGCGGGGCGAAATTCGTATCCGAACCGTCCACCTCCTTCACCCTGAGCGTGAGTTTGAGCGAATCCCGTTTCGCGGTCTGGCAATGATCATCCACCAGCTCAAAAGAAATCGTGTATACTTGTTCGGTCACGCCGCCGCGGAAAATGGAACAATCAGGAGTCCAGGTAAAACTGGTCTGCACCGGGCTCACTCCCTCCACCGGGGTGAAGGTGTAATCCGACGGCGGGAGCACATTGTCTTTCTGATCCGCCAACTGCAGTTTCAATTGGTCCTTGCCTGGTGAGACGTCGGCATCGGTCCCCGTCAATACCAGGTTGATCGACGCTCCGCGCGTCAAGGTCAACTCATCGCCGGCCAGCGTGGTGAATTCACCGTTGCCATTGATTACGGAAAGTTGCGGGGCCTGATTCAGTGGCGGCAGCACAGTGAGTTCCACGTCCAGCGTATCGGCTTTGTACACCCGGCATTTGTTCGCGTTATCTACCACGATAAACTGGAAATTGAACTCTTCTTTCTCCTTACCGGTCAGGTCTACGTCTGCACAGCCGATGACCCATCCGGCCGCCGTGCTCACCGTGCCGCGCGAGGTGACGGGCGTGGCCGCGATGGCCACTGGCGCTTTCATCGAATCCACCGGGCCGTTGTACGCGCTCAGCACAAGGAGGTCGTTGTCCGTAAGATCTTTACCCGTTATGGTAAAATTCAGCGCTTCGGTCACCCGGCGCGTGACCGTCACCCGGCGCTCTGCGGGATTTGTTGTCAGGTCCGAGTCGATGATCGGATCGGCGTTGCCCGGGAGGATTACGTTGAGGTTGTAGATCGCTTTCTTTGGATTCGGGATCAGGCAAAGGTCCTGGTCCTCGACCTGTACCGTCACCTGGAAGGAGGTTCGCTGAGTGAAGTCATAGATGTCGCAGTAAGCATCCCACTTCAATTCGCCATCCAGCGCGCCGGGCACGAGGTTCGTCGTATTGACCGTCATCCCGGCAGCCGCCATCGAAAAGCCATTCGTCAGCACGGAGAATATCAACGGGTCGCCGTCGTCATCCACCGCGTTGTACGGCCAGGCCTGCTGGTCGCCTTCATTCAGGGTGGACGTAACGGGCGTGGGCGAAGTAAATCGCGGCGGGTTGTTGGGTGGAGGTTCCACTAACACATTCACTTTCAGCGTATCGGTGAGCGGAAGGCTGCACGCATCGTCCATGGCCACAATCCCAATTTCAGCAATGCCCCCGTAGAGCAACGGGCATTGAGGAAAGCAGATGGTAAACTCGACGGTGCTCCCATTCAGCAGCGTGGCATTGGAAACCGTCGGCAGGATGGAGGTCAGGTCCTTCTTGAAGTTGATGGCCACGGCCTTGATCTTTACGCGTTCCTGGAAATTGTCCTGGATGCTTTCCGAATCCGGATCGGAGACCTGTACCTGGATGCACCGGTCGCCATCCGACACCGAACCGGAAAAAGTCACGCTCATGGTCTCGTCGTAGGTGTAAGAGGCATCCGCCAGCTTCTTCCCCTTGATTTGAGGCGGCTGGGCAACCGGGCAGGCATCAACGACCAGCATCTGGAAATCGCGGCGCGTTTCCCCGATCTTGACCCCGTCGCGATACTCTTCCACTTTCACGGCAAACACAAACAATCCCTGGTTGGTGGGCGTCACGGTCAGAAAACCATCGGGGCTGATGTGTAGGTCAGGGGCACCCCCCAGCATATTCGTCGGCCCGTACGGTGGTCGCCATTGCACCAAAGGATACGGCCTCGGAGTGGGGCCTGGAATAGGAGCTGCAGCTCTCGTACTTAACGGAGTTACCAGGGAATAGACCAGGGAATCTCCATCATCATCGATTCCGCCGAAATCCGTGTAGTAGGGACGGTAAGGACAAGCATAATCGTTGAGCGGTGGAAAAAGCCTCGGCGTGGAGTCCACAAAAGGCTGACCGTCTTTCATAACGGGCGGGAATTCCAGATAGAATGTCTGGCCGGCAAACCGCACATTGGAGTTTGGGTTCGGGTCTTCACTATAGATGTTACTAATGCCGTAATTCCTGCAGCACCGCTCCCAGGATATATAATACCCTTGAGGATGATTATAAATATCCGGGTTAAGGGTCAGAAGAGCAGTATAGAATAGTCGTACCGTTACAAGCTCACCGTTGGAGCACTCCGGTTGCGTGTAATTGACCAGCGAGCTGCTGTCCAGCGGCAAGCGAATCCCTTGGATCCGCACATTATCGGCCATCCGGAAGATGCTGGCATCCACAAAATTGTCAAGTGCGCCTGGGTTGCCATTCAGCTGGTCGAAGTAGAGTACCAGGTTTAGCCGGTATTGAAACCCATTGAGGTGGATAAGTTCAAACTCCCCGCCCACGATGTGGGAAGCTCTGCCCAATAGGGGGATCAGGATCAGGACCAGGCCGGCAAAAACCTTCTTCATCACGTGCAAAATCCTATAGAATACCGTTCGGCGCAATCATCCGGGAAGGGGGACAAGGGTTAAAGGTAACGAAAGCCCTTCAGCGGGTAAACAGGCTTCGCTAAAAGGGAACCCATCCGGGCAATTCTTTGATTTCCACCCAACCCGAGGCCGAATGTCCTTACAGGTTGCCACACAAACAGGTATCTTTCTTATGGCAAAATCACCCTACGATGAACAGCCTTGAAATCCTGACCATTTTAGGTCTCATCCTCCTGAATGGAGTTTTTTCCATGTCAGAAATTGCTTTGGTTTCTTCCCGGAAAGTGAAACTGGAGTCGGCGGCGGCTACCGGAACCAAAGGCGCCAAAATCGCCCTCGGTCTATACCTTTCCCCCACCTATTTCTTTTCTACCGTACAAATAGGAATCACCCTGATCGGACTGCTCACCGGCATTTTCAGTGGTCAGAACCTCACCAATAACCTGCAAGCCTATTACCATTCCATCCCCCTCCTCCAACCCATTGCCCATGAGGCAGCCATCACATCCGTACTGCTTGCGGTGACTTTCCTTTCGCTCGTTCTCGGCGAACTGATTCCCAAGCGAATCGGTCTTTCCCACCCGGAACGGATCATCTCCTTCATGGCCCCGTTCATGTTCGCCCTCTCGAAGGTTACTTTTCCATTTGTCTGGCTGCTCACGCGCACCTCTGACCTCCTCATTGCCATCCTGGGCTTGAAGAACAGCAAAACTTCCAACATCACCGAAGAAGAAATCAAAGCCATCGTCAGGGAAAGCGCCCAGGGAGGCGAAGTTGAGATCATTGAACAGCACATTGTCGAACGCGTGTTTTCCCTGGGCGACCGGAAGATCAGTTCCCTCATGACCCATCGGGCCGACATTGTTTTCATCGACCTAAGACTGGATGCCCATACCCTTCGCGAAATCGTGAAGAAGGAACTTCACCGGGTGTATCCTGTCTACGAAACAGACAAAGACAAAATCATCGGTGTTCTAACCCTGAAAGACTTCTTCGTTGCCAGCCTGACTACCGACTTCGATATCCGCAGTTACCTGAAACCGGCCACGTACCTGGACCAGGCTACTTCCGCCTACAAAGCGCTGGAGCAATTCAAATCCACTAAAACACATTATGCCCTGGTCACCGACGAATATGGCCTGGTCATCGGGATCATTACCTTGAGCGACATTCTCGAAGCCCTGGTGGGCAACGTCGCCGAACTGCGGGCCGAAGACTTTCCCCTGGTTCAGCGGGAAGACGGCTCCTGGCTCGTGGATGGCCAGTTCCCCATTGCCGATTTTCTTCACCACTTCGGTGTACCCGCCTCCCCGGAGACCGAGCGGGTGAATACCCTCGGCGGATTGCTCCTGCGCCTTCACGACCGGATTCCCCAGGCGGGCGACATCCTGGTCTGGAAGGACCTCAAGCTGGAGATCATGGATATGGACGGGGTCAAAATTGACAAAGTGCTCGTCAAGCGCGCGGGATAGGGGCGCAGTGTTCCTAAGGCTCGTCGTCGTTGCTTAACTTGCGCCCGAAATGAAGGCTACCCCCCTGTTTCGCAAAGGCGAGATTCTCTCGACCATCCTGGTTGATTCCATGGCCGCCGAAGGCAAATGCCTCGCTCGCGTCAACGGCATGGTGCTTTTCATCACCGGCGGTGCGCCCGGCGACGTGGTCGATGTCGAACTTACCAAAATCAAGAGCTCCTTCCTGGAAGGCCGGGTGGTCAAGGTCGTAACGCATTCTCCCTCCCGGACCGCATCCTTCTGCACGCATTTCGGCATCTGCGGCGGGTGCTCGTGGCAACATATCGATTATGCCACCCAGCTTCAATACAAGCAACAGCAGGTGATCGACCACCTCGAACGCATCGGCGGCCTGCAAATGCCCGGGGTCAAGCCCATCCTTGGGTCGGCCCAGGAAAAATACTACCGCAACAAGCTGGACTTCACGTTTACCGCCAGCCGATGGCTGACCCGCGATGAACTCACCGAAGGAAAGGCCTTTGGTGACCCCGGCCTCGGCTATCACATTCCGCGGATGTACGACAAAGTCTTCGACGTGTCGGAGTGCTTCCTGCAACCCGAGCCATCCAACGCGATCCGGCTGGACGTAAAGGCCACGGCGCTGCGGGAGCAAATACCGTTCTTCGATCTCCGTCAACAGGTGGGATTTCTCCGCACCCTGACCATTCGCACGGCCAACACGGGAGAAGTTATGATCATTCTCCAGGTGACGTACGACAAGATGGAGTGGACTGAAAAGATACTGGAAAGCCTGGCTGCCAAATTTCCCGCTATCACTTCCTTCTTCTACGTCATCAACGGAAAACGCAACGATACCTTCGCCGACCTGGACATGGTGTGCTGGCGCGGTAATCCCTTCATCACCGAACGGATGAACAAACCGGATGGCACCGGCTACCTGGAATTTCGCGTGGGACCCAAGTCGTTCTATCAAACGAATTCCCGGCAAGCCGAGGCCTTGTACAGGGTGGCCTGGGAAATGGCGGCGCTCCAGGGCACCGAACGGGTCTACGACCTCTATACCGGCACCGGAACCATCGCCAACTATGTGGCCGGCCAGGCCCGCGAAGTCATCGGGCTGGAATACGTGGACGCAGCCATCGATGACGCCAAGGTCAATGCGCAACTCAACGGAATCACCAACGCGCGCTTCTTCGCAGGCGACATGAAAGACCTTCTCGACGGGGCTTTCCTGGAAACCCACGGCCGCCCCGACGTGGTGATCACCGACCCGCCCCGGGCCGGCATGCATGAAGATGTGTGCAAGGTTCTCCTGGAAGACGCTCCGTCTCGAATCGTCTATGTCAGTTGTAACCCGGCCACCCAGGCACGCGACCTTAAATTGCTTTCAGAAAAGTATGCCATCACCGCCGTACAGCCGGTAGATATGTTCCCCCAAACGGTACATGTGGAGAATGTGGTGAGGCTGGACCTGCGGTGAGCGTCATGCTTCGGCTTCCCTTCGGCAAGCTCAGGGCTGGCTGCTCAGCATGACTGGGAGAAGTCGAAGTCAGCCTGAGCGCCTGCCCGCCCGTAATCCCGATAGCTATCGGGATGAAGGCGGGAAGTCTAAGTCAGCCTGAGCGAAGTCGAAGGCCTTACTTTCTTCTCGCTTTAATCAAAACATCAATCTCATCGGGATCGCCGTTGACGTAGGTCAGGCTGATTTTGTTGTCGTTCGTCAGGTCGATGGTAGCCGGGATGGCATTGGCGGTGAGGAACCAGCCCTCGGGTAAAATTACGGTGTTGAAGGGACGACCAAACGCCCGGTCAAAAACCAGTTCGTCGTTGTGCAACACATACCGGTTGGGGTCGGTGTAAGTCTCTTCAATGCGCAGGCGGAGGCTTTGTCCTGCCACCACCGGGTCAAACCAGATGACCACCACTTCCGACTCGCCGGTGACAGGCTCACCAATGTCCAGGCCGCGCTGGGTAATCGCGTCTCCCTTGAGGGTCTCCACTTTCAGTTCCTTGCCCGTATCCAGGATCCTGGCGGAAGGGTTGGATGCCTTGCTGCCTGCCCGCACCACATTCAGGTAGCGATCCATACCGGGACGCGTTTCCGTGTAGTCGTGGTACAATCGGAAGGCGTGCGTCTCGGGCTGCTGCAGGAAGTAAACGATCTCCCGCGTCTGCCTCGCCCGCTCCTGTACAACATACTCTACACGGGCTCTCGATTTATCCCGTCCTTCACCGGGAATAGCGGCAACGGCCGCGCTCTTCGGTGATGGCTTCAGGTTGGCTGTGGCCGGCAGCTTCCTGGCTTCCATGTGCAAGGGCACCTCCGCCGGCCCTGTATTCAGAAAGCTGAGGTTGATCCTTCCATCGGCCTCCATCAGCACCTGCACCGGGTAGTTGCACCGAACTATTTCATACCCCGCCGGCAGCACCACGGCATTTCGCTTGATGCCCAGCGGACGATCGAAGACGATCAGACCATCCTTCGAAAAATAACTGCTCGCATCCTGGTAGGTCTTGTCGATCAGCAGGCGGTACTCGCTCGCCGGCGTAACCGGCCGGGCCAGCGTCACCTGGAGGTAGTCGGTGTCTTCGGCCGCCGACGTATGGCCGGCCTTGCGGGCTTGCACTCCGTTCACAATCGTCCAGGTCAGGGGCTTACCCGTCATCCGGTCAATTACGGCATCTACCTGGTGAGCGCTTCCTTTGCGCAAGGTGTTGAAATAGTACGCAGCGCCGGGTTGGGTCACTGTGACCTCGTAAAGAATGCGAAAGCGCTGCGAGGCCGGATCCAGCAATTCGTAACGCGTGTAGCTGTCGTCGCCCTGGGCAGTCACCGGGAGATGAAGCACCAGAAGCAGGGCGAATGCAATGGCTGGTATCAAATATTTTCCGGAGGGATAGGCGGATTTCATTTCAGGGTGAGTTTACGTATCGGGCTAAAGCCCAAGTTAGAACTCATTGTCCTCATATCCACGCCCTGAAGGGCGTGGCAAAAGGGCGTGGCGAGAAAGGGCACGCAAAAAAGGGATGCAAGCTGGTCCAGATAAAAGGGGCACGGCCATTGAAGGGTCGAGCCACCGGGAAGGGTTTAACCGATTTACGCCACCACTTCTTCGCTTACCATCGGCACGCCGGCTTTTACCATGGCTGCCGAGCCGCCCGTGACATTCACCAGGTTCTTGAATCCCTGTCGCCTCATCAGCGAGATGGCGGTCATCGAGCGATAGCCGCCGCCACAGTAGACCACATACTTTCGCGATTTATCGAGGGACTCTGTCTGAGCGGGCATTTCGGTCAAGGGGGTAAACCGGGCTTCCTTGACATGCCCGGCACTCCATTCGCCCGGGCGGCGTACATCCAGGAAGGTGGCATCGTCGAATCTTCCGGTGAGCAACCCAGTGGCCTCTGTGGATTCGACCTGGTCGAGCTTGCCCGGCCATTCGGTAACACCCCCTTCGAGATAGCCCACAATATTTTCATAACCCACCCGGGCCAGTCGCAACACGGACTCTCTCTCTTTGCCCGCAGCTGTGACCAACAGCAACGACTGATGAATGGGAATCAGGGTACCCACCCAAACCGCAAACTGTCCGTTGAGCCCTACGTTGACCGAACCGGGGATAAAACCCTTTCCGAACTCTTCCGCCTCGCGGGTATCCAACACGAGCACGTCCCCTTTCATGGCTGCCGCAAACGCCGCAGGAGCAAGCGGGCGGGAGTTAATTTCCATCACCTCAGCAATGGGTGCATATCCCTGCTTATTAATACGTGCGTCTTCAAAGAAATACTTCGGGGGAGGGAGAATGCCATCAGTGACTTTGCGGATAAACTCCTCCTTGGTCATATCCTGGAGGGCATAGTTGAGTTTCTTCTGCTCGCCGATGGTGGAGAAGGTCTCCTTGCCAATATTCTTCCCGCAAGCGGAGCCGGCACCATGACCGGGATAAACAATCACCGAGTCGGGCAACGTCTTGATCTTGGCGTTAAGCGAATCGTACAGCATGGCAGCCAATGTCTCCTTAGACATGACTCCATCCAGCAGATCGGGCCTGCCAACATCGCCGACAAACAGCGTATCGCCGGTGAACACGGCGGAAGGCTTTCCGTGTTCATCGAGGAGCAGAAAGCAGGATGACTCCGGCGTATGGCCGGGCGTATGCAGCACCTTTATCCTGACCTTGCCGAGCGGAAACTCCTGGCCATCGACGGCCTCGGTAATGGCATAGTTGGGCTTCGCGGTGGGCCCGTAAACAATAGCAGCCCCCGACTGGCGCGCGAGGTCGATATGTCCCGATACAAAATCGGCATGGAAGTGCGTCTCAAAAACATATTTGATCTGCGCACCACGTTGCAAAGCCAAATCCAGGTAAGGCTCCGTCTCCCGGAGCGGATCGATGATTGCGGCTTCACCTTGGGACTCGATGTAATACGCTGCCTCGGCCAGGCAGTTGGTATAAAGTTGCTGGATGTACATGATCGAGGAATTAAGAAGGCAAAGATCGCCGAAAAAAGGACCAATTCCTCGGCCCTGATCTTCTAACTTTGTGCCCATGGCCCGTTTTCTCATCCTGATTTTTGTCATGTGTGCGCAAGCGTCTTCCGCACTCGTTTACGAACGGTTTGAGCAGGATGGCAAAGTGGGAATCCGTGACGAACAAGGCAACGTGGTGCTCCCCGCCTCCTTCGATGCCCTCGGTTGGTCCGACGGAAGTTTCTCGCTGCTCGGCCAGATCACGGGCTACCGCCAGGCCGGACGGTGGGGCCTGGTGAATCTCAAGAAGGAGTACGTCACGAAAGCTGAATTCACTTCTCTTACTGCCGGGGGCGGCAATTACGTTCGCGCCAGCCGGGAAGTCAGTGCCATTACCACCAAGACCGGCTGCATCAACCTGGAAGGTGACGTAGTCATTCCATTTTCTTATGATGACATTGTCCTTCATGACCTGCGGGCTATCGTCATGATCAAGGAGCGGACCCGCTACCTGTACGGGTTGCTCGATCTGTCTAACAAAACCATCCTCCCTGCCATCTATCAAAGCATCACCCCCCTGGGCACCCTTCGCTTTGCCGTCCGTGACTTCAGCGGCAAGACGGCGCTCTGCACCGAAAACGGAAAATGGATTACCGGTTTTGACATTGACAGCTTATCGGCCTTTCACGGCGACGTGGCTATCCTGTACAAGGGTTCCTACCGTGGAGTGATCGACCGGATGGGTGTGGTAAGGGCCGAAGCCCTATACCGTGAGGTGGTTCTCGATCCGGGAGCTATCAGGGCACGCAGACCCGATGCCTGGAAAATCCTGGATGTCCATCAGCGTGAACTACATCGAACGGAAGCCGACGCGATCATGCCACTGGCTGCCAACCGGTACCGCAGAAACCTGAGCGGAAAGTCGGGCCTCGTGGACTCGCTGTTCAACGAGATCATACCCGCGGTCTACGATTTCATCGGCCCCGTGGAGGAAGAGAAATTCATCGTGGGTATTGGAGGAAAGTACGGTCTCATGCGCACCAATGGTTCGCTGATCCTGCCCATCGCTTTCGATACGCTGATCCGCGATGGCCACCTCCTTCGCGCCAGGAGCTTTGAAGAAGGCCGTCCCGGCTGGCATCTCTATGATACCGTTGGCGTCCGGAAAACGTCGCGGCGCTATGACCGTATCAACGCTCCGCAAGAAGGACTTTACCCGGTGCTTCACCAGGGGTTTGCCGGGGCCGTTGATCGTGTCGGCCATGAACGTATTGCGTGCGTGTACGATTCGTTGCTCTCTTTTTCCGGAGACCGCGTGGTGGTAAAATTCAAGGGATTGTACGGCATCATTACCCGGGACGACGTCTGGCAACTCGCGCCTCAGCCCAAACCCATTCAATTGGTGGGTGATAACTTGTATTTGTTCAAGACCGGGTCGCTGAGCCTGGTCAAGGATTACGCCGGCAACATCATCTACTTCACCGATAACCCGGTGCAAATCAAGTCGGATCATTTTCTCGAGCGGCTGCCCGACGGATCGGAGAAGGAAGTCAACTTCAACGGGCAGCTGGTAAGATACCGCATTGTAGAACCGGGTTTTTCAGATCTGCCGACATCGTCTGAAGAGCATGAGGGACTCACTGTGGTGCGGCGTGATGGCAAGTATGGATTTGTGGATGAACGCGGGAGGCTGCGCATCGCCAACCGGTATGAAGAGGCCGGCAACTTCCGCGAGGGCCTTGCTCCCGTCCGGATCCTGGGTAAATGGGGCTTCATCGACAAAGCCGACCAGGTGGTCATTCATCCCGCCTACGATCGGCCTTCTGCCTTTCAAAACGGCATGGCCGTGGTAGTGCGTTCTGGCCGGTGGGGGTTGATTGACCGCGACGGCCACACGCGGCTTGATCTCCGCTATGACAGCATCCGGCAAATGGATACACATTCGTTCCTGATCTTCCAGGGTGGCCAGTGCGGCCTGGCCGACGGAACCGGCCAGGTCCTTCTCGAACCCCGCTTTGAATCCATTGAACCCGCCGGTGACCACGGCGTCATCGTCAGGCAAGCGGGCCGCTATGGGTTGCTCACCCGCGACGGTCTCAGTGTATTTCCGATCAAGTACCAGGTCCTGCGCTTCAACCTCCCTACACGCACCTTCTTTGCCAGTGAACCCGCCGAATGGGAATCGGTGCCGATGGCTAAATAAAAAAGGGGCCCTTCGACCCCTTCTTTATATCATATGATCCGTGTCGGATTACCCGACAACCTATTGCTTCGGAGGTGTGCTTGAAGATCCGGCGGCGGGATTCGCGCCAGAGATAGACTGTCTCATCTCCGTATCGGCCTTCACGTTCTGCATCTTGTAGTAGTCCATTACGCCCAGGTTGCCACTGAGAAAGGCAGCCGCCATGGCTTTGGGAATTTCGGCTTCCGCCTGGATCACGTTGGCGCGGGCTTCCTGCGCCTTCGCGATCATTTCCTGCTCGAGGGCAACGGCCATGGCGCGACGTTCCTCCGCGCGGGCCTCGGCCACCTTGAGGTCGGCTGCCGCCTGGTCGGTCTGCAACTTGGCACCGATGTTGGCTCCAACATCCACGTCAGCGATATCAATCGAAAGAATTTCAAAAGCGGTTCCGGCATCCAGACCGCGGGAGAGCACCAGCTTGGAAATCTTATCGGGGTTGGCGAGCACTTCTTTATGCGATTGCGCGGAGCCAATGGACGTCACGATACCTTCACCGACGCGGGCCAGGATGGTGTCTTCACCGGCACCACCCACTAACTGGGCGATGCTGGCACGCACGGTAACGCGGGCTACGGCGATGAGCTGAATCCCGTCGGCGGCCACTGCGGCCACTTTGGGCGTCGTGATCACTTTCGGGTTCACCGAAATCTGAACGGCCTCAAACACATCGCGACCGGCCAGGTTGATGGCGGTAGCCTGCTTGAACGTGAGGCTGATATTGGCTTTCTCCGCAGAGATCAGGGCCCGGATGACGTTGGGAACATTACCTCCTGCGAGGTAGTGCGTTTCCAGTTCGCGGGTTGTCACCTGCAGTCCTGCCTTCGTGGCGGTGATCAGCGAATTGACAATCACGCTGGGCGGAACTTTCCGGATGCGCATCCCGATCAACTCGCCGATGGTCACCCGGACGCCGGCGAAGATGGCGGTAATCCACAATCCCACCGGGACGAAGTACATGAACAGGAAGAAGGCAATGATGCCTATGAACAATAGAAATAGAAACGGGAGCTCTGCCATAAGAAATAAAGTTTAGGAAACAGGTTCTACAATAATCTGGTTAGCGTTCACCTGGGTGACGCGTATGCGGGTGCCGGCCTCCAGGTAGGTTCCCAGCGTCCGCACCTCAAAAGTTTTCGACAAAAGTTCTGCTTTGCCGACCGGCCGGAGGGCCGACAGCGTGGTTCCTTCGATTCCGGGGGTGACTCCTTCGAGTTCTCCCTCGTTTACCTTGCTGTCGATGGTGGACTTAAGCGAAAACCTCCCCCACACATTCGCCCGGAAGGCAAAGACGAGTACGATCCCGGAGGTAACCGCCGTGGCGGCGGCAATCGTCCAGCCGATGGAACCGCCAAAGTAGCGGAATCCCAACCCTACGCCTACGGCCATCAGCACAAAGCCGACGAGGCCTACCAGCGTGGTCCCCGGAACAAAAATGATTTCCGCGATGACCAGGGCCAGCCCGACAATAATCAACGAAAGGATGGTGATCCACTCAACCATAGCCGAAAGATAGTCAATTACCGGTTGCTAATAGGCCCGGGCAAAAAGGACGCGTCCCGCCGAGGGCTTGCCGGAATAGACACATTTTCCTGCCTCCGGCTGCTGATCGATGGGGATGCAACGGATGGTGGCCTTTGTCTCCTCCTTGATCTTCTGCTCCGTTTCCGGGGATCCGTCCCAATGGGCCAGCACAAACCCGCCTTTCTCGTCGAGAATGCGCTTAAAGTCGTCGTAGCTGTCGGCCCGTGTCGTGTGATCTTCCCGGAACTTCAGCGCCCGCGCATACAGGTTTTTCTGTATGTCGTCGAGCAGTTGCGTGATGGCCGGCACGATTCCCTCCATCTTCATCACCTGCTTCTCCTTGGTATCGCGGCGTGCGACTTCCAGCGTGCCATTTTCCAGGTCGCGCGGCCCCACGGCGATGCGGACCGGCACGCCTTTGAGCTCGTACTCGGCAAACTTGAAGCCGGGTTTCTGGGTATCGCGGTTGTCGAATTTTACTGAAAGCCCGGCCTTTCGCAAGTCAGCGATGATGGGTTCGATCGCCGCCGTGATCTTGCTCAGCTCTTCTTCGCTGCGGAAGATGGGCACGACCACTACATGAAGCGGTGCAAGGCGTGGTGGCAGGATCAGCCCGTCGTCGTCGGAGTGCGCCATGATAAGCCCGCCGATCAGCCGGGTGCTTACCCCCCAGGAGGTCCCCCACACGTAATCCAGCTTGCCTTCGCGCGTGGAGAACTGTACGTCGAACGCATTGGCGAAATTCTGACCCAGGAAATGCGAGGTGCCGGCCTGCAAGGCTTTGCCGTCCTGCATGAGGGCTTCAATGCAATAGGTGTCTACGGCGCCCGGGAAACGTTCCCCTTCGCTCTTTCTTCCTTTCACGACCGGGAGGGCCATGAACTGCTCCACAAAATCCGCATACACATCCAGGATAAGTCGCGTTTCTTTCTCCGCTTCCTCGCGCGTGGCGTGGGCGGTATGACCTTCCTGCCAAAGAAACTCTGCCGTGCGAAGAAACAGCCGCGTGCGCATTTCCCACCGTACTACGTTGGCCCACTGGTTGATGAGAATGGGCAGGTCGCGGTAAGACTGGATCCATTTCTTGTAGGTATTCCAGATGATGGCTTCCGAGGTCGGGCGGACCACCAATTCTTCTTCCAGTTTTGCTTCCGGATCGACCATCAGTTTACCCGGCTTGGAGGGATCATTCTTGAGACGGTAGTGTGTAACGATCGCGCACTCTTTCGCGAATCCTTCCGCGTTCTTCTCCTCGGCTTCAAACATGCTCTTGGGAACAAACAGGGGGAAATAGGCATTCACGTGGCCCGTGTCCTTGAACATCTTGTCCAGGCCACGCTGCATATTTTCCCAAATGGCATAGCCATACGGCTTGATGACCATGCATCCGCGCACGTCGGAATTCTCGGCCAGATCGGCCTTTTTGACAAGGTCTACGTACCATTGCGCATAATCTTCGGCGCGGGTGGGGAGTTGTTTCGCCATGGTCTTTTCAGGAATGAGGCGCAAATATAATCCAGGGGCCACGAAAACAGGGTGAATTCGGGTTTCCCGCATACAAAACGGGCACAATTTTCGTTGGTATTGGGAATCGGAGGGGGTAATTTTACGTTATTAGGGTAACTAGGCATCTGAACACGCAGGTTATGAAAACGAAATACACGATGATGGCGGCATTTCTGGCCTTTGCCGGAACGGCCGGTGCCCAAGAGGTGGATGATATGTATTTCACCGCCCGCGACCGGGCTCAGCATAACGAGCTCACCAACGCGACGCTGGCCATGCGGTATGCGGCCGAAGATCAGCAGGCTGCCAAATCAAACCCGGTCAATCCTTCAGACACCTATACCGGACGGGGTGTGAACCCGGAATTCAGCGCCCAACAAAAAAATGGCGCGGAGATCATCCAGGGAAATCCCGATTATTTCCTCGCCTCCTTTAAGCCCAAAGACATCAACAGCAGCCTGTACTCGGGTTCATCGATTTCCCGGAACAACTGCGCCTGCAGCCCATATTCTTCCATGGCCTATGGAGGCTTTGGCAACCCGTACGGCAGCTTCTATTCGCCTTATGGGTTCTACTCTCCTTATATGGGCTATCCCGGCATGTATGGACCCTCAACCATGCTGGGCTACAGCATGAGCCCCTATGGCTCGATGTGGTCACTGGGCATGAGTTACGGTATGGGCAGCATGTATGGAAGCCCCTACTATAGCATGTACAACCCGTACGGATATGGCTACGGGTATGGTTACGGTTACCCCTATGCGCCAGTGATGGGATACGATCCCGTGCAAACGGTCAGTGGTCGTCGCCCCGTACGCGCCAGCACGGTGAACTCTTCCTTCCCGACCAATACGGCTGGTTATGTCGCCTCTGGAACCAATGGCCGCTCACGATCCACACGCACCGATTACTACGACCCGCAGTGGCGTAATGATCCCAACAACTTCCCTACGCGCTCCTATTCCTATGGTGGACGGAACACCGGCTTCGACAACAATGGTTCCACGGGCCGCACTTGGATGGGCTCCGACTCCTATGGTACGCGCAGCCGCTCGTCGTTTGATTCCTTCGGCTCCACCGGCCGCAGTTCCATGGGCGGATTCTCCGGCGGCAGCAGCGGTGGCAGCAGTGGCGGCGGCGGTAGATCCCGCGGCAGAAATTAATCTTCTCAACACAACGGAATGAATCTCAGGATCGTCGCGACGATCGCGGGTTTGGTTTGGTTGTCGACGACGATTGCCCCTGCGCAGAGTTTTGTCGAGGAGGCGCTGATGGTGAGCCGCACGCAGGTCGGCGGCACGGCGAGAATACAGGCCCTCGGCGGCGCGCAGATCGCATTGGGCGGCGACCTTAGCTCTGCCTATTCCAACCCGGCCGGGCTTGGCATGTACAACAGGTCGGAGATTTCCCTCACGCCCGGCTACGCTACCCATTCCATTCTCTCGCAATACCTGGGCAATTCCACCACCAAGTCCGCGACCAACCTGATGATCCCCCACCTCGGTGTCGCGTTTCACAGCTCCCAGGATGGCCGCAAGGGCATCTGGGGCGGAACGCTGGCCCTGACCTTCCACCGGATTAATAACTTCAACGACACGTTCAGCTACAGCGGCACGAATCCCGACAATTCCATCATTGACTACTTTATCCAGGACGCCAACGGGAGCACCGTGTCGCAGTTCTCTCCCAGCGGGTTTCAGTACAACCGGCCCACAGGTCTGGCCTACTACAACTACCTCATCGGTCCTCAGAGCATTCTCGTTCCGCCAGGCCCGGACGACGCGTATTTCACCGATGTGACCGGCATTCCCGAGCAATCGGAAACGGTGAAAAATACCGGGGCGCAAAACCAGTGGAACCTCGCTTACGCTTTAAACATTAACGACAAGATTTTTGTGGGCGCCACTCTTGGCATCACCAAACTCTCTTTCAAGTCGGAGAAGGTGTACACCGAGCGGTTTACCGGCGCCGGCGAACCGATGTCGCGGCTTCAGCTTACGGAATCGCTCAGCCTCGACGGCACAGGGATCAACGGCACACTCGGCGTGATCGCACGGCCCTTCACGCCGCTGCAGCTCGGCTTTTCCATTGCCACTCCCACGGGAATGGACATCGACGACGTGTACAGTGCGCATATGAGCACTTCCTGGAATTCCTTTGAATACGAGCCCGGCAACATCCTCACCGATGAAGAAGCCTTCACTGACAACGTGGCCTCCAACTATACCCTCAGCACCCCATGGAAAACCAGTTTCGGGCTGGCCTACTTCTTCGAAAAGCAAGGCTTCATCACGGCCGACGCCGAGTGGATCAATTACAGCAAGACGCGATACAGCGGAGGTGACGACTGGTCCATCGATAATGACGAGATCAACGGGCTGTATAAGTCAGTGATTAACCTTCGGTTCGGCGGAGAATATCGTCTTGACAAGTTCCGGTTCCGCGCCGGATACAACTACATGCCTGATCCCTTCAAGACGCCGCAAAACGGCGTGAACCGCGAGATCATCTCCTGGTCGGGCGGCGTGGGCTACCGGGTCTCCAAATTTTATGTAGACCTGGCCGTGATTCACGGCTCCGGCGACAACTCATACCGCCCCTACCAGCTTGGATATCCGCTCGACCCGCTGGCGAAGCAGACGCGAAAATTCACCACCGTACTGGTGACGTTTGGCCTGCCGTTTGGGTTGAACTAGCCCTGACGGTCGTTGCCCTTTCAACTTCCTCCCACCTCCCGGATCAACCGTACCACCTCGGCCACCCCGTGACCAGGCCCCACCGTCAGGTGTGCTTGTCGGTAGAACGGCAATCGCTGGGAACGCATGAACTCGATGTTGTCTTTCAGGTTCTCCGGGTGCACGCCGGCAAACAAGGGACGGGAAGCAAGGTCCGTCTTCAAAATGCGCGCGGTGATCTCTTTGGCCGGCACATCGAGAAAAATACTGAGTCCGGCTGCGTTGATGGTCTGCAGGTTGTCGGCATAACACGGCGCGCCGCCCCCGGTGGCCATCACAAACTCCTCTTCCGCGGCGCACCATGAGCCGAGCAGCCGGGCCTCCAAACGGCGAAAGGCCGGTTCCCCTTGCTCGCGGAAAATCTTCGGGACACTGGCGCCGGCCTCCTGTTCAATATATTCGTCGAGATCAATAAATGGCAAACCCAGGGCCTTGCCGAGCTGCCGCCCCAGCGTAGTCTTGCCCGACCCGGGCATACCCAATAGAAAAATTTTCATGGCGTAAGCAGCGACACCACTTCGGCGACGCCGGGGGTGTCGTTGTGATGCCAGTTGCCCAGTACCACACCGTTGTTCCACAGCGCGATGCCGGGGTTCGAGCGGAGAATGGTCTTCAGCACCGTGGCGTCGGCAAAAGCATAGGGAACGGCCAGTTGGTTCTCATGGCGGAACGCGTCCATTTGCTCCGACGAGGAACTGGTCAGGATGAGGCAATCCACTTTGCCTTCCAGCTCTTCGGTCAGATTGCGGATGGATTCGATGTTGGCAGTGCTCGCTTTTCTCACATCCACCATCACGATGAGCAGTTTCGCGCCACGGAACGTCTCCTGGGTCAGGTCTTCCCCTTCCGGTGTGCTCACCATGTAATCAGTGATCTTGGGCTTGATCTTGTCTTCGTTGAGTACGCGGGAACTCTTATAGGTGTAGCCTTCTTCGGCAGGCAAAAATTTCTGTGACTTCACCTCCTCGCCAGTCTTGTCAAACACATACTCAATCAAGGGAGCTTCCCCGGGCTTCATTTGATCGGGAATATTGTTGCCCACCCTGTAGGCGCGGAAGTCGATAAAGGGAAGGTGTGCCACCGCATACATCCCCACGGCCAGCGATACCAGCGCCGTTCCGCCGATTACGCTGTAGCCCTCCAGGGTGCGCAGGTTGCCGGTCAGCCGACGACGATGCCAGAAAAGATGAAGCACAAAGACCATCAGCACCACGTCTTTCCAGAACGACTCCCAGGGAGTAAGCTTGATCGCGTCACCAAAACATCCGCAGTCGGTCACCTTGTTGAAATAGGCCGAGTAAAACGTGAGGAACGTGAAGAATGTCATCAGTCCCAGGAGAACCCAGGCCGTCTGGTTCATCCGGTAGAAGAAGAGTATGGCTACGCCCAGGACAAGTTCCATCACGATCATGATCATCGCGATCTCCAGTGACCACGGAATGAAGTAGTGGAAGATGGAGCCGAAATCTTCCACGAAAACCTCAAAGTACTCCTCCATCTTGATGGCTGTGCCCACGGGATCGTTGAGCTTGATCAGGCCGGAAAAAATGAACAGGCCTCCTACAAAAAACCTTGAAAACTGGTCAATCACTCGCATCATGGTCGTACTATTTCTTTTGTTCTCCCATCAGGATCAGGGCGAAGACGGCGTAATTGATCATGTCCTGGTAGTTGGCCTTCACGCCCTCGCTCACCAGCGTCTTGCCGTCGTTGTTCTCGATTTGCTTCACCCGCATCAATTTCATCAGGATGATGTCGGTAATGGAACTCACGCGCATGTCGCGCCATGCCTCGCCGTAATCGTGGTTCTTGTCTTCCAGCAGGGCCATGGTTTCGGCGATGGCTCCTTCATAAAGCGGCATCACCTCGTCGGCCGACAATTCCGTTTTTGCCGAGTCGCCCATCGCCAGCTGGATCAGCGCGATCACGCAGTAGTTGATGATCCCCACAAATTCGTCATGGACCGGGTCACCTACCTTCTGAGTCCCCTTCTCCTGGATGCTGCGGATGCGCTGTGCCTTGATGAAGATCTGGTCGGTGATGGAAGGTAGTCGCAATACCCGCCAGGCCGTGCCGTAATCGCGCGTCTTGCGAAGAAACAGTTCTTTGCAGGCGCTGATTACCTCTCTATATTGGGTTTGTGTTCTTGAAACCATCGGGCGGTGCAAAATAACGCAATTTACAGCAACATCACATGGAACCTGCGGGGCCGGCTCTACCTGCTCGACCAGCCTCGCGTGATGGGAATCCTCAATATCACACCCGACAGCTTTTACGCCGGCAGCCGGTTCACCCACGAATCAGAAATCCTCGCACGCGCCACACGGATGGCCGAAGAAGGCGTCGACCTGTTCGACATCGGCGGCTACTCCACCCGACCGGGTGCTGCTACGGTCGAGGAATCAGAAGAATTGCGGCGGGTTCTGCCGGCCGTCGAACTCCTGGCCAAACATTTCCCCGACAAACCCGTGTCTATCGACACCTTTCGCGCTTCCGTGGCCCGGCAAGCGGTCGAGGCCGGGGCCTTGCTCGTTAATGATGTGTCGGGCGGCGAACTGGACGCCCGGATGATGGAGACGGTGGCCGAACTGGGTGTACCCTACATTCTCATGCACATGCGCGGAACGCCGGAGACGATGTCGTCACTGGCAACGTATACCGATCTCATCAAGGAAATGACCGACTATTTCCATCAGAAGGTCCACCAGCTTCGCCAGCTGGGCGTGCGCGATATTGTGCTCGACCCCGGCTTCGGCTTCGCCAAGGTCGGCGACCAGAACTTCGAACTGCTGCGCTCGCTGGGCGCCTTCCAAACCTTCCGCTTACCTCTCCTCGTCGGGCTGTCGCGAAAATCGATGATCTGGCGCACACTTTCCATCGAACCGGAAGAAGCCTTGAACGGCACCACCGCCCTCCATATGGTGGCGCTCCAGCATGGCGCAAAAATTCTCCGGGTGCACGACGTGAGACCGGCGCGCGAATGCATCCAGTTGTTCACCCGACTTTATCCAAAACCAGCATGAAACTTTTCCTCACATTTTTACTCGCGATTGCCTTCAGCGCAACCCTCGCCCAGTCCACGGCCAAACGAAGCCTGCGGCCTTCAGACATCTACCGGCTCAAAACAATCAGTGACCCTCGCGTCTCCCCCGACGGCAAGTGGGTGAGCTACACCCTTTCCTCTGTCGACTCCGCCAAAGACAAGCGCAACAGCGACGTCTGGATGACAAGCCTCGACGGACAGACCTCCCTTCAGGTCACCTTCAGCCCCGAAGGCGAATCTTCCGCGCGCTGGAGCCCGGATGGAAAGTATTTGTCGTTTACCTCTTCCCGCGATGACAAACACAGCCAGGTGTGGGTGATGGACCGACGGGGAGGCGAGGCCAGGAAGCTGACCAAACTGACCGGGGGCCTCAATGACTATGCGTGGTCACCCGACGGCCTGCAGCTTGTACTCGTCATCCAGGATCCGCCCGACACTTCAAAGACCAAAACGCCCAAGCCCTATGTAATCGACCGCTACCAGTTCAAGCAGGATGTAGAAGGTTACCTGATGAACCGCCGTACGCACCTGTATCTTTTCGACATAAACTCCGGCAAGCTCGACACGCTCACCCGCGGAAACTACAACGAATCTTCTCCGGCCTGGAGCCCTGACGGAAAATCCATCGCCTTCGTCAGCAACCGTTCCGCCGAACCAGACCGCAACGAAAACTCCGACATCTGGATCATGGATGCACGGCCGCTGGCGCCGGCGCGTCAGCTGACGACATGGACAGGCTCCGACACACAGCCCCGGTGGAGCCCCGACGGAAAATCCATCGCTTATCTCCAATCGACATCGCCGGAAAAATACATGATGTACGACCAGGCCATTTTGGCCATGATCCCGTCCGCAGGAGGAACACCACGGCTGCTCACTCAATCCCTTGACCGACCGGTGAGCCAGGTGACCTGGGAGAAGGACGGCAGCGCTCTGGCCTTCCTGGTCTCCGATGACCGCCAGCGTTACATCGGGCGGATCTCCGCGGGTGGCGGGACCGTAACCAAAGTGGCGGCCGGGGAGCGCGTGTATGCATCCCTGGAGACGGTGGCCGCGGGAACCTACGTAGCCATGATGAGTGAACCCCAATGGCCGGGCGAGATCTGCGTGGTAGAAAAGGGGGCGCCCCGCCGTATCACCCGCCATCACGATGAGTTCATCAAAGACATTGCATTCGCCAAGGTGGAGGGCTTCACTTCGAAAAGCAAAGACGGCACGCTGGTGTCCAACTTGCTGTTCCGGCCGGCCAACGCGGAGGCCGGGAAGAAACTTCCCACGGTCTTCTATATCCATGGCGGACCCGTTGGACAGGACGAATTCGGGTTTGACCTCACCCGCCAGATGCTGGCTGCCGGCGGTTATGCCGTGGTGGGTGTCAACTACAGGGGCAGCGACGGCCGGGGGCTGGAATTCTGTAAGGCGATTTATGCCGACTGGGGAAATAAGGAAGTCATCGACATTCACGGCGCGGTGGACCACCTCGTTAACCAGGGAATCGCCGACCCCGAGCGGCTGGGTATCGGAGGATGGAGCTATGGTGGCATTCTCACCAACTACAGCATCGCCACCGATACGCGCTTCAAGGCCGCGGCCAGCGGCGCAGGCAGCGCGCTTCAATTGTCGCTGTACGGCCATGACCAGTATGTCAATCAATACGAAAACGAACTCGGAGTTCCCTGGAAGAATGTCGACCGTTACCTCAAGCTTTCTTATCCCCTGCTGAAGGCCGACAGGATCAAGACGCCTACACTGTTCCTCGTGGGCGAAAAAGACTTCAACGTGCCGGTCCTGGGCAGCGAGCAGATGTACCAGGCTCTGCGCTCGCAGAATGTGCCGACGGGCCTGATCATTTATCCCAACCAGTACCACGGGATCACTACCCCATCGTACCAGGCCGACCGGCTGCAGCGTTACCTGGAGTGGTACGACAAGCATTTGCGCGGAATCACCCCGGTGAAGATCAACAAAGAGTTGCGCTGAATGCGGGTTGGCACGGCGGGGAAATAAACCCTAACTTTGATCGGTGACGCTGCTGTTTCAACTTTTTTTTCTCGAGGTAACCTGGGTCGACCTGGTCGATATCGGCCTGGTCGCGATCCTTTTGTACCAGGTGTACAAGATGATCCGGGGCAGCCTTGCCGTCAACATCTTTCTGGGAATCCTGGCCTTGTACCTGATCTACCTCATGGTGCGCGCTGCCCAGATGGAATTATTGGCGACCATCCTCGGGCAATTCATGGGCGTGGGCGTGCTGGCGATGATCATCCTGTTCCAGCCCGAAATTCGCAAGTTTCTGCTCGTGATCGGTCGCAGTACGGAACTCAACCGTGACTTTTTCAAATCGCTGGCCAGCTGGCGCAATCGCTACCATGACGACTTTGACATTCACGAAGTCACCGAAGCGGTAAAAACACTGAAGGCATCTCACACCGGGGCGCTGATCGTGTTCTCCCGCGATGCAGACCTCAAATCGTACGTGGAGACGGGCGATCCGCTGGATGCGGAAGTCTCCAGGCGACTCATTCTTTCCATTTTCAACAAGAACAGCCCGCTGCACGACGGCGCCATCATCATCTACAAAGGCCGGATCAAGGCAGCGCGATGCGTGCTGCCGATCAGCGAGAACGACCACCTTCCACCCCATTTTGGGTTACGCCACCGCTCGGCGCTGGGCATGAGCGAGAACACAGACACGCTGATCATCGCCATTTCGGAAGAGACCGGGCGCCTGATCCTGGCCCGCAACGGCAAGTACCTCCGCAGCCTGAAACTGCGCCAGGTGGAGCAAAAAGTGCTGGAATACCTCCACAAGGAAGAGCCCGAGAAGTGGGACGTCCTCCCTCCGGAACCTGAGCGTGAGGAAACTTCCGAGGTGAAAGCCTAACATTTCCGCGAGGAATTGGGTACCTTCGTCATCAAAACGAACCCTCGCATGAGATGAGAGAAGCCAGTCGGACGAAGTTTTACTTCGCCAAGTATTTTTTCCTGGCCTTCGGATTGTTGCAATGGATATGCGGGTTCCTGATTCTCCGGGAATCCACAACCGACAAGAGCAAAGCCGCCGCCCTGCTGTTCTTCAGTCTCGGGATGGTCATGCTCGCTCTCCATGTACTCATCGCCCCGCGCCTGAAGCGTGTGGCGGTCGGAAAGAATCGCATTGCGGTAACCGCCCATGGTCAGACGACCCACTACGAGTGGCCCGAGGTGAAGTACATTCGCCCGGTACCGATGGTCAACGTGTACAAGCTGAAGCTTCGCGGAAAGAAGGAGCGCATCTATTTCCTTCCCGAGCACCAGGAGGATCCTGTTTTCGGCCTGAGCCGCGAGAACAGTGTCGCGGACCAGCTGCGCCGAAAAGCCCGCTGATTATTTCAGGACACCCAGTTTCTTGCCTACTTCCGTGAAAGCCTGGATGGCCTTGTCGAGGTGGTGGCGTTCATGGGCCGCCGAAAGCTGTACGCGGATACGCGCCTGTCCCTTAGGCACAACGGGGAAGAAGAATCCGATCACGTAAATACCCTTGTCCAGCAACTGTTCGGCAAATTGCTGCGCCAGCGGGGCTTCATAAAGCATGATCGGCACGATAGGATGCTCTCCCGGCTTGATGTCAAATCCGGCTTTCGTCATCTCAGAACGGAAGTACTTCGTGTTTTGCTCCAGTTTGTCGCGCAACGCGGTGGTTTCCGAAAGCATATTGAAGACCTCGATTGAAGCCCCGGTGATGGATGGCGCCAGGGTGTTGGAGAACAAGTAAGGACGCGAACGCTGTCGGAGCAATTCGATGATCTCCTTGCGCCCTGACGTAAATCCGCCGGAAGCACCGCCCAGCGCCTTGCCCAGCGTGCCCGTGATGATATCCACGCGTCCCATCACGCCTCGATATTCCGGAACACCGCGTCCCGTCTTGCCCAGGAAACCTGTAGCGTGACACTCATCGGTCATCACGAGCGCTTCATAGCGGTCTGCGAGGTCGCAAATCAGGTCAAGCCGTGCGATGGTGCCGTCCATAGAGAACGCCCCGTCGGTGACGATCATGATCTGCTTTGCTCCGGCGGCCTTGGCATCCTCGAGCTGCTTCTTCAGATCATCCATGTCGTTGTGCTTATAGCGGTAACGCATGGCTTTGCATAGCCGGACCCCGTCGATGATGGAGGCGTGGTTCAATTCATCGGAGATGATTGCGTCTTCGGCGCCTAGCAGCGGTTCGAATACCCCGCCATTGGCGTCAAAGGCGGCGGCATAGAGAATCGTGTCTTCCGTGCCGAGAAAAGTGGAGATCTTTGCCTCCAGTTCCTTATGAATATCCTGGGTGCCGCAGATAAAGCGGACGCTCGACATGCCGAACCCGTGCGTATCGATGGCCCGCTTGGCCGCTTCGATTACGCGAGGGTGGGACGAGAGGCCCAGGTAGTTGTTGGCGCAAAAATTGATGACCGAACGGCCATCGGAAGTCTTGATTTCGGCACCCTGGGGCGTCATAATGATGCGCTCCTTCTTATAAAGGCCGGCTTCCCTGATGTTCTGCAGTTCCTTTTCGAGGACGGGCTTGAGCTTGGTATACATGGAGGTTGCGGTTGACGACCCGCAAATCTAGCGGTGGCGGGTCAGAATGTGAAATTTTGATAACTTTCGGCCCCTTTTCAAACCACCTTTCCCCAACGCATTCAACGCGCATGAAGAAAACCACCATCCTCCTCATTGGTGCCGGAGGCCAGCTGGGAAGCGAACTCACCCAGGGTCTCTGGAAGATCTACGGTCAGGATAATGTGATCGCCTCCGACATCAAGGACCCTGTGGGCATTCTCCGCGAGGGGCGTTACGAGAAATTCGACGTGATGCAGCGCGACAAGCTGTTTGAAATCCTCAAGAAGAACGAAATCACCCAGGTGTATCACCTCGCCGCCCTTCTTTCGGCCACCGGCGAAAAGGATCCCCGTTGGGCGTGGAAACTGAACATGGAGAGCCTGCTGTTCGTCCTGGAGGCGGCGCTGGAACTCAAACTCCACAAGGTATACTGGCCCAGTTCCATTGCGGCTTTCGGGCCTACCACGCCCAAGCAGCAAACCCCGCAGGATACGATTATGGACCCCACCACGGTCTATGGCATCACGAAGCTGGCCGGAGAACTCTGGTGCGAATACTACTTCCGCCGCTACGGCGTCGACGTCCGCAGCCTCCGTTACCCGGGGCTCATCGGCTGGAAAACCCCTCCCGGCGGCGGCACCACCGACTATGCGGTGGACATTTATTTTAAGGCGCTGGCCGAAAAACGTTTTGAGTGTTTCCTTGCCCCCGACACGTACCTGCCGATGATGTATATGGACGACGCCGTGAAGGCCACCATCGATCTGATGGAGGCGCCGGCGGAAAAAGTAAAGGTGCGGAAGAGCTATAACGTGTCGGCCATGAGTTTCTGTCCGGCCCAGGTAGCCGCCACGATCAAGAAGTACATACCCGAATTCACCATCACTTACAAGCCGGACTTCCGCCAGGCAATCGCCGACTCATGGCCCAAGAGCATCGACGATTCCGCAGCGCGCAAAGACTGGGGCTGGCAGCACCAGTTCGGGCTGGAAGAAATGACCAAGGATATCCTGGAGAACCTGCGAAAGCAGGCTGTTTAATTGACGATGAAGCGCTTCACCGTACGGTAGTCACCGCTGGTGAACGTAACCAGGTAGATGCCCGGCTCAAGCCGTACCGGGACTCTCAAGGGCTCACCGCCGCGAAATACAGATTCCTGCAGCACCACGCCCATGACATCGGAGATCAGTACACGGGCCTCCTGTGTGATGGGAAAATTCGTTCGGAGGTTGAGGACGCCTCCGGTGACCGGCACGGGGTAGATATCCATCATGCGACCCCCGTTATATTCTACAGAGATAATTCGGTGATACCGAACATTGCCACCGAGATCCATCTCCTTCAGTCGATAATACGACCGACCAATCAGCGGGTGCTCATCCAGAAAACCGTAATTCCTGCGCTGTGTCGAATTGCCTTGGCCCGGAAAATCAGCAACCGAATAAAACGTTGCGCCGTCCGATGACTTTTCGAGTGAAATGACATCCACATCCTGCTCCGATTCTGTCACCCAGCGGACATGGACCCCATTGGATTTTACCTGCGCGTCGAAGAAAGACAGCCGGACTGGCAGCGTGCAAAAGGCTGTGCCCCCAGGACCCGTGGCAGAACATGTACCTACGTCCCAGGTGATGTTGCACACGGCAGGACATGCGGTATTATTTCCAAAATTCAATCCGCCCGCCTGAACGGTTCCACTGCCCGAGAAACTATTGTTGTTGTTGCCTGAAAGGAATCCGTCAACGATAAGCGTTCCGTTGACCACGAAATTCACGTTGTTGTTGGAACAATCACCCAGGTTGCCGGTGACTCGGAACGTCACGCCCGCCGGTATGGTCAGCGTGGAATTACTGCCAGAGTTCGTGATCTGAAAATTACCGGTCACCGTGTACGTTGAAGAGACCGTCAAGCTTGTGTTGTTGCCCATCGCCAGGGCCAGGTTTCCGGTATAGGCTGACCCTGTCGGGCACCCGGGTCCCGATACCAAAGTCCACGAGAGGGCACTAAAGTTGGAACTCGTTCCATTGGCCATGCTACTGGTACAATTCGCCGTGCCATAGGTACACTGCGCGGAGGCGCGCTCAGGAACAAGACCCGTGAGGAGCACCAGGCAAAGCAAAACCAACCGGGGAAAACGGTCCGAACCAAACAAGGAGAACATACGACAAAGGGTGCCCAAAAGTACATATTTAATGGACCCCTCCCAATGACAGGTAACCCAATGGTGGCCCAATTCTCCTATCTTTCACTCCAGATTCTTTCGGGATGAGCAAATTGTCAAAACTGGCCGGAGAAACGGCCCTGTATGGTTTGGGCAGTATCGTCCCCCGGGTTCTCAATTTCTTCCTCATCGCCCTGCATACCCGCATCTTTCACCCGGGAGAGCTCGGATTATACACCAACCTGTATGCCTGGGTGGCCTTCCTCAATATCGTGTACCTCTTCGGGCTGGAAACCGCCTACTTCCGTTTTGCCACGCGGGCCGGTGCGAGCGAAATCACCATTTTCAAAAGCGCACAAACCTTCATTCTTACCCTCGGGATCTTCCTGACCGGGGCCATGCTTTTGTTCGCCGCCCCGATCGCTGATTACTTCGGCATCCCCAACCAGCCAGAGTTAATCCGATGGCTGGCCATGCTGATGTTCCTGGATGCGGCGGTATCGATTCCTTTTGCCCGCCTCCGGATTCAAAAGAAAGCCCTGCGCTTCGTTACCGCCAAACTCATTAACGTTGCGCTGGTCATCGGGCTCAACCTGTACTTTCTTCTCGTCATCTACGATCCCGCGGTTGGCATCGGCTATCCCATCCTGGCCAACCTTATCGCCAATGCGTTTTACGTGCTGTTCTTCGCCACGACGTTGATTCAATGGCGGCCCGTATGGGAGAAGGAAACCCTGCGTGCCATGTTCAGCTACTCCTGGCCCATCATGCTGATGGGACTCGCGGGCATGACCAATGAAATGTTTTCAAGGCTAACCCTCGGCTGGTGGCTGCCGGAGGGATTCTATCCCGGCCGAGATACGGACTACGCCTGGGGAGTCTTCGGAGCCTGCTTTCGCTTTTCTGTCATTATTAATGTGGCCGTGCAGGCATTTCGCTTCGCGGCGGAGCCCTTTTTCTTTTCCAATGCGCAAGACAAGAATTCGCCCGAACTCTTCGCCCGCGTGAATCACTATTTTATTATCGTGTGCGGTTTCATGGTGCTGAGCGTGGTCGTTCACCTGGACTGGCTGAAGTACCTGATCGATGCCCCCTATTGGGAAGGTCTTGGTGTGGTGCCCTACCTGCTGTATGGATACGTATTCCTGGGTGTGTATTACAACCTGAGCATCTGGTATAAACTGACCGACCGCACCTATGCCGGCACGGCCATCACCGTGCTGGGGATGGTGATCACCATCGGGCTCAACTACCTGCTGATTCCCGTGGCGGGCTATCTCGGCAGCAGCTGGGCGACCCTGGCCTGCTACACCACAATGGCTATCACATCTTACGCCTTGGGTCAGAAATATTATCCCGTGCCCTATCGGGTAGGCCAGGCGCTATTTTACCTTGGACTTTCAGTAGTCCTGATCAACCTTGGCTATTGGGTTACGTTTAATCAACCGGTGGCCGACTTCCTGTTTCACTGCGGATTGATGGGCATCTACGCCGCAGTGGTCTACGTTCGTGAAAAGGACGAACTGAGACGACCGGAAGTGGTGAACTGACCTGATTTTATTTTTTACCTTTACTCTTCGTATCGCGTCGAATTTCTTCCGGATGACTCTCCGTGTTTCAACCTGCGCTCGCTGCCTTGCCCTGGGGTTCGTGCTGTTTCTGGCGGCCACGTCGCCTGCCGACGCGCAACGGGAAAAAAAGAAAAAGACCCCGGAGGCTGAGCTCTCCGGCTTGCGCATGCGGGAGGCCGAATCGGTCTTTACCGAGGGCATGAAGTATTTTCTGCTCGAAGACTACGCCAAGGCACTGGGGGCCTTCCAGCGGGCGGCCGAACTGAACCCGCAGGAAGCGATGATCTATTTCAAGATGGCGGAGGTCTACACCAAGAGCCAGAACCCCGAGGACCTCTCCCGGGCAGCCACCAGCATCGAAACCGCCCTGAAGCTGGAACGGAAGAACAAATACTTCTACCTCCTGGCCGCCGACATCTATGCCTCCCAGAATCAACTGGGCAAAGCAGAACAAGTTCTCGAGACCCTTACCCGCGAAGCGGACAACAGTGGCGACCACTTATACCAGTTGGCCGCCATCTATCTCTATGACCGGAAGCCGGAAGAGGCCCTGAAGACCTACAACCGTGCGGAGGCTGTCCTCGGCATCAATGAAGTATCGTCGCTGCAGAAACAAAAGATCTACTTTGACCTTGGAAAAAACGACCAGGGGATCGCTGAGGGTGAAAAATTGATGGAGGCTTACCCGGATGAAGAGCGTTACGTGGTGGGCATTGCCGAAACCCTGGCACAGAAGGGGCAGATGAAAAAGGCTGTCGAATACCTGGAAAGGTTCCTGGCTGCACACCCGGAAGGAGGGCCCTCCAAAATATTATTGGCCGGGCTCTACCGTGATACGGGGCGTGAACAGGATTCCCGCCGCCTCATCCGGGAAGCCATCAAGGATCCCTCCATCGAATTGAGCTCAAAGCTACTGGTCGTGCAGACCTATGCCACCCAGATCGCACAGAATGCGGCACGGAAAGTTACGGAAGCCGACCTGCCGGAATTCGTCATCGGCATTTACAAGGACCTGGAAAGGCAATACCCCGAAGATCCTAACGTGTACATTGCCGGAGGCAATCTGTATATCAGCCTCCATCAGAAAGCTGAAGCAGAGAAAGCCTTTTTGTCCGCCATCCAGCGCGGTTCGGCAAGTTTCGAAGCCTGGCAAAATCTCCTGGCGCTGGAAGCCGAAACCGGCAAGTTCGACAGCCTGGTCTTCCACTCCGAACAAGGCATGGAGATCTTTCCTAACCAGGCCATTTTATATTACTTCAACGGATACGGCCACATCAGCTTGCGAAACTACCGGGAAGCCGCTTCTTCCCTGGAGCGGGCCAAAAAGCTTTCCGCCTCCAACCCGGGATTGCAGCACGACATTAACAGCATGCTGGGGGACGCGTACAACGGCGCGAAAGAATACCTCAAATCGGATCAGGCATACGAAGCGGCTCTCGCGCACACTCCCAACGACCCGTTTGTTCTGAACAACTACAGCTACTACCTCGCCTTGCGAAAGGAACATCTCGAAAAAGCTGAGCGCATGGCCGCCCAGGTGATCAAGGAAAACCCGGACAACTCCACCTACCTCGACACCTATGCCTGGGTGTTGTATCAGCGCGACAAATTCAAAGAAGCCCGGAAAGTGATGGAGCAGGCCCTGGTCCTGCCGGGCGTGTCTTCCGTGCACTATGAACATTACGGTGACATCCTCTTTCAGCTCGGAGAGGTCGACAATGCCGTGCGGCAATGGGAAAAAGCAAGGTCAATGACCAATGATCATGAAGTACTGGACCGGAAAATCGCCAACCGCCGTCCAAACTAAACCGCTGTTTTTCTTCCCATCAAGAGTTACCTTTGCGGTTCATGAAAAACGCCGTAGTCATCCTGGCCTGCACCGGCCTGCTGATGGTCGCCTGCTCAAAGAAGGTGATCCCCACAGCGCCCCCGCCGCCGGCCAGCCTGGAGATCCAGGAAATTGACTTCGACTACTTTCACGGCAAGGCTCGGCTGGTCTTCAACGACGGCAAAAAAGAACGCGAAGTCAAAGCCCATATCCGCATTCGCAAGGACAGCGTCATCTGGATGACCTTTACCGTCATCGGCGTTCAGGGCGGCCGGGCCCTGATCAATAAAGACTCGATCACCATTGTCAGCACGGTCGACAAGGAATACTACGTCTTTGACTACCCCAGCCTTTCCAAGCGGTTTAATTTTGAAGTCAATTACCAGGCCATCCAGGCAGCCTTTCTCGGCAACCTGATTTCTCCTCGCCAGGAATCAGACAAGATCAGCCAGGGGGACAATTTCAACCTGCTGGAACAACAGCGAGCCACAGTGTTCCTGAAGAATTTCATCAACCCGACAACCAAGAAACTCGAAAAGGTTGAGATGAAGGAAGCGAACACACAGAATTCAGCTTCCATCACCTATTCCAATTTTCAGCCGGTCGGCGAAAAGACCTATCCGTTCAACGGCAGCATCAGCATCCTGTACAAAACCCCCGCCGGCATGGTCAATACCGCCATCACCCTGGAATACAACAAGGCAGAAGTGGGGGACAAAGAGTTGAAGTTCCCGTTCAACATACCCAGGAAGTATGAGCGCCGGTAAATCGCTGGTCTTCGGGTTGGCTGTTCTCCTGTTCACGTTTTCTGCTGCCGCGCAGAAGAACAAAACTCAACTGCAAAAAGAAAAGCAGGCCAACATCAACCGGATTAAGGAGACAGAAAAGATTCTCTCCCAGACATCAAAACAGAAGAAGAGCTCCCTGGGTGAACTCTCGGCCATTACTCAACGGGTTCGTCAGCAGGAAGCGCTCATTCTTTCCATCCAGTCAGAAATCGAACTGATGAACCTGGACATCGGGGAGAACAACGAAATTTTGCGCGCCCTCCAGACAGACCTGGCCAAACTCAAGGAAGAGTACGGCGCCATGGTCTTCTCCGCCCAGAAAACCAGCGGCGGCGTATCCAAGCTCATGTTTCTATTTGCCTCCTCGACCTTTGATCAGCTGGCCATGCGGGTGAAGTACCTCGAGCAGTACAGCACGGCGAGAAAAGAGCAGGCGGCCGTGATCCGGAAGGTGCAGGAGCAACTGGCCGAACAGGTTCTGCTGATTGAAGGCAAGAAGGATGAAAAGAATGTGTTGCTCCGCGAGGAACTGGCGGAGAAGAACAAGTTTGAAGACCTGAAGAAGAAGCAGAACAACATAGTCCGATCCCTTGAGAAGGAAGAGAAGCGCCTGAAAGCGGAGTTGGCAGAAACCAGAAAGGCGGTTGCCAAACTCGACCAGCTGATCAGCGCGATCATCAAGGAGGAAATGGAGCGGGCGGCAAGGGAAGCCCGCGAAGCCGCCGCCCGGAAGAAATCCAAAACTCCAGCAAGATCCCCGGAGGTGGTCGCGTTGTCCAATTCCTTCGAGGAAAACCGGAACAAGTTTCCCTGGCCTGCCCAGGGATTCATTTCCCAGAAATTCGGTCGTCAGAAACATCCGGTCCTGAAGGGCATCATCCTTCAAAATGACGGCATCAACATCCAGACCGCACAGGGCGAAAAGGTACGGGCCATCTTCGCCGGCGAGGTGCGCGCCGTGGCCTTCATTCCGACCCTCGGCAACTCGGTCATTATCAGCCATGGGGAGTACTTCACCGTCTATTCCGGCCTTCGCGACGTGTCACTTAAGAAGGGGCAAAAGGTCACAACCAACCAGGAAATCGGCCATATCCTGGTCAACGCGGAGGGAATTTCAGAACTGCGGTTCCAGATTCGCAAGAATACGACAGCCCTCGACCCCGAATTGTGGCTAAAGGACTGATTCGGGGCCATTTTCGGGTCTATACGTTCGGTCAGGAAAATCAGAATTTTTGAGCTACTTTTGACCTCCGGTTCAATTCGGTACTCCATTTAAACTCATAAATCAGATGAAAGCGGTTCTTTTGCTTCTGGGTGGTGTTGGTTTCCAGGAAATCCTCCTCATTGGAATTTTCGTCCTGGTGTTTTTTGGCGCGAAGAAGATCCCTGAATTCATGAAGGGATTGGGCAAAGGCGTACGCGAGTTCAAAGACGCCATGAGCGATGTGAAGAAGGAAGTGGAGGACTCTGGCAAACAGGCCGGCCGACTCGAAGACGGCAAGTAAGCCGTGCAGCGGGAAACAGCTACCCTCTCCAACATCCAAGTCAACCTCACCAGGGGCACCCAAACGTGCGAATCCCTCGTCGAAGGTTATTTATCCCGGATTGCAGCCGCCCCGGACCTCCATGCCTTCCTATCCGTCTATGACGAAGAAGCGCTGAGCCAGGCGCGTGAAGTCGACAAGAAAATAAGAAACCAAACGGCGGGAAAACTCGCCGGCCTGGTCGTCGGGTTGAAAGACGTATTCGCCTACCGCGATCATCCCCTTACCGCGGCAAGCCGCATACTCAACTCCTTCACTTCTCCTTACAACGCCACAGTCGTAACCCGCCTCCTGGAAGAAGATGCCATCATCATAGGTCGTCAGAACTGCGACGAGTTTGGCATGGGTTCTTCCACGGAGAATTCCGCATTCGGCCCTACCCGCCATCCTGCCGACCCTACGCGCACGCCGGGAGGCTCCAGCGGAGGATCGGCAGCGGCTGTAGCGGCCGGCCTTTGTGCCGCGTCCATCGGTTCCGATACCGGCGGCTCCGTACGTCAACCCGCAGCCTTTTGCGGCATCTATGGACTGAAACCCACTTATGGACGCATCTCACGGCACGGATTGGTGTCGTATGCTTCGTCGTTTGATACGGTAGGACTCATGACGAGATGCCTCGACGACCTTGCTCCTCTGCTTGCTGCGGTTGCCGGACCGGATGAACACGACAGTACCGCATCCCATCAGCCGGTGCCGGATTATGCCCGCCCCGAGGCAGAAGACCGCCGATTCAGGATTGCAGTTTACCGGGAAATATTGGATGCGCCCTCCCTTCAACCCGAAGTGCGTGAAGCCTTGCACCGGGCGATGGATCAACTTAATAAACAAGGACACACGGTCAATGTGGTTCATTTCCCCCTGCTCGACTACCTCCTTCCCACCTATTACATCCTGGCTACGGCTGAGGCCAGTTCCAATCTCTCGCGCTATGATGGCGTTCGCTTCGGCCATCGTGCGCCGGAACCGGCCAACCTGGAATCCCTGTATAAAAGAACCCGGAGTGAAGGATTCGGACCGGAGGTGAAACGACGGATACTCCTGGGCTCTTTCGTGCTGAGTGCCGACTATCACAATGCGTATTACCTGCAGGCGCAGAAAGTACGTCGCCTGATCCGGGAGGAGACCAAACAGATCCTCCGCGACCATGAAGTGATGTTATTGCCCACCGCTCCCACCACCGCGTTTCCGCTCGGGGCCACCTCAGATCCGTTGTCGATGTACCTCGCCGACATCTTTTCGGTACAGGCCAATGTAGCCGGCGTGCCCGCGCTCTCCTTTCCCTTTGGGGCCGATGCCCACGGGCTACCGGTCGGGCTCCAGGTCCTGGCCGACGACTTTGCCGAAGGCACGCTCCTTTCGTTCGTACGAAACTTCGAGGTTGGTCGTTAGATCAGGCGTACCTATTTTTGTATGATGAAAAGCTGGGCACTACTGCTTATTCTTGCTTTCTCGACGGGAATTTCCCGGGCTCAGGAAGTCACGCTGGAACGCGATTCCCTTGCTGAACAGGTGGAATCGGAAATTCTGGCGGGCGATTCCCTTTCCGATCCCCTGTTGTTTGCGTTCCCCCAGCAGTACGAATATATCCCTGCAGAAGAGACTCCGGAACTGGTCGCCGACCGGTTATCATGCATTCAGCAGACCATCCCGTTGACGTACAACAGCAATGTGCACGGCTTTATCAATTTCTTCACCATCCGTAACCGGGACTATACCCGGCTCATGCTTCGGCGCAAAGACCTGTACTTTCCGTTGTTCGAAAAGCACCTGGCCCAGCATAACCTGCCCGAGGAGCTCAAGTACCTTTCCATCATCGAATCCGGGCTCAACCCGCGGGCCATTTCACGGGCCAGTGCCGTAGGGTTATGGCAGTTCATGTCGTTTACCGGCCGGTATTTTGGCCTTCACAACGACGGGTACATTGACGACCGGATGGATCCGGAGAAATCCACGGAGGCAGCCTGCCGTTATATGAAACAACTGTATTCCATTTTCGGTAATTGGGAACTCGCCCTGGCTGCCTACAACTCTGGCCCAGGCACCGTGAAGCGCGCCATCCGCCGTTCGGGCTACAAGAAAACCTTCTGGGAAATCTACCGGTATCTTCCGCGGGAAACCCGCTCGTATGTCCCGCAATATGTGGCCATCATTTACGCCATGAATTACGCCGAGGAACATAACCTGGCGGACCTGGCCCCGGAAGAAGTCATGCCTCATGACACCGTGATGCTTCACCACTACGTGCACCTTGAAACCTTTGCCCAACTTACCGGCACTTGCCTCGATGACCTGCACACGCTAAACCCTTCCCTCCGGCGCAACGCGGTACCGGAACGGGAAAAGCCTTTTGTATTGAAAGTCCCCGTAGCCGCCAAACTGTCCTTGCTCGATAACCGGGTGGCCATTCTCGACTCCTCCTCGCGGGTAGGCAAGAAAGAAATCGAGGCCCTCGTCAGGAATACGCCAGGCAATACCACCGGACGCGAACCCGTCGTTTACAAAGTAAGGTATGGCGATGCCTTGGGTCTGATTGCCCAACGCTACAAGGTTCGCATCGACGACCTTCGCAAATGGAATAATTTGCGCGGCAACATGATCCGCACGGGCCAGAAACTGACCATCTGGGTAGTTCCTTCCCAACGAACACAGGCTTCAATAGCTCCCGTCGAAATGCCGTCCGACAAAACCTATGTCGTTCAGGAAGGCGATACGCTATGGGACATTTCCAGGAAGTTCAAGGGCCTGACTGTCGAGAAGCTCAAGGCCCTCAACAACCTGAAGGACAACCAGCTCTCACCTGGGATGAAACTCATCCTCGGCTAGTCGCGATTCCCGTCCGTTAAGCACTTCGTAATTATTGCCCCGTCAGGGGCTACGCTGCTTATGGGCAACCCTATTCTGACCTTAACGAATCCACCGGGTTGACCAGGGCTGCGCGAACCGAGCGATACCCCACCGTAGCCCCGGCAACCAGCAACGTCAGGGTGAGCCCCCCAAGAAACAATTCAGGACCGAGTGTAATCTTGTAGGCAAATTCACTCAGGTATTCATTCATCAAATACCAGGCGACAGGAGCAGCCGCGGCAAAGCCCACGACAATCAGGACCACAAACTCCCGGGAAAAGATCAGCAGGATATGGTTGACACTCGCCCCCAGCACCTTGCGGATGCCGATTTCCTTGGTTTTCTGATTGGCCATAAACGAGGCCAGCCCAAACAGACCCAGGCATCCGATAAAAATGGCCAGGCTGGTGAACGCCGTCAGCAACGCCGACAATTTTGACTCGCTCTCATAGAACTCCTGGATGGATTGATCCATGAATTCATACGAAAAGATGTATTCAGGGTATGTCGTCTCCCACATCTTCTGAATCGTGGCCAGGGTGGTTTGAAACTCGCCCGGCCGGATCTGAACAGACAACGTCCGGTAGTTGCGAATACGGTTGAGCAGAATGGTGGCCTCAATGGGCGTGTGGAGTGAAACGGTATGGAAATCCCTGACTACACCAACCACCGGTAGTTTCTTTCCCCACATATCGATCCGCTTTCCGACCATTTCGGCCGGGTTAGCATGGCCGGTGACGCGCGCCAGCTTCTCGTTGACCAGGAAACCCTGGGCGGTATCCAGGTCCTGCAGGTTAGTGCCGGCCACCAGCTGCAGGCCATATAAATCCAGGTAGTTGCCATCGATAGCTTTTACCTGGGTTTCGAAGAAATCGGGATTGCCCTCTATCGAAAAACCGGTTCCGCTTACGCTGCCTGAAGAGGGCGGCGTGTTGCTAAGGCTGGCCAGCTCGACACCGGGCACGCGCATCAATTCATCACGCAGGGTTTTCATCTTGCTTCCGCGCACCGTGTCGGACGGGGACTCGGAGACCGGGATGGGTACCGTCACGATCGCCTCCTTACGGAAACCCAGGTCTTTGCTCCGGAAGTAATTGTTCTGAGAAATGATGACCAGCGTGGCAATAACCAGGAATTGGGAAATGAAGAATTGCATCACCACCAGTCCACGGCGCAGGAAGAAACCGGAAGATCCCCGGTTGCCCATCTTGTTTTTCAGGGCAAGCACCGGGTTGAACGCGGAGACCACCAGGGAAGGATAAAGCCCTGACACGAGGGCCACCACCACTACGGTGGTGAACAGGAAGCCCCACAACAAGGTGTCGGATGGTGCGATCGCCAGGTGCAAATCGAGGAACGGGTTGAGAAAACGCAATGAAAACTGGGCCAGGGCTACGGCCAATACCGCTGCCGCCACCGTCACCAGTGTAGTCTCCCCAAGGAACTGCACCACCAACTGGCGTCGGGTACTGCCCAGCGATTTGCGGATCCCGACCTCCTTCGATCGCTTGACGGCTTCAGCCGTTGACAAATTGATGAAGTTGATGCAGGCCGTAAGGAGCAGGAACACCCCGATCAGGCTCAGGGCCAGAATCGCATTTTTGCTGACGGTGTTGTAATTGTAGTTGCCAAACCGATCGTCAAAGTGAATTTCCAGCAGGGGTTGAAGAATAAAGGTCTGCCCGTCCCGGTTATCCTTGCCGAGATATTTCTCCACGAAGGCAGGAATTCGGGCTTCTATCTCCGAAAGGCTGGCACCCTCGCGTAAAAGAAAGTAACAGTGCTCGTCGCTCCAGATACTGTTCCAGCCATGGTCATCGAGTTCCTTCTTCACCGTTATGTAAGAGAGCATGACGGAGATCGGCACATCGGTATTCGCCGGGGGATCTTCCATGATGGCCGTTACCTTAAAGTCACGGTTGTCATACCGGAACACTTCTCCCAACGCATCCTCCCGCCCGAAGTATTTGATCGCCCAGCTGCGCGACAACACCGCCTCGTTGGGTTCGTCCAGCGCCTTATCGATGCTGCCATGAAGGACGGCCCGGTCGAAAATGGAGAAGAAATTCGGCTGCACGTAGGAGATCCCACGCTCCTCCTCGTACTTCTTAGGCTCGCCGACCGGTCCATGTACGGTGATCAGTCCTCCGGCACGATAGGAAGTAAAGGTCACTTCTTCCGCTTCCGGAAAATCAAGGCGGAAAGCTTCCGGAAGAACCGAGGGCACCCCGGATGTGTAGTCGTTCCCACTGTTGCCCTTCGACGTCGTGTTCACCCGGTAGATGCGGTCCTTCTTCGCATGAAAGGTGTCGAAGCTGGAATGGTACCTGACCAGCAGAAACAAAATGAGGCTGGCGGCAATGCCCAGGGTGAGCCCCAGCACGTTGAGTACCGTGCTGCTGGCCTGGCGACGCAGGTTTCTAAGTGCGGTTTTCAGGTAGTTTCGAAACATGGGATACGGCAATTTTTCCTAAGATGTTCAGACGGAAAATAAAGTTCTAGGTTGTCTCAATTATGGTGCCGGGGCCGATTTGGGCCATTTTTTAAGCCGCTGGATTTATCCATCGTTCAAAACCGTCCTCCTCTGTCCTATCCCGGACGGAACTGGTTGCGCCGAAGGTTGGTTTAGCTACTGATGATTACCTTTGCCTGATGATTCAGCAGCTATTGGTCGGCCTTGTCTTCCTGGGTGCCCTTGGTTTCCTGGGGGTACTCGTGGTCCGGAGTTTTCGCGCCAAAGAAGGCTGTGCGACGGGCTGCGGCAAATGCGGCGTTCCGGCCAACTCAACGTCGGTCAGGCCCAAACCTTAGTTCCTTCCGTACAATTGCGACACATCTCGATTTCGCTTCTTGACTTCAGCAGGGAGGCCCGGAAATCGTTGTAACGATCGCTGTACCAAATCTCCCGGAAGGACTGGGTGCCCAGGTCGCCCATCACATGATGCGCATCCTTGTCGAAGCAACACGGCACCACACGACCGTCCCAGGTGATGACGCAACTGTGCCACATCTTCCAGCAGTGATTGAGAAGTTCGTTTTTGATGCGATAGGTGCCGTCCGTGTTTTTCCGATAGCGTGAATACTCCTCCTGGTCCGGAATCAGGGGTGAGCCCTTCTGATAATCATAAATCTGCGCCGTCTTGAGCCAGACCCCATCCACACCCATTTCCTTCGCCAGCGCATACACATCGGGTACCTGGTGCTCGTTGGGTTTAACCACGAGAAATTGAAACACGACGTGCGGTGTTGCTGAACGCATTTCCTTTCTCAGCCGGAGCAAAGTGCGCGTTCCCTCCAATACCTTATCGAGTTTCCCTCCCACCCGGTAAGACGCATAAGTCTCCTGGGTGGTGCCATCCAGGGAGATGATTAACCGGTCAAGGCCTGAGGAGATGGTCGCCCGTGCACGTTCCTCGTCGAGGTAATGAGCGTTGGTAGAGGTCGCCGTATAAATCCCCAGGCTTGAGGCAAATCGTACCATATCCAGGAAACCGGGGTGAAGGTACGGCTCACCCTGAAAGTAAAAGGTCAGGTAGGAAAGGGTCGGCGATAACTCCCGGATCACCTTTTCAAAAAGCGCCTTGTCGAGCATGCCGGTTGGTCGTGTGAAAGACCGCAATCCGCTGGGGCATTCCGGGCACCGCAAATTGCACGACGTCGTGGGTTCGATGGAAACGCTCATAGGCAATCCGGCGATGCGGGGCTGTTCAAGAACCCGAGAACGAATGTAACTGGACACCACCTGCAGCCCATTCCAAACCCGTCGCGGGGTCAGCCCGGAGGCCAGTTGCAAGGTGTCGCGAAATCCGGAGGCCATAACCAAAAGTAGGCAGGGCTCACGAATACTCTTTATCTTGGAAGAATATTTCAGGATCATTCATGAAAAAAATCGGGCTGCTCTTGTCCTTGCTCCTGGTGGTCTCCACGCTCAGCGGCCAGACCATCACCCTTTCTCCGCAAGCGGAGATTTCGGTGATTACCTGCGGGCCCGGTCAGGACGAACTGTACCTCGCTTTTGGACACAGCGCCATCCGGGTGGTTGACCCGGCTCACCGGATAGACTATGCCTACAATTACGGCGTATTCGACTTCGACCAGCCCAACTTCTACCTGAACTATACCAAGGGGCTGCTCCTCTTCAAACTGGGCGTTTATTCCTACCCCGATTTTGTCAACTCCTATGTGTATTACAACCGTTGGGTGACCGAACAAGTCCTGAACCTCTCGCCCGCCCAAAAGCAAGCCGTCTTCAATTTCCTGGAATGGAACGCGTTGCCTGAAAATGAAACCTATCGGTACGATTATTTCTACAACAACTGCGCGAGCAAGATCCGCGATGTGCTGGCACAAAACCTCGGGGACTCCCTTCGTTTCGACACCACGTTCATCCAAACCTCCTATACCATCCGTCAACTCACGGACCTTTGCCTGGCCTATCAACCCTGGGGAGACCTGGGGATTGACATCTGCCTGGGGCTGCCCATGGACAAAAAGGCTTCACCCTACGAGTACATGTTTCTGCCTGATTATGTCATGCAGTTCATGGATCATGCCACGATCATTCGAAATAGCGTCGCCGAACCCCTGGTCAAGAAGAAGATACCGGTTTATATGAGCCTTCCGAAAGAAATACCCAAAGCCAGCGTACATCCGTTCACTGCCTTCGGTCTGTTTGGGGCCTTGGTTCTGGTACTGACCATAGTTGACATCCGGAGGAAGAAACTGACCCTTTGGTTTGACGTGATCCTCTTCCTGGTTACCGGGTTGGTTGGATTCCTGCTCTTATTGCTATGGCTTGCCACCGATCACCAGGCCGCGGCAAAGAATTTCAACATACTCTGGGCGATGCCCACGCACCTGCTCATTGTCGGCGCGTTCTTTAAACGCTTCCGCCCGGTGGTCAAGAAGTATTTCCTGGGTGTTGCCGTGCTCTCCGTTGCCCTGGCAGCCGGGTGGACATTACTTCCCCAGCAGATGAATATATTTCTCTTACCGCTGGTGGGGGCCATCGCACTTCGGTCGTGGGCCGTCAGCAAATATTTGCCCGACTAGCCCACCGCTCAAAGATGCAGCGGCCTGTTGGCCGTGGCTGCAAGGCAGGCTTCCTTTACCGCCTCCATATAAGTGGGGTGAGCATGAGACATGCGGGCCACATCTTCAGCCGCCGCGCGGAACTCCATCGCGGTGACTCCGGCGGCAATCATATCGGCAGCGCGGGCGCCGATGATGTGGACTCCGAGAATCTCATCGGTGTTTTTGTCAGCCAGTATCTTGACCAACCCATCCGTATCCATACTGGCTCGCGCCCGGCCCAGCGCCTTGTAGGGAAACTGTCCGGTCTTATAAGCACGGCCTTCTGATTTCAGTTGTTCTTCCGTGTAGCCTACGCTGGCCACCTCCGGCCACGTATACACGACGCCTGGAATCAACAAGTAATTGATGTGCGGCTTCTGACCCGCCAGCTGTTCAGCCACCATCACCCCTTCTTCCTCCGCCTTGTGGGCCAGCATGGCGCCCCGTACGACATCGCCGATGGCATAGATGTTCGGGACGACAGTCTGCAAATGATCGTTGACAGGAATTCTCCCCTTCTCCAGGACAATGCCTGCATTTTCGAGGCCCAGCCCATCGGTATAGGGTCTCCGGCCCACGCTCACCAGGCAATAATCGCCTGTCAGCGTAATCGTCGCCCCACCACTTTTCGGCTCGGCCTGGAGGACGACCTCCTTGCCTTTATTCTCCACGGAGGTGACCCGGTGGCCCAGGTAGAACTCCATGCCCAGTTTCTTAGTCACTTTCTGCAATTCCTTTCCCAGTGTTCCGTCCATGGTTGGAATAAGGCTGTCGAGGAACTCCACCACGGAGACCTTGGAGCCGAGGCGGGCGTACACGGAGCCCAACTCCATACCGATCACTCCACCGCCGACGACAATCAGGTGTTTGGGAATTTCTTTCAACTCCAAAGCCTCCGTACTGGAGATGATCCGCTTCTTGTCAAAAGGGGCGAAAGGTAGCGCCGTTGGCTTGGAGCCCGTGGCGATGATGATCTTCTCGGCGGTAAGATTCACCGTCTTGCCGTCCTTGGCCGTAACCTGGACCGTGTTCTTGTCGACAAATGAGCCCACACCCTTATGCACATCAATCTTATTCTTCTTCATCAGGAAGGCGATACCCTCCACGTTGGCCTTTACCACCTCAGCCTTGCGCTTGATCATCTGCCCCAGGTTTGCCTTCGGCTCAGAGATTTCAATCCCGTGGGTCTTGAAGTGCTCCTTGGCATTGATAAAATGCTCCGACGAATCCAGCATGGCCTTCGAGGGAATGCACCCCACGTTGAGGCAGGTGCCGCCGAGCGTGTCATACTTCTCGATGATCGCTGTCTTCATGCCCAGCTGGGCGCAGCGGATGGCGGCAACATAGCCACCGGGACCTGAACCGATTACGACGACGTTGTATTGCATAGCGTGTTGATTAAACTCCAAGGATCAGGCGACCCGGATCTTCCAGCATTTCTTTGACACGGACCAGGAAACTTACCGATTCGCGGCCATCCACGATGCGGTGATCGTACGACAAGGCCAGGTACATCACCGGGCGAATGACGATTTCACCGTTCCTGACCACCGGCCGCTCCACGATGTTGTGCATGCCCAGGATCGCCGACTGCGGAGGGTTGATGATCGGCGTCGACAACATGGATCCGAACACTCCCCCGTTGGTGATGGAGAAGGTGCCCCCGGTCATTTCTTCGATCGACAGCTTGCCATCCCTTCCCCGGGTGGCCAGGCGTACGACCTCGCTCTCGATCTGGGCAAAGGTGAGCGCGTCGGCGTTGCGAATGACCGGCACCACCAATCCGCGCGGCGTGGATACCGCGATGGAAATGTCGCAGTAGTCGTGGTAAACGATTTCGTCTTTGTCAACGGAAGCATTGACCGCGGGGAATTCCTTGAGGGCGGCACATACCGCTTTGGCAAAGAACGACATGAACCCAAGACCCACGCCGTACTTTTCCTTAAACGAGTCCTTGTATTTCGAGCGCAGGTCCATGACTGGCTTCATGTCCACTTCATTGAACGTGGTGAGCATGGCCGTTTCGTTCTTGACCGCCACCAGTCTCCGCGCGATGGTCTTCCGCAACGAAGTCATTTTCTCGCGGCGCTCTGAACGCGTACCTGGAACTGCAGGAACGGCTGGAGCAGCCGGAGCCGCTGGGGCCGGAGTCTTGGCAGCGGCCGGTGCCGTGGCTTTGGCGGCATCTTCTTTGGTGATGCGCCCACCTACGCCCGTCCCGGCAACTTGTCCCGGTGCGATTCCTTTCTCATCCAGAATTTTTGCGGCCGCCGGAGAAGGGGTACCTGCGGCATAACCGGCGCCCGTGGCTGCGGGTGCGGCCGCAGGTGCGGGAGTGGCTGGAGCCGCCGCGGCAGGGCCGCCTTCCATCACCTCTATCCGGCAAATGAGTCCGCCGATCGGAAGCGTCGTCTTCTCCTTCGCAACAATCCGCAAGATGCCATTGGCCTCTGCGGGCAGTTCAAAGGTCGCCTTGTCCGACTCTACTTCGGCGATCACTTCATCCAGCCTGACAAAGTCGCCATCCTTCTTCAACCAGGTGGAGATCGTCACTTCCGTGATGGACTCTCCTACCGTGGGCACCTTCATTTCCTTGACGGCACCTGTAGCCTTGGGCGCAGCGGCCGCCGGAGCCGGGCTTTCCGCCGGAGCGGCTGCTTTGGCCGGGGCTGACGCCTTGGGCTCCGGCTTGGCGGCCGGTGCACCAGTGCCTTCAATTTTACAGATGACCGCCCCGATGGGTACGGTGTCTCCCTTTTGCTTCACAATTTTCAGCACGCCTGCCTGTGGCGCGGCAAGCTCAAAAGTTGCCTTGTCCGACTCCAGTTCGGCGATCACTTCATCCATATTCACCGTGTCGCCGTCTTTCTTGAGCCAGTTGGCAATCGTGACTTCGGAGATGGACTCTCCTACCGTAGGTACTTTAACTTCAAATGCCATGAGGATGATGCGTTAAGGTTGGTGAAAGGTTGCTTGCGGTTATTGTTCAAAGGCCTGGTTGACGATTTTCTCCTGCTCCATTTTGTGCACCTTGGAGTACCCGGTGGCCGGAGAAGCACTGGCCTTGCGGGATACAAACTCCATGGGAACTGAGGGCAGCATGCGCTGGATGAAGGAAAGAGCGCCCATGTTGGCTGGTTCTTCCTGTACCCAAAGGATTTTGGCATCCTTGTACTTCTTGAAGAGGGCCGTCAATTGCTTGTCCGGGAACGGGTACAACTGTTCTACCCTGACGAGGGCGGTATCTTTGGTCTTGCGCTTCGCCTGGGCCTCCAGCAAGTCATAGTAAATCTTTCCGCTGCAAAGCACCAGCCGCTTCACGTCTTTGGCAGTCACCTGGGTATCGTCCAGCACTTCCTGGAACGAGCCCGACGTGAATTCCTTCAGCGGGGACACCACGGCCGGGTGCCGGAGCAGTGACTTGGGAGAAAATACGATGCACGGCTTGCGGAAATGCCAGGCTACCTGCCTGCGCAACAGGTGGAAAATGTTTGCCGGTGTGGTCGGGTTGCACACAATCATGTTGTACTCCGCGCAAAGCTGAAGGAAGCGCTCGGGACGACAGCTGGAGTGCTCGGGGCCCTGGCCTTCATACCCGTGGGGAAGCAACATCACCAGCCCATTCATGCGTTGCCATTTGGATTCCGCGCTGGAGAGGAACTGGTCAATCATCACCTGGGCACCGTTGACGAAGTCTCCGAACTGGGCTTCCCACAACACGAGACCAAAGGGATTGGACATCGCATACCCGTATTCGAAACCCAGCACTCCAAATTCAGAAAGGAGCGAATTGTAGATGTGAAATTTCTGCTGTCCCTCCTGGATGTGGTCAATGCCGCAATAGGGCTCGTTGGTATTCGCGTCGAAAAAGTAGGCATGGCGGTGGGAGAACGTACCACGCTTGACATCCTGTCCTGACATGCGAACCGGCGTGCCTTCGGTGAGAAGTGAACCATAGGCGAGCAATTCGGCCTCGGCCCAGCCCAACATTTTATCTTCAAAGAAGGCCGCCTTCCGGTCCTTCAGCAACTTCTCGATCTGCTTGAGCGGCTTGAAGTCGGCCGGAATTGTGGTTAGCGCTTTAGCCACCTTGTCGATGATGGCCGCCTTAATGGCGGTGACCGGCGACTTGTCAAAATCTTCCGGCTTTGCACGCTCCATTTTTTCCCATTCTTCTTCCAGCTTTTGCGGTTTGTAGGGGAGCGGCTTCTGTTTCACTTCGTTGAGCCGGTCCTGCAGCTGGTTGCGGAAACTCTTGTCCATCTCATCGGCGAGTTCCGCATCCACGTCTCCGCGTTCGATGAGTTTCTTGACATAGACCTCCCGCGGGTTGGGATGCTTGGCGATCAGGTTATAGAGCTTGGGCTGGGTAAACTTGGGTTCATCGCTCTCGTTGTGCCCATGACGGCGATAGCAGAGCATGTCGATGAAAATATCCTTGCCGAATTTCTGGCGGTATTCCACAGCCAGCTTGGCGCAGAAAGTCACCGCCTCCGCGTCATCCCCGTTGACGTGGAGTACGGGTGCATCAATGATTTTTGCCACATCGGTACAATAGATCGCCGAACGGGCATCTTCGTAATCTGTCGTAAAGCCAACCTGGTTATTGATGACGAAGTGGATCGTTCCGCCGGTCGTGTAGCCCGGCAGGCCCGACATTTGGACCAGTTCATAAACGATTCCCTGGCCTGCCACGGCCGCGTCGCCATGGATGAGGATGGCCATGGCTTTGTCCACCTGTCCCTTGTATTCATCATCCATCTGGCCACGAGTATAGCCCAGCACCAGTGAATCGACCACTTCAAGGTGCGATGGGTTGGGCGTAAGCTTCACATAGATTTTGTTGCCCGATGGCGTATTGATATGGCTGGCATATCCCAGGTGATACTTCACATCACCGTCACCCATGGTGAGGTCGGGGTTTACATTGCCTTCAAATTCCGTGAAAATCTGCTCATAGGTTTTGCCCAGAATATTGGACAACACATTCAGACGGCCCCGGTGGGCCATACCAATAACCACTTCCTTAACACCCAGGCTGGCCGATGTATTGATGATGGTTTGTAAGGCCGGGATGGTCGTCTCCCCGCCCTCCAGTGAAAAGCGTTTCTGCCCCAGGAACTTTGTATGCAGAAAATTTTCAAATACCACCGCTTCGTTCAACTTGGCAAGAATCCCCTTTTTCTCTTCGAGCGACGGTGCGTGGTGAAAATAATCCTGCTCGCACTTCTGAATGAACCAGTCGAAGATCTCCTGGTTGCGGATGTAGCTGTACTCAAAACCGATGGGCCCCAGGTAAACGGCCTGGAGTTTCTCGATGATCTTGCGCAGCGTGGTGCGGCCGAGCCCGATTTCCACGCCTACGTCAAACTCGGCATCCAGGTCGGCATCCGTCAGGCCGTAAGACGTATGATCGAGTGGCACCTTATGATCCCTGCGCGGCCGTACCGGGTTCGTCTTCGACTTCAGGTGGCCGCGAGACCGATAGGCGTGTATCAGGGTCCGGACGTGTGTCTCCTTGATGTTTACCCCCTCCGTGGCAGCCACCGGCTGATCACCAAATCTCGACACGGAGAAATCATACCCCTCAAAGAACTTTTGCCAGGTCAGATCGACCGACCCCGGGTCTTTCTTGTAGTTTTGGTACAACTGGTCGAGGTAGCTGACATCAGCATTCGAGATATACGAGTAGGTAGCCATAATCAAAAGGGTAAGATAACAAATGTATATACCTCCGGGAGCTTGTAAAAATCTAATACTCGTTTATACGAGTATAATTGCCATTATCGTTATCCCTTACTGAACGGCTCTGCCGGGGGTTGCCCAATATTCAAAATCTCCTACCTTTGCAGTCCTTTAAAAACCGGACGAGTTCCAACCTTTAAAAACAACGAAAAATGGCTGTTAAGATTCGCCTGGCCCGCCGCGGCCGCAAAAAGCTGGCAAAATTCGACGTCGTAGTGGCCGATTCCCGGTCCCCCCGCGACGGTAAATTCATTGAAAAGATCGGTACCTACGATCCCCTCACCATCCCGGCCACCATCCACCTGGATGAGGACAGGGCCTTTTCCTGGCTGATGAATGGCGCCCAGCCTTCGGATACGGTCAGGGCCATGCTCTCCTACCGGGGCGTGATGCTGAAGAGACACCTGCAAATCGGCGTGGTAAAGGGCGCGATCTCCCAGGAACAAGCCGATCAGAAACTGGCGGAGTGGAAGGCTCAAAAGGAGCAGAAGATCCAGTCCAAGAAAGATACGGTAAGCAAATCCAAGCAGGATGCTGCCAAAGCACGCAAGGAAGCGGAATCGAAAATCCGCGAGGCCCGCGCTGAAGCGATTCGCAAGAAAGCCGAAGCCGCCGCTGCTGCCGCAGCCGCTGCCACGGAGGCTCCTGCCGCCGAAGCCCCTGCTGCCGAGGCTAGCACCGAGCAAGCGCCTGCTGCCGAAGGACAAGCGTGATCCCAATCATAAAGAGAAAATGCCAACAGCTTTCTGTTGGCATTTTTTTTATCCTCACCTGACACGATGAACGTTGACGCCTGCTTTAAGATCGCTTACGTGATGAAAAGCCACGGTTTGAAGGGCGAGGTAACGCTGGCCTTGTTGCCCCTCTGCCCTGACCTGGAGACCATGGACGCCTACTTCCTTGAAATCGGCGGCCAGCTGGTCCCTCACTTCCTGCAAGCCGTATCGGTAAAGGGCACCAAAGCCTATGTCAAATTTGAGGGAGTGGATACCCCCGAGGCGGCAGCCGCCCTCAAGGGAGCAAGTGTCTATATGCCCAAAAAATCGCGCCCCAGCCTTCCCAAAGGGGAATTTTATAACGACGAGGTGATCGGCTTTGAAGTGGTGGACACCAACCAGGGGACCCTGGGAAAGGTATCGGAAATTCAGGAAACCGGCATTAGCAGGCACCTGGTGGTTGACCGTGAAGGGAAGGAAGTAATGATCCCGCTCAACGGGCCTTTCCTCAAAAGCCTGAACAAGTCGAAGAAGCGCATCACGGTGGAACTCCCGGATGGATTCCTCGACCTCTAGTTTTCCGTATCTTGGTTGTATGAGAATCGATATCCTGACATGCTTACCCAAGTTGCTGGAAAGTCCATTCCGGGAATCCATTCTTAAGCGGGCACAGGACAAACAGCTCGTTACGGTGCAGATCCATGACCTGCGCGATTACACAACAGACGCCCATCGCACCACCGACGACTATGCCTTCGGCGGAGGCGCCGGCATGGTGATGATGATTGAGCCTATCGATCGCTGCATCCAGGCCCTCAAGGCCCAGCGAACTTACGATGAGATCATTTACATGAGTCCGGATGGCGAATTGCTGACCCAATCCGTGGCCAACCAGCTCAGCTTGAAGGAGCATCTGATCCTGATCTGCGGCCATTACAAGGGAGTAGATGAACGCGTCCGCGAACACCTGGTAACCCGGGAAGTAAGCATCGGAGATTACGTGTTATCGGGCGGTGAATTGGCAGCAGCCGTCCTTTCTGATGCGGTTATTCGCCTCCTCCCGGGGGTCCTGTCTGACGAATCCTCCGCCCTGACCGACTCCTTCCAGGATGGGCTGGTGGCCCCTGCCGTCTATACCCGGCCGGCCGAGTACCGGGGTTGGCAGGTACCCCCTGTGCTCCTATCCGGGAATCCCGCCAAAATTGAGGCCTGGAGGCACGAAAACAGCCTGGATCGCACCAAAAAGCGCCGTCCGGGCCTAATAAAGGAGGACTAGGTGGCTTGTCCACTAGCAACCCTTTCCTATATTTGCAGTCCCATTTTCAAAACGACCCAATTATGGCCGATCTCATTAAGGTAGCGGAGCAGGAGTTGGCAGCAAAACGTGCTGCACTGCCCGATTTCAAGGCTGGCGATACGATCAACGTACACGTAAAGATCAGCGAAGGTAACAAGGAGCGTATCCAGCAATTCCAGGGCGTAGTTCTCTACCGCCGCGGAAAGGGCACCAATGGCGAGTCATTCTCTGTCCGCAAGGTATCCAATGGAGTCGGCGTAGAGCGAATTTTCCCTGTTTTGAGCCCCAGCATTGACAAAATAGAATTCATTAAGGCCGGTAAGGTTAGAAGGGCCAAACTGTACTACATGAAGGGTCGCCAGGGCAAGTCGGCACGCATCAAGGAGAAGCTTGCCGTTCAGGAGAAGTAATCCGCCCACAAGCCATTCAAAAAGCCCGATTCGACAATGAATCGGGCTTTTTTCATGTCCGCCCGCAAACCCCGTTTATGTTGGAATCCACCCCCTCCGGGCCTATATTTGCCTTCCGTTCTTTAACCACCTATGGCAACTACAAATGTCCGTGAGATGCTGGGAAGCGAAGCCGAATCCCTCCTCTCCTACAAAAGCAAAACTGTCGCATCCAACCAGATTCATGCCCCCGGACCCAATTTCATCGACGACGTATTCGGGCCCAGCAACCGCAATCCTCAGGTGCTCCGCAGCCTCGGCGCCCTGTTTGGTGCCGGCCGCCTCGGAGGAACCGGTTACCTCTCCATCCTCCCTATCGACCAGGGAATAGAGCACAGCGGAGGAGCTTCCTTCGCCAAGAACCCCATCTATTTTGATCCGGAGAACATCGTCAAGCTGGCGATCGAAGGCGGATGCAACGGCGTGGCTACCACCTACGGAACGCTTGCCTTTGCCTCCCGCAAGTATGCCCACAAGATTCCGTTTATTGTAAAGATCAACCACAACGAACTCCTGACCTATCCGAACAAGGCCGACCAGATCATGTTTGGCTCTGTTCGCGAAGCCTGGAATCTCGGTGCAGTGGCCGTCGGAGCAACCATCTATTTCGGCTCCGACCAGTCCGGAAGACAAATCATCGAAGTGGCGCAAGCTTTCGAGGAAGCTCACTCGCTGGGTATGGCTACCATTCTGTGGTGCTACATCCGCAACAACGCCTTCAAGAAGGATGGCGTCGACTATCACGTATCGGCCGACCTGACCGGCCAGGCCAACCACCTGGGCGTAACCATCCAGGCCGATATCATCAAGCAAAAGCTTCCCACGAACAATGGCGGCTACAAGGCCCTGAATACCGGCGGAAGCTCCTATGGAAAACTTGACGAACGAATCTATACCGAATTGACCTCCGAACACCCGATTGATCTCTGCCGCTACCAGGTGCTCAACTGCTACATGGGACGGGCCGGCCTGATCAATTCTGGCGGGGAGTCGAAAGGTGCCAGTGATATGCAGGAAGCTGTTCGTACGGCTGTAATCAACAAACGCGCAGGAGGCATGGGCCTGATCTCAGGCCGCAAAGCCTTCCAGCGTCCCCTGAAGGAAGGCGTCCAGATCCTCAATGCCATCCAGGACGTCTATCTCGACAAGTCCATTACGCTGGCCTGATCCATCTTCACGCTCCATGCCCTGGTTTAAACGTACCGACAAAGGAATATTGACGCCTACGGAGGCGAAACGGGAGGTTCCTGATGGCCTTTGGTTTAAGTCCCCCGGAGGCAAAATTGTACACACCCGGGAACTGAAGAACAACGCCTACGTGGTGCCCGAAGAGGAGTACCACGTTAAGATTGGCTCCCAAGAGTACTTCGAAATCCTTTTCGACAACAATGAGTTTACCGAGCTCGACGCCAACATGCAGTCGGCCGATCCGCTCAAGTTTGTCGACACGAAACCTTACCCCAAGCGCATCAAGGAATCCCAGTCGAAGACAGATCTGAAGGATGCCGTACGGACGGCTTACGGAAAGATGAACGGCATGGATCTCGTGATCGCCTGTATGGACTTTACGTTCATCGGCGGATCCATGGGATCTGTAGTGGGTGAAAAGATTGCCCGGGCTATGGATTACAGCCTGAAGAACCGGATTCCCTTTCTGATGATTTCCCGCTCCGGAGGCGCACGAATGATGGAGGCCGGGTTGTCACTCATGCAGATGGCCAAGACATCAGCGAAGATCGCTTTGCTGGATGAGGCCAGGATCCCGTACCTCTCTTTGCTGACTGATCCTACTACGGGTGGTGTCACCGCCTCTTACGCCATGCTGGGCGACTTCAATTTTGCCGAGCCTGGAGCCCTGATCGGTTTTGCCGGACCTCGGGTAATCCGGGAGACCATTGGAAAGAGTCTGCCGGAGGGCTTTCAAAGCGCGGAATTTGTTTTGGAGCACGGCTTTCTCGATTTCATCATCGATCGCCGCAACCTGAAGAACAGGTTGACGCTGTTGCTCAGAATGCTCAAATCTTAGGGTAAGGAGCTTGACTCCAGAAGCTGGAATTCAGAATACGGAATTCAGAATAGAGAATTCAGTACACCTGATCCCTACCACCGCTCAGCCCCCACTAGCGCCTGGCATACTATCACGCAGTACATGGCCTTGGTCCCAAGGCACAGTACCCAGCATCTAGAACCTAGTACCTAGCACCATAGTGCCTAGGTACCTAGTACCCAGTACCCAGCACCCAGTACCCAGCACCCAGTACCCAGCACCCAGTACCTAGCATCGAGTACCGAGCACCCAGCACCGAGTTCCGAGGACCGAGCACCGAGCACCGAGGACCGAGCACCGAGGACCGAGCCACCGAGGACCGAGCACCGAGGACCGAGGACCGAGCACCGAGGACCGAGGACCGAGCACGCACCAAAAAAAGAGAGCCGCCCTTTCAGGCGGCCCTCCGTACTTTTCGATCCAATCTGGCTTACAGCTTCTCCATGGTGAGGAGGATGCGGGTATACCAGTTGCAGTAACCGTTACGACGGCCATACTCATCAGCATCGTCATCGACACCGATCAGGAAGCGGTCGCCTACGGTCAGACCATCACGGTCGTTGCGATACGCACCGCGGTTAGGAACCGTTGCGCGAGGCTGACCGGTGCCCCAAGGGAGCGTCGTCGTGCCTGCAAAGGTGCCCGCCAGCGGAGTAACCAGGAAGAACTCACGGGTAGATGTGCAATCTACCGTCGTATTCATCAGGGGCACGTATATGGTTCCAAGGTTAGCGGTGGAGGTACCTGCCGGGAAACCAAGTCCGTAGGCCGTAGCAGCCGGCTGACCCGGTGTATTGATCGGCGTATTCAACGTAGTGATCGCAGCCGCCGAAAGGCCGGTTGCGGTATTCTCCAGGTTGATCACCATCGTGATATCCTGACCACGGTACTTGCAGGTAAACTGCCGCTCGGTGGGTGCACCGTTCGTCACCGGAGCGAGGGTCACCGTCTGCGTAGAGTCGGTTGCCGAGCTTCCGAAGATGAACTGGTCAATCCAGGCCTGAGGGAACGAGGCATGCTGGGCAGCGGAGTGATCCGGCTGCCAGCGGGCCACCTGGGTCATCTTGTAAGTACCCACGTAGGAGCTTGCCAGCGGGGTAACTACAGAAGCGGCCAGGGTACGTACCACCGTCATGGTATACAGCATCGGGCTAGCATAGAACAGACCGCCCGTCAAGTTGGGCGTAATGTTCGCTTCGTTCGGGTTACCCAACGCAGGCGTTACCGTCGTCTGCGGGTTAGCCACCGTAAAGAGGCGACCCGCCTTGTCGGTAATGGCCACGCGGAAGATAATCCGGTCGTTCACTGCCAGCGATCCGGGGTAGGCCACCATCGTGCACACATCCGGGAAGATACCGGAGCACGTTGTGCCATCCGGGTCTGTCGTCAGTGTTGCCAGGGCAGCTACCGTTTCGGCATGCGTTACCGTGATCGGTACAGACCGCAGGTAATCGCTATACGTCGGCTCAGGCACTTTCGAGAACGAAGAAGCAATGGTTGCTGCATCGATCGTCTTTACGAGCACCTCATCGGTGATACGGCCCGTAGAGCCGCTCCGGTGGGTGGCGTAGAATTCAATCTTGGTGAGGTCAGCACCAAAGTTCTTGTCCACCGACTCATAAATAGCCGTGAACGAACTGTTGTTCAAATCCGTCAGTTCCCAAACGTTGGACCTGATCTGGTACACGCGCAGGTAAGAACCCGTAGCGCGGTCATCGTAGGGCAGCGGGTAGAGAGCGGGATCCGGTGAGCAGGACACAGCCACTGCCACTGCCATCACAGCACCCACTACATATTTTTTAATTTTCATAAGAGTCATTCTTAATGGTTAAAAATCAAGGTTAGTAGTGTTGTTGTCCCAGAACACCCGAGGCTTAAGGTCAGCCTTTTGCTCCACCGTGTTGTTCAGGTTGGCGAAGTTGGCCGGGTACCAGTAGCTGCGCGGAAACTCACCTGGGGTAGGGTTCAGCACAGGCTGCATACCCGACGGCATTCCCGTACGCCGGTACAGGTTGTAGGATTCCAGACCATTTCGGAACAGTGCGATCCAGTACTCACGGGCGATGTAGTTCATCGTCTCGTCGTTGGCTGTACCGGGCACGAGGTCAACCGGCTGCGTGCCTGCCTGGCTGGCGTCAAAGGCGGCCAATGCAGAGGCTACATAGTTGTTGACATCCGTGGTGTAGGTACCCGATGCATAGAAACTGTTGATGGTTGCTGCCTCGTTGGGAGCGGCTGCCACCGTGGTGGTACCATAGGTGCCATTTACTGCCCAATCGCGCACATCCGTGAACGACTGACGCATGCCTTCTTCGAAGTACTGGCGAGCCGTACGGGCAGGACCGCCGAGCGGCAGGTACAGCGCGGCTTCCGCCAGCATGAAGTTCACAAAAGAACGCATCATGATCGGCTCCATACCGGCGCCACGCATACCTACGCCGGCACTAACACCTGCACCGTTGTTGGCATCGAAACGACCGCCAACCGGGTAAGGGCCATACGCCGTGCGGAGAAGGCCATCCGGCGGAATACCCTGGGGATCGATGTGGTCGCGACCCCAGTAACCGCGGTCACTCACGTAGCAGAAGGTGCGACCCCAGGCAGCATCCGTAGGATCATTGGTAGGGTTCGTAGGCGCAACACCCATCGGGGCACGGCCGGCAATCGAGTTGTCGATGATGGCCGAACCGGTTGAAGTCGGGTAGTGCGAAGGAAGCGATTCTCCCAAGCAACGGATTTCGTTCGTGCTGGTGCTGTTGGCCGTAACCTGGCGGTAGAAGTAGAAGCGAATGCGGGGATCGCCGGGCTGTCCACCCTGGGTTGCATCGTATCCGTGGAACATGTGCCACATCAGCCAGTTGGACTGGTAGTCGCCACCGCCAGCAGGATACTGTCCTACGAAAGCAGGGTGACGGGCATCCGGGTCAGCGGTCGTGAGACCATAGCGGAATACGAAGTTCTCAGTCTGTCCCGTGCCATTCACCGCATGTGCCGTGGTGTAGCCAATCAAACCGCCGGTAGCCGTGTTGTCGGCCAGCAACGCATTGATTCCAGCTGCAGCGGCAGTAGCATCCGTCAAACGGAGATTCAAATAGATCTTCAGCTTGATGGAGTTAGCCAAACGCACCCACTTGGTAAAGGTCGTGGTTGCCGAGGAGGCACCATTACCATAGTACATGTCGAAGATATCCGGAGCGATCGGGCTCTGGTAGCCGGGAGGAGCTGACGTCGTTGTCGGAGTCGTCAGGTCGATCTTGGCAGAGTCCAGGAGTTCCAGCGCTTTCGTATACAGGTCAGCGGAGTTATCCACGCCCGGGTTGAAGTTACCATCCCCCTTGAAAGCCTGGGAGAACGGAACATCACCGAACATGTCCACCAGCGACACCAGGGTATAAGCCTGGATAATGCGGGTGATACCCATGTGGCGGGCATACCGCTCATTCGGCTTGGTTTTATCCGGAACCGAAAGCTGCATCAGCGTATTGGCATCGTTGAGGATGTTGGCATACGCAGTGGACCATACGCCGTTGAAGGTCTCGGGCGTGATGGTCGTGCGGTAAATGGAGCTACCGCCGTTGATCAATCGGGTCAGCGATGAACCTGTTCCGTTGGTCCCGTTAAAGAGACCAGCGAGGCCTCGCTGCATGGAGTTGAGCATCAGGCTCGGCAACACCTGGCTGGGCTGAACCGCGTTGGGATCCTCCCGGAGGTCAAGCGTACACGAGGTGGCAATCACCACGCACAGCGCCAGTGCAATTTTCTTATATAGTTTCATATCAATTTTCGCGTTAAGGTTATCAGAATGTGAGACGCAGCACAGCGCCGTATCTCTTCATGCTAGGACCGGTCAGGTAGTCGAAGCCTGCACCCGCGTTAACACCCAAGCTCGCTACTTCCGGATCCCAGTTCACATACTTGGGAGTACCGAAGGCTACAAACCAGAGGTTGTTTCCGTTCAGCGTGATGGAAGCGCTCTTGATGGGCGTCTTGCTCAGGATCGACTTCGGCAGCTGGTAGCTGAGCGAAATTTCGCGGAGACGGATATTGGTGGCATCGTACATGGCGTTGTCGTTGCGGCCGAAGAACTGGAGGTTGAATCCATAGTCGGCAGCCGTCAACTGGATATCGTTCGGCAAGAAGCCGTCGTTGATACCGTCGCCATCCGTGTCAGCACGCTTCACGCCAGGAGCGATGAAGGCGAGGTCACGGTTCAACACGCTCTCAGGAGCCAACACACCGCGGGCGAGGAGGGCAGACGGGGTAGAACCGTACATCTTGCCACCCTTGCGGTAGTCGAACTGGAACTGGAGGGAAAGTCCCTTCCAGGAGAAGGTGTTGATCAAGCTGGTGAGGTAATCCGGGTTCGGATCGCCCAGTTCGCCGATGATCGGGTCGAGTTCATGGAAACCGTCAGCCTGCACAATCTTCTGACCATCAGGGGAGCGGGCAATGCGCGTACCCTTGATGATGTTCATCGGGCGGCCAGGAACGGCGAAGTTACCCAGGTCGGTAAAGCCGGCGAGTACGATCTGGTCGATACCCGTACCCAGGGTTTCCACCACCGGGCGAACCAGCGTGAAATTCCAGGTCAGATCCCACTGGAAGGCACCCAACTTGAGCGGAGTGGCCGTCAAGCCGATTTCCATACCCTCGTTCTTCAGTTTACCGAGGTTGAGGTAAGTAGCGGTATAACCGGTAGCGGGGTCAATGGGAGCATTCGTGATGAGGTCGGTAGTCGAACGATTGTACACGGTGAAGTCGATGCCGATACGCTCCTTGAGGAACTTGGCTTCGAATCCAGCTTCAATTTCCGTGAACAACTCAGGCTTCAGACCACGGTTTCCGAGACGATCGGAAATCGTGTGCTGGCTGTAGGCACCGCTGGCGTCGATGTAACCGCGGGGGTTGGAGGCAACCACCGTGCGGGTTCCATAGAGCGGGCCGAGACCGGCCGAGGTACCATAACCCAAGCGGATTTTCAAGAAGTTAAGAGCGTCAGACTTCAGGGAAGTGAACGCATCCGTCAACACAAAGGAGGTTGACACCGAAGGGTACAGGATGCTGTTGTTACCATTCTCCAGGGTTGACGTCCAGTCGTTACGAGCCGCCAGGTTCAAGAACAGGTAGTTCTTGTAGTCAAACTGGAAGTCCGCATACAGACCGTAGCGCTGCTGCTCCTCCGTGCGATAGAAGGCACGGCCATCGAAGGCAGATGCACGGGAAGAAGTCGTCGTGAAGTTGGAGTGACGCATCAGGCCGAATACCACCTGGCCTTCCGAGTAGGCGCCATCGCGCTGGAAGTAGTCGTTACGTGCGTTGAAACCAACACGGGACGACATATTGATATCCGCCGTAATCTCGCGGTTGTAGCTGAAGATGAAGTCGTGGTTCCAGATGTTGTTACCAATCACCTGGGTCTGCAGCACACCGTTGTTGATGTTCGGGTAGCTGGCGCTGATCCCCTTGTTGAACGAACGGGTCTGACGCTGCGTATAGGTGTCAAAACCTACACGATAGGCGAGCGACATCTGATCGTTGAAGTCGTAGGTGAGCGTATTGCTGGTGAACATGCGCTCCGTTACGTCGGTCTCTTGGGTATACTCCGCAATCCAGCGCGCGTTCGGGATGTCGTTACCGGGACGATACCAGATCATCCGCTTGTCGCCAGGGACTTCAAACGGGAACAGTTTTTCGTCGTTGATATTATAGTTACCCGGTGAATACAGGAAGTTGGCATAGAGGGAAGGCACACCGCCGAAGGCTGCGCCACCACCCGTCGCGCCGTTGAGCGGAGGGGAAGCAAAATCCGTATTGGAGTACATCACCGAGGAGCGGAACGACATCTTGTCGCTGATGGAACCGTTGAAGCCTACAGAAGCGTTGATCTTCTTCAGGTCGTTTCCAGGGGCATAACCTTCTTCCGTGGTGTAACCGACGGTGGCGGTAATGCTCAGCTTATCGGTACCACCGCTGATGGTAGCCGAGGTGTTGGACACAAGACCTTTGCGGAAGAAGTCATTCAGGTCGAGGGAATAACGATAAGGAATCCGCTTGAACATGAAATCCTTCGCGAAGGCATTGTTACGAACCGGGTCGCCGTTCCACTGGTACGGGTGACCGATCGAGTCGATTTCGCGGTAGTTGGCACCCCAGTTGCTGAAGAACTGGGCCGTGTTGGTCAACTGCTGGAAACCGTTACCGTAGTTCTGCTGCAGGTCAGGAAGGGAGGCGATCTCGGTGAAGGAAACGGTCTGCTGGAGCGTTACTTCCGGCTCGCGCTTCTTGCCGCTGCCCGACTTGGTATTCACGAGGATTACCCCGTTGCGGCCCTGGTCACCATAAAGAACGGTAGCGGCCAGACCTTTCAACACGTTGATACTCTCGATGGAGTTCGGGTCGAGGTCAAGGAAGCGGCTGGTTGCCGTAGCCGTACCACCCGTGGTGAAGCCGGAGGCATCGTTGGTGGACGAGTTGAACGGTACACCGTCAACCACCCAGAGGGGCTGCGTGTTGCCCGTGATCGTGGTATAACCGCGGATGTTGATGGACGATCCGGTACCGGCTGTACCACCCGTCGGGTTGATTACCACACCGGGAATTTTGCCCATGAGAATACGACCCACGTCGTTGAGGGGGCGGGCAGCAATCTGCTCGTTACCCACACGACCTACGGCATAACCGAGGGCCTTTTTCTCCTTGGCAAATCCCTGGCCAGTGACCACCACTTCGGTGAGCTGCTTGGTGTCAGGCACCATGGCCATGTCGATCACTGAGCGCTCGCCGATCTCGACCGACTCCGTAGCGTAGCCGATAAACGAGAAATCCAGCGTGCCGCCTGTAGCGGGCACACTCAGCTTAAAGTTACCGTCGGTGTCGGTAACCGTTCCGTTCGTAGTGCCTCGCAGCAATACGTTAACGCCCGGCAATGCCGACCCATCTTCCTGGGCCGTCACCCTGCCTGAAACCACCCGTTCCTGCGCCCATACGAAGCTGGTCACAAAAACGAATGAGAAGCATAACAGTAGAAACTTCTTCATAGGTTTTAGTTTAGGTTAAAATTGAACTAGGGGCTAAAAATAGACCCAAAAGTCAAAAAAGAAAATACCGCGTTATCGTTTTGTTAAAAACTTTCTTCGGCAAACCAGACCATCCAACAGCCGATTAACCCTAAAAATGGCCATTCCATGAAAAAAAATGCGGTTCCTGAGGAGGGTACCCAAACCGGGGTGGGGACAGAAAATACCCCAAAAAATCATAAAAAAAGGCACCCTGGGGTGCCTTCTGCAATCGTTGGAAATGGAAGAATTACGCCTCGGCTACCACCGAAACGAAAGACTTGTCGGCCCGGCCCTTCTTGAACAGCACCGTACCGTCGGTCAGCGCATAGAGCGTGTGGTCTTTGCCCATGCCCACGTTCCGGCCCGGATGATGCCGGGTGCCGCGCTGGCGGACAATAATATTACCGGCCACCACCTTCTGGCCGCCGAATACCTTGATGCCAAGCCGTTTGCTTTCCGACTCGCGGCCGTTCTTTACTTTACCTTCCCCTTTCTTATGTGCCATGGCGTATCAGTAGTTATAGCTAGTAATTATTGTGTGCCCGACTATTTGCTGCTAATGCTTTCCACCTGAATCTTGGTCAGCGGCTGGCGGTGGCCATTTTTCTTGGCGTAGCCCTTGCGGCGCTTCTTCTTGAAGACAATCACCTTGTCGTCCTTTACCTGTTCGAGCACCTTGCAGGAAATGGAGGCGCCTTTGATGGTCGGCTGGCCCACCTGGACCTTGCCATCGGCATCAATAAGCAGCACCCGGTCAAACTGAACCTTGGCGCCTATTTCAGCTTCGATACGGGGAGCATAGAGGTACTGGTCTTTCTCCACCTTGAATTGCTTTCCGGCAATATCCACTACAGCGTACATGACAGTCGGTTTTTAAAAATGGACTGCAAAGATAGAAGACAAGGCCTGAAAAACCAACGGATGGTCAAAAATGGCCAAAATGGCTCAAAATAGGCCCTCTGGCGAGGCCCGACAGGCCCAGCAAGGCGCCCGCCAGGAGCCCGACCCCCGGCTGAGCACCGCCCCAGGCCTGACCTTGTCTAGGGCGCATGACGTGCAAGTTTTGACCCTAAAAATTTTTGGAAAAATTTTCTCGAATACCCCGACTTAAGGAGGCCGATGATAAGTGAATGAGAATGAATTGTTAAGGCGTGAACACATTAACCAAGCTGGAAAAATTGCCTTCGTCCGCGGCTTTGACTGTCCTTTGATATCAGGGGTGCATTTCAAATATTTGTTGGTTCCCGCATCCTACTGGACGAAACTGAATCACGAACCGTGAGCAGGCCTTCGTCACCGTACCTGGAAGGATCGGGCCCGGAACCTGAAACAACACATTGAGTATAGTATTCCAATAGTTCAACCGATTTTGCCTATGAACCGACCTGCATCCGACGAACCGATCCTGCGCGAGAACAAAGATCGATTTGTACTCTTTCCCATTCGACATCATGACATCTGGAAGTTTTACAAGCAGGCGGAAGCCAGTTTCTGGACGGCCGAGGAGATTGACCTGAGCCATGACCTTCGCGACTGGGCCAACCTCAATGACGGCGAAAGGCACTTTATTACCCATGTTTTGGCCTTTTTTGCCGCCAGCGACGGCATTGTGAACGAAAACCTGGCCGAACACTTCATCGCCGAAGTACAGTATACGGAGGCCAAATTCTTCTATGGCTTCCAGATCGCCATCGAAAACATCCACTCGGAGACCTATTCCCTGCTGATCGACACCTATGTAAAGGATCCCAAGGAAAAGGACGCCCTCTTCCACGGCATCGACACCATGGAATGCGTCAAGAAGAAGGCCGACTGGGCCCTGCGCTGGATCAGCAACGGGAATTTCCAGGAGCGCCTCATCGCGTTTGCCGCCGTGGAAGGAATCTTCTTCTCCGGCTCCTTCTGTTCCATCTTCTGGCTGAAGAAGCGCGGCCTGATGCCCGGATTGAGCTTCTCCAATGAACTGATCTCCCGCGACGAAGGGCTGCACTGCGACTTCGCCTGCCACCTCTATACCAAGCACGTAGTCAACCGGCTCCCGGAAGAGCGTGTGATCGAGATCATCCGCGATGCGGTGAAGATCGAGCAGGAGTTTGTCACTGACGCCCTGCCGGTCAACCTGATCGGGATGAATTCCCAGCTCATGTGCCAGTACATCGAATTCGTGGCCGACCGCCTGCTCCACGAGCTGGTGGGCAAAAAGATCTATGGGGCCACCAACCCCTTTGACTTTATGGAAATGATTTCCCTCCGCGGAAAGACCAATTTCTTCGAAAAACGCGTGGCTGAGTACCAGAAGGCCGGCGTCATGAAAAGCACCGAAAAAGAAGGGACTCCGAAATTTTCATTGAATGAAGATTTTTGATACCTTATGACACCATTTTTTAAGCTTTTTCAACACCCTAACAACCCGACGACATGCTCGTAGTGAAGCGGGACGGACACAGAGAGTCCGTCAAGTTCGACAAGATTACTGCCCGGATCGAGAAACTCTGCTATGGCCTCGATCCGAAATTCGTTAACCCGGTTGAGGTGGCCATGAAAGTGATCAATGGCCTCTATGACGGCGTATCCACCCAGGAATTGGACAACCTGGCTGCCGAGATCGCCGCCACGATGACTACCCGTCACCCTGACTTTGCCAAGCTCGCCGCCCGCATCGCGGTATCCAACCTGCATAAGACCACCAGTAAGTCGTTTTCCAATACGATGAAGCGACTCTACCAGCATGTGGATGCCAAAACCGGCCAGAATGCGCCCATGATCTCCAAGGAAACCTGGAAAGTGATCAAGACGCATGCCGCTGAACTCGATGATGCGGTGCTCTATGACCGCGACTTCAGCTATGACTTCTTCGGCTACAAGACGCTGGAGCGCTCGTACCTGATGAAGATCGACGGCAAAGTGGTGGAACGCCCCCAGCACATGCTCATGCGTGTCGCGGTGGGAATCCACGGCGAAGACATCCCTGCCGCCATCGAAACCTACAACCTCCTTTCGGAGAAGTGGTTTACCCATGCCACCCCCACGCTCTTCAATGCCGGTACCCCGAAGCCCCAGCTTTCATCCTGCTTCCTGCTGACGATGAAAGACGACAGCATCGACGGCATCTACGATACGCTGAAGAACTGTGCGAAGATTTCCCAGTCTGCCGGCGGCATCGGCCTGAGCATCCACAACGTACGCGCCAAAGGGTCCTACATCAAGGGAACCGGCGGAACGTCGAACGGCATCGTGCCCATGCTCCGCAACTTTGACATGACGGCCCGTTACGTCGACCAGGGCGGCGGCAAGCGCAAAGGCAGCTTCGCCATCTACCTGGAACCGTGGCACGCCGACATTTTCGAATTCCTCGACCTGAAGAAGAACCACGGCAAGGAAGAAATGCGCGCCCGCGACCTCTTCTACGCCCTCTGGATTCCGGATCTCTTCATGAAGCGCGTGGAAGCCAACGAAATGTGGTCGCTGTTCTGCCCCAACGAGGCACCCGGCCTGGCTGATTGCTGGGGTGAGGATTTCGAGCGGCTTTACGAGAAATATGAGAAGGAAGGAAAGTTCCGTCGCCAGGTAAAGGCACAGGACCTCTGGTTTGAAGTGCTGGAGTCACAAATCGAAACCGGGACGCCCTACATTCTCTACAAGGACGCAGCCAACCGCAAGTCGAACCAAAAAAACCTGGGTACCATCAAGTCCAGCAACCTGTGCACCGAAATCATGGAGTACACCTCCTCCGATGAGATCGCCGTGTGCAACCTGGCTTCCCTTGCCCTTCCCAAGTTTGTCACCCCCGATGGCAAGTTCGATCACCAGCGGCTCTATGAGATCACCAAAGTGGTGACCCGCAACCTCAACAAGGTTATCGACATCAACTACTACCCCGTACCGGAGGCCCGGCGCTCGAACATGCGTCACCGTCCTATCGGGCTAGGCGTGCAGGGATTGGCCGACGTGTTTATCATGCTGCGCATGCCTTTCGATTCGGAAGATGCGCGGGGATTGAACGCAGACATTTTCGAAACCATCTACTTCGGCGCCATGGAAGCCTCCATGGAGGAAGCGAAAAAGAATGGCCCCTACGAAACCTTCAAGGGCTCGCCGGTATCGAAAGGTATCTTCCAGTTCGATATGTGGGGCGTTACCCCTTCCTCCGGACGCTGGAACTGGGATCAGCTGAAGCGCGATGTGAAGCAGCATGGCGTACGCAACTCCCTGCTCCTCGCCCCGATGCCCACGGCCTCCACGTCACAGATCCTCGGCAACAACGAGTGCTTCGAACCGTATACCTCGAACATCTATACCCGGCGCACACTCTCCGGCGAGTTCATCGTGGTGAACAAACACCTGATGCGCGACCTGATGGCCCTCAACCTGTGGAGCGACGCCATGCGCCAGAAACTGATTGCCGCCAACGGATCTGTCCAGGACATCCCGGAAATCCCGCAGCACATCAAGGACATCTACCGGACAGTGTGGGAAATTTCGCAGAAAGCCATCATCGACATGTCGGCTGACCGCGGGGCCTACATCTGCCAGTCGCAGAGCCTCAACATCCACATCACCAACCCGAACTTCGGGAAACTGACGTCGATGCACTTCTACGCGTGGAAGAAGGGACTGAAGACCGGCATGTACTACCTCCGGTCAACAGCCGCCGCCGATGCGATCAAGTTCACCGTCGACAAGGCCTCCATGCAGCAGCCGGCGGCACAGGAAGCAGCCGTTGCCGCTACGGCAGCCGTCGAAGCGACCGTATCGCAGCCGGCTACGGCCCCGGCCAGCCTCGAAGGACAGCAGGCCATCCCTTATGCCGACGAGCAGAAGCGCGCCGATATGGCCTGCTCGCTGGATAACCCCGATGCCTGCGAGGCTTGCGGAAGCTGATTTTTTGGGGCTCGTAGCAAAGGGCCCATTAAATGAAAAAACCAGACTGATTTGACTCAATCTGGTTTGATCTTGAAAGTATTACTAGGGTTAGCGACCCCAGATATCTTTAAGCTTGACAATTTAAAGGTAAGAACACTTTCAATATTTCAAACCACTTATTTTGAGTTCAGTCGAAAATTTTGACCCGGTGGTTTGGGTCAAAATATCATTTTGAATTGAGAGTGCCGCTAAAAACATTCTAACACATCTCTAAAGAGCCTCAGATCAGGCCTCCTGATCTGAGCCCTGCTGCTGATTAGATCAGACAGCATTGGATTGTTTTTGATTTTCTAACCCTATTTTTTCAAGCCCTATGGCAAATTTTCAAAAGAAAAGGGTAGCCAAACCCTCACCGAGAATCTCGGTAAATAAACTGGCTGAGTTCATAACAACAACGAGTCCCTCAAAAAGGACCAATATTGTTAAGAACCAAAAGTATCCCAAGAAACCTGTGATAACGCGGTACAATGCTGCTAGGTCAACCATAGTTAACTACTTCATACATGGGAAAGGTGACCGAAGAATTGTGGAACAGAAGATTCAGGAACTACTTAAGCAATCATATGAGTCCAAGTTCCGTAATTCGGATAATCAACTTTCGATTGAGGCATTGAGCATATTCCGAAGATCTAAACATCCTCTTGATCTGTCGGGGTTTTCGGAGGTCCGAAGAGCCAAAAAAGGTGACAAACTCAGAGTCAATGGAGTAGACGTATCCATATCCCCTGATGTAATCTTTACTGGCCGAATCAGGGGCAAACGGTTTGTGGGTGCAATCAAACTTTACATCGTTAAGAAGAATCCATTAAGCAAAGATTCTGGGATGTACGTTTGCACCCTCTTACGACACTCCCTAGAAGAACAATACGGAGCTGAGTGCGTTTCGCCCGAGTTTTGCGTCTTGTTTGATATCTTCACAGGCAACTACTTTATAGCTCCGAAGGCGTTCAAAAGCCTTCGCAGAGAGATTGAGGCTGCTTGCGATCAGATAAGTGCAATTTGGGACAAGGTTTGATGACTGGCTAAATAAAAAAGCCCCGCTCATCGCGGGGCTTTTTTTATGATCACTTTTTCTGCGGCGACCTTCCGAATGTGGTCTTGGTTTTCGTTTTCTTCGACTGCTTCTTCGGATTGGCCGCATCGTTGGAGGGTTTGCTCTTCGACGTCGCTGTCCTGTCCCAGCCGAAAACCAGGTTAAGCCCGGCCCGCACGGTCAGGAGCTGACTGTTATTCAGGTAATCATTGAAACTATCGCCGGCAACCAGTGTGGCCGGTGCCATCAGCAAGTTGTCGCCCAGGATATAGAACTGTACCGGTGACAGGTTGAAGGACAACCCTGCGCCGATATTGTTGTACGATCGGTTGGACACGGTGTAGGTAAACGACGCGCTTAGCCAATTTCCGAAATCCTTATTCAGGGATGCCGTCATGCCCGCCGCAAACCGGTCGCGAAAACCCTCGCCAAAGAAAAGGGTACCCACCCACAGTTTGGGAACCAATTCATACCGGGCAGCCAGGTAATACCGGGAAGGAAGCGAAGTGGTGTAGGAACCTGAAGGCGTCTCCGTCATTTTGAATTTTGCCTCCAGGGAATCCAGCTGCTGACGCAGATAGCCGCTGTTGTCATCCAGCAACTGGTTAACATCAAACCCCGAGAAAACATATTGTGCTTTGGAAGGATCAAGAGAATAGGACCGGATATTGTTTCCCCAACTGATGAAACCCACGTCATTGATGGCGGCGCTTAGCTGGAGTCTTTCCACTGCGTTGTAGCTGACCCCCAGGTCCAACCCCCACCCGTGGTTATTCCCCAGGTTCTCGCCGAGCTGGTAGTCCGTCGAGCCCGATGCGGGGATACCCGCGGTTTTCACCAGGGCATCGCCGGTTAAGGTCATCCGGTAATTGTTGTCCACCTCCACGATCATGGACGATCGCTCAGTCGTCACATTGGCCAGGCCGTTAAGAAACTTTATCCGTCCTCCGACCGTGAGGCGTCCATTCACCTGGTACGATGCTCCCAAGGCAGTCTGCAGGTAAGAAAGCATCTCCACCTGGGGGGAGGTATTGCTGTAGCTGTTGACGAGTGTCGATGTGCCATCCACGAACGCCGATGCCAGTCCTTTTGGGATCATCGCACTGCTGTACTGCTTTACGGTAGAACTTGCCATGACATACCACTTCGGATTCACGCGCAATCCCACGCGGAAAAGATCGGCGAAGCCGGCGACGTTGACATAGTTCTTCTCCGCAAGGCTCTGCGTCCATCCGGTCAGGTCAATAGCAGAAACGCCGTTCACTTTGGTGATGAATTGGTCGGCCGTAAACCCGTTGTTGGAATAGACACCACCAAAGGAGGAAATGCCCGGCAGTCCAATCGCGGTCTTATACCGGGGTACCAGGGCGGGATTGGCTTCCACGACTTGCGGCAGGCTGTTCATGAAGTAGAGTGTGCCTTCGGTCTGCGCAAGGCTCGTCGTCACGGCCAGCAGCCACATCGTAATAGTCCCCGCCCAAATCCGGCTCCAGCGCTTCATTTGACGTCGATTTTCAATCGGGCGCGAAGGCCAACATTCAGTTTCAGCCGGTAACTGGAGCGAAACTTCACATTCAGGAAGGTGCCGTTTGTATCCCTGGCCGTGCTCATGACCGCCTTTACCAGGAGGTACCGGGCAGAAAAGAGTTTGGTCACCCGGTCCGGGTTGAGGTTCAATACCTGGTTGGTTGTGCCGGGGCTCTGAAGATCCCCGGATCCATTCACCGTGCTGGCCTTAACCAGGTAGGTCTGATTGCTGGCAAACAGGGAATCCTGCACCTGGTAGGCCTCATTCATCAGGTAAATCTGAACATAGGCATCCAGCGGCATCTCGTTCTGAGCACTGACCTTCAAGGCCGCTTCAGCAACTTTGGTTTCGGACAGCTCATGAAGGTCGATCTCCAGCGTATCCGTGACCGTAATGCCCGTGACCCTTCCATAGAGGGGAACCTCTGCAACGAGCGACACCCTGAGTTTGCTGGTATCCGCCATGAAGTTGGCACCGGAAGACAGTCCTTTGTTGATTCGCGCCGCCGCTGAATACTCAAGCAGTTCAGGCTCAAAACCCATCACCGATTGGGCATTCGTGACACTCAACGTTGTGGTGGCCGAGCTGCCGAGTGTCGTGGGCGCAGCCAACGCCACAGGGTTTGGCGGATTGATCTGAATGGGAAGTGTACTCGCACCCCTCCTTGCCCGAAGCACGGAAAAGTTTATCTCGCACGGCACTCCATAGTCATTTACCGCCTTCAAAAAGATTTGCGGTTCAATAAAGGAGACTGACGCATCCTTCAGCGTCGACTTGAAAACAGTGATATCGACCGTCTGGGGCGGCAATTGCACTTGCTGGTCACCAAAGAATCCTTTGATGTAGGCGAAAGCCATGTCATTAAAACCAAGCTGCACATTGGCCTGGGTGGCCGGAGGAATATAGGTAGCCGGATGGGGCTTGATCGACAAGTCGACGCGGACATCAAACCGGTTGTCTACGAGCCGGATCACATAGTCGGCCATCGAAACAGAGCCAGAGCCATTCCCAGCGGTCACCGTCAACGGCTGCTGGGTGGTCTTGTGAACAATATCGAGAAGAGTGATGGTCGTCTCCAGGGGGAGGCCGGGTGGCGATGTCTGCTTGGACAGCTTCAGGGCATGAGCAAAGGTTCCGCTTTGGAGCAGCACCTCCGTCAAAAGCTCAGGGCTTAGTCCCAGGTTAATTTGCCTGTTGATGGTCCCCACGGTTGTCGTGCTGGAACTGGCAGGCATCGTCCCCGCGGGCAAGTCGAAGGAAGCCGTCGAGGAGTTGTCGGGTAGCGAGAACAGATTGCGGATATCACTGGACGGAAGCGTCTTTGCATAGTAGAGGTAGAGCAGGCCGTCGGGGTAAGACCGGACATAAGCGGTGTCCTTATTAGAGAGGATTTCCACTATTCCCAAGTCGCCGAACGCCACTGGAAAAGCGAGTTCAGGTGTTAGTGTGACCTGCTGGAAGTCGTATTGGCGCTCGTCAATGCAAGAAGCCAGCAAAACAACAGAAACCAGCCATGACGATCGCAGGCGCATGAACAAGGGGATGCTTGACTTAATCTGCCTCAAGTTAAGGGAAGTAACCGCTAGTGCAGCGCTCCCCGCTTGATTTCCTCAACCACGCCGGGGTCCAGCAGGGTGGTGACATCGCCCAGGTTGGCCGATTCGCCTTCGGCCACCTTCCGGAGGATGCGGCGCATAATCTTACCGGAGCGGGTTTTAGGAAGCCCGGACACAAACTGAATCTTGTCCGGCTTGGCAATAGGTCCGATTATTTTGGAAACCGTATCCCGGATTTCAGCCCGGAGTTTGTCTTCCTCTTCTGGTTTATTGTAGCAAATCACGAAAGCATACACGCCCTGCCCCTTGATGTCGTGGGGAAAGCCTACCACGGCCGACTCGCAGACCGACGAATGCTCGTCGATAGCGCTCTCGATTTCGGCCGTGCCCAGGTTGTGACCGGAGACGATGATGATATCATCCACCCGGCCGGTGATCCGGTAATAGCCTTCTCCGTCGCGTCGGCAACCGTCGCCGGTAAAATACATCCCTGGAAACGTGGAAAAATACGTCTCCCGGAAGCGCTTGTGGTTTCCGTAAATGGTGCGGGACATAGAGGGCCAGGGGAACTTCAGCGCCAGTCGTCCTTCGCCGGCGCCTTTGATTTCCTTCCCATGGTCGTCCATGAGGGCCGGTTGCACGCCGGGTAGCGGAAGCGTGGCGTAGGAAGGCTTGGTGACGGTTACGCCGGCAATGGGAGAAATCATCGCCCCCCCTGTCTCCGTCTGCCACCAGGTGTCCACGATAGGGCAATTCCCTTTTCCAATATTCTTGTCGTACCAGTGCCAGGCTTCTTCGTTGATCGGTTCACCGACCGTACCCAACACCTTCAGGGATGACAGGTCATGCCGTTCCACGAAACTCAACGGCGCCTGCTCCAGGGAACGGATTGCCGTGGGTGCCGTGTAAAAAAGGTTTACCCGATGGCGCTCAATGACTTGCCAGAACCGGCCAAAATCGGGATAGGAAGGAATACCCTCGAACAGCAGCGTAGTCGCGCCTGCTGAGAGTGGCCCATAGATGATATAAGAGTGCCCGGTGATCCAGCCGACATCGGCCGTACACCAGAATACCTGACCCTCCTGGTACTGGAACACTGTACGGAACGTATAGTTGGTATACACCATATACCCTCCGCAGGTGTGAACCATGCCCTTGGGCTTACCCGTAGAGCCTGACGTGTACAGGATGAACAACAGGTCTTCGGAGTCCATGATTTCCGGTTCACAGTGATCATCCATATCCCAGATTTCCTCATGCCACCAGGAATCGCGACCGGCTTTCATCGCGGGCTTTGACCCGGTGCGCTCCAGCACGATCACTTTCTCCACGGTAGGGCAATTCATCAAGGCATCGTCCACCACCGACTTCAATTCAATTTTCTTATCGCCGCGAAAGGCGCCATCGGCGGTCAGGACCAAGCGACAGCCGCAGTCATTGATGCGGTCGATTAGCGATCCCGATGAAAACCCGGCGAATACGACGGAATGAACAGCCCCGATCCGGGCACAGCCCAGAACGGCATAGACTAGCTCGGGAACCATGGGCATGTAAATACAGACGCGATCGCCCTTCCGGATACCATTCTTTCGCAGCAGGTTGCCTACCCGGCAAACCTCACGCTTGAGTTCGGCATACGTAATATGACGAGGTGCTTCAGAAGGCTGGTTGGGCTCCCAGATAAGTGCGGTCTGATTTGCCCGTTGCGGGAGATGACGATCGAGGATATTCTCCGTGATGTTGAGTTTGCCACCAAGGAACCAGGCCAACTCGGGCTTGTGAAAGTCCCATTTGAGCACTTTATCCCAGGGACGATGCCACACAAAATCACGGGCCACTTCGTCCCAGAAGCGCTCCGGATTCTCGATACTGGCGCGATAGATCTTTTCGTAGTCCGAAGAGGAGCTAATAATGTCCATGGGAAGCCCTAAAATCACCCTCTTTTGGCAAATTTCAAAGTTCAAAAAATTCCCGGTCGCGTCGCTTACGGTCGGGCACCCAGGTGGAGGAGCATTTGCCGGTGGGCGACGAGGGCCGCCCAGAAGGTCGGCTTCACTTTATAGGGAACTCCGAATTCTTCGGCGGTCGCCCTAACGATGGGGGCAAGCTGAGGATAGTGGACGTGACAGACATTGGGGAAAAGGTGATGCTCAATCTGAAAATTGAGGCCCCCGGCAAACCAGTTGAGTAACCAGTTGTTCATCGCAAAGTTGGTCGTCGTGTGAAGCTGGTGCACGGCCCAGCTGTTTTCCAGTGTCCCGTTCTCATCGGGCTGAAAATAGGAAGTGCCATCGACCACATGAGCAGGCTGAAAGATGACCGCGAGAATAAATCCCGCAATGAAATGCATGATCAGGAACCCGGCCAGCACCTGCCAGACCGTAAAGGGAAGCACGATCACCGGGATAATGATCACCAGCGTGAAATAGGCCAGTTTGGTGGCCGCCAAAACGACCCACTCAACCCGGCTGTCTGCCTTTTGCTTTTGTACGAGTCCCTCCCGCTGGTACTTGACGAGCCGGACAAAATCTTTGCCCAACACCCATACCAGGGTCATGAGCGTGTACAGGAACCAGGCATAGAAGTGCTGATAGCGATGAAAAGACTTCCAGGGTGATTCCGGGGCCATCCGGAGGGCGCCGCGTGGACTGATGTCTTCGTCCATGTCAAACACATTCGTATAGGTGTGATGGAGAACGTTGTGCTGGATCTTCCAATTGAATGCATTGCCCCCTACCAGGTTAAGCGTCATGCCCAGGGCCTGGTTAACCCAGGGGAGCCGTGAGTATGCGCCATGATTGGCGTCGTGCATAATGCTCAAACCGATGCCGGCCGTGCCCAGGCCCATAATCGCAAAGAGGAAAAGGAGCGAGGCGAAGGAACCCGGCCAACCGGACACCATGATCCCGTAAGGAACCAGGAATAGCGCCAGCATACAAAGGGTCTTCCACCACATGGCGGCGTTGGCTCCGCGGTTCAGGTTGTGCGTCTTGAAATAAGCATTCACCCGCTGATTAAGGGCGGCATGAAACTCTGAGAGGCGATTGGAAAAGGTTATGGGAGTGGTCATCTGTGACTAAATGACCACAACGGAGGATCATCAAGCGCTCAAAGGTAGGCATTCCCTTTCGAAACGTTGGTGCAGGGGTAAAGACCAGGGCGAATGATTGCCCTATCGCTCCAGGGTAACGCGCTCACGTATGGATTCCGACACGAATGTACCCATGCCGTCTTTAGTGGAAAAGACGAACAGCACACTCAACTCCGGATGCTGAGCCAACAGGGGTATTGCCTTTTCATGTCCCATCGACATGAAGGCGGTAGCCCACGCGTCTGCTGTGGAACAGTCGGCGGCCAATACGGTGGCGCTGAGCAGTTCTCGTTGTACCGGGAATCCGCTGATCGGGTCAATCGTGTGGGAATATTTCTTGCCATCCACGACCCGGTAATTGAAATAGTTGCCCGACGTGGAGAATCCCTGGTTATTCAACCGGGCTCTTGCCATGAATCGCTGCTCGAGGTAATCGGAATTCGGATCCAGGATACCGATCTCCCACTCCCGGTTCTCGGCCAGATTTTTTCCTGAAGCCACCCCCTCACCGCCCAGTTCCACAAAGAAATTGTCAATACCCTTGGCCCTGAGGAATTCCGTGATCACGTCGGCCCCATAGCCTTGCCCGATTCCTCCGAAATCGACCTGTACACGCGGATCGCTTTTCCATACGCTGTCGGTATTAAAATTCAACTTCTCAAACCCAACAAATGACCTGATTTCCAAAATTTCCGCCGTGTCCGGTTGATCCACCCTTTTTGGTCCGAAACCCCAGGCATTAACCAGTGGCATAACCGTTGGGTCATAGGCTCCCTGCGAACCCGCAACTACCCCCTGACTGATTCGCAGGGGCTTGTAAAAATGACGGCGTTCATAAACAAATGAACGCTCCGCCCGGTTGAATCGTGAGACTTCCGAGGAGGAATCATACGTGTTGATCGACTTATTCACTTCCACGAGCAGGGAGTCCACGGATGACTTGAAATTCCGTCCCCGCCCATCGAAATAGGTAATATGGTAGGTCGTGGCCATGGTCTCCCCCTCCAGACGGATGGGTTGGGGCCCCCGTCCTTTCCGGTACGTATAGACTGCCCCGATTAAGAGGAGAAGCAAAAAAGCATAGAGGGCATTCTTGGCGCGGGCGTTCATGGGCGCAAAATAGCGGTTAAATCCGGACGACCCATTAGAAAGTAATTTGAAGGCAGTAGGCAGGTGAGTAGCTTTGACCCCTACGGTCTCGTATGCGCGAAGATTACCTGAAAGGCGACAAGGAAGGGCTGGGCCCCGGGGAGCGGGAGGTGGAAAAAGCACTTCGACCGCTTACCTTCTCCGACTTCGCCGGTCAACAGAAGGTGGTAGATAATATCAAGGTATTCGTCCAGGCCGCCAAGCAACGCGGAGAAGCGCTTGACCACGTCCTTCTTCACGGACCGCCCGGATTGGGCAAGACTACCTTGTCGTTTATCATCGCCAACGAGCTGGGCAGCAACATCAAGGTGACTTCAGGCCCTGTGTTGGATAAGCCCAGCGATCTCGCCGGGCTGCTGACCAACCTGGAAACCAACGACGTTCTCTTCATCGACGAGATCCACCGGCTCAACCCCATCGTCGAAGAATACCTCTATTCCGCGATGGAAGATTTCCGCATCGACATCATGCTCGACAGCGGACCCAACGCAAGATCCGTTCAGCTTACGCTGAATCCCTTTACGCTCATCGGTGCCACCACGCGGGCCGGGCTGCTGACTTCTCCCCTGCGCGCGCGTTTTGGAATCAATGCGCGGCTGGAGTATTACGACGCTCAATTGCTCACGCGTATCATTCATCGTTCCGCCGGTATCCTCAATAGCCCGATCGACAAAGACGCGGCTCATGAGATTGCCCGCCGGAGCCGCGGGACCCCACGCATCGCCAATAATTTGTTACGAAGAACGAGGGACTTTGCCCAGATTAAAGGTGATGGTATCATTACCAAGGCTATTGCACAAATGGCTCTCAAGGCACTGGATGTGGATGAAAACGGACTGGATGACATGGACAACCGAATCCTGAATACCATCATCGGAAAGTTCAAGGGCGGGCCGGTCGGTTTGAACACCATCGCCACTGCGGTAGGCGAAGAAGCGGAGACCATCGAAGAGGTCTACGAACCTTTTCTGATCCAGGAAGGCTACCTGAAGCGCACCAGCCGTGGCCGCGAGGCTACCGAGTTGGCCTACAAGCACCTGAAGCTGCCCCCTCCGGCCTCTCGAGGACCCGGTTTATTCGACTGATCCATCATGCCAATCGACGAAAACACACGCCTTGTCAAGTCGATGGCCCGCGACCTGGGATTCTCTTTTTGCGGCATCTCCAAGGCAGAATTTCTTGAAGAGGAAGCTCCACGACTGGAAGCGTGGCTTCGTCGCGGCTATGCCGGAACGATGGGTTACCTCGAGCGCAATGCCGACAAACGCCTTGATCCCCGCCTGCTGGTTCCCGGGGCGCAGTCCGTGGTGAGTCTCCTGTACAATTATTCCCCCAGCCAATCCTTGGGAACCGGCGAGTACAAGGTGTCCAAGTACGCCTATGGCGAAGACTACCACCAGGTGATGAAGGACCGGCTCCACGAATTTCTCCACCGGCTCCGGGAGAAAGTGGGCGATATCCACGGGCGGGTGTTTGTCGATTCCGCACCTGTGCACGAACGCGCATGGGCCGCCCGTTCCGGTGTGGGCTGGATTGGAAAGAACAGCCTGCTCCTCAACCGGAACCAGGGCAGCTTTTTCTTCCTGGCCGAGCTCATCATCGACCTTCCCTTGCTTCCCGATGGCCCGACGAAAGACTATTGCGGCACCTGCACGGCCTGTATGGACGCCTGCCCGACCGGGGCCATCCCGGAGCCCTACGTGGTCAACGGAAGTGCCTGCATTTCCTACTACACCATTGAACTAAAGGAAGCCATTCCCCAGGAATTGAAGGGCAAGTTTGAAGGATGGATCTTTGGCTGCGACATCTGCCAGGACGTTTGTCCCTGGAACCGGTTCGCCAAGGCACACCAGGAGCCTCGCTTTGAACCTTCCTCTTCGCTCCGGTCGATGCAAGATTCCGACTGGCGTGAGCTCACAGAAGAAGTATTCCACAAGCTTTTCGATGGCTCCGCTGTGACCCGCACAGGTTTTGATGGGTTAAAGCGGAATATCCGGTTTGTGTCCGGGGCCGACTAACTGGCCACAAAACACCGGTTCAGGATGGCCTGATGGTTGCCGTAATTGGCGTAACACCAGCGCTTAAGTTCCTGCACTTCTTCAGCAATCAGCAAACGGATCGCCTTGCGCAGCTCTTTCTCAAAAAGTTTGGCATCGAAACTCACACGGCTGAGCACCGTCTTCACGTAATTCAACATAGCCTGGAAATTTTGATGATAGGGAACATGCCCGCCTTCCGGGATAATACGTTGAAAATAATATTTCGGTCATTGAGTAAAAAGAAAATATAAATTTGTCCCCGCAAACCGTTTGCGCAAATCGTTGCAACATGAAATCCGGGCTCCTGTGCTTAGTTCTGATAATCCTGGTGGGATGGCCCGACGCGGCCCGGGGGCAGCAGGTTCAGGTTCAGCTTGGACCCGACGAGATTGGTGAAAACCAGGCCTGGACGATCACCGTCATGATTTCCAACGATCCGCTGAAATCCTACGGCGGTTTCCCCGATATCCAGGGATTTCGCAAGCGGGGAACCAGCACCCAGTCCCAAACCAGCATCGTCAATGGGCAGGTCAGCTCCTCGCAGGGCGTAATCATGACCTATACCCCGATCCAGCAAGGGATCGTGACCGTTCCCTCTTTCACCATGAAAGTGAATGACCAGGCCATCGCCGTAACGGGGAAAAAAGTGAAAGTGGGGCCTCCGGTGCAGGTACAGGCACGCGACCCGTTCCGATCCCTTTTCGACGGTCGCGACCCCTTCAGCGATCCGTATGGAAAAACGGAGCCGGAATACATCGACATCAAAGAGGATGCGCTGCTCGCCCTCTCCACCAGCAAAGACGAGGTTTATGTAGGAGAAGGATTCACCGCCACGCTCTCTTTCCTCGTTGCCGACAACAACCGGGCGCCGATGCAGTTCCACGACCTGGGCCGGCAACTCTCGGATATCCTGAAGAAATTGAAGCCGTCCAATTGCTGGGAAGAAAATTTCAATATCGAGAATATCGAGGGCGAGTCGGTGGTCATCCAGGGCAAGGGCTATACCCAGTACCGCATTTACCAGGCCACGTTCTTCCCGCTCAATGCCGAATCGGTGAATTTTCCCAGCGTGGGACTGGAGATGATCAAATTCAAGGTGGCCAAGAACCCGTCGTTCTTCGGTCAGAATCGCCAGGAGGATTTCAAGACGTTCTACTCCAAAGCCAAGACCATACGCGTCAAGGAACTCCCGCCTCACCCGCTCCAGCAGTCGGTGGCCGTTGGCAATTACCGCCTGGATGAAGAAATCTCTTCGACGGATCTCAGGACGGGCCAGAGTGTAGCCTACAGCTTCAATGTTTCCGGCGAGGGAAATATTTCCTCCGTAGAGCGCCCCACGATTCCTCCGGGCGGCCCCTTCGACATCTACGAACCCAACGTGCAGCAGAACATCCGGCGGGAAGGCAATCGGGTGATGGGCACGAAAAGCTTCCGCTATTTCATTGTCCCTAAAGAGCCGGGGCAGTATGATCTTGGCAATTACTTCACGTGGATCTTCTTTAACCCCGCCAAGAAGGCCTACGATACGCTACGCTCCGGCCTTTCCGTCCGCGTGGAGGGAGAAAGTCATCGGAACCAGGCCATTCGAAGTACGGATCTAGGGTCCTTCTACGACCGCATCGACACGGCCGACAATACCCTTCATTCGTCCTCTGAAATGGAATGGGTCAAGCCAGCGGCCTATGTTTTCTCTGCCCTGGTCATGGCGGCCAGCCTCTTCCTATTCTTCCGGCGCCGGCCTGCCTGAAGGGCTTCGGCAAATGAGAATCTTTCTCCATATTGGATGGCAATCCGGCTATGGGGAACACATTTGGAAAGCTATTCTCAGTAACCACCTTCGGTGAGTCCCATGGGGAAGGTGTCGGCGCCGTCATTGACGGTTGTCCCGCCGGCCTGCAGATCGATGAGTCGTTCATCCAGCGTGAACTTGATCGGCGCCGGCCAGGACAGTCATCGATCACCACGCAACGGAAGGAAAGCGACCGGGTTAAGATCCTTTCAGGAATTTTCGAGGGTAAAACTACCGGTGCCCCTCTCACGCTCTTTATCGCCAATGAAGACGCCCGGAGCAAGGACTACAGTCACCTGGCGGAGACCTTCCGGCCTTCCCATGCCGACTATACCTATGAAAAGAAATACGGCTTGCGCGACTATCGCGGAGGTGGCCGCAGTTCGGCGCGGGAGACCGCCGCACGCGTGGCGGCCGGCGCAGTAGCCAAGCTGTTGCTCCAGACAGCAGGGGTTGAGATCAGTGCCTATGTGTCGCGCGTTGGTGATATCGAGGCCCCTCCGTATTCCCAGCTCGATCTCACGAAAACAGAATCCAACATCGTCCGATGCCCGGATGCCGCCACGGCGGAAAAGATGATTGCCCTGATTGACCAGGTGCGTCTTGACCGCGATACGATTGGCGGAGTGGTGACCGGCGTTATTCGTCATGCCCCGGTGGGACTCGGCGAGCCGGTGTTTGACAAACTGCACGCGGCGCTGGGCAACGCCATGTTGGGCATCAATGCCGTGAAGGGATTCGAATACGGCAGCGGATTCGCAGGAACCCGAATGCGCGGATCGGCACACAACGATCCGTTTGTCGCTGAAGGGGGAAACATTCATACGCGCACCAACTATTCCGGGGGTATTCAGGGCGGCATTTCGAACGGAGAAGACATTTATTTCCATGTGGCCTTCAAGCCCGTGGCCACCATCATGCAGGACCAGGAAAGTGTAGACCGGAAAGGAAAGGCGGCGGTGGTCAGCGGCAAAGGCCGGCACGATCCCTGCGTGGTGCCGCGGGCGGTACCGATTGTAGAAGCCATGGCCGCTCTCGTCATGGCCGATTTCCTGCTGCGGGACAGGTGTTCCAGGGTGTGATTACGGGTGAAGTGCCCGCGTAAGAATCTCGAAGGACTTTTTCGGTGCTCCATCGTGACGTTTAAGTCCAAGCGAGCTCATGAATTCATAAAATGGTTGTCCGACTGACTGATTGGTGATCGTTGACGCAAAGGCCGGAGACCAATCCCGGTACTTGAAGAAGCTCACCAAAAGCAACTTCGACGGGCCTTGTTTTCTTATCTCATCAAGAGACAGCGTCATAAACTCCGCCTGGTCGTCTTCGCTGCTGCCCAGCGCAACGGAAGACGGGTAGCCCCACTCCTGCAACACCAGGGGCTTTCCCTGGGATGCGGTCACCATCTTGACTACGTCCTCGGTAACCATCCCAGGATCCTTTGGGAAGAAGCCATTGCCCAAAAGCGGGTAGTAGGTGAGAGAAACAAAATCCATGTTCTCGTTCAACGCCTGTACCTCCGCAGGATAAGTGGACGTGCATCCCTCAAATGTCGTGGTCACTCCAACGAGGGTAGAAGGCCGAAGTGCCTTCAAATAAGACCTGGCATCCTCCACCAGTGTCTTGAAGGATGCCCACTCCGTGTCATGTACTTTGAAATAAGTATCCACCTCATTGCCGAAAGAAATAAGTCGTACTTCGGGAGGCAAAGAACCCTGAATGGCATCGAGCATCGCCCGGAAACGCTGGATGACTTGCGGGTCATCAAAAGGGAGATGCGAAATGTCTGCCGGCATGCTCCTGGTATCGATGGCAATGATGGGAATATTCAGGTAAATCAACTCGTATCCCAACGAGGTTAGCTTGCTCAATCCGAAGAAGGAATTGGTCAGAGGAGTCAGGTCATAGGTAGTGCCCACCGGATTCAGGCTGGCCCAAGGCGCAGCCGTCTGTATACCCCGAGCGCCCATGGCATAGATGGCCTGATACTCGCCCTCATAATTCTGAAACGGCTCCTCGCCGGACAAATTTGCGTTGACCGCGATGGTCACCGAGAGCGGATCCGGATCCACATCCACAATCGGCTGATCAGATGTGCAGCCCCACAACAGCAGAAGGAGGAACCGTGCCTTCATGGTGAGCGTACGTTTTGATCAAAGATAAAACAAAGAAAACGGGTATCTTCCTAGCGCAATCTTTCCTATAATTACGTTCACGTAATCACCATGGAACCTGTCAATCCGCCCAAAAAGAGTCGCCTGACCTTCTATATCATCGTGTGCCTGTTCCTGGGTATCGGTCTTGGCTTTGTGCTGAACCGGACCTACATCGCGGAACAAAACCAGCAGTTGGAAGAAATCCGGATCGCGGTTGCTGACCTTAACACACAATTGAAGGCGGCCCCTGATACACTTACCCGCACCAACCTGGAGAAGCAAAAGACGGACCTGAACAAACGCCGCGCTTCGGTGATGGCCGACCGCGACAAGAAGATTGAACCGTTCTCCATCCTGGCCGACATTTTCCTGCGTCTCATCAAAATGATTGTCGCCCCGCTGGTGTTCACCACGCTGGTGGTGGGCGTAGCCAAACTCGGTGATATCAGCTCGGTGGGCCGTATCGGCGGGAAGACCCTGCTGTGGTTCGTCAGCGCATCGCTGATGAGTTTGCTCCTGGGCATGATTATGGTCAACATCTTCCGGCCCGGCGAAGCCATGAACCTCCCGCTGCCGGATGCCAGCGACACCAGCGGGCTCACCGGCGCCGGACTTACGCTCAAGCAATTTCTCTACCACGTGTTCCCGACCAGCGTGGTGGAATCCATGGCGAAGAACGAGATTCTCCAGATTGTCGTGTTCTCTGTGCTCTTTGGGATCGGCACGGCTGCCATCGGCGAGCCCGGGAAAGTGATCATCACGTTTATGGATTCGGCCGCCCACGTCATCCTGAAGGTGACGGGCTATGTCATGAATCTTGCCCCCATCGCCGTGTTCGGCGCCATGACTGCTATTATCGCCACGCAAGGACTCGGCATCCTTACTACATATTCCATCTTCATTAGCGAATTCTATTTCACCTTGTTGATACTATGGGTCCTCCTGTTCATCGCCGGCTTTATCGTCATCGGTAAACGCGTGGTCGATCTGATCAAGAAAGTCCGCCAGCCGACACTGCTCGCCTTCTCCACGTCCAGCAGTGAGGCCGCCTTCCCCATGACGATGGAAAAACTGGAAGCCTTCGGATGCAAAGACAAGATTGTAAGTTTCGTTCTTCCCCTGGGGTACTCCTTCAACCTCGATGGGAGCATGATGTACATGACCTTCGCGTCCCTTTTCATCGCCCAATCCTATGGCATGGATATTCCGCTGGCGACGCAAATCAGTATGCTGCTCGTACTCATGCTTACCAGCAAGGGAATTGCCGGCGTGCCCCGCGCCTCACTGGTGGTAATCGCAGGTACCCTTGCCACTTTCAACATACCGGAAGCCGGTCTTGCCCTGCTCCTGGGCATCGACCCGTTGCTGGATATGGGCCGCAGCGCCACTAACGTGGTGGGCAACAGCATTGCCACCGCGGTGGTGAGCAAGTGGGAAAACGCGCTGGAGCAGCCAACTGCCTAGTGCCTCCCGTCAGGCTTCGACTTCGCTCAGCCTGACTTGGAAGGCCGTCTTATAAGCCATTGGATGTGGCCCCTGGCCACCCGGGCTAAAGCCCAGGGCCATGCATGGAGCCGAACCAAATTCCCTTACTTTTGTTCTTGTATCTGTATCGAAAAAGCCATGATTCAAGCCCAGCCAAAGCCCATCAGCATCTACCTGGAGTCCAATCCGAACCCGAATTCCCTCAAATTTGTGGTGAATGAGATGCTGGTTCCCGAAGGGATGAGTTTTGATTTCCCGGACCCGGACAGCGCCCTGAACGCCCCCCTGGCCCAGGAACTGTTCATGTACCCCTTCGTGGACCGGGTGTTTTACATGAGCAACTTCGTGACGATTACCAAGAAGGGCGATGTGGAGTGGATTGAGGTGCAGAGCATTCTTCGCGACCACATTCAGAAGTTCCTGGAATCCGGCAAGCTGATCCTGGATCAAAAAGAGGAAGAGTCGGTAGTTGCCGAAGAGGAGACAGACACGATTCGTCAAATCAAGACCATCCTCGACGAGTACATCCGTCCAGCCGTGGAGCAAGACGGCGGCGCGATCACTTTCCATTCCTTCAAAGACGGCATCGTTACGGTCCGGCTGCAAGGATCCTGCAGCGGATGTCCTTCTTCAACGGTTACCCTAAAGGCCGGCATTGAGAATCTGTTTACCCGGATGATGCCTGACGTGGTCAAAGGCGTGCAGGCTCTTGGATAGTGATCGGTAAGCCGTAATTGCGATAGTCGGATTGTCCTAAGGTTGCCACCCAAAGCCATCGGGATAAAGACCCGTCAGGAAAGTCCCTGGCTCATTATCTTTCATGCCGCCCCGGGAATTGACACTCAGATTGGCAATTTCTGCAACTCCTTCTGTCTTTCCGTGGCACACTTCGCCATAGGCACCGAACCCATCTGCCTGAACTTTACACCGTAATTAAGCCCCACGGTATGAAAACGCTCCCCCTTGCCTCATCACTTGGATTGGCAGCAAGCCTCCTCGTCGGCTGCAGTGACCCCAACCAGGATGTGCTGGAAAAAGCTCCGGGTGCACCCGCCACAAAGCAAGCCACCGAACAAGTCTGCACCACCTTTCTCCTGGGTGATAAAGACGGCTTTGGTCAAGGATTCAAAGAGGGTCACGCTCTCTACCTTCCTGCCGGTACCTCTCTCCCATTGAACTGGCAAAACAACGACCCGTTCTTTACCGATGTTTACCCGGCGGACATTGCCCCTAACGGGAACTCCACGCATCAAATTCAGTTTAGCATGGAATACACTCCGCCTTCGCAGATTGGTAGCGCCAGGATTCTGCTCAATACCCTGGGAATCCAGGACGGCGATGCCCAGGTGTGCGGCTCGGATACCGATATCAAACTGTTCATCGATGGGCAGGAGATTCCGCAGGCCTTCGACGCCATCGATCAATTCGACAACATGGACGGACGGTGGTCCGACATTGCCGGCCACCTTGAAATCACCGTTCCCGGCAATCTCCTCTATCTCCTGAAAGACGGCAAGGTCGACTTTCGGTGGGAAATTCTACAGAAGATCCCAGGCATGCAGTCGTATGACGCTTTTGCCATCGACTATATTGAGCTTAGCCTCTGTACCGGGGATGATCGCTAGGAGAATTACTGGGCGACACCTTTAAGGTACTTGTCCAGGAACTTCAATACTTCCTCGGAAGCCTTGATGTTGTTTTCCTTCTTCACGAACCCATGCCCCTCGTCAGGGAAAATGACATACTCCACAGGAACACCGTTCTTCTTCGCAGCGGCCACGATTTCATCCGACTCCACCTGGAGCACCCGGGGGTCATTACTGCCCTGGAGAACAATAAAGGGCTTGGTGATCTTCTCCGCATGAAACAACGGCGACTTGGCATAGAGGGCTACCGAATCGGCCGTGAAGGGATCACCCAACTCCGTATATAAGGCTTTGCGGTTGGACTCCCACCAGGGCGGGATGCTTTTCAGCGTTCGAATCCAGTTGGTCACTCCAAACAGGTTCACGCCGACCTTGAATTCTTCCGGCGTAAAAGCAAGCGCCGCCATCACCATGTAGCCGCCGTAGCTACCCCCATAGATGCCAATCTTATCCCCATCAATATAAGGCTGCTGTGCCAGCCAATTCTTCGCCTCGACGCAGTCGCGGAGGTCTTCGTTGCCGTGCTTGCGGTCATCGGCGGCATAGAAAGTTTTTCCATAGCCTGAACTGCCCCGGTTGTTGACCGCCAGGACAGCATAACCATGGTTGACCAGGTGCTGCAGCGCCGCAGAATAATTCAACCGGGTTTGCCCGCCGGGACCGCCATGAATCCACAGCAAGGCCGGTACTTTCTCCCCTTCGGCCAGACCTTTGGGCTTATACAGCAAACAGGGGATCTCCATTCCGTCAAATGACTTGAACCGGATGACCTCACCTGCCACCAGATCGTCAGGGTTGATCTCTTTGGTCATCGTGTTGGTCAACTGCTTGACGGCCCCGGTTTCAAAATTGTAGACGAACAGGTTGCTGGGCGACTTGGAGCTGCTCACGTAGAAGGACATCATCTTTTCGCTGTCCGAAATGTTCACGCCGGTAATGTCTCCTTCGGGCAGCCCGGGAATGGACAACTGTTTTCCCCCGGCGGATTCGTCATAGATCCTGATCTCGGTTCGCGCATCATTATTGATGGCCACATACCGGTACTTTCCGTTCCTGGAGATATTGGCGAACATGATATCCCAATTGGCCTCCTCCACCTTCTTCTTCTCTCCGGTAGCGATGTCATAACTGGACAGGTAGGTAAACTCGCTTCCTTCGTTTGTCGTGTAGAACAGCTTCTTGCCATCCAGGCTGAAATACTGGGGGTTGTAGTTCACATCACCTTCATGCGGCGAAAGCAATTGGACCTTCCCGGTTTGAACATCAAGCAAGTACATGTTGGAATTATTGGTCGTAATTGACTCGCTCAAGGCGATGTACCGGTCATCGTTGGAGATGGCCGAAGGGTTCAGGCCCTTTTCGTTCTTGTACAGCAAGGTGCTGGGGTAAATGTTCTTTTCCCCCGATTGAACCTGGACATTGTACAGATCGAAGTATCGCTTATCCCGGCTGTTTGAGACGTAGTACAACAGCTTCTTATCGTAGCTCCATCCGGCAAAACTCGCCTTAGCCGTCGAATCCTTGATAAGGTCGGTCACAGACCCATCGAGGTCGCGGACGTACAAATGGTTGATTTCGTTACCTCCCTGATCACTCGTGTATATGACGCGCTGATCGCCCGGAAAATAGGAGAGTCCAAATATGGCGTTATCGGTGGAAGCGGTCAGGGGTTTCTGTGTTCCACTTTCGATATCAATCTCCACCGCGTTGAAAATCCCGGTGGACTTGCTGCTGATCATGATCTTCCGGTCATCCGGAGAAAAGGAGCCGCCGGTAATCTGGACGATGTCCATCAACTGGGCGATGGAATAGGCCGTGGGTTTCTTCGGTTTTTCCGGCCCACAGGCGAAAGGCACAACAAGCATGAGTATCGCAATCGTTGCGCGAAACAAGGAAGTTTTCATGGCTGATGGATTTGAATCTCGGAAGTTACAAAAAGGTTTCTATCCCCCGCTCCCTTCGCTTCCGGATGGCAAAATCCTCGTACCTTTGGCGCCATGCTCCAGGTAAAAACGTTCACGTTCAATCCCTTCGAGGAAAATACGTACGTCGTCTACGATGAGACACGGGAAGCGGCGATTATTGATCCCGGCTGCTACGAGGCGGACGAGCAGGCTGCCTTGACTGACTTTATCTCACAGGAAGGACTGACGGTCAAGTGGCTGCTCAATACCCATGGACACATTGATCACGTGCTGGGCAATTACTTCGTCAAGAAACAGTACGGGGTCCCGCTGTGGATGCATCCCGTAGAAGAGCCTGTCCTGCGAGCCGTGAAAAGCTACGCCCCAAACTACGGATTCAGCCGGTACCAGGAGTCCCTTCCCGACCGCTACCTGAAGGAAGGAGTCAACGTGGTCATCGGTAAGACATCACTGGAAGTTCTCTTTCTTCCCGGTCACTCCCCCGGGCACGTGGGTTTCTATTCTCCTGATCATAAGTTGCTGATTGCCGGGGACGTCCTCTTCTATCGATCCGTGGGCCGCACCGATTTGCCAGGCGGGAACATGGAAACCCTGCTGTCGAGCATTCATTACAAACTCTTTACTTTGCCCGACGACGTAGTGGTCTATCCGGGACATGGACCTACGACTACGTTAGGAGAGGAAAAAGTGGCCAACCCCTTCTGTGCACTCCCTGTCGGATGAACCCGCTTCGACACCTTCCTAACGCACTCACCAGCCTCAACCTGCTCTCCGGCTGCCTGGGGATTGTCAGCGTACTTCATGGGCCAGCCCATCATGCCATCTGGTACGTCATTGTCGCCTGTGTTTTTGATTTCTTCGACGGCTTCACGGCACGCGCTCTTAACGTCTCCTCACCGATCGGAAAGGAATTGGATTCCCTGGCCGACATGGTCAGTTTTGGTGTCCTTCCATCCCTGGTGATGTATCGCATGCTGGATACACAATCATCCCATGAGTTCATTCCTTATGGGGCTTTCAGCCTGGCGGTCTTTTCCGCGCTTCGCCTCGCCAAATTCAACATCGATGAAACGCAACGGGAACACTTTGTAGGATTACCCACGCCGGCCAATGCGTTGTTCATCACCTCGTTGGTCTACCTGGCTTCGCCGTTCGACGTGGTGATCTCGCAGGACTTCTCCCTGCTGATGATCACGGCCATCTTCTCCTTTCTGCTGGTAGCCCCCGTCGAACTGTTTGCCCTCAAGTTCAAGACCTATTCCTGGGGCGGAAATGAGCTTAAATTTACCTTTGTCGCCTTTTCCGTATTCTTATTGGCCCTGTGGCAACTGGCCGCCATGCCGTTTGTCATACTAACATATGTGGCCGTTTCGTTATTAAAATCCTGGATCAGATTCTGATTACGTGCGGACATTCCTGACGCTGATGCTGGCCTTCCTGACGGGGACCCTTTGGTGCCAGCCGTCCGTTCTTTCACTGCCGGGCCGATCCTGGCACAAGTTCAGCGTTTCCAGTGACGGCGTTTACCGGATCGACTACGCTACCCTCCAGGGGATTGGGTTCAACCCGTCCAGCCAGAACCCGGCCAAGATCCAGCTCTTCGGCAGCCATCTCGAGGGCATGCTGCCTCAACCCAATACGCCGCGCAACGGTGATCTCCAGGAGCTTCCCATCCTGGTGGTGGATGGAAACGATGGCAAGCTCGACCCCGGAGATTATATCCTTTTCTTTGGCCGTGGGCCGGACCGTTATGGAATCTACCCGGCTAGCGGAAAGGCGTTCTATGAGAATCATCTGTATGACGACAAGAATTACTATTTCCTTACCGGGGGCGCTGCCAACGGATGGCGACTGAGTGTAATCCCGGACCAAGGCGGAACCCATCCCAGCGTCAGTGAGTTTGACGACATCGGATATTATGAAAGCGAATTGACGAACGTTCTTCATTCCGGCAGGAAGTGGTATGGCGAACGATTCAGCACGACTCCGGAATACACCGTGAGATTTGACCAGGGAAATGTCGTCGATGGCTCAACGGTTGAGTTGCTCACCGGCATGATGGGGCAATCCTACGACCCATCTTCCTTTCAGATCTTCATCAACAATAACCAGGTGGCTAACCAGAATGTGCCCGTCATCCCCAACATCAGTTACGGAATCCTAGGGGTCGAAGTGCAGGGGGACATTGAGGTTAACGCCAATGCCGTGGGCGCCGTCGGCCGAGCCAACCAGGATATCAAAGTCCGCTTCACCAAGGGTACTTCCACCCTTTCCACAGGGTACCTTGATTACCTGATCCTTCACACCAAACGCTCCCTTGGCCTAAGTGGTGACCAAACCATTTTTCGGTCGATGAAAAGCCTGGAACAACCGGTCACCCGGTACGCCATAACCAATGCCACACCCGAGGTGACGGTTTGGGACGTTACCCAGTACGCCCAATCGGTTATCTATGCCTGCACTACCGTTTCCGGGGTTGCCCGCTTTACCGCTCCTTCTACCGAGCTTCGGACCTATGTCGCAGTGTCTAACCGATCTTTTCCGGCACCCTCCTATGAAGGACCGGTTGCTTCGCAAAACCTGAGGGGAACGGGGGCCACACAATTACTGGTTATCACGGCCCCTGAATTTCTGTCGGAAGCCGAGCGGTTTGCCGCACACCGGCGGTCACACAGCGGACTCCAGGTAACCGTCGCCACCACGTTACAGGTTTACCATGAATTCTCCGGTGGAAAACAGGACGTTACTGCCATACGCGACTTCGTCAAGCACCTTTACGACAATGGAACCGGGCTTGAAAATGTGCTCCTCTTCGGCCGGGGTTCGTATGACTACAAGAACCAGCTTTCGTTCAACAAGAACTTCGTGCCCATTTACCAATCACGAAACTCCCTTGACCCGCTGAAAACCTATGCCTCTGACGACTACTTTGGTTTCCTGGAAGATACGGAGGGAAACTGGGGAGAGGACCCCGTGGAACAGCATACCATGGAAATCGGAGTGGGCCGTATTCCTGTGAAGAAACTGGAAGAGGCCGCCTATTGGGTGAATAAGGTTATTGCTTACGAAGAGAATAACCTGGGCTCCTGGCGCAAGCGGATACTCTTCACCGCCGATGACGGGGACTTTAATCTTCACCAAAGCCAGGCCGAGCAGCTGGCCACGCAGCTGGACACCCTTCATCCGGAGATTGACATCGCCAAGGTCTACCTGGATGCGTTTGTACAGACCAACACCTCCAGCGGACCCTACTCCGTTCAGGCACGTAACGCACTTACGCAAGCGATCAACGAAGGTGTTGGAATCATCAACTTTACCGGGCACGGCAGTGAACTTCAATGGATGCAGGAGCGAATGGTGGACCAGGTTTCATTCGATGAGTGGAAGCCGGGGAAACGCTACCCATTCCTCGTGACGGCTACGTGCGAGTTCGGAAGAAATGACGATCCCGGCCTTATTTCGTCCGCTGAACTGGGATTGTTCCGAAATAATTCGGGAATGATCGGGCTGGTTACCACCTCGCGACCCGTTTACTCGAGCACCAACTTCACATTGAACAACGCCTTTTATCAAAGCCTCTTCACCCGGAAGAATGGCCGCCTGCAAAATTGGGGTGCTGTATTCCGTCTCACCAAGAACAACAGCATGAGCGGAGTGGGCAATCGCAATTTTATCCTGTTGGGCGATCCTTCCATGATGCCACCCATCGGTTCCGGGGAGATCGTCTTCGATGAAGTGACGAATCTTACCTCCGGGTCAGATACCCTGAAAGCACTGAGTACGGTCCGCGTAAGGGGAACGGTGCTCAAGGAGGGTGCCATTGACTCCCAGTTCAGTGGCAAGGCGATCCTGGCCTTGTTCGACAAGCCGAATCAATACTCCACGCTGGGCGATGAGAATCCAGCATTCCACTACAAACTGAATGACAATGCGCTGTTTCGTGGCCAGGCGACAGTCCAGTCCGGACAATTCGAGGCCGTCTTTATCCTGCCTTCCGGAATGGATCCCCTCGTAGGAAAGGGATCGCTCAATGCCTATGCCTACGGTCGTACTACCGGGGAAGAGGCCTTGGGAGGCAAAAGGAATATCAAGGTCGGTGATACGGAGCCAGACTCCGGTCATGAGAACGCCGGTCCGGACATCGAACTCTACATGGGTGATACTACTTTTGTAAGCGGGGGATTAACCGGGACCAGCAGCCGGATCGTAGCCCTGCTCTCAGATGAAAGCGGAATCGATATTTCCAGCTTCGATCCGCAAAACGACATCATCGCTATCCTGGATGACACCCTTACCCTTCGACTGAACGCTTATTACACCGCCGATACCGATACGTACGAGCGAGGCAGGGTGGATTATCCGATCGAGCACCTGAAACCCGGGACTCACACCTTGACGCTCCGAGCCACTGATATTTACGGTAACACGTCAACGGCTTCCGTCAACTTTGTTGTCTCCGACGCTTCCGGAATCCTGATTGAGCAATGGCTGAATTATCCCAACCCGTTCTCCTCATCCACCACTTTTCATTTTAAGCACAACCGACCGGGAGAAGATCTTGAGGCGATGGTAACCGTTTTTGACCGTATGGGGAAGGTGGTGATGACCAACACTTACCTTATCGGGGGAAGCACGTATCAAGTGGACTTGCCGCCCTGGGATGGGACCACGCCGGACGGCAACAAATTAGCCGGGGGGCTATACCTGATGAAGCTCACGGTACGTTCTCTCCTGGATGGGACGAAAAACGAACGAATAGCAAAGGTTATTTTGGTCAATTGATTATCTTTAGCCCTTAGAAGTTGATTATGAACAAGTTAGCGTTGGCTTTACTAGCTGTTCTTCACCTCGGTGTCGTGCAGGCCCAGACCGTCGGGTCGGGGTCATCACTCCTGGGGCAGGATAGCACAAACCGCGTGATTACCACGGCCGTCCCGTTCCTGGGAATCACCCCTGACGCCCGCGCCGCAGCACTGGGAGATGCCGGTGTGGCCAGCAGTCCTGATGCCAATTCAGCCTACTGGAATTCTGCCAAACTGGTATTCATCGATAAAGATTATGGAGTATCTGCCTCATATACCCCATGGCTCGGAAAGATCATCAATGACATGTACATCTTTTACCTGAGTGGGTTTTACCGAATTGACCGCAGGCAGGTGGTAGCCATGTCCATGAAGTATTTTGACTTGGGCGAAGTGCAGTTTAACCAGGGGCCCGATCCCGCCGATTTGTTGGGCCGATACAATCCCCGGGAGTTTGCTTTTGATGTAACGTATTCCCGTTTGCTCACCGAACACATCAGCATCGGGGGCGCCTTGCGCTACATCCACTCCAACCTCACCGGCTATCTGTCAACCAACGCCTTTGACGCCAGCCCCGGTAATTCCGTGGCCGTTGACATGGGTTTTTATTACACCAAACCTTATACCTGGAAAAATTCCAGTCTTTCCCTCGGCGCCACCATTACCAACCTGGGCGGTAAGATCTCCTATTCCGATCAGAACAACGCTGATTTTCTACCCACCAACCTTCGCATCGGGGGGGCCTACAAATTGGAGGTGGGACCCTTGAATACGTTTACCTTTCTTCTTGACTTCAATAAGTTGATGGTACCTTCCGTGAAAGAAACGCCCCCGCCCTCGATGTTGTCGGGCGTCTTCGGATCATTCTCCGATGCACCTGGCGGATTCAGCGAGGAAATGCGGGAGATCACCACCTCCCTTGGCGTGGAGTACTGGTACAACGATACCTTCTCCGGGCGCCTGGGTTACTTCTATGAGGCAAAGGATAAGGGCGATCGCAAATACCTCACGTTTGGCGTGGGGGCGCGGGTTGAAAAATTCGGACTCGACATTGCCTATCTCGTGCCGACCAATAAGCGCGAAAACGCCCTGGCTGAAACCTTGCGGTTTACGGCCTACATGACGTTTATGAAGAAAGTCAAGGAGGAGGCGCCTACCGATCAATGATCCTTGACCGAACGCAGGCGCCGCCCTTTTCTCTATCCACTGATTATTCGCTAATACAGCCGGAGATTTTTCACTTTCCGGGCGGCCAGCCCCTTTTTGTCTTCCGGGGACTGCAGCAAGAAGTGGTCAAGCTTGACCTGGTATTCAAGGCCGGGAAATGGTATGAGCCTTCCAGCGGCGTAAGTCACTTTACCGCGCATTTGCTGAGAAAAGGTACCCTGTCCAGGACCTCTTATGAATTGGCTGAAGCCCTTGAGAGACTGGGTGCCCACCTTGAGGTAATGGCAGGATTTGACACTGTCACCCTGTCCCTGTATGTACTCCGCAAGAATCTTTTTCAGTCAGCAGAACTTCTCCTGGACATGATCCGGGAACCCTCGTTTCCCGAAGAGGAGCTGCGCCAGGAAAAGGAATTGTTCGTGCAGAATTTGCGGGTCAACAATGAGAAAACCAGCTTCCTGGCTTCCCGGGAGATTCGCAAGGCCCTCTTTGGACCGAAGCATCCTTACGGAAATTCGACGGAAGAGCAGGATGCCCAATTCATAACTTCCGCACAACTGCGCGCCTTCTTCCACGCTCACGTTCAGCTTCACGCGGCGTACCTGATAGGGCCTCTTGCCAGCCAGGAACTTGATCACCTGCTGACCCTTTTTGCGCTCCCCGGTGAGCAACCTCCCCTCGTCGAGTCTCCTCCAATCACCCTTGGGCAATCCCGTTCGTTGACCAAACCGGGAAGCGTACAGGCCTCTATAAGACTGGGTAAGCTTTGTGCCCGGAAGGAAGATTCAGCCACTTACTACGATGCGGTGATGGTCAATCATATCCTGGGGGGCTTCTTCGGTTCGCGATTGATGAAGAATATCCGGGAAGAAAAAGGGCTTACGTACGGCATCTACTCCGCCATGCAGCACTTCCAGCAGGCCAGCTACTGGGTGATCAGCGCCGAGGTCAACCAGCAAAACACCGATCGGGCAATTGAAGAAATCCGGAAGGAGATCGCCAAACTCCAGGAAGAACCCGTTTCTGAAAATGAGTTAGCGGTGGCCCGCAATTACTTCATCGGGAGTTGGCAATCCGACAACGCGACATTGTTTGCCGTGGCGGAAAGGATCCGGGGCATTCACGAGTTCAGGCTTCCCGGCGACTATTACCAACGCATGTTCCATCATTTGATGCGCATGACGCCAAAGGAGGTTCAGGCCGCCGCCCTGGAACACTTCCGATTGGATGAACTGCTGGAGATTCGGGTGGGCTAGTAGGGTCCATAGTCGATGGTCAATAGTCCATGGTCCATAGCCTACGGCTATAAACTATCGTACCAGGACCCCCCGCACCTTTGTGGCTGTAATTAGCTCATGGATAGCGCGGAGAAAATGTAAAATGCAGAATAGCCAATTTAAAATGTAG